>NZ_JAANHO010000002.1:0-516248 GCF_011800725.1 Bacillus sp. EKM208B | reverse complement strand
CGAAACTAAACAGCCAATCGCCGATACAATATCGGCAATTGGCTGTATGAAGGTGTTTTGATCCCTGTCTCAAAAACAGGGGTCAGTCCCGAAATGCCGGGCTTCTTTGTGCATTATGCTTTTTTGACGCGGGGACTTCTTGGTTTTTGGTATTTCTCCGCTTGTTTGATTCCTTTTCTCTCGCTCGCTAATGACTTGTACAGAGACACGATCATCAGAAGGATCACGACTGAAAACGGAACCGCGGCGAGAATGGCCGTGTTTTGCAGTGCGGCCAGACCGCCGGAATATAATAATACCGCTGCCACGGCGGACTGGATGATGCCCCAGATGATTTTCACCCGGTTTGAAGGGTCTAATGAGCCGTAAGACGTTTGCATTCCAAGCACAAATGTCGCTGAATCCGCTGATGTAATAAAGAATACAGCGATCAGAACAAGCGTTAATACGGATGTCACCATTGTCAGCGGATAGTGGCTGAGTGCGCCGAACAGCATCGTATCCGTTGACATTCCCGCGACATTGAATACGCCTTTCTGCTGAAGATCCATCGCGGATACACCGAAGATTGCAAACCATAAGAAAGCCAATATACAAGGTGTCACCAACACCCCGATTAAAAATTCCCGGATCGTCCGGCCCCTTGATACACGGGCGATAAAAATGCCGACAAACGGCGACCAGGATATCCACCAGGCCCAATAGAAAATGGTCCAGCTGTTAATCCATTCGCGTTTTTGGGGATCATTCGGAGACAAGCGAAAGCTCATCTGCACGATATTTTGGATGTATTGGCCGATAGAATCGGTAAATGAGTTCATAATCAGCACCGTCGGGCCTGCAATGAGCATAAAGATCATTAAAATACCCGCGAGCGCCATGTTGGTATTGCTTAAGTATTTAATCCCTTTGCCGATTCCGCTCCACGCAGAAATCAAAAATAACACGGTCACGACAGCGATCAGGATCAGCTGAATGGAAAATGTTTTCGGAATGCCGAATAAATAATGCAGACCGCCGTTGATCTGAGTCGCTCCGAGCCCTAAGCTTGTCGCCACACCGACAACGGTCGCAAACACCGCGATACAGTCAATCGCTTTGCCGATCGGCCCGTTTACTTTATCGCCCAAAAGCGGTGTCAGTGTGCTGCTGATCAAACCGGGCGCGTCTTTTCTGAATTGAAAATATGCGATACATAAAGCGACGACCGCATAGATGGCCCAAGCGTGCAGCCCCCAGTGGAAAAATGTGTACCGGAGCGCATCACGAAATGCTTGGGGCGTTTCTGTTTCACCTGAGGGAGAGCTGATGGCGTAATGGCTGATCGGTTCCGCAGCCCCGTAAAATACCAAACCGATTCCCATGCCTGCGCTGAAAAGCATGGCAAACCATGATAATAAGCCGAATTCCGGTTTTTCCCCGGGTTTTCCGAGTTTTATTGTGCCGATCGGACTCACAATGAGAAAGAGACAGAAACCGACAAATATAGAAACGACCAGCAGATAATACCAGCCGAAAGAATCCGTAATAAATTTTTGTGCCGTATCAGTGACTTGCTGCAGGCTGTCAGGAGAAATGGCCCCCCATAAAACCGCAGCTGCTGTGATGACAATCACAATCCAAAAAACACTGGAGATGTTCTTCTTCAAACGTTCTCACCCTCTGACTATTTTTTTCAATACGCCATTTTGTTTTAGTGTGGTCGTACGATTACAGATCATTCCTTTCTTCCTATTCCCTCAATCAGGTGAAACAAAACGCAGAAAACTCTATCATGTTTTTGGTCAATTATCAACGGGGACGCTCAGGTAAATGCGCTTTAAACCATTTAGAGCGAGCGTGAGAAACGTCCTGCATTCAAACCGGCGAGACGACCCGTGACAAAGGCTGAAGTGATATTGTAGCCCCCGGTATAGCCGTGAATGTCGAGTATTTCTCCGCAAAAATATAAGCCTTCCATTTTTTTAGACGCCATTTGTTTCGGCTCAATCTCTTTTACGGAAACACCTCCGCCTGTGACAAACGCTTTGTCCAAAGAAAGCGTTCCGTCAGCGGCAACCGTAAATTGTTTGCAGTCTTTGACAAAAGCCCTGAATTGATCCTTCGGCAGTTCCGTAAAGCTTGTCTGCGGATCAAGACCGTTCCGTTCCAGAAGAAAAAGCAGGTACCGTTCCTGCATCCACGGCTTCAGCGCGTTTTTGAGCGCTTTTTTCGGTGCGTCTTTCAGTTCCTTGTGCATCTTTTGAAATAACTCTTCCTCGTTGAGGCCGGGAAACAGATCGATGCGGAGTTTGACCTCTGGCTGCTTTTTCAGTTCTTTGACGACAAACTGGCTGCAGCGGAGAATGGCGGGGCCTGACAAGCCGAAATGGGTAAACAGCATGTCCATCACGTGTGTGACGATTGGTTTTCCTTTTTTATTCAGGACGCTGACGGCCGCGTTTCTAAGAGACAGCCCCTGAAGTGTTTTTTGTTTAATAAACGGTTCTGACGACGTAACCGGCACTTCCGTCGGAAAGAGTTCGGTCACGGTATGACCAGCCGCTTCCGCCCATGCATAGCCGTCTCCGGTGCTGCCGGTATGCGGGACTGATTTTCCGCCGACCGCGATAATGACGGCGTCTGCGTTAATGTGTTCGTCATTGTTTGTCGTAATGCCTGCTGTCCTGCCGTTCTCGTACCGCACTTCTTTGATTTTTTCATTTGTGCGGATGGTGACATTCAGTTGTTTTAATCGGTTCAAAAGCGCATCGACAACGCTTTGCGCTTTGTCCGTCACCGGGAACATGCGCCCGTGGTCTTCTTCTTTCAGCTGAATGCCGAGTTTTTCAAAAAAGGCGATGATATCTTCATTATTAAATTCGGAAAACGCGCTGTATAAAAAGCGGCCGTTGCCGGGGATGTGTTTGATGATTTCTTCAACGGGGAGGCGGTTGGTCACGTTGCAGCGCCCGCCGCCGGAAATCGCCAGCTTCCGTCCCAGCTTGTTTCCTTTATCGATTAATAATACGTCCGCCCCTTCTTCGCCTGCCGCAATCGCAGCCATTAAACCGGACGGACCGCCGCCGATCACAATCACGTCATAATGTTTCATATTTCATCAACAACTTTCTTTTTCACGTATAATAGGCGGAAATGTCCGCTTTCTGCTATTATAGCGAAAGAAAGGGAATCCTTAAACGTATTTTGTTTTTCAAAGGGTTTTCCCAAAAAGTTTCCCGCTGTAATTATTACCGTCTAATTGCCCAGTTGTGTTAAAATAGAAAAGTTGAATCTTCGTAGAAAATGGTGATGAGGAAACATGTCAAGCAAATTGTTAAGGGGCACGTTCGTGCTGACGCTCGGCACCTATATATCGCGGATTTTAGGGATGATTTATCTGATCCCGTTCGGAGCGATGGTCGGAGCGACGGGCGGAGCTTTGTTTCAATACGGATATAATCAATATACACTGTTTTTAAACATTGCCACGATGGGATTTCCCGCCGCGGTTTCAAAATTTGTCTCGAAATATAACTCCAAAGGAGACTATGAGACGAGCAGGCGGATGCTGAGAGCGGGAATGTCGGTTATGCTCGTAACCGGGATGATCGCTTTTTCAATTCTTTATATTTCGGCGCCGTTTTTTGCGGAAACATCTCTCGGCGGCACGAGTAACAACGGACTTACGATTGACCACGTCGTTTATGTCATCCGGATGGTCAGTCTGGCACTTTTGGTCGTGCCGATTATGAGTCTTGTGCGCGGTTTTTTCCAAGGTCACCAGATGATGGGGCCGACAGCCGTTTCACAGGTTGTGGAGCAGCTTGCCCGGATCATCTTTTTATTGGGCGCAACGTATTTGATTTTAAGAGTGATCAACGGCGGCCTTGTCATCGCGGTCGGATACGCGACTTTCGCGGCGCTGATCGGATCATTCGGAGGGCTTGTCGTCCTTTATATTTACTGGAATAAGCGGAAGGGCGATCTCCTGGCGATGAAGCCGAATCTCGTCCCGTCTGCGAACTTAAGTTATAAAAAAATGTTCATTGAGCTTTTCAGTTATGCCGCTCCTTACGTATTTGTCGGACTGGCGATTCCTTTGTATTCATATATCGATACGAATACGTTTAATAAAGCGATGATTGCGGCGGGCCATAAGGATATCAGCCAGGACATGCTTGCGATTGTCACCCTTTATGTGCCGAAGCTTGTTATGATCCCGGTTTCTCTGGCGACCGCTTTCGGTCTGACGCTGATTCCGACGATTACTGAATCGTTTACGAGCAGGAATTATAAGCTTTTGAACCAGCAGATTAACCAGACGATGCAAATCATTCTGTTTTTGGTTATTCCCGCCGTTGTCGGGATGTCCGTGTTATCGGGTCCGGCCTATACGTTCTTCTACGGCTCTGAAAGTCTTCGCCCGGATATCGGACAGGATATATTGTTCTGGTACGCGCCTGTCGCGATTCTGTTTTCTCTGTTTACCGTAAACGCCGCGATCCTGCAAGGGATTAATAAACAGAAATTTGCTGTCGTGAGCCTTTTCATCGGCGTCATTATAAAAGTGGTGCTGAACGTGCCGCTGATCAAGCTGTTTCAGGGGGACGGGGCCATCTTGGCAACGGCGCTCGGTTATATCGCTTCTCTTCTGTACGGTTTTATCATGATTAAGCGCCATGCGGGCTATTCGTATACGGTACTTATAAAACGGGTCATTTTAATCGCAGTCCTGTCCGTCCTGATGGGAGTCGCGGTCAAGCTGACTCAATGGCTGCTCAGCTTCTTTGTAACATACCAAAGCGGCCAGGTGCATGCGGCGATTGTCGTCTTTGTCTGCGCCGCTGTCGGCGGTGCGGTGTACATGTTTGCCGCGTACCGAATCGGATTTTTACAGAAAATGTTTGGAAACCGTCTGCCCCGCGTTTTGAGAAGAGGCAGGCATTCCGCCCATTAAGAATAATGAATAGTCCGCTTATCGCGGGCTTTTCTTTTTAAAGGAGAGGATCAGGATGAGACTTGATAAGCTGCTTGCCAACAGCGGATTCGGCTCAAGAAAAGATGTGAAAAAAATCGTCAAGGCTGGGGCTGTCATGATTGACGGAGAGCCGGCGAAAGATGTGAAAACCCATGTCGATCCGGAAAAACAGGACATCACGGTATACGGAGAGCCGGCAGATTATCGTGAATTTATTTATGTCATGATGAATAAGCCGCAAGGAGTGCTGTCCGCTACCGAAGACAGCCGCCAGCAAACGGTGGTTGATCTGCTGACGCCTGAAGAACAGCGATTTGAACCGTTTCCGGCGGGACGTCTTGATAAGGATACGGAAGGCTTTTTGCTTTTGACCAATGACGGGCAGCTCGCTCATCGCCTGCTTTCTCCGAAAAAGCATGTGCCTAAAACATATGAGGTCCGGTTAACTTCACCCCTGTCACCGGAAGACATCGTTCATCTGGAAAGAGGCGTCGTCATTGAAGGAGGCTATAAGACGAAGCCGGCAGCCGTTGAAATCATTACAGAAAGCCCGGATGAAACGGTGATTCACTTGACCATTACAGAAGGCAAATATCATCAGGTGAAGCTGATGGCAAAGGCTGTCGGAAATGAAGTGGCTTATTTGAAGCGGCTTTCGATGGGGGCTGTTTCTCTTGACCCGGATCTTAAACCGGGAGAATTCCGCGAGCTGACTGAAGAGGAGCTCGAAACGCTGAGAGGCGCTGAAGTGTAATCGATATCAGAAAAGCCCAAAACAGATTTGTTTTGGGCTTTTTATATAGAGGAACAAAAAACAAGGCAAAGACGCTGCTTTGCCTTGCAGCATGTCAGGCCGAAAAGGGCCTTATGTAATTGTTCGCTTAAGATGTAATTTTCACTTTTTTTCGTGTTGTCTCCCACTTGCCTCGGCTAGGACTATGAACAAGATCATTGTATGCTAACACATTTAAGTCTCGCTGAATGGTTCTAGGTGTAATGCCGAATTCATCAACCAGTTCCTGTGTTGTCACAAGGCCTTTTTCCTGGATGAACATGTAAACTGATTTAATCCGAGTCAGCATACGATTTGTTGAAGGTTTCAAAAAACC
Source organism: Bacillus sp. EKM208B (assembly GCF_011800725.1). Lineage (NCBI taxonomy): Bacteria > Bacillati > Bacillota > Bacilli > Caryophanales > Bacillaceae > Bacillus > Bacillus sp. EKM208B. The sequence goes on along the minus strand of NZ_JAANHO010000002.1, from coordinate 510,179 downwards.
ACTCCCTATCATAAGATCGGATGGACTTGATATACCACAACTTTCGACTCTAAAACTTCGTACGAATAAGCAACAAAGGATGACATTCTGTTTTTTCTCTTTTAACTGCCTCCATTATACACGATATGGACGACATGAATCTAGGAATAAGCGCAGATAATTTTTTCCAAATGGGTGCCGCCTTGGTGCATTACTATGTCCGGTCCGCTTTTATTATTATGGAAACTGAAACTTTTTTTATACATGTCCGTATGAAAACGGGGGAGTGAGAAGTTTGGGAGAATTATTGAATGCAAACATTGTCTGCGCCGGTTATGCTGACAGGCCGAAGGTGATTTCTGATGTATCTCTGTCAGTCAACGCTGGTGAAATTGCCGGTTTAATCGGAGCGAACGGCGCGGGGAAAAGTACAGTGATAAAGGCGGTTCTCGGGCTGTCCCGGGATATAGAAGGCGGTATTGAGTGGAATGATTCATCTTATGCTTACATACCGGAGCGTCCGAGTTTTTACGATGAACTGACGCTTTGGGAGCACCTCGAGCTGACCGGGTCATTGCGGGGTATAGAAGGGGAAGAATGCCGTGAGCGGGCAGGGCGGCTGCTTGAAGAGTTTTCGCTGACTTCTGTAAAACATGATTTGCCTTCCGGCTTTTCAAAAGGGATGCAGCAAAAATTGATGCTCATACAGGCATTTTTGGCGAAGCCGGATATTTACATCATTGATGAGCCTTTTATCGGACTTGATCCGATCTCAACGAAGCTGTTTACCGACATGCTGATTGCTGAGAAAGAAAGGGGCGCGGGGATTTTGATGTGCACTCATGTTCTGGATACGGCGGAAAAAATCTGCGACCGGTTTTATTTGCTGGATCAGGGCGCTCTGCTTCTTCAAGGCACGTTAGAGGAGCTTCAGGAAAAAACGGGGAGCCGTTCACTGCTGGATTGCTTTTATTCAGCGGTTCGGAGCAGTCAGCGATGACCGGGCGGGCTTTGTTTTTTCAAAGGCTGTTTCATTATTGGCGCTATCAATGGAAGGTGTTCCAGACGGTCATTGATTGGACGGTCGCGCTGTATATCGTTCTTCCCGCTGCCGCATTTGCCGTTTATCAATATGCTGATTGGCTGAACGGCAGGGGGCTTCTTAATGGAGCGGCAGGAGTATTAGGGTGGGGCTGGCTGTATGTATTCAGTGCCCTGCTGTTGTGCACGGGTTTTATTCATACCTTTTTGCTGGAAGCGGATCACGTATTTTTGGTGCATGCAAAACATCTGATGCAAAAGCTGAAACGGTATGCGCTTTTGTATTCGATGTTCCTTTCCCTTATCAAATGGGGTGCGCTTGCCGTATTGTTATTTCCCTTATGGCGCCAATACGGTGACTGTACCTTACCGGCATATTCAGGTATGTTTTGCTGTCTGTTCGGCTTCCATACTGCAATATTAGCGGTGCACCGGCACAGAAAAAACAGCAGGCGGACATTCGGGAATCAGGCGGCGGGCTGGCTGAAAGTGATGGTTCTGATGGCGGGGGCGTTTTTTATGATCGTCTTTGCCGCCGAATGGTATTGGCTTTGGCCGGCGGGCTGTATATTGTTCATCTGTTCCGCTCTTTTGACTTGGAAAGGGACGGAGACATTATCAGCCTTTGAGGAAGAAGTGCTTGAAGAGAACAGGCGCAAGCTTTCATTCGCGGCCTCTGTTTTGATGCTCAGCCATGATGTGCAGCTCCCGAATGGTAAAAATAAAGGGCGGAGCAAGCCGTTTTTATATCCCGGCTCAAAGCACATCTTTACAAAACGGTCGGCGTATACGGCGTGGAAAGAATTGTTCTTTAAAGTGCTGATCCGAAACGGCGGGTATCTCCGGCAGCTTTACCTTTTAACCGCGGCTTTTACGGCTCTTATTCTCGTTCTTCCGCTCTTAGTGAAGCCGGCAGTCCTTATTTTATTTGCGATCGTCAGCCGCTATGCCGCGTCGCTTTTATTTGACCGGATCACGGATAAACCGGTTTTAAGCGGTATCAAGAGAGACAGTGATGACTATTTCAGGGCGCGAAACAGCGCATTAACCGTCATTCAAATCATCTGTTCCGCCTGGTGTCTCATTGCCGCGATTCTTTCCGTTCTTTATATGTGAAAATCCCTTTCCGAAAAAGGAAAGGGATTTTTCTTAATGTCCGTTCAAAATAAAAAGCTGAATAAAAAACAGCACGGCGAAGATGATGACTAGAGGATGGATTTCGCGCCATTTTTTCTTAGCTGCTTTAACAAGCGGATATGAAATGAAGCCGAGTGCGATTCCGGTTGAAATACTGGACGTTAAAGGCATCGCCAAAATGACGAGAAAGGCCGGGAACGCTTCATCAAGCTCATTCCAGCGGATATTTGAGACTGCGCCCATCATCAGGCTGCCGACAATAATCAGAGCCGGTGACGTAATCGCGGACACTTCCGATAAGACGCTGACAAGCGGGCTGAAAAACATGGAAACGGCAAACATAACGGCTATCGTCAGCGCCGTCAGACCCGTTCTTCCGCCGGCCGCCACACCTGCTGAAGATTCAACGAACGCGGTCGTCGGGCTGGTGCCGAAGATGCTTCCCACCGTCGTAGCGGTCGAATCAGCCAAAAGCGCTCTTCTGGCATTCGGCAGCTGATTGTTTTTGATCAATCCCGCTTGTTCGGCGACACCGATCATGGTGCCGGTCGTGTCAAAAATCGTAACGAGAAGAAAAGAAAACACAACGGCGTACAGACCGTGATGCACGACATCCCCGAGGGCACCGAACGGATTTGTGATCAAAAGCCCCTCCGGCAGGTGCGGGAAGGACATGAATCCTTTCGCGAAATGGATCTGTCCGGTCAAAAAGGCAATGATAGCGGTCAGCGCCATTCCGATGAACAGAGCCCCGTTTACATTCAGCACCATCAGTACAATACTGATGATAAGTCCGATAAGCGTTAAAATGACGGCGGGCGAATGAAGATCGCCGAGTGCGACCAGATTAGATTTATCAGCGGTGATGATTCCGGATTGGCGTAAGCCGATAAAAGCGATAAATAAGCCGATGCCGGTCGTAATTCCGTATTTTAAATTGTCCGGAATCGCTTCTATAAGTTGTTTTCTTAAAGGCGTTAACGATAAAATAATAAAGATGACTCCCGCGATAAAAACGGCGCTGAAAGCCGTCTGATACGTAATGCCGCTGCCTGTGCCGACAACGTGAAAGGCGAGATACGCGTTTAAGCCCATGCCGGGGGCAATGGCGATCGGAAAATTCGCAGCGAGAGCCATCCATAAAGTTCCGACAATGGAAGCGATAATCGTCGCGGTGAACACCTGGTCAAACGGAATTCCCGCATTGGAAAGGATCACCGGATTGACGACAATGATATATACCATTGTGAAAAAGGTGGTCAATCCCGCGGTAATTTCTCTTTTTATTGTCGTTTGATGCTTGTCGAGATGAAACATAAGTACCTCCAATGACGAACATTTTTTCAAAACATCATCTATATTATTCGTTTTATCGACATTTTGCAAGTCTTTATCAAGAAAGGGGATTTGTGATGAACTGGGAAGTTGAAGTCATCAGAAACAAAGAAGATCTGATCCGTGACACGCAGAAGTTTTTGCAGATCAACAGCGTAATGGACGAAACAACAGCCGGTCCCGGCCGGCCGTTTGGAGAAGGCGTCAATGCCAGCCTGACGTCACTGCTGGAATTCGGTGAAAAAGAAGGCTTCACCGTAAAGAATCTTGACGGCTATGCGGGCCATATTGAATGGGGAACGGGTGACGAAATCGTCGGCGTTCTGTGCCACGTCGATGTCGTTCCGCCCGGAGACGGCTGGACGAGCGATCCGTTTTCAGCCGATATCAGGGACGGCCGGATATATGCCAGAGGCGCCATTGATGATAAAGGGCCGACAATGGCGGCGTTTTATGCGCTGAAAATCGTCAAAGACATGCAGCTTCCTTTATCCAAACGCGTGAGAATCATCATCGGAACGGATGAAGAAAGTGATTGGAGATGCGTGGATCACTACTTCAAACACGAAAAAATGCCTGACATCGGCTTTGCTCCTGACGCGGATTTTCCGATCATTAACGCGGAAAAAGGAATTATAGATGCGTCACTGCGCATTGCAAAAAGCGCTTCTGATAAAGACGCAAAAAACGGGCTTCTGTCCTTCCGTTCAGGACTGCGCTTGAACATGGTGCCGGATGCGGCTGAAGCGGTTATTGAAGGGAACGGTCTTGATGCCGTGCACGCATATTTCAGCAAATGGCTTGAGCAGTCAAAAACACAAGGTGAAGCAGTTTCGGAAAATGGAAAACTGACGCTTCGGGTATACGGAAAATCATGCCATGCGATGGAACCGGATAATGGTGTCAATGCCGGCTTAAAGCTTGCTGAATGCCTTAACGGAACGGAGCTGGATGGAGCCGGAAAGCACTTTGTCAAAACCGTCAGTGACTATTTTTCAAATGATACACGAGGCAAAAAACTGAAAATTGATTGCAGGGATGACATCAGCGGAGAGCTTACATTGAATGTCGGCACCTTTACATACAGAAAGGGTGAGGAAGGAGAACTCGGCATCAACATCCGTTATCCCGTCACTTCAGACAGCAAAGTCATCCGTGATGCTTTTACGTCTGCTGAAGAATTCAGGCTTGAAGAATTTAAAGACAGCAAACCGCACCACGTTTCTGCCGATCATCCGCTCGTAAAGACGCTTCAAAAGGTTTACGAAGGACAGACGGGAAAGAAAGCGGATCTGATTTCAATCGGCGGAGGAACGTATGCGAGATCCCTTTCGGCGGGCGTCGCGTTCGGGCCGCTGTTCCCCGGCCGGCCTGACAGCGCGCATCAAAAGGATGAGTACATTGAAATCGATGACCTTCTCCGGTCAACCGCTTTATACGCCGAAGCCATTTATGAGCTTGCCAAGTGATAATAAAAAGGGACGCCGAAAGCGGCATCCCTTTTTATCATTCAAATGACCATAAATCCGTTGATAAATAACGTTCTCCCGTATCGGCCGTCATACAAATGACGATCTGTTCGGAAGGGAGGCGTTTTGCGGTTTCAATGGCGGCGAAGCAGGCGGCGCCTGAAGACGGGCCGACGAGTATACCTTCTTCCCGGGCCAGACGACGTGTTGTCGTATACGCATCTTCATCAGATATTTTCATGATTTCATCGTAAACGTCCTGATTCAGTATGCCGGGAATAAATCCGGGGCTTGTCCCGACAAGCTTATGGGCGCCGGGTTTTCCGCCAGACAGGACGGGAGATCCCGCCGGCTCGGCGACATGAACAATCATATCCGGGAAAAGCTCCTTCAGCGTTTCTCCGGTTCCGGTAATGGTTCCGCCCGTTCCTGCCGTTGCCACAAAAGCACCGAGCGGTCTGTTGAGCTGCTGAACGGCCTGATAGATTTCAATGGCGGTCGTTTTTCGGTGGGCATCTGGATTAGCGCCGTTATCGAATTGCATCGGGATAAAACTTCCCGGAATCTGTTCGGCGAGTTCTTTCGCTTTTTTGATGCTGCCGGGCATTCTTTCCGCCCCCGGTGTTAACACAACCTCCGCGCCGTACGCTTTCAGGAGGTTGATGCGTTCTTTCGTCATCGTGTCAGGCATGACGAGGATTGCCTTGTAGCCGCGCGCCGCCGCGTTCATCGCCAGGCCGATGCCTGTGTTGCCGCTTGTCGGTTCGATGATGACAGAGCCGGGTTTTAAATGCCCGCTGTTTTCCGCTTCAATGATCATATTGTAAGCCGCTCTGTCTTTGACACTGCCGCTCGGGTTAAACGATTCTAATTTTAAATAGACCTGCGCTGCATGTTCTGGCTGAAGGCGATTGAGCTTTACGATCGGTGTGCCGCCGATCAGCTCCGCCGTGCTGTTTACGATTTTCAAGGCCGGCTCATTCCTTTCTGTATAAAACGTTCAGTACATAATATCCTATCATAATGAGCGGACAGGGTTCTCCTCTCCGCTTATCCGTTTTATAATAACACCATAACCAAAGAGGGGGAGATCCTCGTATGAAAGCTTCATTGCCGCATTATTTTATCGGCATTCCGATTCCGGCTGACATTGCTGAACCGATTTGGGAAGCAGCCAAAAAGGAGCCGGCGTTATCATTCAAAAAATGGGTGCACCCGCATGACTATCATATTACACTCATTTTTCTCGGAGCCGCGGATGAAGAACGGCTTGCGAAATTATCGTCTCTGCTCGCAGATGCGGCGTCGGCAGCGCAGCCGTTTACCGTACAGTTTCAGCATCTGGATATTTTCGGCGACCGCAGACAGCCGAGAGTGCTTCACCTTGAGCCCGAACGGAATGAACTGCTCTTTGATTTGCGGGAAAAAACAAAACAGGCTGTTTTGAAAGCCGGTTTTCAAGTGGAAAAACGGCCGTATCACCCTCATATGACGATGGCGCGGAAGTGGGCGGGAGACCGGCCGTTTCCTGACGATGTGCCGTTTGAAAGCGGCAGGGTGCAAAGTGCCGTCAGCCGGTTTTCCCTGTTTCAGACCCATCTTGACCGGTCGCCTAAATACGAAGAAATCGCACAGTTTCAATTGACATAAACAAATATTCGGAGTGGAGAAATCACATGGCACAGATCATCAAAATTCACGACTGCATATCCAGATATGAACTTGATCCATATCATTATATGAACCAGTTTATCCGGCTGAAGAAAGAACGCTGGGAGGCGCTTCTTGAAGCGTTTGACCGGATGACGGAAGAAAAAGAAACGGAAACGGCTGCAGGCGGGGAAACCGATCAAGCGCCGGCCAGGAAAAAATTTTCTTTAAAAAAGAGAAAAGAAGAAAATACGGCCGATATAAATGAAAAGAGGCACCAATGGTTTGATGAGCCGGAGGGAGAAGAGGCGCTGTTCGGGAATCTTCCGTCTCAAAAATCTGAGCTCGCGCCTTTTTTCAAAGATCAGCTGTATGACTTTCAATTAAAATGGGCGAGCTCCACGCTTTCTCAAAAGTCTGAGCTTTCGCAGGCGGTCAAAAGGGACAGGATGTTAAAAATGCTGGCTCAAAAGCTGCCCGATTCCTATTTTGTGATGTATCATCCGGTTCTGCAAATTCAGCAGGCGTCCGTCGAACTGAGTATGATCATCATCTCGCCGCTGGAGATTTCCTGCGCCGCTTTTATGGAAGCGGAAGAGGACAGCGTATATATCGGATCAAAACACCGTTTTTGGGAAGAAAGAGGCTCCGGCAGCACGCGCCAAGTATTGAATCCGTCTCTCAGCCTGCACCGGACGGGCTCGGTCGTTTCGCAAATCGTAAAAGAAAAGCAGGCCGACATTCCCGTGCAGAAGCTTTTGCTCAGCAGAACGTCTTATATTGATTACCCGGAGCCGCCGTACGGGCTGGAAATAGCTGATAAACGGACTGCCGCAGAGTGGCTGGAAAAGCAGCAGAAAAATACGGCGCCGATCAAGCACCACCAGCTGAAGGCGGCGAAGGCTCTTTTGTCTTACGGCTTGAGCGATTCAAGCCGGAGACAGGAATGGCTTGATTAAAACGGACGTTTGCCGGCTGTCTCTTCATCTATGAAGCAGGTGAAAACAAACGATGAGTCAATGGTTTTTTATTATTAATCCGGTCTCAGGAGGCGGGCGGGGCCGGCGTGTCTGGAAATCAGTTCAAAAAGAGCTGACCAGGCGCGGGGTCAGCCACCGCTCTTTTTTGACCGGGCATCCCGGACATGCGGAGGTGCTGGCGAGACAGATTTCAATGATGCAGGATCATAAGCTTAAGCGGCTGTTCGTCATCGGCGGTGACGGGACGATGCATGAAGTCATTAACGGACTGAAAGGAACGGATCAGATTGAGCTGACCTTTGTGCCTGCCGGTTCGTACAATGACTTTTCCAAAGGGCTCGGTATTAAGAAGTCGGCGCTCCTCCAAGAAATCAAAGGTCTGCACCGCCCGCTCACACGGAAATTTTTTGCGGGAAACATCAACTTTTTTCATGACAAAGCGCAATCACTTTATTTTATTAACCACCTGTCTGTCGGCTTCGATGCCTCAGTTTTGAAAGCAGCCGCGAATTTTCCGTTTTCGCGCGTTCTTCGGTTTTTGCGTCTCGGATTTGTGATTTACCCGCTCGCGCATTTACATACGGCCTCGGGGTTTCAGCCGTTCAGATTTGTTTGCACGGCAGACGGCCAGAGGCGTGAATTCCGCAATGTCTGGTTTGTCATTGCGGCTAATCACCCTTATTACGGAGGCGGCATGAAAGCGGCGCCTTCAGCAAATCCCCGTCAAAACCATTTTGATATTGTCATCGCAGAAAACCTGTCCTTTTTCTCGCTGTATCGTTTTTTATGGGCGATGAGCTTCGGCCGGCATATCAAAATGGACGGAGTGACGATGATAAAGGGGAAGGAATTCGTTTTTGAAACAGATGGGAAAATTCCGTTTCACTCTGACGGCGAGCTGATCGGAACGACGCCGTTTCGGCTTATGCCGGGCGGTACGCCGTTGAAAATAAAAACATAATAAACAAATGAAACCCGTCAAATGTTTCACGGCAAAGAGCGGTTCGCGGCATAAATCTTCAGAATTCACAGGTGTTCTTGCTAGTTTTGCTTGACGAAGTTTGTGCTGTAGCGCTAAAATTTATAGGACGGCTATTGATTAGCATATGAGACTCTCAATAGCTGTCTTTTTTATTCTCATGAAATTGTTTATGACAGGCCGCTCCGCCAATAGAGAAAGGCTGGAGGCCTATTCTAAAATATTTTAAGAAATGATGGGTTGAACATTGATATGAACTGGTTGGGACAATTACTAGGTAGCGATTGGGAGATCTTCCCCGCCGGAGGAGCTACAGGAGATGCATATTATGCGAAACATAACGGCCAACAGCTTTTTTTAAAACGTAATAGCTCGCCCTTTTTAGCCGTGTTATCCGCCGAAGGCATTGTTCCGAAGCTGGTTTGGACGAAACGGATGGAAAACGGGGACGTCATTACGGCTCAGCATTGGATGGCGGGCAGGGAGCTGAAGGCAAAGGATATGAGCGGACGCCCGGTGGCTGAGCTGCTCCGCAAAATCCACACATCAAAAGCTTTGCTCGACATGCTGAAAAGATTGGGAAAAGAACCGCTTGATCCGGGCGCCCTTTTGTCGCAGCTGAAGCAGGCCGTCTTTGCCGTGCGGCAATTTTCGCCGCTTATTCAGGAAGGCCTTGCTTATTTGGAAGCTCATGTGGATCAGGTGCAATTCGGTGAAAAAGTCGTTTGCCATTGTGATGTGAATCATAATAACTGGCTTCTGTCTGAAGACAACCAGCTGTATTTAATAGATTGGGACGGCGCCATGATAGCCGATCCGGCCATGGATCTCGGCCCTTTATTGTATCATTACGTCGAAGAGCCAGCGTGGGACAGCTGGCTTGGGATGTACGGCATGAAGCTCACGGAAGGGCTTCGGCTGCGGATGGCGTGGTACATGTTATCGGAGACCATCACCTTCATCGCCTGGCACAAATCAAAAGGAAACGACAAAGCGTATCATGATGCCATGGAAGAGCTTCATGCCCTGATGAAGCGGATTGTCAAGTAGTCAGGAGTACGAATCCATCTGCTCCACCCATTGGGACAAATGGTTTTGGTGCTCCTGAATATGCGTGTCGATGGAATCGGCCGTGATGCCGGACTGGCTGTAGCGGTAGACATCCTCGAGCACGTTTTTTATATTTGAATCAAGCCCGGTGTTGGCCATCAGTGATTTGATGACGCGCTCCAGCTGTTCATACTCGGCAACCGTGCCGCAGCAATCCAATTGATGGTCGGCCAGTATGTCCTTTAATAACCGGACCTGATGTTCGCTTGTTAAGCCCATGATTCATATACACATCCTTTCTGTGTCATACATTGTGCAAAGCGGTGCGGTTTTATGCATCACATGAGTGTTCCGGACCGGGGAGCCTCTTTTTTTATGCAGCCGGCGCCTTTAAAAGGCGCTTGCGGCTCTTTATGTTTCATGGTATGTTGTTACTCGAAATTATAGATAGAGGTGTCAATCATATGAGAATGCGCCATAAACCTTGGGCGAATGATTTTCTGGCAGAAAACGCTGACATCGCCATCAGTGATCCGGCCCAGTATAAAGGGCGGTGGAACACGGTCTTTGGCAATGACAACCCGATCCATATTGAAGTCGGTACGGGAAAAGGGCAGTTCATTTCAGGAATGGCCAAGCAGAATCCGGATATCAACTATATCGGGATTGAGCTGTTTAAAAGCGTCATCGTCACTGCCGTCCAAAAAGTAAAGGACAGCGGGGCTCACAATGTCCGTTTGTTAAATATAGACGCGGAAACACTGAATGACGTATTTGAACGGGGAGAAATCAAGCGCGTATATTTAAACTTTTCTGACCCGTGGCCGAAAAACCGTCACGAAAAGCGCCGTTTAACATTTAAAACGTTCTTGAAAAAATACGAAGAAGTGATGGGCGAAACAGGTGAGATTCATTTTAAAACCGATAACCGCGGGTTATTCGAATACTCTCTGAAAAGCTTTTCCGAATACGGCCTGCTTCTGACGGAAGTCAGCCTTGATCTGCACAACAGCGATCCGAAGGGCAATATTATGACAGAATACGAAGAAAAATTCTCCGCGCTCGGCCAGCCGATTTACCGGGCCGAAGTTGAATGGAGAACAAAAGACAGACTCTGATGCGGGAGTCTGTTTTTTTATGCCGCCATTTGCTACCATTACATCAGGAGGGATCAAGATGGAGACATTGAATATTGGGAATATTTCATTAACATGGCTGGACGGCGGTGTAACGCATATGGACGGCGGAGCGATGTTCGGCGTTGTCCCGAAGCCTTTATGGTCGAGAAAATACCCCGTAAATGACAAAAACCAGATTGAATTAAGAACAGACCCGATTCTGATCAGAAAAAACGGCCTGAATATATTGGTTGACGCGGGTATCGGCAGAGGGAAATTCTCTGATAAACAAAAAAGGAATTACGGCGTAACACAGGAATCCAATTTGAAACAATCTCTTCGTGAACTCGGGCTTTCCTGTGAGGACATTCATATTGCCGCGATGACCCATCTTCATTTTGACCATGCATGCGGTCTGACGGAGTACAGCGGAGAGGAGCTTGTCTCTGTTTTCCCGAATGCCCGCATTATCACTTCTGCGACAGAGTGGCGCGAAATGAGAAATCCTAATATCAGATCGAAAAATACATATTGGAGAGAAAATTGGGAGGCGGTACAAGATCAGGTCGAAACCTTTGAGAACGAGTATCAGCTGACAGAAGGCATTACGATGCACCACACCGGCGGCCACAGCGACGGCCACAGCGTTATCGTCTTAGAAGACGGAGGGGAGACGGCTGTGCATTTTGCCGACCTGATGCCGACGAACGCGCATAAAAATCCGTTATGGGTGCTGGCCTATGATGATTATCCGATGACTTCCATTCCGCAAAAGCAGAAATGGCAGACGTTCGCGGCAGAAAAAGACGCCTGGCTGATTTTCTATCACGACGCGATTTACAGAGCGGTAAAATGGGGAGAAGACGGCGAAGTGGCTGCATCTGTCAAACGGGAGAAAAAATAAGCGGATCGATGATTTGCCTGTATGAATTTCGGGAATAAAAGCAAACCTAAGACAAATTGCTTTGAAAGGAAGAGACAGGTGAATCAATTTCAAGTGACGAAAGATGGAGAAATCAAAACAACTCTGCGCGGATTAGAAGTGCTTTCTACGCCTTTTTTAAATAAAGGGGTGGCCTTTACACAGGAGGAAAGAAAGGAACTCGGGCTCGAGGGATTTCTGCCGCCGAAAGTATTGACAATCGAAGAGCAGGCGAGGCGGGCCTACGAACAATTCAGTTCGCAGCCTGATGAGCTGAGCAAAAATGTCTACTTGACCGCTCTCCATGACCGGAATGAAACGTTATTTTACAGGCTGTTAAATGATCATTTAGGCGAAATGCTTCCGATCGTATATACGCCGACCGTCGGCACTGCGATCCAGCGTTACAGCCATGAGTACAGAAAACCCCGCGGTCTGTATTTGTCAATAGATGACCCTGAAGGAATGCGCGCCGCATTTCAGCAGTTCGGAAAAAATGAAAACATTGACTTAATCGTTGCCACAGATGCGGAGGGCATTCTGGGAATCGGTGACTGGGGCGTCGGCGGCATCGCCATTTCTGTCGGAAAACTCGCGGTGTATACGGCGGCGGCCGGAATTGATCCGTCACGAGTGCTTGCGGTCGTATTGGACGCGGGGACAAATCAGGAAAGCCTCTTAAATGACCCGCTTTACGTCGGAAACCAGCATTCAAGAGTGCGCGGCGAGAAATATGACCGCTTTATTGATGAGTATGTCTCGCTTGCCCGGGAAACATTCCCGAATGCGCTGCTTCATTGGGAGGATTTCGGTACGGCTAACGCCCGCGGCATATTAAAACGGTATAAAGATAAAGTCTGTACGTTTAACGATGACATTCAAGGAACGGGCGCGGTATCGCTTGCAGCTGTTTTAGCGTGTGCGAAAGCATCAAAAGTGCCTTTAAAAGAGCATAAAGTCGTCGTCTTCGGCGCGGGAACGGCCGGTATCGGAATTGCTGAGCAGCTGCGCGAAGCCATGGTGCATGACGGATTAAGCGAAGAAGAATCCTACAGCCATTTTTGGTGTATCGACAGAAACGGATTGTTAACGGATGATATGAAGGACTTGCGTGATTTTCAGGTTCCGTACGCTCGCCCTGCTGATGAAGTGAAAGAGTACGGCCGCAGCGGTGAAGGCGGATCAATCGATCTGGCGGAGACGGTGCGTCAAGCCAAGCCGACGATTCTGATCGGCACATCCACCGTATCAGGCGCATTTACGGAAGAAATCGTCAAAGAAATGGCCTCGCATGTCAAACGGCCCGCTATTTTGCCGATGTCAAACCCGACGACATTATCAGAAGCAAAACCTGAAGATTTAATTAAATGGACGGAAGGCCGCGCGCTTGTCACTACGGGAAGTCCATTTCCGCCTGTTGCGTATAACGGCGTTACCTACCATATCGGACAGGCGAATAACGCGCTCGTATTCCCGGGACTCGGACTCGGCACGATTGTGACGAAAGCAAGGCTCATTACGGACAATATGTTCGTTGCCTGCGCGAATGCCATCGCCGGTATGGTGGACGTCGGCAAGCCCGGTGCGCCGATGCTTCCGAAAGTGGAGGATCTCAGGACGGTATCGGCAACCGTGGCGGTAGCCGTAGCGAAAGCAGCCATTCAGGACGGTGTAGCGGAAACGGAACCCGAGGATCTGATCCAAGCGGTGCAGGACGCGATGTGGCACCCCGTATATAAACGAATTCGGCCGATGTAACCGAATAAAGCCCAAAACGCTGATGGTTTTGGGCTTTATTTTTTGCTTGTCCGAATTATGAGGCGACAGAATCAATGACATCGACAATCTGGCCTGTTTTTGCATTGACCATAACTTCATATTGCTCCAGTTCGCCGAATGCCGAACGTGTCACGCCGGTTTTGTATACCTGGATGGTTTCTCCGTTTACCTGGTAGGGCTCGGGCTCTGTGTAAATCCATGATCCGTCTATCGGCCCGCGCTGTTTAAAAGCCGCTTTCACGATACGGAGCGCTTTTTCTGAAGAGATATAAGGTTTCATCGCATACTTTTTCACTGCGATGGCAGCGCATAATCCGACTCCTGCACCTAAGAGAAAATGACGTAATTTCAATATGAAGCACCTCCAATTATGTCGTAGTTTTTATTATACAGAAGATGCCAGACGGTGTTAAGTAAAGCGGCGGTTTTCCAGCCCATTCAATCTGAGCGCTTGGAAAACGGTTGTTTTTCTAATAAAATAAAAGCATTACATAGAAATGAGGGGAAAATATGAATGAGGAAACGAAAACGCTTTTCCGGACGCTGACGCAGCTTCCCGGCGCACCGGGAAATGAACATCAGGTCCGCTCCTTTATGAAACGGGAGCTTGCGAAATATGCGGATGACATCGTGCAGGACAGGCTCGGAAGTGTTTTCGGAGTAAGGCGCGGCGCTGAAGATGCGCCGACCGTTATGGTAGCCGGCCATATGGATGAAGTCGGGTTTATGGTAACGCAGATTACGGATAACGGCATGCTGAGATTTCAGACGCTAGGCGGCTGGTGGAGCCAGGTGCTGCTTGCCCAGCGCGTCGAGGTGCAGACGGATAACGGACCGATTATCGGCGTCATCTCAAGCATCCCGCCCCACATTTTAACAGATGCCCAGCGCGCAAAGCCGATGGAGATCAAAAATATGATGATTGATATCGGTGCCGATGACAGAGAGGACGCGGTCAAAATGGGGATCAGACCGGGACAGCAGGTCGTGCCGGTCTGCCCGTTCACCCCGATGGCCAACGAGAAGAAAATATTGTCCAAAGCGTGGGATAACCGCTACGGCTGCGGGTTAAGCATTGAATTATTAAAAGAGCTGCAAGGAAAAGACCTGCCGAACAATCTGTACGCCGGGGCCACCGTTCAGGAGGAAGTCGGCTTGAGAGGGGCGCAGACAGCGGCCAACATGATTCAGCCTGATCTCTTTTTCGCGCTTGATGCCAGCCCGGCAAATGATATGAGCGGCGATAAGGAGCTGTTCGGCCGTCTCGGCGAGGGGGTGCTGCTCCGCATTCTCGACAGAACGACGGTCATGCACCGCGGGATGAGAGAGTTCGTCCTTGATATGGCGGAAACGCACAATATCCCTTATCAATATTTCGCTTCAGGCGGGGGAACGGATGCCGGACGGGTCCACATATCAAACAGCGGGGTTCCGTCTGCCGTCATCGGCATTTGTTCAAGATACATTCATACAAATGCCGCTATCATCCATGTCGATGATTATGCCGCGGCGAAAGAAATGCTCATTAAGCTGGTCATGGCGAGTGACAAACAGACGGTCGAAACGATCAGAGAAAATGTGTAAAAAAATAAGCAGGACCGCATAAAGGCGGCCTGCTTATTCTGTTTCAAATAAATAAGAGAGTGCTTTCATCGCTTGATTGACGGTTTCGACCGTGATATTGGCTTTTCTGGAAAGCTCTTTCAGCGGATGATGAAGTTCTTTCGGACGGATGAGGATGAGCGGCTTTCCTTTTGCGATGGCATAAGAAGCATCCATCGCGGTATTCCACTGTTTATATTTCTCGCCAAACAGGGCGATCACAAAATCGGCTTTTTCCATCAGCACCTCTGTACGGAAATTGTTGATATCGGAAGCTCTGGCGTCTTTTAAAACAGAATCGGGCTGCACGCCCATAATCTCTTCTCCGATATTGTCTGAGCGTTCATGGTTTTCCATCGGGCCGACAAACGTAATCGGCAGGTCCAGCGCTGTTGCTTTTTGTTTGATTTCATCCCGCCAATCACTGTGGATTTCACCCGCTAAATACACGACAAACTGCATCTTTTGCCCCTCCTTATGTACATATTCAGATTTTCGTACGGCTACAAGCAAAATGGTAAACGAAACTTGCTTGATAATGCAAATGAAATATGATAATGATATTGCATATAGTTGGTCTTGCCGTAAACAGTCTGGTATGATCCAATTGGACAAACATCAGCATATAAAAAACTCATAATCCAGATGGAGGAATGACAATGAAAAAGATTGAAAGCACGGAAGAATTGCAAAAAGCGGTACAAGACGATTGGGCGGTATTTATGTTTTCAGCGGATTGGTGCCCGGACTGCCGCTTTGTGGAGCCGTTTCTCCCTGAGCTGGAAGCGGACTTTCCTGAATTCACTTATTACTACGTAGACCGCGATCAATTTATTGATACATGCGCGGAATGGGAAATTTACGGCATTCCGAGCTTTATTGTGTTTAACGGAGGAAAAGAAGTGAACCGCTTCGTCAGCAAAGACCGTAAAACAAAAGAAGAAATTGAGCAATTTTTAACCGATTCCCTTGCTAAAGCATAAAGGAGGCCACGGGCTTTGAAAATGACGTCAAGGAAGCTGGCGGATTTATTAAAACAGCGCCTGCAGCACGAGAACCGATCCTTCTTTTTTGACAGAGAAAAAGACACCCTCCGTGTTGAGGATCAAACGACCAAAAAAGGCATCACATTGGAGCTCCCGCCGATCATTGCGAAGTGGGAGACGAAAAAAGAAGAAGCGATCGACGAAATCGTATACTATGTGTCAGAAGCAATGGAGGCGATGGAAGGCAGCGGACAGGAGATGTCCGGAAAAGAAGCCGGAATCTATCCGGTCATCCGCTCCACATCATTTCCCGATCAAACGAGCGACGGCATTCCGCTCGTGTATGATGACCATACGGCCGAAACGAGAATCTACTACGCGCTTGACCTCGGTAAGACGTACCGCTTAATTGACAGCCGTATGCTCGAGAAAGAAAACTGGACAAAAGAACGGATCAGGGAGACGGCGTCATTCAATCTCCGCTCTCTTCCTTCGGTTGTGAAACAGGATACGGTTGCGGACAATTATTTTTATTTTTTCAGGGCGAATGACGGCTATGACGCCAGCCGGATTCTCAATGATTCGATTCTTCATGAATACAAGCAGGCCGCTGAAGGCGAATTGGCGATTTCCGTCCCGCATCAAGATGTATTAATACTTGCTGACATTCGAAATGAATCGGGTTATGATATTTTAGGGCAAATGTCCATGAGCTTCTTTGCAAGCGGCACGGTGCCGATTACGGCCCTTTCATTTCTGTATAATGAAGGCAGACTGGAACCTGTGTTTATCATGGCGAAAAGCCGGCCGAAAAAGGATTAGAAAGGATTTTTCTTATGAACGCTTTTTACAATAAAGAAGGTGTGGGAGATACGCTTCTGATCTCTCTTAAAGATGCGGCACGCGAAGAAATCGCCTATGAAAGAGAAGGCGATGTCATCAGAATTTTTAACAAAGAAACAAAAGAAACGACGGGCTTTAACATTTTTAATGTGTCTTCTTACTTACAGATTGAGGACAATGGCCCCGTCGCTTTGTCTGAGACATTCGTTCAGGATGTGAATGAAATACTGAACAGAAACGGCGTTTCAGAAACGCTGACGGTTGACCTTTCTCCGAAATTTGTTGTCGGTCACGTTGAATCGAAAGAAAAACATCCGAATGCGGATAAACTGAATATCTGCCAAGTGAATGTGGGAGAGGAAACCCTTCAAATCGTTTGCGGCGCGCCGAACGTGGACAAAGGGCAAAAAGTCGTCGTCGCTAAAGTCGGCGCGGTAATGCCGAGCGGACTTGTGATTAAAGACGCTGAATTAAGAGGCGTTCCGTCAAGCGGCATGATCTGCTCCGCGAAAGAACTCGCTTTGCCGGATGCGCCGGCGGAAAAAGGGATTCTTGTTCTTGAAGACAGCCGCGAGGCCGGCGAAGCATTTCAATTCTAACTCCCATAAATAAGCGCACAGAATCGAATGATGTGAGAGAAAGCCGTTAAGCAGGCCTGCTTAACGGCTTTCTTTAGTTAGAAGCTTAATCTTTTCTGAGCCGCCCGGCAATGGTATACTAAATATCGTCCCAGACTACTAAAAAGGGAGTTAGAGAGTGATTAAACATGAGTTGGCTGAATAAATTTTTTGACTTATTTTTAGGTGAAAAAGAAGAAGAGCATGAACGTGAACCGAACACGCATACCCAAATCCCGAAACAGCAGATACCGGATCAGCCAGAAGGCAAATTAACGCGCATGGAAGATCCTAAAATATATTACGAATATCCGAAAGGGAATTTCCGCTTCCCCGTCGTTCCGGACGGCTATAAGCGAACGGAGCAAAACCAAAGACAGCGGGAAAGGCACGAACGCCGCCAGCCGTCCCGGGGTTATGCCGCCGGGCAGGAGCAAACCGAGCGGAAACAGCATACACATAAAGAGCCTGATACGGTGAAAAAGCCCTTTAAACCGTCATCCATTCCTTCACCGGTTTACGGCTTTCAATCTCAGCACAGCATAAAAAAAGCGCCTATTTCCGAAAAGCGGCGTGAAGAGAACGTAACATTGCTGTCAGAGGAGCAATTTGTTTCGCCAAAATCCGGTCAGGAAACGGAAAAAGAGCCCGTCTTCACAACATCCGGCATAACAAAACAGACGAATGACCGGCCAGAACCGTTTGCGAAACAAGAAACGGAAGAAATCCAGGCTGCTAAAAAAGAGGAGCTTCACACCGAGGGTGAGAATGCAAAAGAGCAAGTGTTTACAGCAGCAGAACCGCAGCAGACTGAAGAGCGGGAGCACACGGAAAGCGCGGAGTCTGCCGGCTTTACAGAAGAACAGGAGCATGAACAAACCCGCCCGCACCCTATAATAGAGCCTGAGTATGAAGCATCCCGAACGGCTGACAATACAGAGGAACAAGCGGCGCCGCAGGAGGAATACCAGGAGCCTGAGCCGGAAAAAGCACCGCCTTTTGAAACCGCAGAAGAACCGGTGTATACATACACAGAACCCGGATACGATGAGGAAGTTCAGCCGCAGTCTGAAGACAAGCCTGAATCAGCTGAAACCGAAGCGGAACAGGAAGCAGACTCTCAGCCTGAGTACAATGAAGCAGAGCGGCATTCAGACCCCGAGCCTGAACCTGCAAGCATCGAGACGGCCGATGCCCCGTCCCGGCCTGCCGAAGAAAAAACGGAGCATCCCGGACAGCCTCAGACTGTGAAAAAAGCGGAGCGGCCGAAAGAGCGCAATGTACCGTTTAACGTCATGATGCTTAAAAGCGATAAACACAAGCAGACGAAGACGCCAGAGGGCGGAGCGAGCTATGTCTTTCCGAATCTGTCGCTTCTGGACGTACCGCCGGCGCAAAGACATGACGACCAATCGTGGATTGAAGAACAGCGCGAGCTTTTAAACGTTACACTGAAAAACTTTAATGTGCGCGCCCAAGTCGTTCATGTCACACAAGGCCCGTCCGTCACACGTTTTGAAGTGCATCCTGAGCCCGGAGTGAAAGTAAACAAAATTACAAACTTAGCAGATGATATTAAACTGAGCCTGTCTGCCAAGGATATTCGGATTGAGGCGCCGATCCCCGGTAAAAACACGATCGGCATTGAAGTTCCGAACCGCGTAAGCAAAGTCGTCGATTTAAGACAGATGATCAGAAGCGCCGCTTTCAGGACGAATCCGTCTCCGCTTACAGCCGCGCTCGGTGTCGATATTTCCGGAAACCCGGTCGTCATTGATTTGAAAAAGATGCCGCACGGGTTGATAGCGGGTGCGACAGGATCGGGAAAAAGCGTCTGCATCAATACCATTTTGGTCAGTCTGCTTTATAAGGCGGATCCGAGTGATGTCAAAATGCTTCTGATTGATCCGAAAATGGTCGAGCTTGCGCCTTATAACCAAATTCCGCATTTGGTCAGCCCCGTCATCACGGACGCCAAAGCCGCGACCGCCGCGTTAAAATGGGTTGTGGAAGAGATGGAACGGCGATATGAACTGTTTGCCCATTCGGGTGTGAGAGATATCGGCCGCTTTAATGAATTAACCGCCGATCATAAGACAGGCGAAAAGCTCCCGTACCTCGTAGTGGTTATTGATGAGCTTGCCGATTTAATGATGGTCGCGCCGAACGATGTGGAAGAAAGCATTGCCAGAATCGCGCAGAAAGCGAGAGCCTGCGGCATTCATCTGCTTGTCGCGACACAGCGTCCGTCTGTCGATGTCATTACCGGAATGATTAAGGCAAACATACCGACGAGGATTGCATTCTCCGTCTCAAGCCAGGTAGATTCCAGAACGATCATCGACATGGCGGGAGCGGAAAAGCTGCTCGGAAAGGGCGACATGCTGTACTGGGAAAACGGTACCGGAAAACCGGTGCGCCTGCAGGGCAACTTTGTATCCGACAGAGAGATTGACCGCGTCGTCTCTCATGTCAGAAAGCAGCTGCCGCCTTCTTATTTGTTTGAACAGGAAGAACTGATCAGGCAGGGAAGCGCCCTCAAGGAAGAAGACGAACTGTTTCCTGAGGCGTGCCAATTCGTCGTGGAGCAAAACAGCGCCAGCACCTCAAGCCTTCAAAGAAGGTTCAGAATCGGTTATAACCGCGCCGCGAGGCTGATTGACATGATGGAAGCCGAAGGCATGATCTCAGAAGCGAAGGGCAGCAAACCCCGTGAAGTGCTGATTACGGCCGCTGACATTGCTCAAGAATAAGAATATCGTTCATTTTTCTCACAAACATGGTATGATAGTGGATGGACCATCAAAACTGCATCACTGTCACGCGCTGAAATATCATGCGGCAGGTTTAATCAAAAAGAAAGTTACAGATACTGACGATAACGTAAAAATAAATGGAAGCGCCGCTGTGCGGGCTTTTTGCCCGCGGCGGTCGCAAAATGAAATGAGCGTCATATACTGGGGAACAGATAGACGTTTGTTGGAGGTACGATTATGACTGTTTATCATTTTGTTGGAATAAAAGGGACAGGTATGAGCCCGCTTGCTCAAATCCTGCATGATACAGGGTATCAGGTGCAGGGATCGGATATCGAGAAGCAGATTTTCACTCAGGCTGCCCTTGAAAAAAGAAATATCCCGATCTATCCGTTCAGCACCGATAACATCAAACCCGGCTTAACGGTAATCGCCGGAAACGCATTCCCTGATTCTCATCCGGAAATCGCAAAGGCGCTCGCTGAAGGGATTCCTGTCATCAGATATCATAAATTTTTAGCTGAATATATGAAAAAATATACAAGTGTCGCGGTAACGGGCGCACACGGCAAGACGTCCACAACGGGCCTCTTGGCACACGTGATGCAGCAGGCGAAGCCGACTTCGTTTCTTATCGGGGACGGAACGGGCAGAGGAAATGAAAGCAGCGAATACTTTGTATTTGAAGCCTGCGAGTACCGCCGTCATTTCTTAAGCTATCAGCCTGATTATGCGATTATGACGAATATTGATTTTGACCACCCTGATTATTTCGCCAACATTGACGATGTGTTTGATGCTTTCCAAAACATGGCGCTTCAAGTCAACAAAGGCATCATTGCCTGCGGTGATGACGAGTACCTGCCGAAAATTCACGCCAATGTGCCTGTCGTGTATTACGGCACGGGAGAAGAAAATGATTTTCAAGCGAGAAACATCGTAAAAAATACGGAAGGCACGACATTTGACGTCTTTGTCCGCAATACGTTTTACGATACGTTCTACATCCCGGCATACGGCCATCACAATGTCCTCAATTCCTTAGCGGTCATTGCGCTCTGCCACTATGAAGAGATAGACGTGAACATGATTAAGCTCGGACTTGAATCATTCGGCGGCGTCAAACGCAGATTCAATGAAAAAGTGATCGGCAGCCAGGTACTGATCGACGACTACGCCCACCATCCGACTGAAATCAAAGTCACGATTGAGGCGGCGCGCCAAAAATATCCCGAACGTGAAATCATCGCGGTATTTCAGCCGCATACGTTTACACGGACGCAATCATTCCTGGATGAATTCGCAGAAAGCTTAAGCGCGGCTGACCGCGTGTATCTGTGTGACATTTTCGGCTCTGCCCGCGAGAACGTCGGCAAGCTCACGATCACGGATCTTCAGGAAAAAATCGATAACGCAGAACTCATTGAAGAAAATGACACATCCGTGTTAAAAGCGCATGAAGGCGCAGTGCTGATCTTCATGGGCGCCGGAGACATTCAAAAATATATGAGAGCCTATGAAAACGTCATAGCGTAACGAAAAAGCAGTGGGGCTCTCACTGCTTTTTTGTGCGTGCTGCAAAGGGATTTACCGAGAAACGGAGAAATAGTATACATACAGATCTTTCATATATGTTTATCATTTTAAGAATTGGGTATATACCACTATATCCTGCAATAAGGAGGTATTAGATGATCATCATTCTTTACTTAAGCGTCGCACTCATTGCCGTTGCATTTCTCATCCTCGTCATCTATCTGTCCAAAACATTAAAGTCCGTGCAGATGACTTTAACAAACGTTGCCTCGACTTTAGACGGCCTTGAAGGGCAGATGAAAGGCATTACCGCAGAGACAACCGAGCTGTTACATAAGACAAACCGTCTCGCGGAAGACATTCAGGAAAAATCAGAGAAATTAAATACGGTTGTCCATGCTGTCCAGGAAGTGGGAACTTCCGTCCAGCAGTTTAATACATCCATAAAGCAGGCAGCAGGTTCCGTTACGGCCTCTGTAAGAGAGAATCAGGATAAGATCAGTCAGGTTGTCACCTGGAGCCAGGCCGCTATGGAAATATGGGACAAGTGGAAGCAAAAGAAAAAAACATCGCTTTAATCATAAGAAAAATCCACTAAGGAGGAATCATAATGAGCAAAGATGGAATCAATAGTAAGGATTTTTTAATCGGAACGCTGATCGGGGGAATTATCGGCGCGACAACGGCGTTGTTTCTGGCGCCTAAATCAGGTAAGGAGCTGCGCGACGATCTCGGCAGTCAGGCTTCTGCGTTAAAGGATAAGACGGACAGAATGACGGCCGACGCGAAAGAAAAAGGCTCTCAATATGTCAGCATCGCCAAGGACAAAACATCTAATATCACCCAGCTGGTAGCTGATCAGTCAGGCCAGATTATGAATAAAGTGAAGGATTTAAAAGACCGTTCTAAGAGCACACTAACCGAGAAAGCCGAAGAGACGAGAAGCGAAATGCAGGACACGGCCCAAAGCATCAAGGCCGAAGCGGAAGACGCCGGGGAAAAAGCCGGTCAGGCAAATCGCTGATCTTCAATAAGGAGAGATAACCGACATGACAAAACAGCTGATATCGTCTGAAGAAGAGTTCAAAAATGCCGCTGAGAAAGAAAACACGCTCGTGTTTTTGAAACACAGCACAACCTGCCCGATCAGCCAAGCCGCGTTTCAGGAGTTTGACGCCTTTGCATCGGAGCATTCGGAAGTGCCTTCTTATTACCTGCAGGTGCAGGACAGCCGGCCGCTTTCAAACTATATCGCCGAGACATACGGCGTGAAACATGAAAGCCCGCAAGTATTCGTCATTACAAACGGCGAAGTGAAATGGCACGCGTCTCATTCACAAATCACAAAAAACGCAATAGAGCAGCACCTTTCATAATTGCTGGCCGCCGGTTGATACCGGCGGTTTTTTTTTGAAAAAAACTATTGATCATTTCAGCCGGATCATGTAGGATATCAATATACGTTACTTCAACGCATAAAAGCTTAAAAGCGTTTTGGTGATAAAGTAAAATGTGAAAAAATTTATTATTTCATATTCCTATTTTCGCATAACTGTAGTAAGATGCATGTTAACCATTAAAATAAAACATAGCATAGAAGGGATGAAAAAGATGAGCAACAAGGAATTAGAGAGCCTAAGACAGCAGGCAGACGCACTAAACTTAGAAATCCTTAAATTAATCAATGAACGCGGAGCCGTTGTAAAAGAAATCGGTAAAGCAAAGGAAGCACAGGGTGTCAACCGATTTGACCCTGTCAGAGAGCGTACAATGCTTAACCGCATTATTGAAAGCAATGACGGCCCATTTGAAAACTCAACGATCCAGCATATTTTCAAAGAAATTTTCAAAGCCGGACTTGAACTTCAAGAAGAGGATCACAGCAAAGCGTTGCTCGTCTCCCGGAAGAAAAAAGCAGAAGATACGATCGTTGATATTAAAGGCGAAAAAATCGGTGACGGCGATCAGAGATTCATCGTCGGACCTTGTGCCGTAGAAAGCTATGAGCAGGTTGCCGAAGTAGCGGCCGCAGCGAAAAAACAAGGCATTAAAATCCTGCGCGGGGGCGCGTTTAAACCCCGCACAAGTCCGTATGATTTCCAAGGTCTCGGTGTAGAAGGCCTGCAAATTCTTAAACGCGTCGCTGATGAATATGACCTCGCGGTGATCAGTGAAATCGTAACGCCCGCACACATTGAGCAAGCGATTGATTACATTGACGTCATTCAGATCGGCGCGCGGAACATGCAAAACTTTGAATTGCTGAAAGCGGCCGGCTCCGTTAAAAAGCCGGTATTGTTAAAACGCGGTCTTGCCGCAACAATTTCAGAGTTCATCAATGCAGCTGAATACATCATGTCACAAGGAAACGACCAAATCATTCTTTGTGAGCGCGGAATCAGAACGTACGAAACGGCAACGAGAAACACACTCGACATTTCTGCCGTGCCGATTTTGAAACAGGAAACTCACTTGCCGGTGTTTGTTGACGTCACACACTCAACAGGACGCCGCGATCTCCTGCTTCCGACAGCAAAAGCGGCGCTTGCGATCGGCGCTGACGGCGTGATGGCCGAAGTTCACCCTGATCCTTCCGTTGCCCTTTCAGACTCTGCGCAGCAGATGGATATACCTGAATTCGAGAAATGGCTGAACGAATTAAAGCCAATGCTGAAAGTAAAAGCATAATACAACGTTCCGCTCTTTAAAGGCCGCCTCGCGCGGCTTTTTTTCGTATCTTCATTTTATTTAATTATAAAATGAAAGTGAACGTTTTCATCACTGGGAAAAACGTGTATAATTTCATGAGAGATATTTAAATTTGATGAATAATGAAAAATAATGTACACTACTGACTTACGCTTACAATCATAAACGACAGAATGCGAAATCGTACGACATTTCTTTACATAAAGTGTTTATGCTATAGATAAGGATAAGTGTATCCAGTAAAAGGAGTGGTTTCAGTGAGCAACATTACGATATACGATGTGGCCAGAGAAGCAAATGTCAGTATGGCGACTGTTTCCCGCGTCGTGAACGGCAACCCGAATGTAAAACCGACGACCAGAAAAAAAGTATTGGAAGCCATTGACCGGCTCGGCTACCGCCCGAACGCGGTGGCAAGAGGGCTTGCAAGCAAAAAAACGACAACGGTCGGCGTCATCATCCCTGATATCTCAAGCATTTTCTACTCTGAACTTGCGCGTGGAATTGAAGATATCGCGACGATGTACAAATATAATATTATTTTAAGCAACTCGGACCAAAATCTTGAGAAAGAACTGCATCTGTTAAATACGATGCTTGGCAAACAAGTGGACGGTATCGTATTTATGGGCGGCAACATTACGGACGAGCATGTCGAAGAATTTAAGCGCTCTCCTGTGCCGATCGTCTTGGCGGCATCAGTGGAAGAACAGGGCGAGACGCCTTCTGTCGCCATTGATTATGAACAGGCGATTTATGATGCCGTTAAGCTTTTTATTGATAAAGGGCATCGCGATATTGCATTCGTCTCCGGACCGATGCAAGAGCCGATCAACCGTTCGAAAAAACTGCAAGGGTACAAACGGGCGCTTGAAGAAGCGGCGATTCCGTTTAACGAGCAATTCGTAGCGGAAGGCGATTACACCTATGATTCCGGTATGGAGGCGCTTCAAAGCTTGATGGGCCTTGACCGGAAACCGACGGCGATTCTTTCTGCGACGGATGAAATGGCCCTCGGCATTATCCATGCGGCCCAAGATCAAGGTCTTTCGATACCTGATGATCTTGATATTATCGGTTTTGACAATACGAGATTGAGCCTGATGGTCCGCCCTCAGCTTTCAACAGTCGTGCAGCCTACGTACGATATCGGCGCCGTGGCGATGAGACTTTTGACAAAACTGATGAACAAAGAGCCGGTTGAAGAGCATATCGTCGAATTGCCTCACCGCATCGAATTAAGACAATCAACCAAGTCATAAAAAAACGGAAAAGCAAGCTTCACTCTGAGGGGTGGAATCTTGCTTTTTTACTTGAGTAAGGAGAAGATATGAAACGTTTTGATTATCTGACGCCCGTTGGCTTTATGTTAGGCTGTATTATTGTCGCAATCGGTATTCTGTCAGGGACGGGACTGGCGGGAATCAGTTCATTTTTAGATTTGACTTCTTTTTTAATCGTCACAGGCGGCCTTGCTGCGGCGATCTTTATCAGTTTTCCGCCGAGGGATTTAAAGAAAACCCCTTCTGTTCTGAAACAGGTATTCTCCCGTCAGGATGACAATGTGAAAGAGCTTGTCAGAGTATTTGTCAGCCTTTCGGAGCAGGCGCGCAGGCAGGGGCTTCTGTCTCTGGATGACCAGGCGCGTGAGATCAAGGATCCGTTTTTAAAAAAAGGGCTTTTGCTTGCGATTGACGGCTGGGACGAGGAAACGATCCGGCTGGTGATGGATTCTGAGATCGCCGCGATGGAAGAAAGACACAGAAAAGGAAGACGCGTTTTTGAAAAAGCCGGTGATTTCGCACCCGCCTGGGGAATGATCGGGACGCTCGTCGGGCTCGTTCTCATGCTCAAAAACTTAAATGACCCGCATACCCTCGGACCGAACATGGCCGTTGCGCTATTGACGACGCTGTACGGAGCGCTGCTTGCCAACTTGGTATTTATCCCAATCGCGGCAAAGCTTGAAGAAAAAACGGAAAGTGAAATTTTCATCAAACAGGTCATGATCGAAGGGGTTGTCGGCATCCAATCGGGCAAAAATCCCCGCAACCTCGAAAGTCAGCTTGTCGTCTTCAGCTCAAGAGAAGACTGGCGTAAAGGACAGCCTGCGAACAAGAAAAAGGGCGCTGTCCATGAAGCTTAGAAAAGAGCGTTTTGAAAGAAGAAACAAACCGGAACATTCCGGCGGTTCACCAAGATGGATGGTGACGTTCGCTGACTTGATCACGCTCATTCTCGTGTTCTTTATATTGCTTTTTTCGATGTCGCAAATAGACGCGGAAAAATTTCAATCTGCCGTTTCATCGATTCATACAAACGGCAGCGGGGGTGAACCGGCGTCATCAGACAAAGCAAACGAAAATAAAGAACAGGATTTGCTGTTACAAAACGTGAAGACATACATAAAAGCGCATCATTTGAGTTCGAAATTGACGGCGAAGCGCGATGAGCGCGGAGTGGTTCTGGTGCTGCAGGAGGCCGTTCTGTTTCAGACAGGAAAAGCGGATGTGCTGAAAAACGCCGAGCCGGTTCTGCATCAGATCGCGGTGCTTTTAAAAACAATTCCGAATGACATACAGGTAGAAGGCCATACGGACAGCCGCCGGATTTCCACCTATCAATTTCCGTCGAACTGGGAGCTGTCGTCTGCAAGAGCGGCGAGTGTGATCCGGTATTTTACCGCGAATGAAGACTTTTCCGCCAAACGGTTTATCTCTGCCGGGTATGCGGATACGAAACCTGTGAAGGACAACAAAAGTCCCGGACATATGAAAGAAAACCGCCGTGTAGAAATTGTGATCAAAAAAACGACCTCCTCATAAGGTCGTTTTTTATTTTGTCTTATACCGCTGCTCAGACCGGATGGCAAAAAGTGCTTTTTCCACGGTTTGGGCATTTTTTTCTGAAATTTCTTCTTTGCGGGGAATCGGAGGATATAATTGTTCAGGATCACTCCAAAAAGCGGGCAACGTGCAGGGGGAGTGCTTCTGCCATTTATCAATCCATTTCTGCGGTATGCGTTCCCCGGGATCAATCCCTTTCATCTCAAGCCAAATGCGGCTCCATGCTCTCGGGACGACTCTCCAAATATCGTATCCGCCGCCGCCGACCGCGATCCATCTGCCGCTGCAATATTGATGGGCTAATGAATGAGCGAGCCGCGGGATCTCCTGATAAATGGAGATTGTATTGGACAGGTGTGTCAACGGGTCGTAATAATGGGCGTCCGCACCGTTTTGGGTAAGAATCACATCCGGTTTAAAAAAAGCCGCGATTTCTGAGGCGGCCGTTTTGTAAGCGTGAAGAAAGGAATCGTCCTCTGTGAAAGCGTCCAGCGGAATGTTAAAAGAATAGCCGTAGCCTTGCCCGCTTCCTTTTTCCAGTACCTGTCCCGTCCCGGGAAATAAATAACGCCCGGTCTCGTGAAAAGATACAGTGCAGACATCAGACCTGTC
This sequence comes from Bacillus sp. EKM208B, assembly GCF_011800725.1. NCBI lineage: Bacteria > Bacillati > Bacillota > Bacilli > Caryophanales > Bacillaceae > Bacillus > Bacillus sp. EKM208B. Next base: position 482,233 of record NZ_JAANHO010000002.1, on the reverse strand, counting down.
GTAAAACGTAAATTGAACGCCGTCGCCGTGATGAGCGTCTGTATCAATGTATAGCACTTTTGCCCCGTAGTTCTTCTGGATGTATTGGATGGCCACGGCGCTGTCATTATAGATACAAAAGCCTGAGGCCCTGCCGCGGAAGCCGTGGTGAAGGCCGCCTCCTAAATTGCAGGCGTGCCTAGCTTGTCCCGTCATGACATAATCAGCCGCCGTTAAGGTGCCGCCCACCAGAAGTGACGCGGCATCATGCATGCCGGCAAAAACGGGAGTGTCTTCCGTTCCGAGACCGTAGCTTTCTCCTTCCGCGGCAGGGAGCCGGCCCGCACCCGCTAGTTCCACCGCCTGTATATAATCCTCCGTATGAACGAGAGCCAACTCTTCTTTAGCGGCCGTGCGCGGTGTGACGATATCTCCTTCGTCAAACGCATCCGCCGCCTGAAGCAGATCGTATGTTAAAAGCACGCGGCGCTGATTGAACGGATGTTCCTGATGAAATTGATACGTCTGATAAGAAGGCGAGTAAACAAAAACGCTGTCTCTCATGGCTGATCCCTCAAATGTTTCGGCCATAAGACATTGTATCCGGCTTCTTGAACGGCACGGATAAAAGGGAGCGGATTCATCGTCTTCACCCGGAAGACGAGAATGTTCGACCCGGCGGAATCATGGGGATAGACGAGCACACTCAGGATTTGCAGCTGAAGATCACGGCACATGCAGCTGAGATCAGCAAGGCTTTTTGTCATATCCGTCACCAGGATTTCCACCTGTGATCCCGGCTGGGCCGCGCCTGTCAGGCTGACGAAAGTCCGGAGCACGTCGGTTTTCGTTAAAATGCCCGTCAGCTTATGGTTTACCGTAATCGGCAGACAGCCGATGCCGTGCTCATAAAAGGAAGCGGATATTTCTTCTACAAAGTCAAGCGGATGGGCGCAGATGACATTCCGCTTCATAATGGTCTCCACTTTGTTTGTCAGAAACGCGCCGCGTTCCTTTTGTTCAAAGCTGCCGGGGCCGGCCTGTTTAATGTCTCTATCTGTGACAATACCGGTGACGTGCAGCTCGTCGTCGATGACAGGGAGATGGCGGATATGATATGCCTTCATTTTACGGACGGCTGTTTCAATGGAGTCGTGTTTTGAGACGGTGATGACGTCCCGTTTCATGATTTGTTCTGCAATCATCTTTTTATCCCCTTTGTATGTCAGTCAATACATAAATCGCTGATAAAAACGAAGCCTGTCGAACTGTTCAATTGACTCCTGACTGACGTGCCTGCCGATGCGGGCCATCAGACAATTGGCCGGGTGAGAGCTGATTTCCGGTTCATCCGTTGCGAACCAGACAAGACCCCCGGCATTCATCATCTTTTCCATGATCTTTCTGTATTCCCACACATCTTTTTTCATTCCTTTTAAATCCCAATGCCAGTAATATTCCGTCGTCATGATGATGTACCGTTCCATCTGTTCATCCATCATGCTGACTGTCAGCAGCGTTTTTCCGACAGAACAGCCCCTGTAGCCGGGAGCGACCTCGATCGCCCCGAGTTCAAGGAGGTCTTCCATATTTCCGTCAGACCACCGTTCAAGCGGATCAGGATATAAATACGTCACATAGCCGATAATCGTCTGTCCGTCCCTGGCGATAATGATCCGACCTTCAGGAAGCCCGGCGATCTCGATTAACGCTTTGTGCTGTTCATGAGGAAGGCGAAAGGCTGTCAGGCCTTCATGAAACTCATACTGTGCTAGGTCATCTGGAGGAACGGGCCCTTCTACTAAAAGAGGGCCGGCTGCTGTCTGAATTAATGAAGAATGGTACGTTTTATGATGTTTCACTGATTCACCGCCTGTCGGTTCTTAATAAAAACACATCTCTCTTAAGCATAACAAAATATAAAGCGTTTTCAATAGTGTTGTAATTTATATTTTAAAAATTGAGAAAACTGTGAACATCTACTATAATTAGTCTATAGATAAGCAAAGGGGGATGTTGCATGAATTTGAAAGCGTTGCCGGCGGAAAAGGGGAATTATCATCTGCGAAATTATGAGGAAACGTACCGCAGCTTCGATTGGAAAGAGGTCGAAGCGGAGTTTTCCTGGCATCAGACGGGGAAGCTGAATGCGGCGTATGAAGCAATTGACCGTCATGCCGAATCATTTCGAAAAAACAAAGTAGCGCTGTATTACAAGGACGCAAACCGGGATGAAAAATACACATTTAAAGAAATGATGGAGGAATCGAACCGGGCGGGAAATGTACTGAGACGGTATGGAAACGTGGAAAAAGGGGACCGCGTTTTTATTTTCATGCCGCGTTCGCCGGAGCTTTACTTTATCATGCTCGGCGCAATTAAAATCGGTGCGATCGCCGGTCCTTTATTTGAAGCGTTTATGGAAGGCGCCGTCAAAGACCGCCTTTTGAACAGCCAGGCAAAGGTTGTCGTGACGACACCTGAACTGGCCGAACGGATTCCGGCGGACAGCCTGCCCGACCTCGAGCATATTTTCATTGTCGGCGGCAGCAAAGAAGCGGGAGATAAAATCATCCATTATGATAAAGCGGCTGAGGGAGAAAGCACGAGACTTGATATTGAATGGATGGACAGAAGAGACGGCTACCTGCTTCACTACACATCAGGATCTACCGGAACGCCCAAAGGTGTGCTCCACGTTCATGAAGCCATGATTCAGCAATACCAGACCGGCAAGTGGGTGCTTGATCTTAAAGAAGACGATATTTACTGGTGCACTGCGGACCCGGGCTGGGTGACCGGGACGGTGTACGGGATATTTGCGCCGTGGCTGAACGGAGCGGCGAATGTGATCGTCGGCGGCAGATTCAGTCCGGAAAACTGGTACGGCACGATTGAGAAGCTCGGTGTCAGCGTCTGGTACAGCGCTCCGACGGCTTTCAGAATGCTTATGGGCGCCGGAGATGAAATGGCATCCAAATTTGACCTTACTTCACTTCGTCACGTCCTGAGTGTCGGAGAACCTTTGAACCCCGAGGTCATCAAGTGGGGACATAAAGTATTCGGCAAGCGCATCCACGACACATGGTGGATGACAGAAACGGGCGGTCAGCTCATCTGCAATTATCCTTGCATGGAGATCAAGCCGGGTTCAATGGGGAAACCGATTCCGGGAGTGGAAGCGGCGATCGTTGACAATCAGGGAAATGAGCTTCCGCCGTACCGAATGGGAAATCTCGCCATTAAAAAGGGCTGGCCGTCGATGATGGATTCCATTTGGAATAACAAAGAGAAATATGATTCTTATTTCATGCCGGGCGGCTGGTATGTTTCCGGAGATTCTGCTTATATGGATGAAGACGGTTATTTCTGGTTCCAAGGCAGAGTCGATGATGTCATCATGACATCCGGCGAGCGCGTCGGCCCGTTTGAAGTCGAAAGCAAACTTGTTGAACATCCGGCGATTGCCGAAGCCGGCGTTATCGGAAAGCCGGACCCTGTCCGGGGAGAAATTATTAAAGCGTTTATCGCGCTCAGAGAAGGGCATGAGCCATCCGATCAGCTGAAGGAGGACATTCGCCTCTTTGTAAAACAGGGGCTTGCCGCGCATGCCGCACCGCGGGAAATTGAATTCAAAGATAAACTTCCAAAAACACGGAGCGGAAAAATCATGAGACGTGTGCTGAAGGCATGGGAGCTGAACCTGCCGGCAGGCGACCTGTCCACAATGGAAGATTAAAGACGGCGTTGACATCGTATCTTATTTATGTTAAAAATGAGTAAGCTTCATACGAAAAGGTTTTGATTGAGACAAGTAGGGTATCTGATTGTTCAAGAGAGCTGATGGCCGGTGAAAATCAGCACATAAGATATGCCGAATACACTCATGAACCGCTTTTGCGAACAAAGCCATTCCAAGGCTTTCAGTAGTGAAAGAGCGGACACGGTCCGTTATCAAAAAGAGTGATAAAAGCTTTTTTTATGTTTTTATTAGTAGGGTGGTACCGCGATTATATCGTCCCTTCGTTTTAAACGAAGGGGCGTTTTTTATTTTCATAAACAAAGGAGCAGACAAAATGACTAACTTATTAGAGGATTTATCATTCCGCGGCTTAATCCAGCAAATGACGGATGAAGAAGGACTGAATAAACAGCTGAACGAAGAAAAAATCCGTTTATACTCAGGGTTTGACCCGACGGCTGACAGCCTGCACATCGGACACCTTCTGCCGATATTGACACTGCGCCGTTTCCAGCTTGCAGGCCACCATCCGATTGCGCTTGTAGGCGGCGCGACGGGACTGATCGGCGATCCGAGCGGCAAAAAAGCGGAGCGTACGTTAAATACTCAGGATATCGTTGTCGAATGGTCGCAAAAAATTAAAAATCAGCTTTCCCGATTTTTAGATTTCGAGGCCGGAGAAAACCCCGCTGTCATAGCGAACAACTTTGATTGGATCGGAAAGCTGAGCATTATTGAATTTCTCCGTGACGTCGGAAAGAACTTCGGAATTAACTACATGCTTGCGAAAGATACTGTAAGCTCAAGAATTGAAACCGGAATTTCTTACACAGAATTCAGCTACATGATCCTGCAATCCTACGATTTTCTGAATCTGTACAGAGAAAAGAACTGCAAACTCCAAATCGGAGGCAGTGACCAGTGGGGCAACATCACGGCCGGTCTTGAACTGATCAGAAAATCAGAAGAAGAAGGGGCGAAAGCTTTCGGTCTTACCATTCCGCTCGTCACAAAAGCTGACGGCACGAAATTCGGCAAAACGGAAGGCGGCACCATTTGGCTTGATAAAGAAAAAACATCGCCGTACGAATTCTACCAGTTCTGGATCAATACAGATGACCGCGACGTCGTCAAATACTTAAAATACTTTACTTTCTTGTCAAAAGAGGAAATTGAAGCTTATGCTGAAAAAACGGAGACGGCTCCTGAGAAAAGAGAAGCGCAGAAACGTCTCGCCGAAGAGGTGACTGTTCTTGTACACGGCCGCGAAGCGCTTGAGCAGGCCGTTCATATCTCCCAGGCGCTATTCAGCGGCAATATTAAAGAGCTTTCCGCTCAAGACGTCAAGGTAGGATTTAAAGATGTACCTTCGTTTGAAAAAGACCGCTCTGAAGAACTGTCTTTAGTAGACGTGCTTGTGGAATCTAAATTGTCGCCTTCAAAACGGCAGGCCCGCGAAGACATTCAAAACGGAGCTGTTTACATTAACGGCGAGCGCCAGACGGACATCGGGCATCTTCTGACTGCGGAAGACCGCATTGAAGATCAATTTACCGTACTGCGCCGCGGAAAGAAAAAATACTTCCTGATCACGTACTGAAAATAAAAAGCAGTCCGGCCGCTCAATGCGGCAGGCTGCTTTTTTATGTTTTGTGAATACTGCACGGGGAAATGAGTACAGTACATAGTATAAGCAAAACAGGGAAGGGGTGCTGCGCCGTGAATTTCATGTTTACCATCGCAAAAGAAAGATTGCAGCGGGATCATTGGGAACAGCAGCAAAGCATAAATGCCGAAGCCAAAGCCGAGGAATCAGAGACGGAAGAAGAAAATCCGACATCATAAAGGGAAAGCCTCCATTCTGCGGAATGGAGGCTTTTGATTGTCACCATATCAGCCTGACGGCGGCCATCAGCACGACTCCTGTGATGACCGTGATGGATAAGCTTTTTGTCCGCATCGCGCAAAGCAATGTCGGGATGAGAACGATCATTGCTTTCCAATCAAAGGTCAAAGCGCTGTTTGTTTTCACAATCATGCTTTCCGTTACCAGAGCCGTCAAAATACAAAGCGGAATAAAGGAGAGCCATTTTAAAGCCAACTCAGGCATCTGAATGTTCCGGACAAATATAAACGGAACAATGCGCGGCACAAGTGTAACAATCATGCAGCCGAGTATAATCCAGATCATTTGTGTGCTGATGCTCATTTGTCCGTCACCACCCCGATCGTTGCCACAATCACGGTTGAGGCGATAACCGCGATGTGTGACGGGACGAAATACGATAACAAGACCATAAAAATGATCATATAGAGAATTAAGGAGAGGCTGTGCTTCAGCTTTTCCGAAGCGGACGACTGCAATTGCAGCACAAGCAGCGCCGCAAACATAGCGGGCAAAGCAAAGTCCAGGCCGAGCGCGTAAGGATCAGATATCCATTGTCCGAGAAGCCCGCCCATCACGCAGGAAATAACCCAGCACACGTAAGCGGTTATATTGAGACCGTTCATCCACTTATCGTATAACCTGCCGTTCTGAGCCGCTTTGTTCACCGCTACCCCGAAAGATTCGTCAGTAAGCAAAGCCCCGAAGCCGATATTTTTCGCCAAAGAGTATTTCGTGAAATACGGCGCGATGGTCAGGCTCAGCAGAAGGTGCCGCAGATTGACGATAAACGTCGTTAAAATAATGGCGGAAATAGGACTCCCGGAAACAAGGAGCGAGCAAATAATAAATTGGGCGGCGCCGGCATAGACACATAAAGATAACAAACAAATTTCAAGAATGCTTAGATGTGAGGCAACGCCAACGATGCCGAAAGCAAAACCGATGCTCATATAGCCCAGCAGCGTAGGCACACAATCCCGCACCCCCTGTAAAAACGTATCGTTCATTTCCCGGGAAACGGCGGTTTTTTGCACTTCTGTGTTAATCATTTTTTATACTCCTTTCATAGAGATTATAATGATAACGACTAATGAAAAAATCAAAGAAAATACGGTTCACATTTATATGAACCGATTTCCGGTGACGACATGAAATAACGAATGATTTTGTTTCATCAGGCCTTCAACTTTCTCAGCCCCGACTTCTTTCACAAGCTCCGCGAACATCAGATCGTGCCTCATATATTCCATAGCCACGAGAACGAGAGCGGGATCTTCTGATTTAATGGCCCAGGCATTCGTCTGCGGAGAAAAATTGGCGATTAAGACTTCTTTATTATCGCGGGCAGCTATCGTTAATCTCCCGCCCATCCGTTTCTCCGCCACTTCAGGAGACATATTATGATTTGTCGTATTTCCAAGTTTCACTTCCGGAGGGCCGAACACAATCGAAAAGACGGGCAATTGTTCGGCGGCGCGTTTGTTAGCGGCTTCTTGAATAAAGGGAATCTGCTGTTCCCAGACAGACAGCCACAACTCTTCCTCGGCTTTTTCAATCATATCCTTCATCTCATTGATGACATGATCATTCGTGCTGATGCGGCGGATGACATTCATCTCCTGCTCGCTTTCCAGCGCCAATAACTTTTCCTCAAGGTAGCCGAATGAGCTCTCGAAATCGTGCCGGAGCCGGTCGATTAATTCCTTTCCGGCCAGCGGGGCATATGTAACCGGATCAGACGGCACAATATGGACAGCGCCTTTATCAACTAATTTCCCCAATACCTCATAGATCATTGAGCGGGGGACGCCTGACCTTTTGCTGATTTCATATCCGGTAACAGGCGAGTGTTTCAACAAGCCGATATATGCTTTACATTCATATTGAGAAAATCCAAATTTCTGTAATTCTTTCAGAACATCCTCCATAAACATCCTCCATAAACATCCTCCGTAGTGGTTATTCATGAAACTACTATAATGTAAGCGATTATATCTTGTCAATGGGACTTGAGTGCTGAAAGAAAGGTGCGCCTGTTTTGTCGCTTTCCAACTTAGTTTATGGTGAGTTACATGTATGGCTTTTGTGAAAAACGTTGCCGTAGACCCACACGAATGCCGTTTGATACGATAAATTCAAGAAGTTAAAAAGAGGAGGATCACGGTGGAAAACACCTCTAAAATCGCTTTTTTATCGGTTATAAGCAATTCCCTGGTCGTCATGCTCAAAATAGTGGTGGGGATAATAACCGGATCTGTCGCGATACTTTCTGAAGCCATTCATTCTTTTTTAGATTTGATCGCCGCCTTCATCGCCTTTATCTCCGTCAGGATTTCAAAAAAGCCGGCTGATACAGGGCATCCGTACGGTCATGGAAAAGTCGAGAATCTGTCGGGGACTATCGAGACGATTCTGATTTTTGCGGCAGGGATTTGGATGATATATGAATGCGTTCAAAAACTGGTCAACCCGGCGCCGGTTCATCTGCCCGTATTGGGCATTGTTGTGATGCTTGCGGGGGCTCTCATTAATTTGATCGTTTCGAAGTTCGTAAAAAGAGAAGCCGAAAAGGTTAATTCCGTGGCAATGAAATCAAATGCCCTGCATTTACTGACTGACGTGTACACATCATTAGGCGTAGCGGCAAGCCTTTTGGTCGTTACCATAACGGAGTGGTACATACTTGATCCCATTATAGGTATGGTGCTGGCGATGTATATCATATATGAAGCGTTTAAGTTAATGAAAGAAGCATTCCCGCCGCTGATTGATACCCGTTTGTCGGAAGAGGAAGAAAAAACAATTTTAAAGATTATTGAAACATTTCAACAGGAATTTATTGAAATTCACGATTTTCGTACAAGACGCTCCGGCCCGCAGGAGTATATTGATTTTCACCTGGTCGTAGCCTCTCACGTGACGATTAAAGACGTGCACGACCTGTGTGACCGCATTGAAAGAGATATTACGAATGAATTCAAACAAGCACAGGTAATGATTCACCCCGAGCCGGAGAGCGAGAGGAAGAAATAAATCGATTTTATGTTTGCGTTTGTTCCCGGCAAAAGGCCCGTTCCCACGGGTCTTTTTGTTGTATAAATGACTATTTCTCGCTCATATGAGAGAGAAGCTTATACACGTGAGGGGTTCATTTCATACGTTATGTTGTAAAGAAAAAGGGAGGTGAACAGAATTGAACGCTATTTCTGTTAAAGAAATTGAACATGGAGTTGCCGTTGCGGAAAGAGAAGGTTTAGGGGAGTATTTATACCAAGAACCGGTTTCTAAAAAATGTTCGCGCCGTTCCCGCAGCAGAAAACGGACACACCGTTCCCGCAGCAGAAGACGGACGCATCACCGGACACACCGTTCCCGCAGCAGAAGACGGACGCATCACCGGACACACCGTTCCCGCAGCAGAAGACGGAGCCATCACCGGACACACCGCTCCCGCAGCAGAAGACGGACGCATCACCGGACACACCGTTCCCGCAGCAGAAGACGGACGCATCGCCGGACACACCGTTCCCGCAGCAGACGGTCTCATCAAAAACGTACCCGCAAACGCTGTTTTAAATGCTGACTGCAGACTCTATTACAAGTAACGGGGATCTGCTATAATGGCAAGAGAACTGCATAAAAGATCCGGTATCATCATCTGCGGACACTGAACTGACAACATGGCGCTGTTTGTTCGTGTCCGTTTTTTATGTCAAAAAAGATGCCGGAGGATAAAAAGGAAGGGATGACGCCGAATGAAGCTGAATGAGGATTTTTATAACTCTGAAGGAAAGACAGTCTCTTTGCCAAACATAAGCAGCAAGCTTTTGCATATCACGGACAGCGGGCATATCAGCATTGACTTCATCAGCATAAGCAGGCTGCGGAAGGCTTCAAAAATCGCGATCTTAGGTGACAGCGTCGCCCGGGGGCTGCGTGCGGAATACGGCTTTGGTGACATTCTGAAAGACCGGACAAACGCTGAAATAACCAATCTGTCTGTCAGCGGCGTTAACATGAGCAACAACGGAAGCGGTAACATTTATCAGCAGGCGCTTAAAACAAAGGGACATGATGTCATCATTGTCCAGGGAACAGATGATGATTGGTGCAACCACATTCCCATCGGCACAGATGAAAAGGATATCACCACATTTTACGGAGGCTTCTGCCAAGTGATCCAGCAGCTGCGGAGCGGAAATAAAGGCGCGAGCATCATTGTGGTGACCCCAACGAGACAAGCAAAAATATCAAAAGGAAAAATCGTCCGCCGTGATACTGATAAAAATAAACTGGGCCTGAAGCTGGCTGACTATGTGAAAGCCCAAAAAGAAGCCTGCACACTCCTCTCTGTACCGTATGCCGACCTGTTTGATACAGATCTCATCGACCCGTATAATCCCGCTTTCCGCAGCATGTGCATGTCAGAAGGTCTTCATCCGAACGAGAAAGGGCATCAAATCATATTTCAGGAAATCTGCCGGAATTATTATTACTATTATGGGTAACACAGCGCTAACAGATTATTTTCGGCTTTGCTTTTCTAAAAGCTCAATTATTCTTTGAGATGCGTGTCTTTGCGCTCTCAAAAGCGAGATGATATTACCGGTAAAACCGATTAAAATGATAAGCAGCAAGATGATCATCCACATAGCGAACCTCCTGTCGAGTGTCGAAAAACCCACTCTTAATTTTACTTATTATGGATGGGGAAGAGAATAGGTCTAACTATTGGTGTTTCTTTATAAATCCATAAAAAAAGCACAGACTGAACGGGTCTGTGCTTTTTTCTCTTATTTCAGCAGGTTCAATGATTCACGATTAAAGGCTTCCAAATCGTCAGGTGTTCTGCTCGTTACGATGTTATGGCTCACGACGACTTCTTCATCTTTATAATGTGCGCCGGCATTGATTAAGTCTTTGCGGATGCTGCGGAATCCCGTGATATCTTTTCCTTTAAGAAGGTCGGTATCAATCAGTAGCTGCGGGCCGTGGCAGATTGCGAAAACAGGTTTCTGATCTTCCACGAATGCTTTAGTGAATTCACCCGGGCGGTCATCTCCGCGCAGAAGATCCGGTGAAAAGCCTCCGGGAATCAATAACGCATCGAATTCCTTGGCGTCTGCGTCTGAGATCGCTTGATCAATCTTTACTTTCTCACCGTGCTTGCCCGTCACTTCTTTCCCTGCTTCCAAATCTATTGTCACCACACTGTGGCCCGCTTCTTTAAATGCGTCCGCCGGGCTTGTATATTCAATATCCTCAAATTGATCTGTCATCAGAACTGCGATTTTTTTGCTCATACATCATGCCTCCTGTGAATTTGTATATGACAAGAATATCAGGCAGATTCCCGCCTCACAACGTATTTGCTTATGAAAAAAGACCCCTCTGAAAAAGAGGAGCCAAAAGGTACGGAGGTCTGCTGAAACTTACGTGTTTAACTTGAGATAAGGCAAGAAATCGAACCAATTACTTTTTGCGTCTTTTTTTATGCTTTTTACACCCGCATTTCCCCGGATCTCCCGGATCAATGACTTCGTGAATTGTTTCTTCCTTATAAACGTGGCGGGGAACATAACGGATATGCTCTCTGTTAATGTGTTTGATGGGATGGACGTAAACCACTTCTTTGTCAGTATACTTGTCAGTCACAATATACTTAGGGTCACAGTAATACACTTTCGATTTTTTACCCATTCATCTCACCTCCCGTATTTTATTAAATGCTGGCAAGGAGGGTTTTGCATCGGACAAGTACACCGTGGCAAGTCCACAATTTTTCATATGCAATTTCGTTTTTCTGGTTTTTCCTGAATCCGCCTCAAATTGGAACGGTTAACCCTTTTTGAGCGGGGAAATCTATAAAAAAGAATTCAAAAACGATTCTTTTCTCAGGTCAATCGAGATGCATACATCTTTAGGGGGATTTCAGAATGCTCGATGAAAAAACGATTGAAATCATTAAAAGCACAGTGCCGGTCTTAGAAGAGCATGGTGAAGAAATCACAGGCCGATTTTATGACCTGCTGTTTCAGCATCACCCTGAGCTGCTGAATATCTTTAATCAGACAAATCAAAAGAAAAAAACACAGCGTACGGCCTTGTCGAATGCTGTGATCGCGGCCGCAGCCAATATTGACCGGCTGGAAAACATCGTTCCCGTCGTCAAACAAATCAGCCATAAGCACCGGAGTATCGGTGTTAAGCCCGAGCATTACCCAATCGTTGGAAAGTACTTGTTAATCGCGATAAAGGATGTGCTAAAAGACGGGGCCGCTCCTGAGGTCATTCAGGCATGGGAAAAAGCATACGGCGTCATTGCAGACGCTTTTATCGGAATTGAGAAGGACATGTATGAACAAGCGGAAACGCAAAAAGGCGGCTGGAAAGACTATAAGGCGTTTACAATTGATAAAAAGGTAAAAGAAAGCAAGGAGATAACGTCGTTTTATTTAAAACCGGAAGACGGACAAGTTCTCCCCGAATTCAAAGCGGGGCAGTATATCAGTGTAAAAGTATACATTCCGGACACGGGCTATACGCATATCCGCCAGTACAGCTTATCCGACGTGTCCGGTAAGGATTATTACCGGATTTCCGTTAAAAAAGAAGGGGTTGTTTCCTCATATCTGCATGACCAATTACACGAAAAGGATTCAATTGAGATCAGCGCTCCGGCCGGGGATTTCGTATTAGACCCTGATTCCAAAAAGAATCTCGTTCTCATCAGTGCCGGTGTCGGAATTACTCCGATGATCAGCATGTTAAAGACGGTTGCCAAAACCCAGCCGCAGCGAAACGTTCTCTTTATCCATGCGGCAAGGAGCGGAGAGTATCATGCGTTGCGGCATGAGGCTGAAGAAGCCGCGGAACACTCATCCGTTGACACCCTCTTTATTTACAGCGAGCCGTCCGAACAAGACCGTTCAGAAAACATTCGTTTTCGGGAAGGCCGGATTGACAAAAAGCTGTTAGAAGAAGTGATGACAGATAAAGATGCTGATTTTTACCTGTGCGGATCACCGTCGTTCATTAAAGAAATGAAAAAGCTGATTTCTGAATTCAATACACCGCCGGAATCCATTCACTATGAATTATTCGAACCCCAGCTGAGTATGGTGTGATGGAAGAAGGAAGGACGATGATTTTAATGTATGAAGCACCCGGATTGGGTGCTTTTTTATTCTCTTGCAAGGAACGATTGAATTAAGTGCCGCCGCATGTTAAAAACACATGAGCCGAGAGTTGGATATTAGCGTGATTGCTCTCAGTCAGCTTTCTCACGGGGCGTTGAACAGCGGCAGGATAAACGACCGATGATGTCAGACATAAGAGAATCGGGACACATTGAACAGGACGCGGATGTCATTGGGGTTCTTTATCGGGATGATTATTACGACAAGGAAAGTGAGAGCAAAAATTTATTGAGATCAAATAGGCAAGCAGCGAAACGGCCCGGTCGGAACTGTTTCACTCGTGTTCATCAAAGAGTACGGGCTTTTTGTCAACTTGGAGCGGCGTTTTGACGATTAGAGATTGGTATGAAGCAGCGCTCCGAAACAATTATTACTCACTTATCCTGCTGATCGAATTTTTGGTGTGCGAGAAAAAAAACGGTGCGGCTGCAGGATTCGGAAGAGGTGCTGAATTTTTATTTACAAGAGAAATTTAAAGACGGGATGAACGCTTATTTGTTGGTATACGAACAACGGATTTAAAGGAGGAAACAGTATGAGATTAATCAGTTTAGATCATATAAAGAGATAAACTTGTCATAGACACGACACAGTACGGTTACTTTGCGGTTATTCTATCCAATGGAGCTGCAAGGATGGCTCCGCTCCCCACATACAGGGAAACAAAGATAATTACAAATCATGGCAAGATCACCCGCGTTAAATGGGACGAAGGAGAATTGTTTAATTGGATACAAGTCCAAGACGGAAAGCCTGCGGACACTGATCATTGTACAGAATTACTGTGCTCTGATTGGTGTCCGTTTTTTTGTTTTCCGGAAGCGGCTTATTTAAGGGGAATTAAACAGGAGGAAACATATGTAAGATTTAATCATTGAATATAAAAGCGCATTGAAAGATGTACCGGCAGTTATCGGAGGTTGCTGACAGTCTCTTAACCGCTGAACAAAACAGCGATAAAAAGATTATTGGCGGCATGATAAGCGACATTGAATACAATCGAATGGCTGCAGAACGGAAGACAACCCGGCGCCCGCCGTGGTGCTGATCGCAGGGATGCGTATAAAAGGACGATCCTTTCTGATCCGCGTTTAATTGATGCGCTGCCGGAAGAATATGCAATCGTTCAGGACCCTGATGGAGAGGCAAGCGATTGGAACAGGGAAAGAATAGCGATCTTTATCTGTACTGACAGACCGCGAGAAAGATATTTTTATCATGCACGCTGTGCAAAATATGTTTATGAAGAAATAGCTGCTTTACTCAATATAAAAAAAGGAACCGTCCAAAAGAATATTGAACGATCCCTCTTAAAAATGAAAAATAGAGCAAATGACAGCCTTTTTGTTTAGCTTAACAGGCTGTCTTTTTTATGATGATCTTTTATTAATGCCAAGCCGCTCACGTAATGCAAATTGAAGAAGCTGCGAAAAGTTTACACCTTCTTTTTCTGCTGCTTCCGCCAGCCATTTAGGTACAGTAAGTGTCTTTTTCACCGCTTTGTTTTCCATTTCATCACGGACAATATCTGTCCAGGCGCTTACCATAACAACAAAACCGGTTGCCGGCACTTTGATATATTTTGGAGCGGAGGGGGAAGGGATGTCTTCGCCGTCTTCTTCCATGCCATATAGAAAGCCTTCGAGCGCATCTTTTGCCATGATCATAGCATCATCCACGTTCTCGCCTTCTGAAATGCAGCCGGGTAAATCGGGAAAGGTAATTGTGTAGCCGTCGCTTCCGTTTTCTCCTGCATCAAAAATCGCCGGAAATAAATACTTTGCCATATATATAAAACCTCCTTACAAGGGGGTTGTTTAAGTATAGAATTTAGTGTGCTGGGTTTGAAGTCTTTTTTGGATGTGGGACTGTTACCGTGCCCGGTTTGGTTGGATGTTAAAGTGGTGATGACTACCAACAACCCGCTTTAAATACTACTCACCTTTAGTAAGTATCTTTACGATATCTCTTGATAATTTCATGTTTCCCTTCCTTACATATAGGATTATAATGCGTATTATTTATACGTGTTGATACTTATTTGTGAAAAAAAGCATTTTTTGTCTTGCGGTTGAGTCTAATTTGTGAAAGGAACTTTTTGTTCGACAAATTTTTTCAAATGGTTCCTTTATCGCTCTCCTTTACCGATAATAAGGAAGGAGGGATCTAATTTGAGACTTAATATTAAAAACATCATATTCATATTTGTTATTGTTTCTTTATTTCTTGGAGATTTGCTACTTTACTCAGGAATATTAAATATGTTTTTTAAAGATAAAGAAACTATATGGGCTGGGTTAATTGCTTTTACTGGTGCAATATTAGGAGGTGCAATTACATATTATGGTGTCAAACTTCAGATTCAGCACAGAGAAAAAGAAATTTTTATGAGCACTGTGACTGAAACTTTGACCAAGATAAATGTTTTAATGAGTTTTCTAACACCTAGTTTCAATAGCTTTTTCTTTTTAGAACATTGTTATATGGATGAAGATATTAAGGCAAGGCATATACGAAGAAGTGTTATAGAATTTAACAAAGTTCTAACGGCACAAAAAGATATTGTTTACAAATATATTGATTATGAATTGGTAGAATTAATTGAATTTCACCAGAAGTTCTTACATTTGCAAAATGAAAAATTGAGTTATAAAGAGGCGCATGCTGCAATGGAAAAATGCAGAGATATTTACACTGTGTTGAATAATGGAAAAGAGAGAGTAAAACAAAAGTATAGAAAATATAAAAGAACAGAATAGCAATCTTCGGGGTGCTTTTTTATATTCCATGTAAACAACTCTGGTGAATCGTTCGACAAATTTTGCAAACAGTTCCTTCATTACGCTCTTTCACTGATAATAAGGTGGGAGGGGAAGCAGATTGAAAAAAATATTTATAATTATTCCTATACTAATTTTTGTTCTATCCGGTTGTGGTCTAGAAACAAAAGAGGCTGAAACTTTTTTAAAAGAGCTATCAAAAAATAAATCATTATCACAATATCTTAGTGGGGAGCCAACTTTAGAATATACAAACTCAATAAAAAAATATTATGAATTTAAAATTAATTTATCCATGAATAAGAAATTTAATAAACTCTCTGATAAAGAAAAATATAAAACTCTTTACCAAGTTTATGAGTTAATTAAGGATAAAGGCTTTTCTTATAAGATCAGTTGTGGGGATAAGTATACTTGTTCAGTAGATGAATTACATGCCAAGTATAACAACGATGATTATACAATTGATTTTAAAGATGGTTATTCTTTGAATCAGTTAGAAAAAAACGATGAAGTTATTTTTGATGTGGAGGATGAGAAAGAGAAAAGTAAAGAAAATTTATCAGAAGAAGAGACTCAATCATCTAGTGACCAAATCATATATGATTACATGGAAAACGAATTTAATAGAATTACAAATTACGGGGAGAATTACACCCCTGAGATACATGATTCAATGGTTGCTGAACTTGCAAGCAAAAAGTTCGGTATAACAGCTGAAGAAGCAAATGAAATATACGTGAGCATGTCTATGAATAAATATAAATAACTATAACTGAGATAAATCTTGAAATTAAATCTATAATTATGCTAGCGCCTCAAAATGAGGCGCTTTTTTATATTCTCTGTAAACTTCACCCGGTGATTCTCAGGATAAACAATTGGCGGTTAACGGCTTGAGTGCGGGGGCAGTTTAGAAAGAATATGATTGGAGGGATTACATGAAAACAATTAGTCAAGCCTTTGAGGAATTAGGAAAGAATCTGAGGTGTGCGGCTGAAAGGATGCCAACGCCCAAGCCGCTTTCCACTGAAGCTTTTATTATGTTGAGTAAAGGAGATAGAGCATGGAAACAATTTATGCGCACCCATTTGAAACGTCATGGTTTATTGCGCTCACGTTCTTCTGCTTGTCGTGTGTAGTCTGTTCAGGTGAATCAGAAAAGGAATAAGCATGGCAAGGCAACGTGACGAATTAGACAAAATCTATAATACAGCAAGCTGGAAGCGGGTAAGAAAAGCCGTTCTAATTAGGGACGGCTATTTGTGTTGTGAGTGACGTCGTCGTGGATTAATAGGAGGCAAATACGGTCCACAATCTCAACACATTAAGAGATGATCCAAGCGGGGCATTTGATCTTGATAATCATAAAACGATCTGTTTAAAGTGCCACAACAGGAGGAACCCGGAAAGAAGCGGTGGGGAGAAGGAAAAAACGATTATATGAAAGTAACACTTATAGCGGAAAATATGGAAGGTTTTTTCTCCATAATAGAGAATTTTTAGGGAAGGATGTTAAAGCAGGTAAATCATATTCAAAGTCGTATTATCCTAAAAAGACAAAGTTTTTTATGTCCCAACATACTTCGGTAGCCGGCTGGAAAGGTTCACTTCCTGATACTTCAACTGGAACATTGGCTCCTGCTCTTGCGAATAAAATAGCAATGCTGTATCCAGAGATAATAAATACTCACAGCAAAAAAACAATGCCCTTACCGGCTAAAGCAAATTTCCCGGCTGTACCTGTCGATAAAAGAGCTAAATGGGATAGCAGAACGGATCGAGGTAACTATATAAAGAAGTACATCGACACATACGGTGATCCGAAGTGGAATTGGAGTTCATTCGATATTCACCATGTGCTTCCGCTAAAGTATGGGGGAAAAAATAACTTTAATAATTTGTATCCTCTCCCTCGTGATATGCACCAAAATCTATTAAATCCTTGGAGGGATAAATATTAATAAGTAAGAGGTGGCTCAATGGCAGTTTTTGTTGAAAAAACGATCCAGGGTCTAAAAGAATTAATTGATGAAAAAGGCCGCTTAAAAATTTTAGGGAATGAAGGAACTCTTTTAGAAACAGAATGTACTTTCTCTAAAGGTGCAACAGATCTGGAGATTGAGAGTTTTGAGAAGAAAATAAAAGTCTCACTTCCTGAAGATTATAAAACCTTTTTAAAATTGCATAACGGAGCCAGAATATTTGATTTGTTGATTTACGGTGAGAATGTAGGTGGGGGTTTGCATATTCTTAATGTAGAAGAGATTGAAAAGTATATGCAAAATGGTTTTTTAAAGCCTCAGTTTATTCCCGTCGCACATCTGTTAGACGGATGTTATTTGTTAATTGACAAAACCAAAATATCCACAGATCCAAACTATTTATGGTTCCGCGGATTTGTCGAGTATGAACCAATGCAACTTAATTTTGAGATATTTTTAGATAGGTATATTTTATCTCAGGGATCAAGTTTTTGGGAATGGAATATCTACACTGCTGAAAATTATTATAGGACTCACCAGGGTGATGAGGATTAACCTTTCCTACAGTTGGGTTGGTTCATTTTTACTATTAGACTTCGATTTGAACTTTTAAAAATAGGTTTAATTTAAGAGACGAACCGATTAATTGGTGTATAGAGGATTTATAAAAAGCGCAGATACTCTGCGCTTTTTTATTTAAGTATTTTCCGAATCATTCGCAGCCCGTTTTTGGAAGAAGGATAACGGAAAGCGAAGTCGAAGCGGTTCGTTTGTTTGACGACGCTTTTTTTGTGCGTAAACGTGTTAAAGCTGTCAAATCCGTGATAGCTGCCGATGCCGCTTTCCCCGACGCCGCCGAATGGCAAATACGGCGTCGCAACATGCATTAACGTATCATTGACACAGCCTCCGCCAAACGACAGATTCTCTAAAACAGCGCGCTCAGTTTCTTTGTTTGTGGTGAAGAGATACAGGGCGAGCGGCTTTGGGCGTGATTGGACTTTCTCAATGACTTCCCCGATATCACGGTATGTAAAGAGCGGAAGAATCGGCCCGAAAATCTCCTCCTGCATCACTGGAGAGTCATCCCTCACTTGTTCGAGAATGGTCGGCGCAATTTTATGATGAGCGGGATCAGATTGTCCGCCTGTGAGCGGGATGCCATCATGCAGAAAGCTGAGCAGCCGCTGATAGTGGCGTTCACTGACGATTTTGCCGTACTGCGGATTTTGTTCAGGCTGAGGGCCGTAAAATTCGCTGATCGAACGCTTCATTTCTTCTGTGAGCTTCGTTTTGATATCTTGGTGGACAAATAAATAATCCGGTGCGATGCAGGTTTGCCCTGCATTTGTAAATTTCCCGAAGACGATGCGTTTGGCGGCAAGCTGTATATCAGCATCCTTATGGACAATGCAGGGACTTTTGCCGCCGAGCTCCAAGGTAACGGGAATTAATTGTTTGGCGGCGGCCTCCATGACGATTTTTCCCACGGCAACGCTTCCGGTGAAGAAAATATAGTCAAAGGGCTGCTGTAATAACACAGTGCTGACGTCGGGTCCGCCCTCCGCCATAGCGACATAGTCACTCGGAAAAACGCTGCTGATGAGTTTGGAAAGAACAGCGGAAACCGCCGGCGTATATTCTGACGGTTTAAGAACGACTGTGTTTCCGGCCGCAATGGCTCCAATCAAGGGTGAAAGCGCCAGCTGCAAGGGATAGTTCCAAGGCGCAATCACCAAAACGGTTCCATACGGCTCAGGGATGATGATGCTCTTGGAGCCTAGGTGAGTCAGAGGCGTTTTGGCTCGTTTCGGTTTGATCCATTTCCCAAGCCGCTTCATCACAAAACTGATTTCCTCCAGTACAATTCCGATTTCTGTTGTGTACGACTCCTGTTCGGATTTGTGGAGATCCTGATAGAGAGCGGCTGTTATATCGGCTTCTTGTGTTTTGATGGCTTGTTTCAGCTTTTGCAGCATGTTCAGTCTCGATTCTAGCTGTCTCGTATGCCCCGCCGCAAAATAGGCTTTGTGCTTGCTGACGATAGAGGGGATGCTGTTCATTTCGTCTCTCCTTTTTGTAAGGTATGGTGATTTATTATGTGGAAAATTTCTTCTGCTTGTCAAATGGGGGTTTCTAATGTACATGTAGCTGAAAAGCCAGTAGGCACATAAAAAAAGCCCCGGACAGGGGCTTTTTTTAATAAAGAGAGGGAGCATCTGTCCATTATTCTGACAGCCCAAAAGAAAAACCCCGGAAACATTGTCATTACAACATGTCCGGGGTTTAATCCAATGCTCTTTAAAGAGCGTTTTACTTAACGGGAGTAGAACTCAACGATAAGCGCTTCGTTAATTTCCGGAGCAAGCTCAGAGCGCTCTGGAAGACGAGTGAATGTACCTTCAAGCTTTTCAGCGTCGAAAGTAAGGTACTCAGGAACGAAGTTGTTTACTTCTACAGATTCTTTGATGATAGAAAGGTTTCTTGATTTTTCGCGAACACCGATTGTTTGACCAGGTTTTACTTGGTAAGACGGAATGTCAACGCGGCTTCCGTCAACAAGGATGTGACCGTGGTTAACTAATTGGCGTGCTTGACGGCGAGTGCGCGCAAGACCGAGCTTGTACACAACGTTATCAAGACGTGCATCTAAAAGAATCATGAAGTTTTCGCCGTGTTTACCAGTCATTTTTGCAGCTTTGTCAAACAATGTGCGGAATTGACGTTCGTTTACACCGTACATGTGACGAAGTTTTTGCTTTTCTTGCAATTGCAAACCGTATTCTGATAGTTTTTTACGCTGTCCCGGACCGTGGGGACCTGGTGCGTAAGGGCGTTTTTCTAATTCTTTACCTGTACCGCTAAGAGAGATTCCTAAACGGCGAGACAGTTTCCAAGATGGACCTGTATAGCGAGCCATAATGTGACTCCTCCTTTGGTTTTATTTTGTGGAAAATAAAAACCGTCTGTTCGATCCGACCGTGCACATTTTGTTTTCATGTATCCTCGCTCCAGCAGCAGAGAGTTACACGATACACCTTACAGCTAAGGAACAAAATGCAAACACAGAAGCTGAACAAAAAGGCTGCAATATTTCACACAAAGAACATTATATGATTTTTCCCCGCCGCCGTCAACCATTTCTCCATGAAGAGTGCCGGTTTATGATATAATGTACAAAAATGAGTAGTACATGTTTAGGTGATAAAAATGAAAAAACAAACAATTGATGAAGTGACGGCCTTTCATCAGAAAATGCTTTCTTTTTTCTTAACGAAATCTGAATCCGTCTCATTATCCGACTCGCTGTTATGGCTGGCCTCAGCTCTAGAATCCTGCTTTACATCTCTTTCATTGACCCTTTCACCGGCAGAATCAACACGTTTCACCATAAAAACAGAAGATGAACCGCATTATGCTCCGCTGAAAGAGAGCGACGGCCGTTTTATGATCAGGAATCAGACGTCCGGCAGATCCTTTTATCTGTGCTCGGAAGGCGGGCTGCCGATCCCGGAATCATTGCCTGAGATCGTTACTCAGTTTATTAATCAATCTGTGAGACAAAGCGGGCTGTTTGACAAAACGAAGCATCAGCGGAAAATTCACAGAATGACAGAAATGTTCCATTCGCTTTTGGACCAAAATGAGGTTTTGGAAAAACTGCAGGCAAGTTTGAGTACGGCTTTCCGGTCTTTCCGTTTTTCACTGTTTATCACGCAGGATCAGGATACGGACAGACAGCTTCCCGCAAAAGAATTACATATGGAAGGAAAAGATGCCGATCCGTCTGCCCTGAAGGTTTATTTATCGGGGAGACTGCTCAGAAAAGGCAGGTCATCTGCTTATCTGCCGATCAAAGGCCAGCAGGGGACTTACGGGGTTCTGAAGACGGAGGGGCTGCAGGATGCCGTTCTTTCGTGCAGTACTCTCAGTGAAATGCTGCTGCTTGCGGGCGCAGCGGGAAAAGCATTTGAAAATGCGCAGCTCTATGAGCAATCGAAAAAAAGCATTGCGAATCTGGAGCTCATTAATGAAACATCGCGCCAGCTGAATCAGCGCCTCAGACTCACTGATACGATGAGGGAGCTCGCCGCCATTATGACCCAATCGTTTCATGCGGAAGAAGTGGCTTTTTTTCATATTGATCATTTTGAGACGCAAAATCTGCTTCCGGGACATACCGCTTTTTTTAAGACAGAACGTGCGAACCCTTATATCAGCATTGTGAAAGAAAAGCTGTTCGAGGGAGAAAAGGGCGTGTTTATCGGCAGCGGAAAGACTGTATTCGGCGAAAACGGCTACGGCTCGCTGATGGCGGTGCCGATGATCGAAAATGACACCGTCTTCGGGTTCGCGATTTTATTGAAAAAGGATTTGTATGCTTTTACGTTTGAAATGTATAAGCTTTTTCAAGCGCTCATTCACCATGCGACATTGGCGGTCACGAACTCCATGCTGCGCGACAGGCTTGAGCATCTTGTTCAGACAGACCAGCTGACGGAGCTGTATTCAAGAACCTATTTGGATGAGAAAATTCAATACAGCATGAAAATTCATAAACGGGGTGTATTCATCCTCGTTGATATCGATAATTTCAAAAATATTAATGATACATACGGTCATCAAACGGGAGATTCGATCCTGATTCAGGTGGCCTCCGTTATGAAGAACCATATTCGTGAGCATGATGTCGCTGCAAGGTGGGGGGGCGAGGAGCTGGCTGTCTATCTGCCGAATATCAACGTGTCATCCGGAGAACGCATCGCTAAAAGGCTGGTTCGCGCCATCCGGGAAAACACCGAGCCGCGCGTGACGATTTCCTGCGGCGTTTCCTGCTGGTCAAAGTCCGGCCCGATGCCGTTGAAATTGCTCGTTCAGCAAGCGGATGAGGCGCTTTATATCGCCAAACGGAACGGCAAAAACCGGCTGATCATCCATCAAAACAGCACGACGACATAAAAAAGGAGCCGGCCTGCCGGCCGGGCTCCTTTTTTTATCCTAATCGTTTTTCAAGCGTTTCAACGAACTTTGCTAAATAGGTTTCGTCCGTTTCATCAAAACGGTTTTTCACGGGGCTGTCAATGTCCAGCACACCGATCACTTCACCGTTTACGCGGATCGGGAGAACGATTTCTGACTGGGAAGCCGCGTCACAGGCGATGTGTCCCGGGAACGCATTCACATCGGCAATCCGCTGCACGTCGCCATTAGAGTAGGCAGTGCCGCATACGCCTCTGCCGAACGGAATGCGCACACAGGCAGGAAGTCCTTGAAACGGTCCGAGCACGAGCTCGCCCTCTTTAGCGAAGTAAAACCCCGCCCAGTTGACTTCATGTAATGAATGGTATAAAAGCGCTGACGCATTCGCGTAATTTGCGATCGCATCCGTTTCATCTTCTGTCATGGCTTCGAGCTGTTTAAGCAGAAGCTGATAACTTTTTTCTTTATCTCCGGATTGTTTTTCGACATGAAACATGGAAAACCCTCACTTTTTCTATAATATCAAACAAAGTTCCGGCCGTTCTGCCGGCATTTGTCGAGAAGTTCTTACAGGAACGGCGCCTTTCTGCTTGAATTGTTACACATAAAGGGGTGAGCCGTATGAAAGTAAGCACCAAAGACAAAATTATTAACGCCGCTGTCCAGCTGTTTAACCAAAAAGGTTATTCCGGCACGTCCGTCCGTGAAATCGCAAAGTCAGCTGATGTAAATGTTGCGCACATCTCCTACTATTTTAAAGGGAAAGGCGGATTAATGGAACATTTAGTTTCCGAGTTTTACGAAGGCTATACTGAAGCGCTGGAAAAAGCCGCCGTCAGTATGAACGGTGAAGACGCGCAGGAACGCATCCTGCGGGTGATTTTCGATATTTTATCCTATCAGCACGATAACCGTCAATTAACGCGGTTTGTATATCGGGAAGTAACGATTGATTCCGTGCTTATCAGGGAAATTATGTCTACTTACTTAATGAAAGAAAAATATATTTTCCAGCTGGTGATTGAAGAAGGGCAGTCACGCCACAGACGGCTGACGCTGCCCGTGCCGCATTTTATTCTGCAATTGAAATCCCTCTTGATGATGCCGTATCTTCAGCCTCAATACATTACCGAGGTGCTCTATATGCAGCCTCATGAACCGTACTTTTATAAAAGGTATTTTGAAGAGGTGAAGATCTGGATCGAAAGCGTGTTCCGACGGCCTGATGCGGCGCTTATGAAGTAATGATGCTTTTGTACGTTTCATAGGAACTGCCGACATCTTCCGCTTGATGGGCGTCCGACCCGAATATGAGCGGGATTTTTTTTTGCTTCGCCGTCTCAGCCATCCAATCCTCCATGTATACTTCCCCGGCAAACTTCTTTCTGAGCCCGGATGTATTCACATCCAGCTCCATTCCGTGTTCTTTCACGGCGTCAAGACAGCGGGCCGCAAGCTCTCTTATTTGAGGTGACATGCTGTAAGGGAAAAGGCGCGCGAATTTTTTGACGAGCGTGATATGGCCGACCCGTTTTGGCTTAAAGGGGCCGAGCGGTGTTACAATGGAAGAATACACAGTTTCATAGTATTGTTCATATACGGCTTCAACGCTTCCGAAGTGCGCGGCGAGCTGCTGAAAGGCGTGCTCGTCAAAATCGAGGCAGATATAAGACGGACCGGTCTTCAAAAAATGAACGGATAAAATGCCGTCATCCAGTGAGGGGCCGTACGTGTTCAGAAACGCCGCGGTTTCCTCTTCATACCCTGTGATAAAATCGGTTTCTAGCCCAGTCAGAATGCTGATTTGTCCATCGTATTCCTTTTTCAGCTGTGACAGCCGCTCCAAATAAACCTCCATCTGTCTGAGATCCATCGCGCTGTCCTGAAGCGGTACGGGATCTTGAAATGACGGAGGAAGGGGGGCGTGCTCTGTAAATGTGATCGAGTCAAAGCCTCTTTCCAGGGCCTTTTCGACATATTGTTTCAGCGCATCCTTCGAGCCGTGAGGGCAAAAAGGCGTGTGGATATGAGCGTCTCGTTTTTCCATTTGTGTCACTCCATTAAAAAATTGCAGAATCCTGCCGAAATTATGCAAAAAGTTTTTGATTTCTGGTCAAAAAATGTTGGTTACATGGTATCATAATAACAATGAAAACGACAGATTTTCTCAATACATATATTGAAATCTTTCTGAATACATAAAACACCCTGACAGATTAAGAGAACAACAAGGGGGCTCATTATGGAGTTAGTCATCGGATTATTGGTTATACTGCTCGCGCTCTTTGCGGCGGGCTACTTTTTCAGGAAAAAAATTTATACGGAAATTGACCGGCTGGAGTCATGGAAGATTGAAATTTTAAACCGTTCGATAGTGGAAGAAATGTCCAAGATCAAACATCTGAAAATGACCGGAGAGACGGAAGAGTTCTTTGAAAGATGGCGCGAGGAGTGGGATGAAATTGTCACAGCCCATCTGCCGAAAGTAGAAGAGCTCCTTTATGATGCCGAAGAGAACGCCGACAAATACCGGTTTAAAAAAGCGAATCAGGTGCTTGTCCACATCGACGACCTCCTCACTGCAGCCGAATCAAATATAGAAGGCATACTGCGTGAGATCAGCGACCTTGTGACGAGCGAGGAAAAAAGCCGCGGAGAGATTGAACAGGTGCGTGAGCGGTATTCAAAAGCGAGGAAAAACCTTCTGGCGTACAGCCATCTCTACGGAGAGCTTTATAACAGCCTGGAGACGGATCTCGACGAAATCTGGAGCGGCATAAAAGAGTTCGAAGAAGAGACGGAAAGCGGCAATTACATCAAAGCGAGAAAAGTGCTGCTTGAACAGGACCGCAGACTGGATCAGCTTCAGACATACATAGATGACGTTCCGAAACTGCTTGCGGACTGTAAACAGACCGTGCCGAACCAAATTGCCAAGCTGAAAGACGGCTACCGGGAAATGACGGAAAAAGGCTACAAATTGGAGCATATTCAAATCGAAAAAGAGCTGGATACACTCACAAATCAATTGAAACGGGCCGAAAACGCGCTTTTGGAAGAATTGGATGTCGACGAAGCGTCCGCCATTCTTCAGCTGATTGATGAAACCATTCAATCGATGTATGACCAGCTGGAAGGCGAAGTGGAAGCCGGACAGTCCGTATTAAGCAAAATGCCTGAGCTGATCATCGCGTATGAAAAGCTTGAGGAAGAAAAAGACCGCACAAAAACCGAAACGGAGCTCGTCAAGGAAAGCTATCAGCTGACGGCGGGTGAAATCGGCAGACAGCATGCCTTCGAAAAACAGCTGGAAACGATCGGCCGGCTCCTTGAGCAGGCGAGAGAAAAGCTTGACGGTGAGCATGTCGCTTACTCGCTGCTGATTGAAGAAGTCGAGGCCATTGAAAAGCAGATGGAAGAGGCTCAGAAAGAACATGCCGAATACCGTGAAAATCTGCAGGCGCTCAGAAAAGAAGAACTGCAGGCGCGGGAAACGCTGATGCATCTTCGGAAAACCATTTCTGACACGGCCCGAATGCTGCAAAAAAGCAACGTGCCGGGAATTCCTGAACAAGTCAAGGACAAGCTCGAGGCGGCAAATCATCATATAGAAGAAACCGTCAGCCAATTGGAAGTGCTGCCGCTGAACATGGAGGAAGCCGCCAAACATCTGACCGAAGCCGAAAAGGTGGTTGAGGAAGTCAGCGAAGAGGCGGAAGATCTTGTGATTCAGGTGAAGCTGATTGAGCGGATCATCCAGTACGGCAACCGCTTCCGAAGCCAGAATCATATTTTATCCGAACAGCTTAAAGAAGCGGAACGGCTGTTTTACGCTTTCAGCTATAATGAAGCTTATGAGATGGCGGCAGATGCTGTTGAAAAAGCAGCTCCCGGCGCCGTGAAAAAAATTAAAGCTGATCAGTCTGCTTCATAGACGCACAAGCAAAAACTGCACCCTGATGGAAATCAGAGGTGCAGTTTTTTAGTTTCTCACGGAATATAAAAAGCGCCTGCGGCTGATATACGTCAAGCCGCAAGCGCTGAATGTTACGATTTTGCTTTATTTAATTCGATGGGCGGGCTGGTAAAAAACGTGATGATGCAGCCGATGATCGCTCCGGCAATGCCCGGAAGCACCCAGCCGATTCCCATGCTGTAAAGCGGAAGATTTGCGTTTAAGAATGAATCTAATGATCCGAGCGGAATGCCTGCTGCCTTCAAACCGTCCAAGATACTGAACAGCCCCGTTCCGATCAGGCAGGCGATATAGACTTCCCGTCTTTCCTTAAAGATTTTATCAATAAAGGAAAGGACGATAATGACAATCGCCAGCGGGTAAATCGCTGATAAAATAGGAACTGAAAATGCAATAATCTCAGCAAGTCCGAAATTTGAAATCGCCAGACTGAACAGCGTGACAATCGTAACCACCATTTTGTATGATAAAGCGGGAATCAATTTTGAAAAATATTCGCCGCAAGATGTGACAAGCCCGATGCTTGTCGTTAAACACGCAACGGTGATGGCAGAGCCGAGAACGATGTTTCCCAGTGAACCGAACAGGTAATCTGATGAAGCTGATAAAATCTTTGCGCCTTCGCCGATCGGCCCCACAGCGTCCGTGCTTGTCGCTCCCAAATAGGCCAAAGATAAATAAATGAATGTCAAACCTGCCGCTGCAATCAGACCCGCTTTAATACAAGCGGCGGCGAGCGCTTTACGCTGGGTGACGCCCCTGCTTTTAACAGCGTTGACGACAACGACGCCGAAGACGATTGAGGCGAGCGCGTCCATTGTTTTATAGCCTTCCAAAAATCCTTTGAACACAGGCGTTCCGGAATATGCCTGATGTACGGCGCCCAGCCCGCCCATCGGAGTGACAATGGCTTTTACGACGATGATTAAAATAATACCGAATTTAATAGGAGTCAAAATCTTTCCGACTCTGTCAACGATTTTGGAAGGATTAAGAGCTAAATAATACGTAATAGAAAAAAAGATCAACGTGAAAACAAATAAAGATAATCTTTCCGGAATGCCGCTTAAAAACGGAACTGCACCGATTTCATATGAAACGGTTCCGGTTCTCGGAATCGCGAAAAGCGGCCCGATTGATAAATAAAGAACAACGGTGAAAATAGTCCCGAATACCGGATGAGCTTTATCGGCAAGCCCTTTCGCGTCTTTGCCCGTTAATGCGATGGCGATAATACCCAAAAGCGGCAGACCTACGCCGGTCAGTAAGAAACCGCCCATCGCTTTCCAGACATTATGCCCCGCCGCTTGCCCGAGCTCCGGCGGATATATCATATTTCCTGCCCCGAAAAAAAGTGCGAAAAGCATGAAACCGATAATAACGGTATCTTTGACAGGTAGTGAGTGTTTCATAAAAATCCTCCTAAATACTATGTTGAAATATTCTGTCAATTAATTGTCAGATAATATAACAAAACGAACATTACTTATTATATGGCAATGTACAGAGAAGTCAATACTCGATTTATTGCGAATTTATATTTACTTTTGTTATGGTAGCATAAATATCATACGATGTACCGTTTTCATTAAAGGAGTAAAAAAAATGATATATTTAGACAACAGCTCAACGACCGAGCCGTATGAAGAGGTATTGGATGTGTACAAACAGACGAGCAGCCGGTATTTCGGCAATCCTTCGTCTCTGCACCAGTTAGGAACTGAGACGGAACAGCTCCTTGAAGCGGCCGCTCAGCAAATAAAAAAAACCTTGCGTTTAAAAAATTATGATATTGTATTTACATCAGGCGCGACTGAAGCGAATAACGCTGCGTTAAAGGGAGCAGCCTGGGCAAACATGAGTAAAGGAAGACATATCATTGCTTCGGCGATTGAGCATCCTTCTGTGACGGAGACGCTTGATCAGCTGACAGAGCTGTTCGGCTTTGAAGTCACATATCTTCCGGCCGATCAAAACGGCTTCGTTTCTTTGAAAGACGTCAAATCGGCTATCAGGCCGGATACGATAATCGTCAGCGTCATGCATGTCAATAACGAAGTCGGCTCCATTCAGCCTGTAAAGGAAATCGGCGGGTTTTTGAAGCAGCACCGGAATATTCTGTTTCATGTTGATCATGTGCAGGGCATTCATAAAGTTCCGCTGTCTATAGAAGAAGCGGGCATTGACCTTTGCACCGTTTCAGGGCATAAGTTTCACGGCTTAAAAGGGACAGGAGCGCTTATCGTCAAAAAAGGAACGCGGCTCATTCCGCTTATCACGGGCGGCTCGCAGCAAAAAGGCGTCCGCGCCGGAACGGAACACACGGCAGGCGCCGTTTCCCTTGCGAAAGCGATCAATCTTTCCGCGCGTGACATGAACGAGCGGCTTTCTTCCGTGGAGGCTGCCAAGAATGCGCTCATGGAAAGGCTGAGCGGGACGGACGGGGTCGTCATCAACACCCCCGCCGAAAACAGCGCGCCGCATATCATTAATTTTTCCGTTCCGGGCGTGAAGGCGGAAGTGCTGCTGCACATGCTTGAGGAAAAAGGAATATATGTCTCCACAACCGCGGCATGTTCGGCAAGAGAGCACAAACCGAGCCGTGTTCTTCTGCAAATGAATAAAGGCGAACAGATTGCATCAAGCAGCATAAGAGTCAGCCTGAACTTCAGCCATACGGCTGACATCACGGAGCCGTTTATGGCCGCGTTGGTGCCGGCTGTTCAAAAACTAAAAAAAATGATGAGGTAGCATATGAATTACGATCATATTTTAATCCGTTTTGGTGAAATATCCACAAAAGGAAAAAACAGACGCAGTTTTATTGAAAGATTAAAACAGAATATCCGCCTGGTATTAAAGGATTATAAAAAAGTAAAATACTTTTCAAACCGGGACCGGATGTCAATTACACTTAATGGAGAAAACCCGGAGGAAATTTGTTCCTTATTAAAGAATATATTCGGCATTCAAAGCTTTAGTCTCGCAATTAAATGCGAAAGCAAGCTGGAAGACATTAAAAAAACGGCTTTAGCCGCGATAGAAGGCGAATATAAACCGGGGAATACGTTTAAGGTCGAGACGAAACGGGCTTACAAACAATTTGAATTAGATACGAATGCGATGAACGCTGAAATCGGCGGGCATATTTTGAAAAACACGGATGGATTAACCGTCGATGTGAAACATCCCGATATTCCGCTTCGGATTGAAATCAGGGAGGAAGCGACATTCCTGACCATTCGTAACGAAAAAGGCGCCGGAGGCCTTCCTGTCGGTTCCGCGGGTAAAGCGATGCTGATGCTTTCCGGCGGTTTTGACAGTCCGGTCGCCGGTTTTTACGCGATGAAACGGGGATTATCAGTTGAAGCCGTACATTTCTTCAGTCCGCCGTATACGAGTGAACGGGCAAAGCAGAAAGTCATGGATCTCGCGGGATGCCTCGCGAAGTTCGGCGGCAGTATGACGCTTCATATCGTGCGGTTTACAAAGACGCAGGAACTCATCCAAAAACAAATCCCGGAGAACTATACGATGACGGCGACGCGGCGTCTTATGCTGCAAATCGCGGACAGAATCAGAGAAGAACGGAAAGCGCTCGCGATCATTACGGGAGAAAGCCTCGGGCAGGTAGCGAGCCAGACGCTTGAAAGCATGTATGCGATCAATGCCGTGACGGCAACGCCGGTTTTGCGCCCTTTAATCGGAATGGACAAAACAGAAATCATCGAGAAATCAAAAGAAATCGGCACGTATGAAACAAGCATTCAGCCGTTTGAGGACTGCTGCACCATCTTTACGCCGCCAAGTCCGAAAACACGCCCGAAAAAAGAAAAAATCGAGCACTTCGAAAGCTTCGTTGATTTTGAACCGCTGATTGCAGAGGCCGCTGCGGGCATCGAAACCATCACTGTTTACTCAGAGCAGGAAGCTCACGATAAGTTTGCCGGCCTGTTTTAAAACTGTATACAATTACCAAAGTTTTTTTGAATGAAGACATGTGTTTTATCACATTCTATACTCACAAGGAGGTGATACACATGTCACAACAATCAAACAGCGGAAACAGCAACCAGCTTTTAGTGCCAGGCGCTGCTCAAGCTATCGACCAAATGAAGTATGAAATCGCTTCTGAATTCGGTGTAAACCTTGGACCGGAAACAACTTCTCGCGCCAACGGTTCTGTCGGTGGAGAAATCACAAAACGTCTTGTCTCTTTTGCTCAGCAAAGCATGGGCGGAAGCAGCCAGCAGCAGTTTTAATCACAACTTCACATAATGGCTAAGAGAGCGGGGAATTCCCCGCTCTTTTTTCATGAGTATAGATAGAAGGCGGGAAGCAATTTATGCATATTTTTATTGTAATGGCCTATGTTTATGTATAATGGGGAAAGAAAGTGAGGAGTTGTTCGTGTTAAAACGAGAAGATTTAATCGCCCCAAAGAACTATAACCTTGTAAATGAAATCGAAAAGTTCAGCCGTTCCAAAGAGAAGAACGCGCTTATTTGGGAAGATCAAACAGGCGGCAAGAAAGTCTGGACGTATGAAAAATTGATGGAAGAAACGAATAAAATCGGAGCCCGCCTGAAAGGTCTCGGATTTGAAAAAGGCGATAAGCTGATTGTCATGGTTCCGAGAGTGCTTGAAGCGTATGCCGTTTATTTAGCGATCTTAAAAGCGGGGATGGTCGTCATTCCTTGCTCGGAAATGCTGCGCGCCAAAGACCTTGAATACCGGATCAAACACGCCGAAGTGAAAGGCGCTATCGTTTATCCTTCATTTATAAACGCGTTTGACGAGGTGAATACCGGGCAGCTGGTGACATTGTCAATCGGTGAAAATGATGCCGGCTGGAAAAACCTCCTAACGATTGAAGCGGACGGAGACAGTTTTCAAACAGCTGATACAACAAGAGAAGATATGGCGTTTTTGTCCTATACTTCAGGCACGACCGGCCAGCCTAAAGGCGTTGTACATACACACGGCTGGGCCTTTGCCCATTTAAAAACATCAGCCGGTGCATGGCTGGATATTTCTGAAGACGATACAGTGTGGGCCACCGCGGCGCCCGGCTGGCAGAAATGGGTGTGGAGCCCGCTGCTCGCAATTCTGGGAAGCGGCGCGACAGGAGTCATTTATCACGGCAGATTCAACGCCAAGACGTATTTAGAGCTGCTGGAGCGCCATCAAGTAAATGTCTTCTGCTGTACCCCGACGGAATACCGCCTGATGGCAAAAGTGGAGGAGTTGGACAAATATGATCTTTCTGCCCTTCACAGCGCAGTTTCTGCTGGTGAGCCATTAAACCGGGAAGTCATTGACGTATTCCGGAAGCATTTCGGCATTAAAGTGAGAGACGGATACGGCCAAACGGAGAGCACCCTGTTAGTCGGCGTCCTGAAGGACATGGATATTAAGCCGGGAAGCATGGGCAAACCGACCCCTGGAAATCAAGTGGAGATTATAAACGATAAAGGCGAAATATGCGAAACTGGCGAAACGGGCGATATCGCCGTGCATTTGAGCACACCGGCCTTATTCAAGGAATATTATAAAGATCCCGAAAGAACGAAAAAGCAGATTCGCGGAGATTACTTTCTTACAGGAGACCGCGCGAAAAAAGACGAGGACGGCTACTTTTGGTTTGAAAGCCGCAATGATGACATCATCGTCAGCTCCGGATATACAATCGGGCCTTTTGAAGTAGAGGACGCGCTCGTGAAGCATCCGGAAGTGAAAGAATGTGCCGTCGTGGCGAGCCCGGATGAAATCAGAGGTTCAATCGTAAAAGCTTATGTCGTTTTACAAGACGATGAAAAGCGCAGTGACGAACTTGTCAAAGAACTGCAAAACCACGTAAAAACGATTACGGCGCCTTATAAATATCCGAGAGAAATTGAATTTGTCGAAAGCCTGCCGAAAACGGCGTCCGCAAAAATCAGACGTGTGGAGCTGAGACAGCGTGAAGAACGGCTGAAGGCTGATAAAAAAGCATAATACAGGATAAAGGGTGAGCGGGGATGAAAGCGATTTGGCACGGCGGCACCATCTATACAATGCTGGACAAGAATCATGTCACTGAAGCCGTTTATACCGAAGAAGGCGTCGTCAGGCAGACGGGCAGCTTCCGGGAACTCCAAGGAACATACGGTTCGCCTGATACGGAGGAAATCGATTTACATGGAGCTGTCATGTTCCCGGGGTTTACGGACAGTCATATGCATTTAATCGGGCACGGGGAAAAACAGCTTCGCCTCGATTTGTCGCAGCTGACGTCAAAAGAAGCGATACTGCGGGCTGCAAAAGAAGCAGAGCGTGAATTGGAAGATGGCGAATGGCTGATCGGCGAAGGCTGGGATGAAAATCTGTTTGAACGGCCGGTTTACGTCACGAAGCATGACCTTGACCTGCTCTTTCCCGACCGCCCCGTCCTGCTGAAGCGGGTATGCCGGCACGCCGCGGCGGTTAATTCGGCCGCATTGCGCGCGGCGGGAATTACAAACGAAACACCTGATCCATACGGCGGGATTATCGTCCGGGACGGAACCGGTCCGACAGGCCTCCTGCTGGATAAAGCCCAAGAGCTTGTGACACAGGCCCTGCCGCCCGTCTCACTTCACTATGTCAAACGCGCGCTTCAAACGGCGATTACGGACTGCTGGTCAAAAGGCCTGACCGGCGGGCATTCAGAAGATCTGGCATACTACGGAGACGCGTCCATTCCCGTTGCCGCGTACGAGTCGTTAACCGGCAGCGGCCTTTATCCTTTTCGCGCCCATCTGCTCGTACATCACGAAGCCGTCGACAGCTGGAGCGCTCTGGATAAATCGATCGGACCTTATCTGGAATACGGAGCGATGAAAATTTTTGCTGACGGCGCGCTCGGCGGCAGAACCGCTCTATTGAAAAAGCCTTATCACGATGATCCGTCAGTCTCCGGCGTTCAGGTGCATGATGACGAAACCCTTGCCGCTCTTGTTTATAAAGCGAGAGAGAAAGGGATGGAGATTGCCGTGCACGCGATTGGCGACCTTGCATTTGAAAAGGTGCTGGATGTTATCGAAAGATACCCGGCAAAGCCCGGACAGCTAGACAGGCTCATTCATGCGCAAGTATTAGATGACGGATTGATTGAAAGAGCCGCCCGGCTGCCGATCGGACTTGATCTTCAGCCGCATTTTGTGGCCAGTGATTTTCCGTGGGTGATTGACCGGCTCGGAGAAGAGCGGATGAAAACGGCTTTCGCCTGGAAAACACTGCTGTCAAAAGGGCTGCTGTGCGCCGGAGGTTCAGATGCCCCGATTGAGCCGGCCGATCCGCTTCTGGGCATTCAATCGGCTGTGCTCCGTACAAGCAAGCAGCACCCGGAAGGTCCGGCCTATTATGAAAAAGAGTGCCTGACCGTGTACGAAGCCATTCAGCTTTACACGGAGGGAAGCGCGGCCATCATCCATAAAGAACATAGCCGCGGACGGATCGCCCCCGGCTATGATGCCGACTTTACCGTACTCAGCGGTGATCCGTTCATGACGGACCCGAAAAAGCTTCATGAATTGGAAGCGGTCAAAACCGTCGTCGGCGGCCGTATCGTATATGAAAAAGAGGACAGGCGCTGATGCCCGTCCTCTTTTTTTATGATAAAAATGATCGTTTTACTTTTTCCCAGAAAGAGTTGTCTTTCAGTTTCACCGTTTTGATTTTTTTATCGGATAGTCTAATCTCAACCTTTTTGACATTCCGCGTGCTGAGCGCTTCATTATCAAGCCCGATAATCGGATGCTCATTGCCGTCTTGCACCACCTGCAGTGTCAGCTTCCGGTCTGAGCTTAAAATAAACGGAGATCCGAGTGTACGGTATGTGTTGTTGTTCAACGACGCCAGTTCGGATACCTGCATGCAGGAAATCAAAGGATCAACAACGGCGCCTGAAACAGATTTATTGTAGGCGGTGCTGCCCGTCGGGGTGGAAATGATCATCCCGTCTCCTCTGAACGTCTCAAAATGAAGATCATCAATTAACACATCCATCACAAACGTTTTAATAATGCTTGAACGGATGGAAACCTCGTTTAAACAGTGAAAATGATTGCTGCCGTCCACCGTTACGTGAATGAGCGGGTATTTTCTGACCTCAAGCTGTTCCGCGGTCATGCTGGCCGCCATTTTTTCAGGCTCATCGCTGTGAAAATCACAGTACAAATGGGCTTTCCCTTTTTTAGCGATGCCGACATACAGACAGTCATCACGGAATCCGGTTTTTCTGACGGCTTGCAGAAATGAGCCGTCGCTGCCGATGCTGGCGATAATTCCGGCATCCTCCGGTTGAGCCGCAACTGTAAAACCGTGCGATTCAGCAAGCTGCTTCAAAGAGCTGACTTGTTCTTTTGTTTCGTTGTTTTGTTTGTGAAAAAAATAAACATTGCGGCGAAGATCGGTCATATCCCCATTCCCCTTTGCTGTCATATTTACGTTTTTCTCCCAGCAGGTATTGTGTTAAAATACCTGTGGCAATAGTGTAACATGTTTCCTGTTTATCCGTTAAGGGAAAGCGCTTCATGAAAAAAATGAATCTTTTTTTACGGGGGAACGTACGAATATTGACAGAAAAGGAGGAGAACAAATGAATGCAAAAAGATGGATTGCGCTCGTCATCGCGCTCGGCATTTTCGGCGTATCAGTCATTGCAAGTGTGACCGTCGGGGTGCTGAAGAATATCGGAGATACAGGGTCTGACTTTGCATCACTGACAGATGACACAGAGGAAGTGACGCTGGATAAGGGCAGCCCCGGCAGTAAAATCGCCGTGCTTGAAGTGGACGGCACGATTGAGGATAACGGCGGGTCCGCTGGCCTGCTCAGCTCAGGCGGGTATGATCACAGATCATTTTTAAAACAGGTTGAGCGTGCGAAAGAAGACAAAAGCGTCAAAGGAATTGTGCTGAAAATCAATTCCCCTGGCGGAGGCGTGTACGAAAGCGCGGAAATACATAAAAAACTGGAAGAACTAAAGAAAGAAACGAAGAAACCGATTTATGTATCCATGGGCTCCATGGCGGCATCGGGAGGCTACTATATTTCAACGGCCGCCGATAAAATCTATGCTTCACCGGAAACGCTCACGGGTTCACTGGGCGTCATCATGGAAAGTGTCAATTATTCCAAGCTCGCCGATGAACTCGGCATCAAGTTTGAAACCATTAAAAGCGGCGCGCATAAAGACATCATGTCCCCGACCCGCGACATGACGAAGGAAGAAAGAAAGATCATGCAGACAATGGTAAACGATTCTTATGAAGGATTTGTCAATGTCATTTCAAAAGGCCGGCACATGTCAAAAGCGGATGTGAAAAAAATTGCCGACGGCCGTGTTTACGACGGCAGACAAGCGAAAAAAATCGGCCTCGTTGATGAGCTCGGTTTTTACGATGATACGATCAGCGCGATGAAAAAGGATCATAAAAATATGAAAAACGCTTCAGTCATCACATACGAGGAAGGATTCGGATTAGGCTCGCTCTTTTCCATGAGCGCAGCGAAAATGTTTAAAAGCGAAATTGATTTTCTGAATATGAAAGAACTCATTTCGCAATCCGGTTCGCCGCGGATGATGTATCTCTATGCAAAGTAGGGGGGAAGAAAGAATGGACGCGACTTACGAAGGCTTTCACGGCAAAGAAGGGGAAGCTGAACAACAGAGGGCGCCCGAGCAGGCATATGCGGGCTTTTGGATCAGGTTTTGGGCGTTTCTTCTCGATTGGCTGGTGGTCTGGGGACTAAACCATCTCATCGTTTCACCGATTTTCACGCTGATGAAGCTCCCGGCAACAAGCGGAATGTTTACAATCTCAGCTTATTCCGTCACAACCCTGATCGTCTACCTCGCCTATTTTGTGTTCATGACGAAATGGTTTCATCAGACACTCGGCAAGATGGTCTTCGGGTTAAAGGTCACTTCTTTGACGCCCGGAAAGCCGCTGACTTGGAGCACCGTCATTTTCAGAGAAGCGGTGGGGCGTTATATCGATAAAATCTGGATTCTCTATATCGTCATTGCGTTTACGCCCAAAAAGCAGGGCATTCATGATCTGATCGCCGACACAACGGTGATTCACGAAGCGCTGTACCGCAAATAAAAGCAGTAAACCCGGAATAAACGTCCGGGTTTATTTTTTTTGGTTTTGGCGATAATGCTGCTAAGGAAGTGAAGCTTATGGGATATGCCGCAGCAGCTGTTATTCTCATTCTCATTTTGGCCTGGCTGCTCATGAGGATGAAAATCCATCTGACTTTCGAATATCTTCATGATAAAGATAACGACAAACTGACGTTTAAACTCTCGGCCTTATACGGGCTGGTCCGTTTTAAAAAAACGCTGCCCGTCATTAAAGTAAACAGCGAAGACGCGTCAATTGATGTCAAACAGGACACGAAATCAGAAATGAAAGGTCAGAAAAAAGAGAAGAAAAAAATCACATATGAAGATGTCAAACAGAGCATTCACAGAATAGAAATGATTCTGCACCAAGTCTTTCAGATGCGCCAAATCGGCGCCTCATTTCTTGCGGGAGTCCGTGTTACGAAGTTCGAATGGGTGACGGTTATCGGAATAAAGGACGCCGCCGTTACGGGAATCGCCGCCGGCGGATTGTGGGCCGTAAAGGGAGGCCTTACGGCGATGCTGTATGATCATCTGCGTTTCATACATAAACCGGTGTGCGAAGTCATTCCGTCTTTTCAAGTGCCTGCATCCAAGACGCATTTGCAGTGTATATTCTTTTTTCGTTTTGGACATCTTATAGGTGCAGCTTTCAAATTGCTCAAATACGGGCGGAACGGACTTTCTATCATACGAAAGAAACAGCCGGTTCCGGTTGCTTCAAAGAATGATTCATCAGTTTAAGGAGGAGCGCATATGGCAGACCATCCCATTCAAGGTTTAATGAAAACCGCTATGGAAAATTTAAAAGAAATGATTGACGTGAATACAATCATCGGCGATCCTGTTGAAACGCCTGACGGCAGCGTAATCTTAACGGTTTCAAAGGTCGGATTCGGATTTGCGGCGGGCGGAAGCGAGTTTGGAGGAAAGCCGGCTGAAAAAAGAACCGATGATGATGAAAGAAAAGAGCAGAAGCTCCCGTTCGGCGGCGGAAGCGGCGGCGGAGTATCCATTACGCCGATTGCGTTTCTGATTGTCGGAACAAACGGCGTGCGTATGCTTCATTTGGACGAAAACACCCATCTGATTGATAAACTGTTAGACTCCGCGCCTCAAACGATTGAACGCATCCAGCATATGTTTAAAAAGAATGAAAAAGGCCGGAACCAAAAAAGAACGGATATCGATTTATAACAGAAAAGTTAACTGCCGCCCGCAGTTAGCTTTTTTTACGATGCGGCATAACCTTTGCAGTTTGCATAAAACTCGACTATGATAGAGCTATACATAGATAAAGGGAGGAATCAGAATGGCTGAAATTACATTTAAAGGCGGAGCCGTGACGCTGATCGGACAAGAAGTGAAACCGGGTGACCAAGCTCCTGACTTCACGGTTTTGACAAACGGATTAGAAGAGAAGACATTAGCAGATATGAAAGGGAAAGTAACGATCATATCCGTTATCCCTTCCATCGACACAGGCGTATGTGACGCGCAGACACGCCGCTTCAACGAAGAAGCCGCAAAACTCGGTGATGTGAACGTTTATACAATCAGCGCCGACCTTCCGTTTGCACAAGCGCGCTGGTGCGGAGCGAACGGAATTGATAAAGTTGAAACGTTATCGGATCATAAAGAGATGTCATTTGGTGAAGCATTCGGTGTTCACATCAAAGAACTTCGTCTTTTGGCGCGTTCCGTATTCGTCCTTGATCAGGACGGAAAAGTCGTTTACGCGGAATACGTAAGCGAAGCGACAAACCACCCGAATTATGAAAAGCCTATCGAAGCTGCAAAAGCGTTAATCAAGTAAAGAGAGAAAAAGAGCTCCGGGTGCTGCCGCGGAGCTCTTTTCATGGCAAGGAGGAAACAGCATGCAACACGACCATGTCGGTCAGATTTATGAACTTTTAGATGAAGCTGCCCAAGTGATAGCAGAAGGCCTTCAGATTTCTTATATTGAGGGGCTTGCGGAAGCGGGAGAAATGTATTTTCTTGAAAAGGCCGACCAGCTTCCGCTTCAGGAAAAGCAAACCGGCGAGCTTAACAGCCTGCTCGCGAAAGCAGACTTCAGAAAATGGGAGCATGAATGGATCCGCAAGGCGTTCCAGCTCGCCATTTTAAAAGGGCTCAAAGATAAGTCCCATCCGAACAGACAGATGACGCCTGATACGATCGGCCTTTTCATCAGTTACCTCGTGAATAAATTTACGGGCGGCCGAAAAGGCCTGACATTGCTGGACCCCGCCTGCGGCACCGGAAATCTTCTGCTGACCGCGGCAAACCAGCTTTCTGACAAAGCGGGAAAAAGCTTCGGCATTGAAATCGACGATGTCCTTCTGAAGATCGCATATGCGCAGGCGAATCTGCAGGAAAAAGAAATGGAGCTGTTCTGCCAGGACAGTCTTCAGCCGTTATTTATCGAACCGGCCGATGCGGTCATCTGCGATTTGCCGGTCGGCTACTATCCGAATGACGAAGGCGCTGAAGCGTATGAGCTGAAAGCGGATGAAGGCCACTCATTTGCCCACCACTTATTTATTGAGCAGAGCGTCAAACATACAAAACCGGGCGGATACTTATTTTTTATGATTCCGAACCATCTGTTTGACAGCGCGCAAAGCGATAAACTGAAGCGGTTTTTTGCGGAAAAAGTGTATATCAACGCCCTTCTTCAGCTGCCGGCTACTATGTTTAAAGACGAAGCGCAGGCAAAGAGCATTTTAATCTTGCAGAAAAAAGGCGAAGATGCAAAGCCGCCGAAACAAGCGCTTTTGGCGAATCTTCCTTCCTTTGCGAACCAGCAGGCGATGCGGGAGATGATGGCAAAATTGGATCAATGGATTCAAAAAGAAAAATAATGGCGAAAAAGCAGTGTGAGATGCAAAATCCCGCGCTGCTTTTGCTTTTTAAAATGAATGGAAATCAGGACGATAACACAAATTAAGGAAAGAAAATAACATTCCGTAAGGCGGTACCGTCCATTTGGCACAAATGAAATTTATCAGAAAATATCGACTTCATATTGTAAGCGGTACCAATGTGGATGTTGACTTGAAATGCTGAGTTGACAATGTTTAAATGGAAAAGTCAGATATTTTTTGGACTGCAATTATGGTCTGGGAAAAAAGAACGAACAAACGAAGAAGAATTTTGATAGGAGCGTCATTTATGTCTAAAATTATTGCAATTAACGCAGGAAGCTCATCTTTAAAATTTCAGTTATTCGAAATGCCTTCAGAAAAGGTGCTAACAAAAGGTTTAGTAGAACGGATCGGTATCGCCGACAGCGTTTTCACAATCTCTGTTAACGGCGAAAAAAATACAGAAGTGACAGATATTCCGGATCATGCGGTTGCGGTGAAGATGCTGCTTCACAAGCTGACTGAATTCGGTATTATAAAGGATTTAAATGAAATTGACGGAATCGGCCACCGTGTGGTTCACGGCGGAGAAAAATTCAGCGATTCTGTTTTGCTTACGGATGAAACAATCCGTGAGATTGAAGAGATTTCAGAACTTGCGCCGCTTCACAACCCGGCTAACATCGTCGGCATTAAAGCCTTTAAAGAAGTGCTTCCGAATGTGCCTGCGGTTGCAGTGTTTGATACGGCGTTCCACCAAACGATGCCTGAACAATCTTACCTGTACAGCCTACCGTACGAATACTACGAGAAATACGGCATCCGCAAATACGGTTTCCACGGCACTTCTCATAAATACGTGACACAGCGCGCAGCTGAGCTTCTCGGCCGCCCGCTTGAAGATTTGCGTCTGATTTCCTGCCACCTCGGTAACGGCGCAAGTATCGCGGCCGTAGAAGGCGGAAAATCCATTGATACGTCAATGGGCTTCACACCGCTTGCGGGTGTCGCGATGGGAACACGTTCAGGAAACATCGACCCTGCATTGATTCCGTACATTATGGAAAAAACGGATCAGACGGCAGATGAAGTATTAAATACATTAAATAAAAAGAGCGGACTGCTTGGCGTATCCGGTTTCTCCAGCGACCTTCGCGATATCGTGGAAGCTTCAAAAGAAGGAAACGAAAGAGCGGAAACGGCTCTTGAAGTGTTTGCAAGCAGAATCCATAAATACATCGGTTCTTACGCTGCGAGAATGAGCGGCGTTGACGCGATTATTTTCACTGCGGGTATCGGTGAAAACAGCGTTGAAGTCAGAGAACGCGTGCTTCGCGGCTTAGAATTCATGGGTGTATATTGGGATCCTGCGCTGAACAACGTGCGCGGCGAGGAAGCGTTTATCAGCTACCCTCACTCTCCTGTCAAAGTCATGATCATTCCGACTGACGAAGAGGTCATGATCGCACGCGACGTTGTCCGCCTTGCACAGTAATGATCGAAAAAAGCACATCCTTTTAGGGTGTGCTTTTTTATTGAATGCCTTAGAATCAAACGTTACGATATGTTTAATACATAAACGATGAGGTGAAGCAATGAGTGTGCATGAACATAAACAAGAAGCCCCGTCAGCGGTGCGCTGCAAGGTGATCACAGTCAGCGACACGAGAACGAAAGAAACCGACAAAAGCGGGCGCGTCATGATGGACTTCCTCAGGGAAGCGGGATTTGAAACGGTCGCTTATGACATTGTTAAAGATGAAAAAGATGAATTGCAGAAAGCCGTTTTATCCGGCTGTATGGATGAATATACAGATGCGGTGCTGTTAAACGGAGGGACGGGCATTGCCGAAAGGGATGTCACAATTGAAGCGGTCACGCCGCTGTTTTCAAAAGAACTCCCGGGATTCGGCGAGCTGTTCCGCATGCTGAGCTATACGGAGGACATCGGTTCCGCCGCCATTTTGTCCAGAGCGGCAGCGGGTGTGATCCAAAATACCGCAGTCTTCTGCACGCCCGGCTCCTCAGGCGCCGTAAAGCTTGCGATGAGTAAACTGATTATTCCTGAACTGCCCCATGTGCTCCGGGAAATCCGAAAAGATTTATAAATGTATAAAAAGGCTCTGCTCCGCTCAAAAAATTGGGTGGGGTTTTTTTTATAAAAGGCTTGAAAAAACAGAATTTACTTGTTACAGTGTATACATACTAAATGCATTTTTATTAATTAAAACTAATTTTTATACAAAGGGAGCTTTTAACATGGCAGAACAAAAAAAGGTTGTATTGGCATACTCAGGAGGTCTTGATACTTCTGTAGCGATAAAATGGCTGCAAGAACAGGGATACGATGTTGTTGCCTGCTGCTTAGATGTAGGGGAAGGAAAGGATTTGGCATTCGTTCAGCAAAAAGCGCTGGAAGTAGGCGCCGTAAATTCCTATGTGATTGATGCGAAAGAAGAATTCGCACGGGAGTACGCGCTTATTTCTATGCAGGCCCATACAATGTATGAAGGCAAGTATCCGCTCGTATCTGCATTATCCCGTCCGTTAATCGCGAAAAAACTCGTTGAAGTCGCGGAAAAGGAAAACGCGGTGGCCGTAGCGCACGGCTGCACGGGAAAAGGCAACGATCAGGTTCGTTTCGAAGTATCCATCAAATCATTAAATCCTGATCTGGAGGTCATTGCTCCGGTCCGTGAGTGGCAATGGTCGCGTGAAGAAGAAATTGAATATGCCGCAAGCCGGGGCATTCCGATTCCGATCAATCTTGACAGCCCTTATTCCATCGATCAGAACCTATGGGGACGCGCCAATGAATGCGGTATATTAGAAGACCCGTGGGCGGCGCCGCCTGAAGGGGCATATGACCTGACAGCATCTCTTGAAAACACGCCGGACGTTCCGGAAATCATCGAAATCGCATTTGAAGCCGGTGTTCCGGTTTCAATCGACGGCGTAACCTACCCGCTCGCTGATTTAATTCTCAAGCTGAACGAGACTGCCGGAAAACACGGCATCGGCCGGATTGACCATGTGGAAAACCGCCTGGTCGGCATTAAGTCCCGTGAAGTTTATGAGTGCCCGGGCGCGATGACTTTGATTACGGCTCACAAAGAGCTTGAGGATCTGACTTTAGTGAAAGAAGTGGCCCATTTCAAACCGGCAATTGAACAAAAACTGTCTGAAATCATCTATAACGGTTTATGGTTCTCGCCGTTAAAAGACGCGCTGCTTGCATTCTTGAAAGAAACTCAAAAACACGTCACCGGCGTCGTGCGCGTCAAGCTGTTTAAAGGCCATGCCATTGTAGAAGGACGTAAGTCGGAATATTCACTCTACGATGAAAAACTTGCGACATATACAAAAGACGATGCGTTTGACCATCACGCGGCAATCGGTTTCATTGAGCTTTGGGGGCTGCCGACAAAAGTAAACAGCATTGTGAAAAAGAAGGAGCAGATTGAAGCATGAAGAAGCTTTGGGGAGGCCGTTTTCAAAAAACACCGGAAAAGTGGGTCGATGAGTTCGGCGCATCCATCACATTCGACCAAAACTTAGTCAAAGAGGATATTACAGGGTCTCTCGCTCATGCGGCAATGCTGAAAAAATGCGGCATTCTGACGGAAGAAGAAGAAGGCGCCATCCGACAGGGGCTGCAGATCCTCCTGCAAAAAGCAGAGGAAGGGACGCTTGAATTCTCTGTTGATTATGAAGATATCCATTTGAATATTGAAAAAATGCTGATCGAAGAAATCGGACCGCTAGGCGGCAAGCTCCATACCGGCAGAAGCCGGAATGACCAGGTGGCGACCGACATGCATTTGTATTTGAAAGATCATGTCTCACATATCATCGTGCTGATTGAACAGTTCCAAAAAGCGCTGATCGAAAAAGCGGAGGCCAATGTCGAGACCATTCTGCCGGGGTACACCCATTTACAGCGGGCTCAGCCGATTTCTTTCGCCCACCATCTGCTTGCTTATTTTTGGATGCTTGAACGGGATAAAGAGCGTTTTCGCGATGCTATGAAGCGGATTAACATATCGCCGCTCGGATGCGGGGCGCTTGCCGGAACTACGTTTCCGATAGACCGTAACTATTCGGCGGAGCTGCTCGGTTTTGACTCCATTTATGAGAACAGTCTTGACGGAGTCAGTGACAGAGATTTTATTCTCGAGTTTTTAAGCGGCAGCAGCATGCTGATGATGCACCTTTCGCGTTTATCAGAAGAAATCATTCTATGGTGCTCGCAGGAATTCAGATTCATTGAACTGGATGATACGTATGCGACGGGAAGCAGCATGATGCCGCAGAAGAAAAACCCCGACATGGCGGAGCTGATCCGCGGTAAAACCGGACGCGTATACGGTGATATGATGGGGCTTTTCACGATTATGAAAGGGCTCCCGCTCGCTTACAACAAAGACCTGCAGGAAGATAAAGAAGGCATGTTTGACACGGTGAAAACCGTTGAAGGAAGCCTTCAGATTTTCACGGGCATGATTGAAACGATGAAAGTAAACAAAGACATCATGAAACAAGCGACAAAACAAGATTTTTCAAACGCGACGGAACTTGCCGATTATTTAGCTAAAAAAGGCATGCCGTTCAGAGAAGCGCATGAAGTGGTCGGCAAGCTTGTGTACAGCTGCATTGAAAAAGGAATCTATTTAAGTGATATGGCATTTGAAGAATTCCTTCAAGCCAGCAGTCTCTTTGAAGAAGATATCTATACCGTGCTCGATCCGCATCATGCGGTTGAAAAAAGAATGAGCGCCGGCGGAACGGGTTTTCAGCAGGTAGAACAGGCGCTCGTAAAAGCAAAAGCCTGCGCCGGCATTTAATTTGCTGAAATTTCCTTCATATTTTCCCGTTATATCAGACACCCTACATCTATAAAGATGGGAGGTAGAAGGAATGCGCAAAGAACAAGACCGTTACATCTACGATGAAAAAGAAAGTGAAGAAACGGCCAGACTCATCTCAGAGGCATACGAAAGCGGTTATGTCGGCATGGAGGAAGCCTCTGCTCCTTCAGAAAATTAAGCTGTCTGTAAAGACGGCTTTTTTTTCGTGCGGACGAAGTGCAAAAAAGTGATATTGCCGTTTGTTTATAGTAAAGTAGAGGGAGAAACGTCTTGATTCTATTGAAGCGGCAACGTTGCCTGGGGAGGGTATTCAATGTGCGACATGCTCTAATCACTGCCGGTACAAAGGGATTGGGCCGAAAAGTGACTGAAATGCTTCTGGAAAAAGGCTTTTCTGTCACAGTGAATTACAGACAAGACGAAGAAGCGGTCGCCTGTCTGAAGGCGGATTATCCCGGGTGCCATGACAGATTGCAATTCGTTA
The DNA here is from genome assembly GCF_011800725.1 of Bacillus sp. EKM208B. Taxonomy (NCBI): domain Bacteria; kingdom Bacillati; phylum Bacillota; class Bacilli; order Caryophanales; family Bacillaceae; genus Bacillus; species Bacillus sp. EKM208B. The sequence continues at coordinate 437,329 of NZ_JAANHO010000002.1, read as the reverse complement.
AGGGCGATGTAACCCGGAAAGAAGATCTCATTCGGATCGCCGATGCAGCCCTTCAGCGGTTTGGAAGGATTGACATACTGATTAACAATGCCGGGCCGTACATATTTGAGCGCAAAAAGCTAGCCGATTACTCCGATGACGAATGGTATGACATGCTTGAAGGGAATTTAAGCGCCGTTTTCCATCTATTTAAAGCGGTTATCCCGGTCATGAGACAGCAGCGGTTCGGCCGGATTATTACATACGGTTTTCAAGGAGCGGACCATGCCCCCGGCTGGCTTCACCGTTCCGCTTTCGGAGCGGCTAAAGTCGGATTGGCTTCGTTAACGAAAACCATTGCGATTGAAGAAGCCGAATCAGGCATTACGGCCAATATGGTCTGCCCGGGTGATATTGTAGGAGATATGAAAGAAGCGTCTATAGAGGAAGCAAGACGGAAAATCGGCAAAGAAAAGACGCCGATCGGCAGGTCCGGAACCGGAGAGGATATTGCGAGAATCATCGCCTTTTTATGTGAGGAAGATTCCGATCTTGTAACCGGAACGGTCATTGAAGCAACAGGCGGGCTGAATGTGATTAACAGGCATCAATCCCTGTAAGTTTTTTCGTTTGTCAAAAAGGGAACTTGATAAATATTAATTTTTTATGAGGTGAAAACGATGAAAGTGACTTATCACGGACATTCTGTCATTCAAGTGGAAACGAAAACCCATAACATTATTTTTGATCCGTTTCTGACCGGAAACAGTCTGACAAATTTGAAACCGGAAGAAGTGAAAGCGGATGTCATCCTGCTTACTCACGGACACAATGACCATGTCGGAGATACAGAGCAGATCGCTAAACAAAACGATGCGCTCGTCATTGCGCCGAACGAGCTTGCCGTTTATCTCGGCTTTAAAGGTTTAAAGGTCCACCCGATGCATATCGGCGGGGCGCGCCAATTTGATTTCGGCAAAGTGAAACTGACACAGGCATTCCACGGATCGGCGGTCACTGATGAAGAAAACAAAACCATTACGTACACGGGGATGCCGGCCGGGATTTTATTGACGATTGACGGCAAAACGATTTTCCACGCCGGAGACACGGCGCTGTTCTCAGATATGAAACTGATCGGGGAACTGAATCACATTGACCTGGCGTTTCTGCCGATCGGTGATAACTTCACCATGGGCCCTGAAGACGCGAAACTCGCGGCTGAGTGGCTGAGAGCGAAACAGGTCGTTCCCGTTCATTACAATACATTTCCTGTCATTGAACAGGACCCTGACGCTTTCGCCGAAAGTCTGCCCGGAGGCGTCGGCAAAGTCATGGCGGCCGGCGAGACCATTGAGCTTGCCTGACATATGTGTCAAAGACCTTCTGAATCAAGCATTCAGAAGGTCTTTTTGTGATGCCGCCTTTTTTCGGGCGTCTCATTGCGAATGAATCCCCCGTACCCTTATAATAAAAGCAGAAGACTGTCCTTAGAGGTGAAACGCTTGGCAACAAAGCATGAACAAATCCTATCATACATAGATTCGCTTCCTGTCGGTGAAAAAATTTCGGTCAGAAGAATTGCGAAAGAAATGAAAGTCAGTGAAGGAACGGCTTACAGAGCCATTAAGGAAGCCGAAAACAAAGGATTCGTTTCCACTATTGAACGTGTGGGGACCATCCGGATTGAACAGAAGAAAAAAGAAAATATTGAAAAGCTGACATACGCCGAGGTCGTCAATGTGATAGACGGCCAGGTGCTCGGCGGAAAAGCCGGTCTGCATAAAACGTTGAATAAGTTTGTGATCGGCGCGATGGAGCTTGACGCGATGATGCGTTATACGGCGGCGGGGAACCTGTTAATCGTCGGGAACCGAATCAACGCCCACCGCCAGGCGCTTGAGGCGGGCGCAGCTGTTTTGGTAACGGGAGGGTTTAATACCGACGACAGCATTATCGAGCTGGCCGATATGCTTGAGCTTCCGATTCTCTCTACGAGCTACGATACCTTTACGGTAGCCGCGATGATCAACCGGGCGATCTATGATCAGCTCATAAAAAAAGAGATTGTGCTCGTGGAAGACATTTTGACGCCCGCAGATCGGACAGTGACGCTGTCCCCTAAGGATAAGCTGGAGAAATGGTACGAAAAGAACTATGAAACCGGACACGGCCGCTTCCCGGTTATCGATCAGCAGATGAAAATCCACGGAATCCTCACATCGAAAGATATCGCGGGGCATGACCGGTCAGTTCCGATTGAAAAAGTAATGACTAAAAACCCTGTCACGGTGATCGGGAAAACATCTGTCGCCTCAGCGGCTCAAATGATGGTTTGGGAAGGAATTGAAGTGCTTCCGGTGACAGACGGGCATCACAAACTGATCGGAATGATCAGCCGCCAGGATGTCTTAAAAGCGCTTCAAATGGTTCAAAAGCAGCCTCAGGTCGGTGAAAAGCTGGATGATATTGTTTCAAGAGGATTTAAAGAAGAGGAAGATGACAAAACGCCGGCCGTTTATCAATATGAAGTCACGCCGCAAATGACCAATCAGCTCGGCACGATTTCTTACGGGGTGTTTACGACGATTTTAACCCAGGCCGCCAGCCGATTTTTACGCTCCCGCAAACGCGGCGAGCTGGTCATTGAAAGCATTACGATTTTCTTCTTGAAGCCCGTACAGATGGAGTCGGTCATTGAAGTGAAACCGCGCATTTTAGAGGCGGGCCGGAAATTCGGGAAAATGGAAGTGGAAGTGTCAAGCCAAAGCGGCATCGTTTCAAAAGCGATGCTCATGGTGCAGCTGATGGAGAGAAGTTAAGGGACGCACCCGGGTCCCTTTGCATTCATTATGCGTGGTCCCTCTCCGCTTCCTTTGCATGGATGGGCTCATAATGCTTATAGGCTCTATACCCGGCCCATGCGCTGCCTGCTCCGATTAAAATGAAGACGCCGCCGATGACCAGGGTCAGGACGGAGTGAAACAGAATCATTTGGTTTACTCCGTACAAAAGCACCAGCGCCCCTAATGCCATACTTGATTTAGCCGAAAAACATTCCTTCTCCAGCGCCCGTTTCGTCTGGATTCCTTTTACTTTGTAATACACGTAAAAGCAGGCAGAAAGCCCGATGAGAAAAACAAAAACCAGCATAAATGAAATCCTCCATTATATGAGTTTGCAAAACCGTTTATACCGTTACTGAAAGATTTTCCTTTTCCATGGATAAAGAGTATGATTAAATGAATAAAAACGAAAAGGAGAAAACGATGAAATCCGAACTGATCAGAACCATATCATTATATGACACCATTATCTTACATAGACATGTGAGGCCTGACCCGGACGCCTACGGTTCACAGTGCGGCCTTACGGAAATCCTGCGGGAAACGTATCCCGAAAAAAATATTTTTGCCGTCGGACAGCCTGAGCCGTCCTTGTCTTTTTTATATTCCCTCGATGAGGTGGATGACGAAACATATAAAGATGCTCTTGTCATCGTGTGCGACACCGCAAACCAAGGCAGGGTCGACGATCAGCGCTACCATTCCGGCGCAAAGCTCATGAAAATAGACCACCATCCAAATGAAGATCCGTATGGCGATCTGTTATGGGTCGATACGAATGCAAGCTCCGTAAGCGAAATGATCTATGAGCTGTACCTGGAAGGAAAGCAGCACGGCTGGAAACTGAATACGAAAGCAGCTGAGCTGATCTACGCGGGTATCGTCGGTGATACGGGGCGCTTCTTATTCCCGAACACCACAAAAAAGACATTAAAATACGCGGGAGAGCTCATTGAGTTCCCATTTTCATCGTCAGAGCTGTTCAATCAATTGTATGAAACAAAATTAAATGTGGTGAAGCTTAACGGCTTTATTTATCAAAATGTGTCACTGTCTGAAAACGGCGTCGCTTCCGTTTTCATTAAAAAAGACATTTTGGAGACATATGGAACCACCGCTTCTGAAGCGTCGCAGCTTGTCGGAACACTCGGAAATATTTCGGGTATCCGCGCTTGGGTGTTTTTCGTAGAAGAAGACGATCAAATCAGAGTCCGGTTCCGTTCAAAAGGTCCGGTCATCAACGGAATTGCCCGGAAATACAATGGCGGCGGACATCCGCTTGCGGCCGGCGCATCCATCTTCAGCTGGGATGAAACCGATCAGATTCTTGCTGATCTGGAAGAGATATGTAACGAACACAAGTAGAGGGGAGACCCTCTTTCTTAGTGTTCATCTGTCACGGGGATGAACCAGCAGCCGAATTCAGTCAGGTCTTCGTAGACGCGGAGATTACAGATTTGGAGTTCTTTTTTTATGAGGGAAGCGAGTGTGTTTGTTTCTGCATATGCGGAATAGCCTTGTCTGATTCGGGCTGCATGATCTTTTGCCAAGCGTCGTTCACTAAAAACCTCCATTTTCCCTTCCTCCCTTCAGAATCATTGAAAATGTCTCATCTACAGTTTATAAAAAAGCGGAGAAAAAAGCGACAGATCTATGGAAAATTTTTAAAAATGACATAATTACGTCGCAAAAGAAATATGAATTTCGACAGACAATCTCGTATAAATCGTCAGTTCCTTTACTTCAGCTTTAAATTCCTTCTCATTTATGGTGTATATTTTGTTTTCGATCGTCCGTTTTAAAAGCTCCTTTGTTTTATACACGCTTTCAATATCCTTTGTGATGACTTCAGAAATATTATCTTTCACTTGTTCCTCAAATTTCATCTTGTCAGGCTGGGCGATTCTGTATTTTTCCCCATTGATCAGCTTCACATCAACACTTTGGATGAGCAGCCTTTGCTTATTATCCTCATTTAATTTATGAAGATCTTTCTGATAGATGGAGATTTGGTTTTTTAAATCCCGCGCGTGCTCCCGCTGCTTTTCAATTAACGTCACCTGTTCTTCCTGAAACGTTCCGTATGTAAACAGAAAGAACAGCCAGCTGACGATGGCTCCGCACATCATTCCCGCAAAAAAACGCTGCCATCCCGGTTTTTTATAATACTCGGGAATTCTCATGATGACATATTCTCCTGGGTCAGCCATGAAATAATCAGCCAGCCGGTCTGCGCGCCGCCCATTGCTGAAATAATTAAAAGAAGCTGTTTGAAGATGTCGCGCGTGTTACCTTCCCACAGCCCCCGCTCGAAACTGTATACCGCGTCAAATGTTCCCCCGATGGCCGCGACAAGCGCCCAGATCTTCAGCCTGTTCGCCAATTTTGTGATCGCCGTCAGCGGAGGCTCGCCTGATAAATAAGCTCCGAGGCCGCCGATCAGCGCGCCGCCGAGCAACACACCGAGGGCGATAAAATAACTGCTGATGAAATTCGCCATAAATCCGGCTTCCTGATCCATATATACACCACCTCACTTTTCTATCATATTGAGCGAAACGGACAAGTATGATGATGAGTCAAAAAAGAACATTTGTTTCTTAAGAAAACCCGTCTTATAATGTAGAAAGGCAAAATGAACGTATGGGAAAGGAGTGGCGGCATTGTCTTTTGTTCACCTGCAAGTACATAGCGGCTACAGCCTGTTAAACAGCGCCGCTTCTGTAAAAGAGCTTGTTGCACAAGCGAAGGAACTCGGATATTCATCATTGGCGCTGACGGACGAAAATGTGATGTACGGCGCCATTGAGTTTTATAAAGCATGCAAATCAAACGGAATTAAGCCGATTATCGGTCTGACGGCTTCTATATACACGGATGATACGGAGCTTGAAGCACACCCGCTCATTCTTTTAGCAGAGACAAACACGGGATATCAGAACTTGGTGAAAATCTCAAGTGCGCTGCAATCCATGGCAAAGGGCGGCATGAAGCGAAAATGGATGAAGAGCTATCATGAGGGGCTGATCGCCATTACGCCCGGTGAAAACGGGTACATTGAAAGCCTGCTTCAAGCCGGGAAGTTTGAAGAAGCGGTCCGGGCTGCCGAAGGATTCCGGGAGCTGTTCGGAGACGGCCGTTTTTATTTAGGGTACCAGCCGTTTAAAGGACATGAGACATTATCAGAAGAGATTCTCCGCCTGTCAGCCGAAACGGAAATCGCTGTCTGCGCTGCGGGAGATGTCCGCTATATCAAGAAAGAAGATCAAGATGCGTACCGCTGTCTGTGCGCTATTAAAGCCGGAGAGAAATGGGAGGATCAGAGCGGGAATCTGCCGGACTTATACTTGAGGACGCCTGAAGAAATGGCAGAGCTTTACACGCGGCATCCGGAAGCGATTGAAGCAGCCGCCCGTATCGCCCGGCAATGCCGGGTCGATGTAAGCCTCGGACAGACACAGCTTCCGTCTTTTCCGGCGCCGGACGGCAAATCAGCCGATGACTATTTGGCGGAAGTCTGTCACGAGGGGCTGCGCCTCCGTTTCGGCACTCCTGATGATCGCGCTGTCCGCCGTCTTGAATATGAGCTGGACGTCATCAGGCGCATGAAATTCAGTGATTATTTTCTCATCGTATGGGACTTTATGAAGTACGCGCATGAAAAGGGTATTGTGACAGGCCCGGGAAGGGGGTCCGCGGCAGGCTCGCTTGTCGCTTACTCGCTTTTCATTACCGACGTGGATCCGCTTAAACATTCTCTGCTGTTTGAGAGATTTCTTAATCCCGAGCGGATCAGCATGCCGGATATTGATATCGATTTCCCTGATACGAGAAGGGATGAGGTCATTCAGTATGTACAAAATAAGTACGGGGCCATGCACGTGGCCCAGATTATCACCTTCGGGACATTGGCCGCAAAGGCGGCGTTAAGGGATACCGGGAGAGTGTTCGGAATCAGCCCGAAAGAAGCCGACCAGCTTGCCCGCCTGATCCCGTCGAAACCGGGAATGACGCTTGAGGAGGCAAGGCGGCAGTCCGCTCAGCTGAACAGGCGGCTGTCCGAATCCGCCGTTCTTCATAAAGTGTTTCAGATCGCAAGGAAAATTGAAGGTCTTCCGCGGCACACGTCAACACACGCGGCCGGGGTCGTTCTCAGTAAAGAGCCGCTTTCTGAAGTTGTCCCTCTTCAAGAAGGGCATGACGGCGTATATTTAACGCAGTATGCGATGGATCACCTGGAAGATCTCGGTCTTTTAAAAATGGACTTTTTAGGTTTGCGCAACCTGACGCTTATTGAATCCATTAAAACGATGATTGAAAAAGAGACGAATACGAAAATTGATTTTTCCGAGATTTCTTATCAGGATAAAAAAACGTTCTCGCTATTGTCAAACGGTGATACGACGGGTATTTTCCAGCTGGAATCATCAGGAATGAGAAACGTGCTGAAGCGCCTGAAGCCGTCAAGACTGGAAGACATTGTCGCGGTTAACGCGCTTTACAGGCCGGGACCGATGGAAAATATTCCGTTATTTATCGATCGGAAGCACGGACGGGCGCGTGTGGAAGTGCCGCACGAGGACGTAAGAAATATTCTCAGTGACACTTACGGCGTCATCGTCTATCAAGAACAGATAATGATGATCGCCTCGCGCATGGCAGGGTTTTCATTAGGTGAAGCGGATCTGCTCAGACGGGCTGTCAGCAAAAAGCAAAAGGACATTCTGGACAGAGAGCGAAGCCATTTTGTTGAAGGGTGCTTAAAAAAGGAGTATTCTGTAGTCACTGCAAACGAGGTCTACGATCTGATTGTAAAATTCGCTAACTACGGATTCAACAGAAGCCATGCTGTCGCATACAGCATGATCGGCTATCAGCTCGCCTATTTAAAGGCGCATTATCCGCTATATTTTATGTGCGGGCTGTTGACGAGCGTCATCGGCAATGAGGACAAAATATCGCAATATCTGCATGAAGCGAAGGGGAGCGGGATTCAAGTCCTTCCGCCGTCAATAAACAAAAGCGGTTTTCCGTTTGCGCCGGAAAACGGAGCCGTCAGATACAGTTTGCGGGCCGTTAAAAACGTAGGCGTCTCGGCAGTGAAAGATATTTATAAAGCAAGAACACATAAACCGTTCGAGGATCTTTTCGATTTCTGCTTTCGCGTACCTGCAAAAAGCGTGAATCGGAAAACCATCGAAGCCCTTATATTTTCTGGCGCCATGGACGAATTCAATCAAAATCGCGCAGCCTTGCTGGCCTCCGTTGATGTGGCTTTAGAGCACGCTGAACTTTTTCGTGCAGGTGATGACCAAATGGGATTGTTTTTGGAAGAATCGTTCTCCATTAAGCCAAAATATGTAGAGGCTGAGGAATTTCCGCTCGTGGACAAGCTTCGGTTCGAAAAAGAAGCTCTCGGTGTTTATTTCTCAAGCCATCCTTTGTCTGCTTTCAGGGATCTCCTGAAAAAACGGGGGGCCCAAGCGATCACAGCAGCGCGGCAGATGCCGAAGGGGCAGCTGTCAATCGGCGCTTTGCTCGCGGGCATCAAAACGATTCGGACAAAGACAGGTCAGCATATGGCGTTTCTCACATTAAGCGATGAAACGGGAGAAATGGAAGCCGTCGTTTTTCCTGACCAATATAGAAGGCTGTCTCCGCTGTTAGAAGAAGGCGCGCTTTTATTCGCCGCCGGGAAAATGGAAGAGCGTCAGGAGAAGACACAATTCATCATGTCATCCGCCTCTCTTCTTGAGCAGACGGAGGCAGACAGAGCGCCGTCTGTTTACATCAAAATCGAAGGCAGCCGGCACAATCAGGAGTTTTTGGAAAAGATGAAGCGTATTTTACTGGAGCATAAAGGGGAAACCGGCGTTTATCTTTATTATGAAAAAGACAAGCAGACGATCAGGCTGCCGGATACTTTTCATATTCAGGCGGACCATCAGGCGTTATACCGTTTAAAAGAGCTGCTGGGCCGCGAAAACGTCGTGTTAAAATAGTGGTAACAATAATCGTTTTGTTATACAATTGAAACAATTGTGCTATCTTATTTAAAGATTCTGAAATTTTTCATCTCCAGCGATTGTACCAGTCTATGCGGCAGAATATGTAACAAAGTACTTAAAAGGAGTGTTTAGAATGTCATTAAGAGAAGAAGCGTTACATTTACACAAAGTAAATCAAGGAAAGCTGGAATCAAAAGCAAAGGTAGAAGTCAGAAACGCGGACGACTTAAGCCTTGCCTACTCTCCCGGAGTAGCTGAGCCTTGTAAAGAGATTTATGACGATAAAAATAAAGTATATGATTATACAATGAAGGGGAACATGGTAGCAGTCGTAACAGACGGATCAGCCGTTCTCGGTCTCGGTAATATCGGGCCTGAAGCTTCACTTCCGGTCATGGAAGGGAAAGCGGTGCTGTTCAAAAGTTTCGCGGGCGTGGATGCATTCCCGATCGCGCTTGACACAAACGATGTGGACAAAATCGTTGACACTGTGAAGCTGCTTGCACCGACATTCGGCGGTGTCAACCTTGAAGATATTGCGGCGCCGAACTGCTTCATTATCGAAGAGCGCCTGAAAAAAGAAACAAACATTCCGGTTTTCCACGATGATCAGCACGGCACTGCCATCGTAACCGTTGCCGGACTTGTAAACGCGCTGAAATTATCAGGAAAATCCATGTCATCCATTAAAGTTGTGGCAAACGGAGCGGGAGCCGCAGGCATCGCGATCATCAAGCTTCTTTACCATTTCGGCGTACGCGACATCGTAATGTGCGACTCTAAAGGGGCGATTTACGAAGGGCGTCCGGCCGGCATGAACGCAGTGAAAAACGAAGTGGCGAAGTTTACAAACCAAGACCGCAACGACGGTTCGCTGCAGGATGTCATTAAAGATGCAGACGTCTTTATCGGCGTATCAGTCGAAGGCGCGCTGACGAAAGAAATGGTGGAAAGCATGGCGAAAGATCCGATTATCTTCGCAATGGCCAACCCGAATCCGGAAATCATGCCTGAAGACGCGCGCGCAGCCGGCGCAAGCGTAATCGGAACAGGCCGTTCTGATTTCCCGAACCAGGTCAACAACGTTCTGGCATTCCCTGGAATTTTCCGCGGGGCGCTTGACGTTCGCGCGACTCACATCAACGAAGAAATGAAAATTGCTGCGGTTGAAGCGATTGCTTCCCTCGTTTCAGAGGAAGAATTAAGCGCTGATTATGTCATCCCGGCTCCATTTGACAAACGTGTGGCTCCTGCCGTTGCGAAAGCTGTTGCGAAAGCAGCGATGGAAACGGGCGTCGCCAGAATTACGGTCGATCCTGAGGAAGTGGCTGAAAAAACAAGACAGCTCACAGTCATCGGCGAATAATAACACAAAAATGAAATGGCAGCGCGTTGGAAAAAAACAACGCGCTGCTGTTCAATATACGGACTGCTGGCATTTTTTTAAGGGCAGGTCTTAAAAAAATTTCAGCAGAATCCTTATTTCTTTTGAAAACGCTGACAGATAAGGCTGAACAACGCTTTTCACGGTATGAAATCCGTCCGTTTCCGTCTGTTTTGCAGCAAAAAATGTCGAATGGAGGATGACACCGTTTGACAAAAAAAGTACAATAGTTTCGGTAAAGTTATTATTAAGTCTATCTAATCGGAAGACATGCAGTGAAGAGAACCCTTCACAAAAGGGAGGTAATCATTTGTTAAAGGATATATTCACAAAAAAGAAAAAATATGCTTCCGTGCCGTCTGAGCAGGCAAAACATGATGTTCCGGAAGGCATTATGACAAAGTGCCCCAAATGTAAAAAAATCATGCTCACAAAAGAGTTAGATAAAAACCTGCGCGTCTGCATGAACTGCGGGCACCATTTCCCGATGAATGCAAAGCAGCGCATTGAAAGCCTCCTGGATGAAGATTCATTCGAAGAATTCAACCAGGGAATGATATCTGAAAACCCGCTCGGTTTCCCGGGATACTTAGAAAAAATCGAAAAAGACCGTGAGAAAACATCGCTGAATGAAGCGGTGGTTACCGGAAAAGGAACCATCGGCGGATTCCCGGCCGTGATCGCGATCATGGATTCAACATTCCGAATGGGCAGCATGGGTTCGGTTGTCGGCGAAAAAATCACGCTTGCAATTGAAAAAGCAAAAGAGGAAAAAGTCCCGTTTATCATCTTTACCGCTTCCGGCGGCGCACGTATGCAGGAGGGGGTCTTAAGCCTTATGCAAATGGCCAAGACAAGCTCTGCATTAAAACTGTTCAGTGAGGAGCAGGGACTGATTATTTCTGTCATGACCCATCCGACGACAGGCGGCGTATCGGCCAGTTTCGCGTCTCTCGGTGATTATAATTTCGCTGAACCGGGCGCCTTGATCGGATTTGCCGGAAGACGTATTATTGAACAGACGATCGGGGAAAAACTGCCGGAAGATTTCCAGACGGCGGAATTTTTATTAAAGCACGGCCAGCTTGATGCGGTGATTCACCGAAACGACATGAAAGACAAACTCGCATTTCTGCTGGACATGCACCAAACAGGAGGTGAGCATGAGTGGCTGCAAGATTAGAATTTGAAAAACCAGTGATTGAACTGCAGACGAAAATCGCCGAACTGAAAAAATTCACCCAAGATTCGGAGATGGATTTAAGCGCTGAAATCGCAAGGCTTGAAGACCGGCTCAGCAAGCTCCAGGATGAGATTTATAAAAACCTGAAGCCGTGGGACAGAGTGCAGATCGCACGCCTTCCCGACCGGCCGACGACGCTTGATTACATTCAATACCTGTTTACCGACTTTTTTGAGTGCCACGGAGACAGAACGTACGGAGACGATGCGGCGATTGTCGGCGGAGTCGCCAAATATCACGGCATGCCGGTCACCGTCATCGGTCATCAGCGCGGAAAAGACACGAAAGAAAACCTCGTCCGCAATTTCGGAATGCCTCACCCTGAGGGCTACCGCAAAGCGCTTCGTCTCATGAAGCAGGCGGATAAGTTCAACCGCCCGATTATCTGCTTCATCGACACGAAGGGAGCGTACCCGGGTAAAGCGGCGGAGGAACGGGGACAAAGTGAAGCCATCGCCAAGAACCTGTTCGAGATGGCCGGCCTGACAGTGCCTGTCGTTTGTATCGTCATCGGGGAAGGCGGCAGCGGAGGCGCGCTTGCGTTAGGTGTGGGCAACCGCATGCTGATGCTTGAGAACTCGACGTATTCCGTTATTTCTCCTGAAGGAGCCGCGTCCATTTTGTGGAAAGACTCCAGCCTTGCGAAAAAAGCGGCCGAAACCATGAAGATTACTGCGCCCGATTTATTAGAATTAGGAATTATTGATGATATGATTAAAGAAGTGAAGGGCGGAGCTCACCATGATATCAAGCAGCAGGCGGGCTACATTGACGGTATTCTTAAAGAAACGTTAAAATCTCTTCTTCAAATGAACGCCGAAGAATTGATCTCACAGCGCTATGAAAAATATAAAGCAATCGGGAAAGTTTCGGTTGAAGATCAATATATCGGGGTAAACTGAATAGACGTGAAGCCTATGGCTCACGTTTATTTTTTGTGATTTTTGTGATATTCCTTAAATTTTATTTAAAAACAATTTATTTAATTGTATAATAGGTAAGGTTTCATGGGAGCTCAGGCGTCCCTTTTCATTGTTTTAGGGCAATGATCATGATATGTTTAACATATATATGTTGCTGAGGTGAATAGGAAATGAAGCGTATAGGAGTTTTAACGAGCGGCGGGGATTCCCCGGGTATGAACGCTGCGGTGCGCGCGGTTGTGCGGAAAGCTATCTACCACGACGTCGAAGTGTACGGAATTTATAACGGTTATTCAGGATTAATCAGCGGAAAAATAGAGAAACTGGAGCTTGGTTCGGTCGGTGACATCATCCACCGCGGCGGAACAAAGCTGTACACGGCCAGATGTCCTGAATTCAAAACAGTTGAAGGCCGTGAAAAAGGAATCGAAAATTTAAAGAAACTCGGCATTGAAGGTCTTGTCGTCATCGGCGGAGACGGTTCATACATGGGTGCGAAAAAATTAACGGAACACGGGTTTCCGTGTGTGGGTGTACCGGGTACGATAGATAATGACATCCCGGGAACTGATTTTACGATCGGATTTGATACGGCGCTAAATACCGTAATTGATGCGATTGATAAAATCCGTGACACCGCTACGTCTCATGAGCGTACATACGTTATTGAAGTGATGGGGCGCCATGCGGGCGACATTGCTTTATGGGCAGGTCTTGCAGGCGGAGCGGAATCAATTTTAATTCCTGAAGCGGACTACGATATGCAGGAAATTATCGGCCGTTTGAAGAGAGGGCACGACCGCGGCAAAAAACACAGTATCATCATCGTTGCAGAAGGGGTAGGCAGCGGGGTTGAATTCGGAAAACGCATCGAAGAAGAAACGAACCTTGAAACACGGGTATCCGTTTTAGGGCACATCCAGCGCGGCGGATCTCCAAGCGCTTCTGACCGGGTTCTTGCAAGCCGCCTCGGCGCTTACGCGGTTGAGCTTCTGCTTAAAGGAAAAGGCGGACGCTGCGTAGGTATACAAAACAACAAGCTTGTAGACCATGATATTATAGAAATTTTAGAATCAAAACATACTGTTGAACCAAACATGTATCAGCTTTCAAAAGAACTGTCTATTTAAGGCGGAAGAAGCTGAAGATTTCAGAAGGAAGTGAACGAGTTGAAAAAAACAAAAATCGTTTGTACAATCGGTCCGGCCAGTGAAAGTGTAGAAATGCTGACAAAATTGATGGAAGCGGGTATGAACGTTGCTCGTCTGAATTTTTCACACGGTGATTTCGAAGAGCACGGCGCAAGAATCAAAAACATCAGAGAAGCAAGCAAAAAGCTCGGCAAAAACGTGGGGATTCTCCTCGATACGAAAGGTCCGGAAATCCGCACGCACGATATGGAAAACGGCGCGCTTGAGCTTCAGGCGGGAAATGAAATTATCGTTTCTACGAAACAGGTGCTGGGAACGCTTGAAAAATTCTCAGTTTCTTATGAAGGCCTGGCAGACGACGTGTCAGCAGGGTCTATCATCCTGTTGGATGACGGTTTAATCGGATTGGAAGTGCTGGAATCAAATCCGGAAAAACACGAAATCAAAACAAAAATCTTAAACAGCGGCACGCTGAAAAATAAAAAAGGCGTAAACGTTCCCGGCGTCAGCGTCAACCTTCCCGGAATTACTGAAAAAGACGCCAAAGACATCGTATTCGGTATCGAGCAAGGCGTTGATTTCATCGCTGCGTCATTTGTACGCCGTTCTACGGATGTCCTGGAAATCCGCGAACTGCTTGAGGAGCATAACGCCTCTGACATTCAAATCATTCCTAAGATCGAGAACCAGGAAGGCGTGGACAACCTGGATGCGATCCTGGAAGTATCTGACGGCTTAATGGTAGCGCGCGGAGACCTCGGCGTAGAGATTCCGGCCGAAGAAGTGCCGCTCGTGCAAAAAGAAATGATCAAAAAATGCAACGCGCTCGGCAAACCGGTTATTACTGCGACTCAAATGCTTGACAGCATGCAGCGCAACCCTCGTCCGACACGCGCTGAAGCAAGTGACGTTGCCAACGCCATTTTCGACGGCACAGACGCTATCATGCTTTCCGGTGAGACGGCTGCGGGACAATATCCTGTCGAGGCGGTTCAAACAATGTTTAACATCGCCACACGCACGGAAGAATCTCTGAACTACAAAGAAATTCTGTCTAAACGCAGAGATCAGGTCGGCATGACGATTACCGATGCGATCGGCCAATCAGTTGCGCACACGGCGATCAATCTGAGTGCGGCAGCTATCGTTACCCCTACAGAAAGCGGCCATACGGCGCGTATGATCGCGAAATACCGTCCGCAGGCTCCGATTGTAGCCGTTACGGTTAATGAGTCTGTATCACGCAAACTCGGCCTTGTATTCGGTGTATTCCCGGCAAGCGGCCAAAACGCGAATTCAACCGATGAAATGCTTGAAGATGCGGTTCAAAAATCACTTGACAGCGGCATCGTGAAACGCGGTGATCTGATTGTCATTACAGCAGGTTCTGTCGGTGAATCAGGCACGACGAATCTGATGAAAGTCCACACTGTCGGCAGCGTTATCGCGAAAGGGCAAGGCATCGGACGCAAATCTGCATTCGGTCCGGTCGTTGTTGCAAAAAATGCGAAAGAAGCTGAACAAAAAATGACAGACGGCGCAGTATTGGTTGCTTCAAGCACTGACCGCGACATGATCGCTTCACTTGAAAAAGCATCAGCGCTCATCACTGAAGAAGGCGGTCTGACAAGCCATGCAGCCGTTGTCGGTTTAAGCTTGGGCATTCCGGTTATCGTCGGTCTGGAGAACGCAACTTCAGTTTTAACAGAAGGACAGGTTATCACAGTTGACGCTGCCCGCGGCGCTGTGTATGAAGGCCGCGCAAGCGTTCTTTAAACAGCTTTAAAAAAGAGAGGGGGGGTTCTCCCTTCTCTTTTGTCTTTAGGCTGATTTTCCTATTCCCATGCGGGCGGTGACGCGCTTTTAGAAGGGCGGGAGGGCAGAAAAATGAGAGTGTTATTCTTACTGTTTATCGTGTGTCCGGCAATTGAAATCGGCTTGTTTTTGCTGGCGGGAAAATGGCTCGGTATTTTTCCGACCTTCCTTCTCATCATTTTGACAGGCGTGTTAGGCGCCTTGGTGGCAAAAAGACAGGGAACCGATGTGTATCATCGGGTGATGCGCGACCTGCAGCACGGCAAAATGCCGGGGGAAGCGCTTCTTGACGGAATATGCGTCTTTTTCGGAGGCCTGCTTTTGATGCTTCCGGGTTTTCTGTCCGATATTGCAGGGGCCTGTCTTCTGATTCCGTTCACTCGGAACCGCATGAAGCCGCTTTTGTTCAAATGGCTGAGAGGAATGTCAAAAAATAAGCGGATCATTATCAAATAAAAACGGCAGCCTTCTTACAGGGCTGCTGTTTTTATTTGGACTGAACAGTAATATAGGCCCATATTTCTTTTAAAGCGCCCGTTGTGATAAAGGCTTGAATGAAAACGAGCAGCGCGGGCCCCGCAGCCAGTCCTAAAATTCCGAACAGTTTAAAGCCGGCAAACAGGGCGATTAAGGTCGCAAGCGGATCAAGTCCGATTGACTTGCTTAAAATTTTCGGCTCCGTCAGCTGGCGCTGAATGAGAACCACAATATATAAAATACCGAGACCGATCGCTTGAGGAAGCTGACCGGCAATGGCCAAATACATAATCCAGGGAACAAAGACCGACCCGGCGCCGAGATACGGGAGAAGGTCCACCAGGCCGATAAAAAAGGCGATGGTTGCCGCATGCTCAATCCCTAAAAGAAAAAGTCCGATAAAGACAATGATCATCGTGAAAAGGATGAGCACGGCCTGCGCCTTAATGAAACCTGCCATCGCTTTTTTCAGCTCTCCCGATACGGCCTTGGCGTTTGCTGAAACCCGTTCCGGAAGAATAGAATAAAGCAGCGCCTTCAGCTTATGCCAGTCCTTTGTCATAAAAAAAGTCGCCAGCATTGCGAAAATGAAGACGGCAGCTGTATTGGGAAGGAAGGCAATCCATTTCGGCACCAGCTCCAAAAGATGTGAAAGCATTAGCCCCGCATTTTTAGCGGCTGTATCACCGAGGGTCTGAATATGCGTCACGATGGATGCCTGCTGATTGGTTTCCAGTCCGTTAAATAAGACGGTCAGCTCGTGGTACAATGGCTGAATGCGGGAAGTGAACAGCTCTTCGCAATACGTCATAAAGGCGCTGATATGGGGAGGGAGCGTTTTGGCCAGATAGGCGGTTCCCGAAATGATTTCCGCAACGAGAAATGTCGCCGCGCCAAGAAGAATAAGCAAAAAGAAGACCAGGACAATGACAGTATTGACTGACCGGGGCAGCCCCGTCAGTTTGTCCAGCCAGTCAACTACGGGAATGATCGCCGATGACAGAATAAGGGCGATCAGAAACGGATAAGTTAACGGAAATGAGGCGTAACCGGCCGCTAAAGCGCCGCCGGCCGCAGCGAGTACAAACAGCGCGCGGAAAAAAACAGTTGCATAGTGCGGGTTCACATCGATCCTCCTCTCGGTCGGCACGTCCTATTACATTAGTTTATTCTTCAAAAAAAAGGATATGAATACAGATATGATGAAAGAGGGTGCTTTCAGGATGTTTACACAGGCGAATTTATTTTTACTATTATTGCTGGCCATCGCATTGGTAGCCAAAAATCAGTCATTGCTTTTTGCCGTCGGCTTTCTCATTGTGATAAAAGCTGTCGGTCTTGATCAGAAACTATTTCCGGTTATTCAGTCAAAAGGCATCAACTGGGGGGTCACCGTCATTACAATCGCCGTTTTAGTGCCGATTGCCACAGGTGATATCGGTTTTAAACAGCTCGGAGAAGCGATGAAATCATATTACGCGTGGATCGCTCTCGGTGCCGGGATCGCGGTTGCCTTAATCGCCAAAAACGGTCTCACCTTATTGGAAAACGACCCTCATATTACAACGGCGCTGGTCATCGGCACGATACTTGCCGTCGCGCTTTTCGGAGGCGTCGCCGTCGGCCCGTTAATCGGCGCCGGAATCGCCTACTTGGCCATGCAAATCGTTAAAATATTCACTTCGTAGAGTAAAAAAGCGGCGTAAAGCTGCTTTTTTTTGCGGGAGAATTGCACTTGCGCATTTTGTAAGTCAGACAAATGCCATTTACATTATTCCGATGAATGAAGTGGCTTACCATGTAACAAAGAACTTCGGGATTGACGGCGCACATGGAGCGAAAACAGCGATTGCAGTAATTCCAATTGATGAATGGATTGAAAGGCTGATGGAATTTATGGGCCTGATACCAAAGCAAAACTTAAAATAAGCGGAGGCCCTTTCCTTCAATTTGAAAGTTTGTTAAATTTATAATGAGAATGAAAAAACACAATTCGGTTGGTAGTCCGGATGCATGATTTAAAATGTCAGTAACCTTCCCCTCCTCGGGATGTCCATCATTCTTCAGTAAATTTAGGAGGAGGGAATCGTTATGAAATTAACGGTTTACTACGATGGTCAGTTTTGGGTAGGAGTCATTGAAGTTGTGAATGATGGAAAATTAAGAGCAATTCGTCATTTGTTTGGACAAGAGCCAAAGGATTCAGAAATAATGCATTTTGTTAATAATCAACTTTTACAGACTCTCTCCCACACTGAACAAGAAGGGGTTTGTGTTAAAGCAAAATCTAAGAAATTAAACCCAAAAAGATTGCAACGACAAGCTTCTAAAGAGATGAAAAATATCGGGATATCAACTAAGGCACAAAAAGCGATAAAACAGGAGCTTGAAGCAAGAAAAGAAAAGAGAAAACAACTGAATAAAAAACAAAGAGAAAAAATAAAGGAACAAAAATATTTAATCAGAAAACAAAAAGCAAAAGAAAAGCATAGGGGCAAATAGTCGGAGAACCCGATGAAGCCTTCCGATTAAAAGTTGAGCGGCATCAGTTAGTTTCTTCGGAATGATTTAGAGAAAAAGAAGTATAAGTCAGAGCCCTTCTCGAGATGAGGAGGGTTTTTCTGCAATTTATTTAAATTCACTTACATCAGTAAATGAGTCAGTTTCAATTGTGAACGGCTTGATGAAGATATTTACGGACCGAAATCAGCAAATGCAGTCAAACGATTCCAGTCCATGTACGGCGTGACTGCTGACGGCATTCATGGGCCAAAGACAAAGATGAAAATCAGCGTTAAAGAAATAGGGAAAATTAGATAAAGAACGAAAAAAATTTCTAAATATAGTTGGATTGATATATTATTGAACCCTGCATATGTGATAACAATAGCAGCTTTAAATAGGTGTAACAGGAGGTAGATTACTAAAGAATCTAAGGTTAGTATTTGGGTTTTAATATTTGATTAGGGGGAAAGAATGCTATCACTTAATAGAGCTTTAAAATTACGTGATTTAGAAGTTTTTCGTGTGCTGAAAGATGGTAACATTTTATCTTACGTAATAATTGAAGATACTCGAAAGCCATTTACAGAAGAAGACAAAAAATTAGAACCATTATGTTATATGGACGAAGAAGATATTAATGCGATTTTAAATGTTTTTAAGATTTCAATTGTTAATGATGAAAAATTAAATGAAGATAATTCAATTTTTATAAGATCTTACTTTTCTGAATTTGTTAATCATACAAATTTAACGAATTTTATTATCAAAGAATATGTTCAAAAGGATTTATATAATTACGATGATGAAGATGACATCATTTTCTTTAATAGAATTTTACGTAGTATAGGATCAGATTATGTTATCAAAGAATTTGACGATATAAATTGGATTTATTTATCTCAAGATTGATTTCTTATTTAGATTTTAAAGGAGTACAGAAGATAATTTCTGTACTCCTTTTTAAGGCAAAAAATAGACTTCTAGTTTCTCTTTATAGCATAAATACAATTGACGAAAATCGTAAGTTCAGCACCCGCAAGGGGTGTATACAAGTGCTTTATTATCATGGATGTTCTATTTCCAAAATCGCTATCATTTTTTGTTATTTTCGGTTAATTAGGAAAATTGCGGTATTTTTTCGTTTACAGAAAATAAGAAATTAGTGGAAAATAAATCAAAAGAGGAGGAGGGGAATGAATGCATGGACCAGGTATTACCGTCTTCACATGTAGGCGTTAAAATTAACGAGTGGTACAAGATGATTCGTCAATTTAGTGTGCCAGACGCGGAAATTTTAAAAGCCGAAGTGGAACACGAAATAAAAGAAATGGAAGAAGACGAATATTTACTTATTTATTACTCTCTCATGACTTTTCGTCATCAACTTATGCTAGATTATTTAAACCCAGAAATAAAGTATAGGACTGATAGGCCAACCACCACAGAACTACTTGAGAAGATTGAGAAACCACAAAAAACACTTACCGGCCTCTTAAAATATTACTCACATTTTTTTCGCGGAATGTACGAATTTGATCAGAAGCAGTATGTAGAAGCAATTAATTTTTATCGTAAAGCAGAGATGGAAATTCATCATGTCTCTGATGAAATAGAACAAGCTGAGTTTCATTTTAAGTTGGCAGAGGCTTATTATAATATGAAACAAACGCACGTATCCATGCATCATATTCTAAAAGCGTTAGAAATTTATGATCGAAACCCGCTTTATACCGTCCGAAAAATTCAAAGTTTATTTGTAATTGTGGGTAATTATCTTGATTTTAAACATTACGAAAAAGGATTACAGCATCTTGAGGAAGCCTTGAAGCTTTCGCAAGAATTTGGTCATAAAAGGTTGATTTCCTCTGCTCTTTATAATTTGGGTGAAAGTTATCACTACATGGGACAAGAAGAAAAGGCCGAAGCGTATTTGAGACAAGCAATTGTGATTGGTGAAGAAATGAAATTGAGAACTCTGCCCCATTCATATTATTCACTTTCCATAGTATTATTTAAGCAAAAGAAAACAGCCGCGGCAGGCCAAGCTTTAAAAGAAGGTTTAAAAACAGCAGTAAAATATGACGACAATTTGTTTTGCTTATTAACAGAGTTTTTATATGTTTTATTTGCTGAACCGATTAACAAAGACAGCCTTGTAGAAATTTTAAGTAAGCTTGAAAATATTCATATGTATTCGTATGTCGAAGAGTTGACACTTTTAACAGCAAACTTTTTCAAAGGAATGAAGGACTTTGAAATGGCTACAATTTTTTATGATAAGATGGTGGAGTCTCAACTTCAAATACAGCGGGGGGATTGTTTGTATGAATATTAAAAAAGCAATTTGTTTCTCTGTCTCTGCTTTCGCTATTACGTTCGGTGTAATTGCTTTTGTAGGAAACACGACTCATCTTCATCATAATGCAGCCAAAACTGATAATGAGGTAATACAACTAGCTGCGCGACTGCAAACATGATTTAAAAGATGTGGCCTTTTTAGGGCTGCATCTTTTTTTGTCATGCATTTTCGATTTTTCTCTTTTTAGGCGGGGCTGCGGCTGCTGCATTACAAGCATGGTAACAGGTTATGTTACAAGGGTGATATTCGTTTGAAGTCCGCATAAAAATACAAAAGGATCGTTATATACACAAAAGCGAAATACGAAGTAACAACAAAGATATATATAAGAAAATTTGAGCCAACTAAAACCAAGACATGGATTTCTGAAGCTGATCCGAACATTGATTCAGTCGAGTAAACAAATTAACCCCCTTCTCCGGTAAAGAAGGGGGTTAAACTTGCGGTGAAGTTGTCGCGCCTGTCCTTTTAAAGTCTCCTCCAAAACTCCCCCAAATGAAAACATGAGAATACATGGTTTTACAAAGCGCCTGAAAGCAAACGATTAAATTTATCAACGAAAAGCCTTGATATATAAGGCTTTTAAAACATTTTTAGTTAAAAGTCTACAAATTAATCAGATTATTGTTTATAATAAGAATAGGCTTAAACTTAAATAAGCTTATAAGAATTTGTTATGTTCCTCTATAAGCATACTGGTTATGTAATCGCAACCATTGAAATGTAAGCATTTTCTTAAAGGGGAAAGGGATTGTTTGCATGACTCATTTTAAGTAAGCCGTATGTTTTATATACTCTTTAAAGGGGAATTTTGATTGAAAAGGAGAGGTTGAATATGACAGCAACACGCGGTCTTGAAGGGGTTGTAGCAACAACATCATCTGTAAGCTCTATTATCGACGATACCCTTACATATGTAGGGTACGATATTGACGACTTGACAGAGAATGCAAGTTTTGAAGAAATCATTTATTTGCTGTGGCATCTGCGCCTGCCGAATAAAACGGAACTTGCTGAACTGAAAAAACAGCTTGCGAAAGAAGCTGCCGTTCCACAAGAAATCATTGAGCACTTCAAATCCTATCCCCTCAATAACGTACATCCAATGGCTGCGCTCCGGACGGCGATTTCATTACTCGGTCTGACTGACAGTGAAGCCGATGTCATGAATCCGGAAGCGAACTACAGAAAAGCCATCCGTCTGCAGGCGAAAGTGCCGGGCATTGTCGCCGCTTTCTCAAGAATCCGCAAAGGACTTGATCCTGTTGAACCGAAGGAAGAGTATGGAATCGCGGAGAACTTCCTTTACACCTTAAACGGTGAAGAGCCTTCTCCGATCGAAGTGGAAGCGTTTAACAAAGCGCTCATTCTTCATGCGGATCACGAGCTGAATGCATCAACATTTACGGCGAGAGTATGTGTCGCCACCTTATCTGATATTTACTCAGGCATCACTGCCGCCATCGGCGCTTTAAAAGGACCGCTTCACGGCGGAGCCAATGAAGCCGTCATGAAAATGCTGACAGAAATCGGCGAAGTGGAAAACGCCGAGCCTTATATCCGCAGCAAAATGGAGAAAAAGGAAAAAGTAATGGGCTTCGGACACCGTGTGTATAAGCATGGAGACCCGCGCGCCAAACACTTAAAAGAAATGAGCAAACGCCTGACGAATCTGACGGGTGAAAGCAAATGGTACGAGATGTCAATCCGTGTCGAAGAAATCGTAACGTCGGAGAAAAAACTCCCGCCTAACGTTGATTTCTATTCCGCATCTGTATACCACAGTCTCGGCATTGATCACGATCTGTTCACGCCGATCTTTGCGATCAGCAGAATGTCAGGATGGATCGCCCATATACTTGAACAGTACGATAACAACCGCCTCATCCGCCCGCGCGCTGATTACACGGGTCCGGATAAGCAGACTTTTGTTCCGATTGATGAAAGAGCCTGATCAAACGGGAGGCTGGTGATTTTCATGTCGTTAGCCTCTTGTTAATCAAGCCCGGATTGGTTTACAATTTTGATAGAATCTTGAGAAAAGTCATTTTATTTTCTATACAAGAAAAATAAAATGTTTTCTAAATATGAATTACATACTGGGAGGTAATATTGTGTCACAAGGTGAAAAAATTACAGTCTCTAATGGAGTATTAAACGTACCAAATAATCCGATTATCCCGTTTATTGAAGGCGACGGCACAGGCCCTGATATTTGGAACGCCGCTTCTAAAGTATTGGAAGCCGCTGTTGAAAAAGCATATAAAGGCGAGAAAAAAATCACGTGGAAAGAAGTTTATGCCGGTGAAAAGGCTTATAATAAAACAGGTGAGTGGCTTCCTGCCGAAACGCTGGAAGACATCAGAGAGTACTTCATCGCCATCAAAGGTCCTCTGACGACACCGGTCGGCGGCGGTATCCGTTCTCTGAACGTGGCGCTGAGACAGGAGCTTGATTTGTTTACGTGCCTGCGCCCTGTCAGATATTTCACGGGAGTGCCTTCTCCGGTCAAACGTCCTGAAGATACGGATATGGTCATTTTCCGCGAGAATACGGAAGATATTTATGCCGGAATTGAGTATGCGAAAGGTTCTGAAGAGGTTGAAAAGCTGATCAGCTTCCTGCAAAATGAAATGGGTGTTAACAAAATCCGTTTCCCTGAAACGTCAGGAATCGGCATCAAACCTGTTTCTGAAGAAGGCACAAGCCGCTTAGTCAGAGCTGCCATTGAGTATGCGATCGAAAACGGCCGTAAGTCTGTCACGCTTGTCCACAAAGGAAACATCATGAAGTTCACTGAAGGGGCATTTAAAAACTGGGGCTACGAGCTTGCCGAAAGAGAATACGGAGATAAAGTATTCACTTGGGCTGAATATGACCGCATTGTCGAAAAAGACGGAAAAGAAGCGGCTGATAAAGCGCAGAGCGACGCGGAAGCGGCAGGAAAAATCATCGTCAAAGACAGCATCGCTGATATTTTCCTTCAGCAGATCTTGACCCGTCCGAGCGAATTCGACGTCGTGGCGACTATGAACTTAAACGGAGACTATATCTCTGATGCGCTTGCCGCTCAGGTAGGCGGAATCGGAATCGCGCCGGGAGCGAACATCAACTATGAAACAGGCCATGCGATTTTCGAAGCGACTCACGGAACGGCTCCTAAATATGCCGGCCTTGACAAAGTCAACCCGTCATCCGTCATCCTTTCAGGAGTGCTTCTTCTTGAACACCTGAACTGGAATGAGGCTGCTGACTTGATCATTAAATCTATGGAAAAAACGATTGCTTCAAAAGTAGTAACGTACGATTTTGCTAGATTAATGGACGGTGCAACTGAAGTGAAATGTTCAGAGTTTGGTGAAGAGCTAATCAAAAACATGGACTGAACCTAAAGCAGACTTCTAATGAAGCCAAAAAAGGAGAAGAGAATCATGGGAAAAACACGCAGTAAAGTTTCTGTTATCGGAGCAGGATTTACGGGAGCGACAACAGCCTTTCTTACAGCTCAAAAAGAGCTTGCAGACGTTGTGCTCGTTGATATTCCGCAATTAGAAAACCCGACAAAAGGAAAAGCGCTAGACATGCTCGAAGCAAGTCCGGTTCAAGGATTTGACGCGAAAATCACAGGCACGTCCAACTACGAGGACACAGCCGGTTCTGATATCGTCGTCATCACAGCCGGAATTGCGAGAAAACCGGGCATGAGCCGTGATGATCTTGTATCTACAAACGAAAAAATCATGAGAAGCGTCACACGTGAGATCGTGAAATATTCTCCTGACTGCATTATCGTTGTATTGACAAACCCTGTTGATGCGATGACATATGCGGTGTACAAAGAATCAGGCTTCCCGAAAGAACGCGTCATCGGACAATCCGGAGTGCTTGACACTGCGCGATTCAGAACATTCGTCGCTGAAGAATTAAACCTGTCTGTAAAAGATGTGACCGGTTTTGTTCTTGGCGGACACGGTGACGACATGGTTCCTCTCGTCCGTTATTCCTATGCGGGCGGCATTCCGCTTGAAACGCTTATCCCGAAAGACCGTCTTGATGCGATTGTAGAACGCACAAGAAAAGGCGGCGGGGAAATCGTCAACCTTCTCGGCAACGGAAGCGCCTACTACGCGCCTGCTGCATCACTGACTGAAATGGTAGAAGCCATTTTGAAAGATCAGCGCCGCGTGCTTCCGACTATCGCTTACTTAGAAGGCGAATACGGTCATGAAGGTATTTACTTAGGCGTACCGACGATTATCGGAGGAAACGGCCTAGAGCAAATCATCGAGCTTGAACTGACAGACTATGAAAAAGCGCAGCTGAGTAAATCAGTTGAATCTGTCAAAAACGTGATGAAAGTATTGTCATAAGAAAAAAGGGAAGGCTTCCGAATCAGAAGCCTTCCTCTTTTTACAATTAATGAAAGCGTTTTCTTTTTCCCTGAGCGATCCTTTCTCTGAAAATGATCAAAAAGGCGAATTGTCTGAACGGGCAGTATTGGATAAAATGAAATCATAAAGTGATATGCAGCACATAAAATAGAGAAAATTGGATGTCGGGGAAAATAGACAGCGGAGGGCGCAGCATGAACAAAAAAATTTTAGTTGTAGATGATGAACAATCTATCGTTACTCTTTTACAGTATAATCTGGAACGGTCCGGCTATGATGTCATCACCGCATCAGACGGCGAAGAGGCTCTGGAGCAGGCAGAGAATGAAAATCCGGATTTAATCGTACTGGATGTCATGCTGCCGAAAGTGGACGGAATCGACGTCTGTAAACAGCTCAGACAGCAGAAAATGATGGTTCCGATCTTGATGCTGACAGCAAAAGATGAGGAGTTTGATAAAGTGCTGGGACTGGAGCTCGGAGCGGATGATTACATGACAAAGCCGTTCAGTCCGCGGGAAGTCACTGCGCGGGTGAAAGCCATTTTAAGAAGGGCTGACATTTCTTCGCTGTCACAAGGCAGAGAAGAGGAAAAGGACGGGCAGATCCTCATCGGCGAGCTGAAAATTCTTCCGGAGCATTACGAAGCGTACTTTAAGTCAGAACAGCTGGAACTGACGCCTAAAGAATTTGAACTGCTTCTGTATTTGGGAAAACATAAGGGAAGAGTGCTGACGAGAGATCTTCTGCTGAGCGCGGTCTGGAACTATGATTTTGCCGGGGATACCCGGATTGTTGACGTTCATATCAGCCATCTGCGCGACAAAATCGAATCAAATACCAAAAAACCCATCTATATTAAAACAATCAGAGGTTTGGGGTATAAACTGGAGGAGCCAAAAATGAATGAATAAAGTCCGTGTGCGTCTGTTCGCTTTACTCGTTGTATGTATCATATTGGTTTTCAGTGTTCTCGGCCTTTTTTTACAGCAGCTTATTTCTTCATCCGCTGAAGAAAGAACGGCGGATCAGCTGAAAAAGGAATCGGTATACATAGCGGGCCTTCTTGACACCGGCCGAATTGGCAATAAAAGCAATGAAACGGTAATCCGTGATGCCGGCCGCACCCTCGGTATAAACGTCGCCGTGCTCAACGAGAAGGGTGACGCCGTATATCATTCCGGCAGTCATGCTGATGATTCAGCCGTAAAGGAGTTCATTTCTCACAATAAAAGTGAGGAAGCCGTACAGTCGAAAAGCAAAGTCATCCGCGGCACTGCCGTAAAAAATGACGCCGGGAAAATTGCGGGGTATGTACTCGTTTCCTCTGAGATCAACGGCGGTTCAAGCGTTGCCGGAGAAATGTGGGGCATGCTGGCAGCAAGTCTTTGTACCGCTTTTATCATTATCGTTTTCTTTTATACAAACATGACGTCCCGTTACAAAAAATCCATCGACGCCGCGACAAAGGTGGCGACGGAGCTGTCCAAAGGGAATTATGACGCCCGCTCCTACAGCGGTTACGCAAGGCGGTCGGACCGTCTCGGGCGTGCGATGAACAGCCTGGCGGTCGATTTAATGGAAATGACGAGAACGCAGGATATGCAGCGCGATCGTCTGTTAACCGTCATTGAAAATATCGGATCCGGTTTGATTTTAATAGACGGGAGAGGTTTTATCAATCTCGTGAACCGATCATACACGAAGCAGTTTCATACAAAGCCTGAACGTCTGCTTCGGCGTCTTTACCATGATGCGTTTGAACATGAGGAGATCATTCGGCTTGTCGAAGACATTTTTATGACCGAGACGAAAAAATGCCAGCTGCTCAGACTTCCCATCAATATTGAGCGGCGCTACTTTGAAGTTGACGGCGTTCCGATCATGGGCCCTGACGATGAATGGAAGGGCATCGTCCTCGTCTTTCACGATATGACGGAAATTAAAAAATTGGAGCAGATGAGAAAGGACTTCGTCGCCAATGTCTCCCATGAACTGAAAACACCGATCACCTCCATTAAAGGCTTTACGGAAACACTGTTAGACGGAGCGATGAAAGACGAAAAGGCGCTTTCAGACTTTCTGTCTATCATTCTGAAAGAAAGTGAGCGGCTCCAATCTCTCGTGCAGGATTTATTGGATTTATCCAAGATGGAGCAGCAAAACTTTACGATGCGTGTAGAGTCCTTTGACGCCGCAAAAATTCTGCATGAAATTGAGGCGCTTTTGCAGCATAAGGCTGCGGAAAAAGGCATCAGCTTTCAGCTCGATCTCCCGGAAGAGCCGATTTTTGTGACGGGTGATGCGCACAGGCTGAAGCAGGTATTTTTGAATCTGGCGAACAATGCCCTGACCTACACGCCTGAAAAAGGGACGGTGGGGATTTCGGTACATGTGAAAGAAACCGTTGTCGATATCAAAGTGTCCGATACGGGAATCGGTATTCAGAAGGAAGAGATCCCGCGGATATTTGAGAGATTCTACCGCGTGGATAAAGACAGAAGCCGCAACTCGGGAGGAACCGGGCTCGGCCTCGCCATCGTGAAGCACTTAATAGAAGCCCATGAAGGTAAAATCGAGGTCACAAGCGAGCCGGGACAGGGGACTGTATTTACCGTGACGCTGAAGCGGCAGCCGGAAGCGTGATCAGCTTTACAAAGGATTAACAATTTCTTCATGGCCTGTTAAACCTATCTTGTTAGGATGTAACAGAACCCCTTCATCCAAGGAGCCAATTTTGACGGCGGGAACGTATTTTCTTGTTCCCGTCCTTTTTTGCGTTTTCACGGGGTTCGCTCATTTTCCTTTCAAATTGAACTTTGTTAAAATAAGAGAAGCTGTGAGATTAAAAAATAGAGGAATGACGAGCTTTTGCTCTTAGGAGGATATTGAATGACGGAACGAAAAAAATTAGTGCTTGTCGACGGAAACAGTCTGGCGTACCGGGCGTTTTTTGCATTGCCGCTTTTAAGCAATGAAAAAGGCATCCATACAAATGCCGTATACGGGTTTGCGATGATTTTAATGAAAATGCTGGAAGATGAAAAGCCGACCCACATGCTGGTGGCTTTTGATGCGGGAAAAACCACTTTCCGCCACAGCACGTTTAAAGAATATAAAGGCGGAAGACAAAAAACGCCGCCGGAGCTTTCAGAACAGATGCCGTTCATCCGCGAGCTCCTTGATGCCTACAAAATCAGCCGCTATGAGCTTCCTGAATATGAAGCGGACGATATTATCGGCACGCTTGCCGTATCTGCTGAAAAAGACGGCTTCGAAGTAAAGGTAGTTTCGGGGGACAAGGACTTAACCCAGCTTGCAACCGGGAAAACGACCGTTGCCATTACGAGAAAAGGCATTACCGACGTGGAAGATTACACGCCGGAGCACGTGCAAGAAAAGTACGGTCTGACCCCTTTGCAAATCATTGATATGAAGGGATTAATGGGGGATTCATCCGATAATATACCGGGCGTCCCCGGCGTCGGAGAAAAAACCGCGATTAAGCTTTTAAAGCAGTTCCATTCGGTTGAGAAACTGCTTGATTCCATTGATGAAGTCAGCGGAAAAAAATTAAAAGAAAAGCTTGAAGAATACAAGGAACAAGCCCTGATGAGCAAAGAGCTGGCGACGATTATGACAAATGCGCCGATTGAAGTCAAGCCCGAAGATTTAGATTACCAAGGGTTTGACCGTGAACAAGTTGTTGCCATTTTTAAAGACCTGGGTTTTAATACGCTTCTTGAGCGGCTCGGTGAAGAAAGCGGGGAAACGGCGGAAGAAAATTTTGAAGACATCAATGTCGAAACGGCAGAAGAAATCACCGAAGATATGCTCGTTTCGCCGTCCGCTTTGGTCGTCGAACAAATCGGTGATAACTATCACGAAGAACCGATCCTCGGCTTTTCCATCGTGAATGAAACAGGTCTTTATTATATTCCGAAAGAAATCGCCATTCAGTCTGAAGCGTTTAAATCTTGGGCTGAAGATGAATCGATGAAAAAGTGGGTGTTCGACAGCAAACGTTCCGTCGTCGCTTTGCGCTGGCAGGGAATTGAGCTGAAGGGAACGGAATTTGACGCGCTTCTTGCTGCCTACATTATAAACCCGGGCAACTCGTACGACGATGTCGCGAGCGTAGCGAAAGAATACGGGCTGAATATCGTTTCAAAAGATGAAGCGGTATACGGAAAAGGCGCAAAGCGCGCCGTTCCGGCTGAAAAAGAGCTTGCCGATCATCTCGCGCGGAAAGCGTCTGCCGTTAACAGCCTCCGTGACAAACTGCTGCACGCGCTGGAAGAAAATAATCAGCTTGAATTATATGAAGATCTCGAACTTCCGCTTGCGCTTATTCTCGGAGAAATGGAATCAATGGGCGTCAAAGTGGATGTTGAAAGACTGAAGCGAATGGGCGAAGAGCTTAAGGCGAAGCTGAAGGAATATGAAGAAAAAATCCATGACATCGCCGGTGAGCCGTTTAACATCAATTCACCAAAACAGCTCGGCGTCATTCTGTTTGAAAAGCTCGGCCTGCCGCCAGTAAAGAAAACAAAAACAGGCTATTCCACTTCAGCCGATGTCCTGGAAAAGCTCGCAGACAAACATGATATCGTCGCTTACATTCTGCAATACAGACAAATCGGCAAGCTTCAATCGACTTATATAGAAGGGCTGCTGAAAGTCACGCGCAAGGATTCTCATAAGGTGCATACACGGTTCAATCAGGCGTTGACTCAAACCGGACGCCTCAGCTCAACGGATCCGAACCTGCAAAATATTCCGATCCGGCTGGAGGAAGGGCGGAAAATCCGTCAGGCTTTCGTACCGTCCGAACCGGATTGGCTTATTTTCGCCGCCGATTATTCACAAATTGAATTAAGGGTGCTTGCGCATATTTCAAAAGATGAAAATCTGATCGAAGCGTTTACGAATGACATGGACATTCACACAAAAACCGCCATGGACGTGTTTCATGTCAGTGAAGATGAAGTGACACAAGCGATGCGCCGCCAGGCAAAGGCCGTCAATTTCGGCATTGTTTACGGCATCAGTGATTACGGGCTGTCACAAAACCTCGGCATCACCCGGAAAGAAGCGGGCGCTTTTATTGACCGCTATTTGGAGAGCTTCCCGGGCGTCAAGGCGTATATGGAAGAGTCGGTGCAGGAAGCGAAGCAAAAAGGATATGTCACGACACTTATGCAGCGCCGCCGCTATATTCCTGAGCTGACCAGCCGCAACTTCAACCTGCGGAGCTTTGCGGAACGGACGGCCATGAATACGCCGATTCAGGGAAGCGCCGCCGATATTATTAAAAAAGCCATGATTGACATGGCAGCTGAGCTGAAAGAAAAAAACCTGAAGGCGCGATTGCTGCTTCAGGTGCACGATGAATTGATTTTTGAAGCGCCTAAGGAAGAAATTGAAATATTAGAGAAGCTGGTTCCTGAAGTGATGGAGCATGCTTTGGCATTAGACGTGCCGCTGAAGGCGGATTATGCTTCAGGGCCGTCTTGGTACGATGCAAAATAAACAGAGAAAAAGGAAGTGATGATTGTGCCGGAATTACCAGAAGTTGAAACGGTCCGGCGCACTCTGACCGGTCTTGTGAAGGGGAAAACGATTGAATCGGCGGATATCAGATGGCCGAATATCATCAAAAAACCCGCCGAGCCGGAGGAATTCGCGCGGCAGATTGCAGGAGAAACAATCCGATCCATCGGAAGAAGAGGAAAGTTTTTGCTTTTCCATCTGGATCATTATGTCATGGTGTCCCACCTGCGGATGGAGGGGAAATACGGTCTTCATCAGGCCGATGAGCCTGACGATAAACATGTGCACGTCGTGTTTCACATGACGGACGGAACACAGCTCCGCTACCGGGATGTCCGGAAATTCGGCACGATGCATTTGTTTGCGCCGGGAGAGGAACAAAATGCATTACCGCTTTCACAGCTCGGGCCCGAACCCGATGATGAAGCATTTACCGCTGCTTATTTAAAAGAGCGGCTTGCAAAAACGAACCGCGCGGTGAAAACTGCCCTGCTCGACCAAAAAGCGGTCGTCGGCCTCGGCAATATTTATGTCGATGAAGCTTTATTCCGGGCGCGGATTCATCCTGAGACAAAAGCGAACAGTCTGTCAGACGGGCAGATAAAAACGCTTCATACAGAAATTAAAGACACCCTTCAGGAAGCGATTGACGCGGGCGGGAGCACCGTCCGGTCTTATATCAATTCTCAAGGGGAAATCGGAATGTTTCAGCTCAAACATTACGTATACGGCAAAAAGGATGAGCCGTGCAAGTCGTGCGGCACGATGATTTCTAAAATCGTGGTCGGCGGAAGAGGGACGCATTTTTGCGCCCGCTGCCAAAAAAAATCATAAACTGAAGCTGTTCAAGCAGGCGGCAGCAGAATGAATTTTTTCTAACACAGTTGATGACCTTTCTCCATATATATATTGTGATTCACCCAATAGGCATATGTCACAATTGCCGATCAAGAGAAAGGGAGAAACGGATATGGAGATTGTTTCTTTGCTGCTTTTGGCTTTTGCTGTCAGCTTGGACAGTTTTTCAGTCGGGTTTACGTATGGTTTGAGAAAAATGAAAATCCCGTTCAAAGCGATTGCCGTGATCGCTTGCTGTTCAGCCTCTGTGATGTTTATATCCATGCTGATCGGCCATTTTCTGACAAAGATTTTTCCCGTATCCGTCACGGAAAAACTGGGCGGGCTGATCTTAATCGGAATCGGGGCATGGGTCATCTGGCAATTTTTCAAACCGGCTAAAGAGCCGGATTACTTATTGCATGAAAAAACGTTACTTAATCTTGAAGTGAAATCGCTCGGCATCGTGATTCACATTTTAAAAAAACCGACGAGCGCCGATATTGATCAATCCGGAACCATTAACGGAGTCGAGGCGCTTCTGCTCGGTATCGCCTTATCCATTGACGCGTTTGGCGCCGGGCTGGGAGCGGCCATTCTCGGCTTTTCTCCGGTTATGATGAGCGTGACTGTCGGGCTGATGAGCTCGCTGTTTGTTTCACTCGGCATAAACGCGGGGCATTTGCTCTCAAGATGGAATTGGATAGATAAAATGACATTTTTGCCGGGAGTCCTGCTGATTATCATCGGGATTTGGAAAATGTAAGAAGGAGTGGGCTTTTTGAGCTTGGTCATCGGTTTAACGGGAGGCATCGCAAGCGGCAAAAGCACGGTAGCGCGTATGCTGATCGACAAAAAAATAACAGTCATTGATGCGGATGTCATCGCAAAACAGGCGGTGGACAAAGGAATGCCGGCTTACGGACAAATTGTGGAGGCATTCGGAAAAGACATCCTGCTGGAAAATGGCGGTATTGACAGAAAAAAACTCGGTTCTATCGTTTTTACTGACGAACAGAAGCGTCTGAAGCTGAATCAGATCGTTCATCCGGCGGTGCGTGCGGAAATGCTGAAACAGCGGGATGAAGCCGTTGCGCGAAAAGAGCGGTTCGTCGTTTTGGATATACCGCTTTTGTATGAAAGCGGGCTTGATTATCTTGTCGGCAAGGTGCTCGTCGTCACCGTACCGGCAGACATTCAGCTCAAACGGCTGATGGAGCGGAATTCCCTTACAGAAGAAGAAGCGATGAGCCGGATAACGTCGCAAATGCCTTTAGCGGACAAAACAAAAAAAGCTGACGCCGTCATTGATAACAGCGGCAGTCTTGAACATACAAAGCACCAGCTTGAGGAAGTATTGAGCGGCTGGGCATAAACAAACACCGTTCGGAAAGCCGAACGGTGTTTTTCTGGTTAAAAATCAAAATTGTCAGGATCAGGACCGACACGGAGATTTTCGTTCAGATCATCAATCCGCTTCATATCGTCAGCTGACAGTTCGAAATCAAAGACATTTGCATTTTCTTCAATACGGTGTTTTTTAGTTGATTTCGGAATGGTGATGACACCGTTTTGCAAATCCCAGCGCAAAATCACTTGAGCGGCTGATTTGCCGTACTTCTCAGCGATCTCCTGTAAGACGGGATGATCAAGCAGCTGACCTTGCATCAATGGCGACCACGCTTCAAGCTGAATGCCTTGTTCAGTACAGAAAGCAAGCAGTTCTTTCTGTGTCAGACGCGGATGGTACTCCACCTGGTTGATCATCGGCTTGATTTCCGTTTCTTTCATGAGATGTTTCAGATGGTGAATTTGGAAATTGCTGACCCCGATCGCCTTAATGCGTCCATCCCGGTAGAGGGTTTCGAGCGCCCGCCACGCATCGATATACTTTCCTTCGACAGGCCAATGGATCAAATATAAATCCAAATAATCTAAACCGAGTTTTTCTAAGCTTGTGTCAAACGCTTTTAACGTTTCTTCATATCCTAAATCGGCATTCCATACTTTTGACGTGACAAAAATGTCTTCACGTTTTAATCCCGCTTCTTGCAGCCCTTGGCGGATGCCTTCGCCGACACCTTCTTCGTTTCCGTAAATCGCGGCGGTATCGACGCTGCGATAGCCGTGCACCAATGCCGTTTTCACCGCGTTGACGAGTTCCGCGCCTTCCTCTACTTTGAAAACTCCGATGCCGAACCAAGGCATCTCTACTCCGTTATGCAATGTTGCTTTTGCTTGTAAATGTGTTGTCATGTATATATTCCTCCTATTAGTTGTCTGTTGAAACAATCAAAATGCGCTGAAGAAAAACTCACCTCCTTTCAAGGGCAGTGCGATCCCGCTTTTCAAGCTTCCTGCTCCATCCGGTTAATACGACCGCGCTGAGCACCATCAGCGCCCCGATCCAAGCGGTATGAATGATTCCGATTGAGTCTGTAATGATTCCCCCGGCAAACGAGCCGATCGCGATTCCGGCATTAAATGCCGCGATATTTAAGGCTGATGCTGTATCAACGGCGCTTGGCGCAAAACGTTCACTCAGCATCACGACATATACCTGAAGCCCCGGCACATTCATAAACGCCAACAGCCCCATGAAAATAATGGTGATCAGCCCGGCTGTTTTAAACGGCGCGGTAAAAGTCAGAACAAACAGCACAGCAGCCTGGACAATGAACATATAAAACAAGGCTTTCAGCGGATTCCGGTTTGATAAACGGCCGCCAATCATGTTTCCGATGGCAATCGCAATTCCGTAAATGAGCAGGATGGCCGCGACGGTTTCTTTCTGAAAACCGGTTACCTCCTGAAGAAGCGGAGATAAATACGTAAACACGACAAACGTTCCGCCGTAGCCTAACGCCGTAATAATAAATAAAAGCAATAACCGGCCGTTTGTGACGAGTTTGACCTGCTCGGAAAATGCGGTTTTCGTCCCTTTGCGCAAATGTGACGGAACGAGAAGCGCGTTTGTGAGGAATGCAATGATTCCTACCGCCACAATGACGGCAAATGCGATTCTCCATCCGAATTGCTGGCCGAGATAGGTGCCGAACGGAACACCGGTCACCGTAGCCACCGTCAGCCCCGTGAACATGATGGAAATCGCGCTTGCTCTTTTATGCTCCGGCACGATATTGGCGGCGATTGTTGCTCCGATTGACATGAAAATGCCGTGGGAAAACGCCGAAATGACCCGTGCCGCCAGTAAGACGCCGATTGAGGAAGCACTCGCTGCGAGCGTATTTCCGGCGATAAAAATTAACATCACCCAGAGCAGCAGCGTTTTCCGCGACATGCCGGATGTGAGAGACGTTAAAACCGGCGCGCCGAATGTCACGCCCAGAGCATACATGGAAACGGTAAGTCCCGCCGTTGTCACAGGTATATGCAGATCTTGAGATATAAGCGGCAGCAGCCCGACGCTGATAAATTCGGTTGTGCCGATCGCAAAAGCGCTGACGGCTAATGCCAGCAGCGCTGGTAAATAGCTTTGGCGATGTGAAGACATCTGTTTTCCTCCTTGAACGATAATGTATGGTTGAAATGATGCCGGGTAAACGATATAAGTATAAGAGTACATTCCTTTTCAGCCGGCAAATGTCATTATGATCGATAGAAGTGTCATTGAAAAGAACGTACTTTTAAGTGCCATAGGCACTTTTTAGTTCCTATAGATGAGGAGGAATTACCGTTGCTGAAGAAAAAATACAATATATCCGTAGAGGCGGCGCTTGAAGTGATCGGCGGAAAATGGAAGTGTGTGATCCTCTGCCACCTCATGCGCGGGAAAAAACGGACAAGCGAATTGAAGCGGCTTATGCCGGACATCACCCAGAAGATGCTGACACAGCAATTGCGGGAGCTGGAAGCTGACGGCGTCATCAACCGGATCGTGTACAATCAGGTGCCGCCGAAAGTGGAATACGAGCTGAGTGAATACGGGCACAGTCTGGAAAGAATTTTAAACGCGCTGTGCGACTGGGGCGCGATGCATATTGCTAAACGGTACGGCGAGGTGTCTTCCGTTTTAGAGGACAGCATTTTAAATGACAAATTTAAAGAACCGGGACAAATATAAGAAAAAAGCAGGCAGCCTGAGACGCTGATCCTGCTTTTTTTATGGAAGAAAGATCATTTTATATGCAAAAAAACCGATTGAACAACATATTGATCGGTATAAGGGTGGATTTTTATCAAGTTGTACTGGCGGATTTCTTTTAATGTGTTATACTATATATAAATAAAATTAAATTAGAGTGGCATATTAAAAAGGGGTGACCTGAGCATGAAGGTAAAAGTAGCAATCAACGGGTTTGGAAGAATCGGAAGAATGGTGTTCAGAAAAGCAATGGAAGATGATCAAATTCAAATAACAGCCATTAATGCAAGCTATCCCCCGGAAACGCTTGCTCATTTGATAAAGTATGACACAATTCACGGCAAATACGATCAAGAAGTTGAGACCTCCGACGACAGCCTGATCGTCAACGGAAAACATATTATGCTGTTCAATCGCCGGGACCCGAGAGAGCTTCCGTGGAAAGAATGCGGAATAGACATCGTCGTAGAGGCAACGGGGAAATTTAATTCAAAAGAAAAAGCAATGAGCCATATTGAAGCAGGGGCGAAAAAAGTTATTTTAACGGCTCCGGGCAAAAATGAAGACGTTACCATTGTCATGGGAGTAAATGAAGAGCAATTCAATCCCGATGAACATGTCATTATTTCAAATGCATCCTGCACGACAAACTGTCTTGCGCCGGTCGTCAAAGTGCTTGATCAGGAATTCGGGATTGAAAGCGGCCTGATGACGACTGTTCACGCTTACACGAATGATCAAAAAAATATCGACAATCCGCATAAAGATCTGCGGAGGGCGAGAGCGTGCGGAGAATCCATCATTCCGACTTCTACAGGCGCCGCCAAAGCGCTGTCGCTCGTGCTGCCTCATTTGAAAGGAAAACTTCACGGTCTCGCTTTGCGTGTTCCCGTTCCGAATGTGTCATTAGTGGACCTTGTCTGCGATCTGAAAACAGATGTGTCGGCCGAGCAAGTGAACGCCGCTTTCCAAAGAGCCGCAAAAACGTCGATGTACGGAATTCTTGATTATTCGGATGAGCCGCTCGTTTCTTCGGATTATAATACGAATTCACACTCTGCGATCATCGACGGACTGACAACGATAGTGATGGAAGACCGAAAAGTAAAGGTGCTCGCCTGGTATGACAATGAATGGGGATATTCCTGCCGGGTCGTTGATCTTATCCGTCACGTCGCCGCGCGAATGAAACACCCGTCAGCTGTGTAGACTAAAGATCATGGACATTTGTTAGAAAAACACCCTTAACGGCATATTCGCAAAAAACACACCTTGCAAAATAAACTTAAACACAGTATACTATCTTTCGTGAACTTCTTGCTCGTGACTGCTTCGGAATTACTTAAAGGGTTAGGACCTCTCCGGACTAACTTTCCCCCGTGGTAAATGGCCGGGTCAGTTCTCGGAAATTCACTTTTTTAATTCTTGTTAAGGGGGGTCCATGATTATGGAAACAATGGGGCGTCACGTCATCTCCGAGCTGTGGGGATGCGATTTTGATAAGCTCAATGACATGGATTTTATTGAAAAAACGTTTGTAAATGCTGCTTTGAAATCAGGAGCTGAGGTGCGCGAGGTCGCATTTCACAAATTTGCACCGCAAGGCGTAAGCGGAGTCGTTATTATCTCTGAGTCACATTTAACGATTCACAGTTTTCCTGAACACGGATATGCAAGCATTGATGTTTATACTTGTGGAGACCTGGATCCTAATGTGGCTGCGGATTACATTGCGGACGCATTACATGCAGATACAAGAGAAAACATTGAAATACCGAGAGGAATGGGGCCTGTACAGATTAAACAGGCACAAGCGAAAGTACTGTAATTTTCAAAACGCAAACACAAGGGAGCTAAGCTGAAAAAGCCATTACGCGCTTTGAAGCTGATGCTCCTTTTCTAATGTAAAAAAACAGCATTGCTTTTTCTTTAAGCATTTTTTTTGTAAAATAGAAAAGATAAGGCCGGTCTATCGGCTCTCCCAACAAATAGGCTCATCCTAGAAACGTTGGCGGGCATTTACCGGAAGCTTGCGAACCGCATTACAGCAACGAAACAGATGGGAGCTGATCCAATTTGAAATGTCCTTCATGCCAGCATAACGGTTCCCGCGTACTTGATTCACGGCCTGCGGACGAAGGGAAATCAATCCGCAGAAGGCGGGAATGCGAAGCCTGCCATTACCGCTTCACTACATTTGAGAAGTTTGAAGAGATGCCTCTGATCGTCGTGAAAAAAGAAGGCGTCCGGGAAGAATTCAGCCGTGAAAAAATGCTGCGCGGGTTAATTAAAGCTTGTGAAAAAAGGCCCGTTCCTTTAAAAACATTGGAAGACATGTGCTTTGACATTGAAAAAGAGCTGAGAAACCAAGGTGTATCTGAAGTCAAAAGCGAACTTGTCGGAGAAATGGTAATGGACCGTCTGGCGAAAATCGATGAGGTGTCTTATGTCCGCTTTGCCTCCGTCTACCGGCAGTTTAAGGATATAAACGTGTTTATCGATGAATTGAAAGATTTAATAAAGAAAGAACGCTGAGAGAGCTAAGAGATTGTGTCTGGCTCTTTTCTCATGAGCAAAATTGGCATTTGATAGATCGCAGAAACGGTGTAAAATGAGAGTAGAAACATATCGGAAGGTTTGAGAATCATGGCTGACTATTGGAATGACGTATTGCCTGTAGATCCTTATACGGTCAAAAGCCGTTCGCTTCTTCAGGATGTCGACAGACAGGTTTTGACACATCTGTACCAGCCGCTGATCGGTTCTTTTGCATTCTCCCTTTATATGACCTTATGGGGGGAGCTTGAGCAGAACCGCTTGTGGGGAGCGGAATCCACGCACAGGCAGCTGATGGGCATGATGCAGTCAAATTTAAAAAAGATTCATCATGAACAGGGAAAGCTTGAAGGAATCGGGCTGCTGAAAGTGTATATCCGGGAGTCCGAGCAAAAAGAGCGGATGTTTATTTATGAGCTGCTGCCCCCGCTCAGACCGAATGATTTTTTTGAAGACGGCATGCTGAATGTCTTTCTTTATAACAGAGTCGGTAAAACGAAATACCAGCAGCTGAGACAATTTTACACGCACCCTTCCGTCGGCGCGGACGCAAGGGAAATTACCCGTCCGTTTAATCACGCCTTTGCCTCTTTTCAGCCGAGTGAATGGAAAATGACGCCTGATATGGAAGAGGCGATGAAGCTACCCGAGGACTATGAGACGGCGTCTGTCGGACAAGCGCCTTCCTATACGGTGACGGAGGAAGTGTTTGATTTTGAGCTTTTCATGGCGGGACTGTCAGAAACGATGATACCGCGCAAATCAATCACGCAGGACGTGCGGGAGAGCATTAAAAAGCTTTCATATTTATACGGAATAGATCCTATCTCCATGCAGCACGTCGTCATGACCGCAATTAATGAACAGGATACGATAACGGCCGAAGCGCTGAGGAAAGCGGCCAGCGACTGGTATCAAATTGAAAGAAGCGGGAAGCTTCCCGAACTGATTGATAAAACACAGCCTGTCACCTTGAGAGAAAACCGGACGGAAAAAGACGATTCATTGAACGGCGAACTCATCGCACAGCTTGAGACCATATCACCGAGAAAGCTTCTTCAGGACATTGCGGATGGGACCGAGCCGTCAAAAGCCGACTTGCAGATTATCGCCGATATTATGTTCGAACAAAAGCTTGAGCCCGGCGTCACCAATGTGCTGATTTATTATGTCATGCTGAAAACGGATATGAAGCTGTCCAAAAACTATATCCAAAAAATCGCCGCCCACTGGGCCAGAAAGAAAGTCAAAACGGTACGGGAAGCAATGAAGCTCGCAATAGAAGAGCACAGGCAATATCTTGATTGGGCGGACGGCAAAACAAACGGCGCGGCGCGCGGCAAAAAAACCGTCCGGGAAGAAAAGCGCCCTGATTGGATGAAAGAAGAAGAAACCGGGAAGAAACA
This sequence comes from Bacillus sp. EKM208B, assembly GCF_011800725.1. Lineage (NCBI taxonomy): Bacteria > Bacillati > Bacillota > Bacilli > Caryophanales > Bacillaceae > Bacillus > Bacillus sp. EKM208B. The sequence goes on along the minus strand of NZ_JAANHO010000002.1, from coordinate 397,791 downwards.
AGAACAGCCGGCTCTTTCCGCGCAGGATCTTGAAGAACAGAAGAAAAAAATGATGGAAGAAATGAAAAAACTGAAAAAATACTCTGCCTATTGAGACAGAGAAGCGGGGTGATATTGAATGGAACCGATCAGCCGATCCTTAGAAGGCGTGACGAAAAGACCTGACTTTCAAAAACGCCTGGAACGAATGCAGCAGCAAGTCATGGCCGACGAAGACGTCCAGGCTTTTTTGAAGGAACAGAAAGATGTAATCAATCAAAGCATGATTGACAGAGGGTTAAATAAACTGTACGAATTCGTTCAGCAAAGCAAACAGTGCGCCTTCTGCTCGAAAGACAGCCGGACGAACAGCCTGCTTGAAGGCTATCATCCGAAGCTTGTGATCAACGGGCGTTCCATTGATATTGAATATTACGAATGTCCGGAAAAGAGAAAGCTCGACCGCCAGAAAAGGCAAAAGTCCCTGATGAAGAGCATGTATATCCAGCAGGATCTTCTCGGCGCGACGTTTCAGCAGATCGACATTACCGATCCGAGCAGAGTCGGCATCTTCCAGCATGTGACGGATTTTCTGAAGAGCTATAATGAAACGGGAAAAGGCAAAGGGCTGTATCTGTACGGAAAATTCGGAATCGGAAAGACATTTATTTTAGCCGCCATTGCCAACGAGCTGGCGGAAAAAGAGTATTCATCAATGATCGTATATGTTCCCGAATTTGTCAGAGAGCTGAAAAACTCGCTCCAGGATCAGTCGTTGGAGGCGAAACTGAATATGGTGAAAACGACGCCCGTACTGATGCTTGATGACATCGGAGCGGAATCAATGACAAGCTGGGTCAGGGATGAAGTCATCGGCACCGTGCTTCAGCACAGAATGAGCCAGCAGCTTCCCACTTTCTTCTCGTCTAATTTTTCACCAGACGAGCTGAAGCATCATTTTACGTATTCACAGCGGGGAGAAAAGGAAGAAGTAAAAGCGGCAAGACTGATGGAGCGGATTTTATATTTGGCTTCGCCCGTCCGTCTTGACGGGGAAAACCGCCGCCGTTCATGATGCCGGCGTCCAATGGGAAGGATTTGAGGGAATGAGGAATAAGAAGGCTGTCACTTGGGCTGCGGCTGCGGCGGGAGCGGGCCTTTTGCTGTGGGCAAACCGCAAATATCTGAATCTGTCGCCTAAGGAGATCCGGCTGTGGGTGTTATCGTTCGGTGTTTTTGCGCCGCTTGTGTTTATCGGAATTTCCATTGTCAGGCCTTTTGTGCTGTTTCCCGTATCAATCGTTTCCGTCGCCGGAGGATTGGCGTTCGGCCCGTTTTTCGGCACCGTGTATACGCTGGCGGGCTCAATGGGCGCTGCCGCCGCGTCTTTTTTTGCGGCGGGGCTGTTTGCCTTTAATGAGAAAAGCCGTCATGGAAAAATGGAAGCCATTCAAAAGCAGATGAAAACCAATGGCTTCTTTTATATTTTTATCCTGCGCATTCTGCCTGTTAACTTTGATGTGATCAGCTATGCCGCGGGCCTATCGAAAGTCAGGCCGATGACGTATTTTTTGGCGACCGCAGCGGGCATTATTCCGGGGACGATCGTCCTGAATGTGCTCGGCGCGAGCTTTATGTCCGGAAATGTGCTGACCGTACTCGGCGTGATGTGTCTTTACATCGTATTTTTATCGCTTCCCGTTATATTTAAAAAGAAGGTGCGCCATTTGTTCGGCGGTGAAAGCTAACCTTTACGTCTATTTTAAAAACATCCCCCATATACTTGTAACAGATGCCGTAAGGGGGGACAAATATGCTTGAAGTGATCTTTGAAGATGACCACGATACCGCCGCTTTTTTACATCTCATTCAGCAATCGGACGACCGGAGACATTTTATTGTCCGTGAAGGCATAAAAAAAGTCGGAATCGCAAGGTCTGAAACGGCTTTTTGCGTTCAGCGCTTTATTGAGCCGATACTTGTCAGGTTTTTTTTGGAATGCAAAGAAGACGAGCATATGCTTTCGCTTATTGAGGACGCATACTGCTTCACCGATCAGGATGAACAGCAGCAAATCCTTCAGCTTGCACACAGCATTATGGAAGGAGAGCTTGAGGATCATCCGTTCGAGCCGAAGAAAGAGCCGCGCACACAGTTTATTTCAGATGCGCTCCGGACGATTTCACTTGATGCGGGTGTTTTTTCCGTGCGTTCGTTTCAGACGTTCCGGCTCGGCAGGTATTATGAGCGGCTCAGAGAATACGCGGAGGCTGCGATAGATGAATATCGGATGGAACAGGAATATCAAAACTTTATCCAGTCTCTGAGAGATTATGTGACATCCAATCCGCCGCGGATGAAGAAAGTCCGCATCGTACATGACCGGGCTTTTACGCTGTGGGAGCTGCGCTATTTGTCAGAACGGGAACAGAAAAAATACATAGACAGACGGTTTGTGCGGGAGCACCCGATGTATATAGATTCCCATCTCCTTGCGCCGCTGATCTCCATTGCGCCTGAGACGGTAGAACTGTATACGGACAAACCGGAGCATATGATGTCCAGAACGATTCAAAACGTGTTTCAGGAGAGGGTGCGCCTTTTTCCGCTGGGCGCGTTTGCAGCCGAGAAGACGGAAGGATAGCCGCACGGACGGCCTTGTGTAAGCGGCAGGGCTGTCTGTGCGAAATCAGACGGAAAACCGAGTTGCATTTTTCTCGCAGACATTTTATAATACATAAAAGATTAATGATTGCTACACGTATTGATAAGGACATGAAGCATTGATACCGGCTTTATAAGAGAGGAGAGCCCAGGCTGAAAGCTTTCCAGCTATGGATCATTGTCTTTACCGCCTTTGAACTTCAGCTGTGAACGCCGGAAGAAGCGCCAGTAATAGCTGACGGGAACTCCCGTTACAGAGTTTAGAGCCGCAGGTGCCGAAACAATCGGCCGTGCGGAAAAAAGGGTGGAACCACGATTCCGTTTATTTAACCTCGTCCCTTTCATAGGGGGCGGGGTTTTTGATTTGCATAAAAAAAGGAGTGACGAAGATGTCAGATATGATCAACATCACATTTCCGGACGGAGCGGTAAAGGAATTTCCGAAAGGAACAACAACAGAAGATATCGCGGCATCCATCAGTCCGGGATTAAAGAAAAAGTCTTTAGCCGGAAAACTGAACGGACAGGAAATTGATTTAAGAACGCCGATTCAAGAGGATGGTGCCGTAGAAATCATTACAGAAGGCACAGAAGAAGGCTTGAACATCATGCGGCACAGCACGGCGCATTTATTGGCCCAGGCGATTAAACGCATTTATAAAGATGTGAAATTCGGTGTCGGCCCCGTCATTGAAAACGGGTTCTATTATGACGTTGAAATGGAGCAGGCGCTGACGCCGGATGACCTTCCGAAGATTGAAAAAGAAATGAAACGCATCGTCGGTGAAAATCTGCCGATTATCCGAAAAGAAGTGAGCCGTGATGAAGCAAAAGCCATGTTTGCGGAAATCGGCGATAATCTGAAGCTTGAACTGCTGGATGCCATCCCGGAAGACGAAACGGTCTCCATTTATGAGCAGGGCGAATTTTTTGACCTGTGCCGCGGCGTGCACGTGCCGTCTACAGGCAAAATTAAAGAATTTAAGCTGCTGAGCCTTGCGGGCGCATACTGGCGCGGCGACAGCAAAAACCAAATGCTTCAGCGCGTTTACGGCACGGCCTTCTTTAAAAAGGATGACCTGAAAGAGCATTTGCGGATGCTTGAAGAAGCGAAAGAGCGCGACCACCGAAAACTGGGCAAAGAATTAAAATTGTTCGCCAACTCTCAAAAAGTCGGACAAGGCCTGCCGCTCTGGCTGCCGAAAGGCGCAACCATCCGCCGCGTGATCGAGCGCTACATTGTGGATAAAGAGCTGAGCCTCGGTTATGAGCACGTCTATACGCCTGTTCTCGGAAGCAAAGACCTGTATGAAACATCGGGCCACTGGGATCATTATCAGGATACGATGTTCCCGCCGATGGAAATGGACAATGAAACACTCGTGCTCCGTCCGATGAACTGTCCTCACCATATGATGATTTACAAGCAGGACATTCACAGCTACCGCGAGCTTCCGATCCGCATCGCCGAGCTGGGAACGATGCATCGTTATGAAATGTCCGGGGCGCTTTCAGGTCTTCAGCGCGTACGCGGCATGACGTTAAATGACGCGCACATTTTCGTCCGCCCTGATCAGATTAAAGAAGAATTCATCCGCACGGTCCGTTTGATTCAAGACGTATACGAAGACTTCGGCCTGAATGATTACACATTCCGCCTGTCTTACCGCGATCCTGAAGATACGGAAAAATATTTTGATGATGATGAGATGTGGAACAAAGCGCAGTCCATGCTGAAGGCGGCAATGGATGAGATGGGGCACGACTATTATGAAGCGGAAGGCGAAGCGGCGTTTTACGGCCCTAAGCTTGACGTGCAGGTGAAAACGGCGATCGGCAAAGAAGAGACATTGTCAACTGTACAGCTTGACTTCCTTCTTCCGGAACGCTTTGATCTCACTTACGTCGGAGAAGACGGCAAACAGCACCGCCCTGTCGTTATTCACCGCGGCGTCGTGTCAACGATGGAGCGTTTCGTTGCTTTCTTAATCGAAGAGCACAAAGGCGCCCTTCCGACATGGCTTGCGCCGGTGCAGTTCCAAGTCATTCCTGTATCACCGTCCGTGCATCTTGATTATGCGAAAAAAGTGCAGGAGCGCCTGCAGCGTGAAGGTCTGCGTGTCGAGCTTGACAGCCGGGACGAAAAAATCGGCTATAAAATCCGTGAAGCGCAAATGCAAAAAATCCCGTACATGCTTGTGGTCGGTGACCAAGAAGCGGAAAACGGCGCGGTAAACGTCCGGAAATACGGCGAGCAGAAATCAGAAACCGTCTCATTGGACGATTTTGTGAAAAAGGCTGTAGCCGAAGCGAAAAAATAACCGGAAATACAAAAAACCCCGTTCATTCAGAATGGGGTTTTTTTGCGTATAACATTATCTTTCTTTTTGTTTCTCTATAATCGCAAACAGCTCGTGAAGATCGCTGATCACGTAATCAGGTGCAATGTCCGTATCATTTTTCTTTTGCGTCCGGTTTACCCAGACTGTCGTAATGCCTGCCCGTTTCGCTCCCAATATATCAGTATTGAGGTTATCTCCGACCATAATGGCGTCTTCTTTTTTCAGGTTCAGGAGGCCGAGGCAATGTTCGAATATGGAGGCGTCGGGTTTCCCTTTTCCGAAAGCGCCTGAGATGACGATTTCATTAAAATAAGGCGCGAGCTCAGGAACGCCGGCGAGTTTTTCTTTCTGTAGGCTGGGGTCGCCGTTTGTCAGCAGAAGCAATTCATAAACACCTTTCAGTTTATCAAGCACCGCAAACGTTTCATCATACACGTACGGACGCTGTCTGCGTTCCGCCGCGAAAAACTCCGCCAAATATTCGCCGTAAGCCGCATCGTCTATACCGACGCTTTTTAAGCCGTTCGTCCAGGCGTTTCGTCTGTATTCCGGCGCAATCCGATTCAGCTGTTTAAATCCTTCGCTGACCGGCTCGGAAAAATTCGCCCATAATCCTTCAAACGGATTAATGCCGATCATGACCGTATAAGGATAGGTTTCGTATGACATATACAATTCCCGTGCCGCTTTCCGAACCGCTTCTTCAAATGTATGCGGGTCAAGGCCATATTTTTTTTCCGCTTGTAAACATGTTTCCCTGAATGTTGTTCTGACGCTTTTTTCATCCCATAACAGTGTATCGTCCAAATCAAAAAATACGGCTTTCATGATCTTCTCCTCTTTGTTATATTCTGAAACTCTCTGCCGCAAGGCTCCCGTTTATTCTACAATAGATATATAGACTGTGAAAGATTTGTTTTCAGATGATTTGAAAAAAACAGGCAGGTTTGTGTCAGATTCTGTCTCAGGCTCTAAAACGTGATAAAATAAAATTTGAAAGAACAGGTGAAAAGTATGCTGCATTTGATCATCATGATGCTGGAAAGAGTGGGAATTATCGTCATATTGGGATTTGTTCTGGCTCATACCAGATTGTTCAGACAGGCGCTCCAGCAGCCTGAGAGCTATAAAGGCAAAGCGGTGCTGATTTCAATTTTCTCGCTGTTCAGTATCATCAGCAACTATACGGGAATAGAAATTCAGCGGAATACAATCATGAATAATGACTGGGTGTTTCAAATTAATCCGTCCGGTTCAATTGCCAATACAAGAATTATGGGCGTTGAAATCGGCGGACTCTTAGGCGGCCCGTATGTGGGGATCGGCGTCGGCATACTGGCCGGCCTGCATCGTTTATCACTCGGCGGCGCGACCGCAGTCAGCTGTGCCGTCTCATCCGTTTTAGCGGGCATTTTGTCCGGCTGGATCGGACGGTATTTCAGAAAACGCTATGCGATGCCGACACCGCGGGTGGCCGCGCTTGTCGGACTCGGAATGGAATCGCTGCAAATGCTGCTCATCCTCTTGATGGCCAAGCCGTTTTCTGATGCTTGGACGCTTGTGAGCATCATCGGCATCCCGATGATATTGGTAAACGGGTCAGGGACTTTTATTTTTCTTTCGATCATTCAGTCGATTATCCGGAAGGAAGAACGGGCGAGAGCCCTTGAAACCCACAGGGTGCTGATGATTGCCGATCAGACGCTTCCGTTTTTCCGCCAGGGGCTGAATGAAAGCTCATGCAAAAGCGTCGCCGCCATCATCCACAGGCAAACAGGAACGGACGCGGTATCGCTTACGGATAACGAAAAGATTTTGGCGCACGTCGGCGCGGGTGCCGACCATCATATTCCGTCTGAAAGCCTGATCACCGGATTGTCAAAACGCGTCATTAAAACGGGTCATATTATGAAAGCGACATCAAAGGCAGAAATTGAATGCACGCACGATCCCTGTCCGCTGCATGCGGCGATCGTATTGCCGCTGACGTCAAACGGCAAAACGATCGGGACGCTGAAAATGTACTTTAAAAGCCCGTCAGGATTAAGCCGGGTTGAAGAAGAGCTTGCAGAAGGACTCGCCATGCTGTTTTCCACCCAGCTTGAACTCGGCGAGGCGGAACTGCAGAGCAAATTGCTGAAAGACGCAGAAATAAAAGCGCTTCAAGCACAGGTCAATCCGCATTTTCTGTTTAATGCGATCAATACGATTTCTGCTCTTTGCCGTACGGATGTGGAAAAAACCCGAAAGCTTCTGCTGCAGCTCAGCGTCTATTTCCGTTCCAATCTGCAGGGGGCAAGGCAGCTGCTCATCCCGCTTTCTAAAGAACTGAACCATCTGCAGGCATATTTATCATTGGAGCAGGCCCGTTTTCCCGGGAAATATAAAATCAGCCTTGAAATCGAACGCGGTTTGGAGGACATCGAAATTCCTCCTTTTGTGCTGCAGATCCTCGTCGAAAATGCGCTCCGCCATGCATTTTCAAGAAAGCAGGACAGCTGTGCCGTCAATGTCAGCGTGGTATCCGCCGGTCAGTCGGTTTTAATGCGGGTTGGAGATAACGGGAGGGGAATTGATCCTGAATTGCTGTCCGTGCTCGGAAACCGTCCGCTCCCGTCTAAAGAAGGGACGGGAACCGCGCTTTACAATTTAAATCAGCGGCTGATCGGGCTGTTCGGCCCCAAGGCAGCCCTGCGATTGGAAAGTGAGGCCGGCAAAGGTACGGAGGTATCATTTGAGCTGCCTTTGAAACTGATGACTAAAGGAGAAGAACATGCTGAAGGTGTTAATCGTTGATGATGAAATGCTGGCAAGAGATGAATTAGCTTATTTGCTGAAACGGACGAATGAAGTAAGTGACATAAACGAAGCTGAAAATATTGAATCCGCTTTTGACAGTATGATGGATCAAAAACCGGATCTGCTGTTTTTGGACGTTGATTTGTCAGGAGAAAACGGATTTGACATTGCCAAACGGCTGAAAAACATGAAAAATCCGCCGGCCGTCGTTTTTGCGACGGCGTATGACCAATTTGCTTTAAAAGCCTTTGAAGTCGACGCGCTCGATTATTTAACGAAGCCTTTTGATGAAGAAAGAGTGCGCCAGACGATCAGAAAGTTTAAAAGAGTGAAGCAGGACAGGGCAGGAGGCGTCTCAGAGCAGCCGTCCGCAGCCGGAGCGCATAAACTGGCTGTATCAGCCGGTGAATCTATTGTCATTTTAGATACGAAGGACATTATTTTCGCCGGCATGGAGGACGGACACGTTTCTGTCAAAACGTTTGCCGCTTCTTATTCCGTTCATGAAACTTTGGCGGTCATTGAGAAAAAACTGCCTGAGACGGGTTTCTTGAGAGTGCACCGCGCGTTCATCGTGAATACGGAGCATATTACGGAAATTCATCCGTGGTTTAATTCGACGTACAATCTTATCTTAAAAGACGGCTCTAAAATTCCCGTCAGCCGTACATACGCCAAGGACTTAAAAAAGCTGCTTCATATTATATGAGGCGGCTTTTGCATTTCAGCAGCCGTTTTTTGCATTTCAGAATGAATATTCAGCCGTTTATTACGAAAGCGCTTTAAAAATCGATTTCTCTTTTATAATGGACCTAACAAAGAGAAAGAGGTGAAGAAAATGAGTGCGAAAAAAGTGTACGGATTTCTGACACAAGCATTTATTTTTGCCGTAATTATGCTCATATCTAATGGGATTGCAGCGATTGTCCCCATTCCTATACCCGCTTCCGTAGTAGGTTTGGTGTTATTATTTGTCCTCTTATGCCTGAAAGTGATTAAGCTTGAACAAGTAGAAACGCTGGGAACATCATTAACGTCACTGATCGGATTTTTATTTGTCCCGTCGGGCATCTCCGTGATGAATTCACTTGGCGTCATGCAGCAGTACGGCGTGCAGATCGCACTCGTCATCTTACTCGCCACCATCATTCTGTTAGGGGCCACGGGCCTTTTTTCTCAGCTGATCTTGTCTGTCAGCCAAAAACGTCAGAAGACTGCTCCTGAAAAACAAACGGTGCGCCGTTCCAATCAGGAAAAAGAACTTGTGCAGCATTAGGAGGGAAATCGGATGAGTCCATATTTCGGTATTGTCGTTTCACTTGCGGCCTTTGGCATCGGCACGTATTTATTTAAAAAAACGAGAGGCTTTTTCCTCTTCACCCCGCTGTTTGTCGCGATGGTGCTTGGAATCCTTTTTCTGAAGCTCGGCGGTTTTTCATATGAAGATTATAAAAGCGGGGGAGACATTATTAAATTCTTCCTGGAGCCCGCGACGATCGCTTTTGCCATCCCTTTATACAAACAGCGTGACAAACTGAAAAAATACTGGTGGCAGATCATGTCTTCTATCATTGTCGGCTCTATCTGCTCAGTGACGATTGTCTATTTGATCGCAAAAGGCATTCATCTTGACGCGGCCGTTATGAAAAGCATGCTTCCGCAGGCGGCGACAACGGCAATTGCCCTTCCGCTGTCAAAAGGAATCGGCGGCATCACCGATATCACCGCTTTCGCCGTCATTTTCAACGCCGTTATCGTCTATGCTCTGGGCGCTCTATTCTTAAAACTGTTTAAAGTAAAGCACCCAATCTCTAAAGGACTGGCTCTCGGCACATCAGGACACGCACTCGGTGTTGCGGTCGGCATTGAGATGGGGGAAGTAGAAGCGGCAATGGCAAGTATCGCGGTTGTCGTCGTGGGAGTGGTGACGGTGCTGGTCATTCCGGTATTCGTTCAGCTCATCGGAGGATAAGCCCGGGTCATAGACCCGGGTTTTTTATTGTGTTGGCGCGTCCGCGGGCGGCAAAGAACGAAATTTCACATTTTTCCTTGCGCTCGCCCCGGCATCGTGTTAAAATGAAAAAGTTGATCCGGAGAAGTCATTCTTGACTAATGATCCGGTATTGTGTAGAATAGTTATTGAATTGAATATAAATCACAAGCAGAGGCACCCGCTTCTCACCTGATTGACACATTCATGTAGTTGGCAGGTTGACCGTACATTTTTATTTATGCAGATGTTCGTAGTGTGGGTGTGTTGTCATGCCCGCACTTTTTGTTTGCCTGCAGAATGCAGTCAAAAAGCGTTGTGAATCAATTCGAAGAAACTATGGAGGTGGCTCATTATTAGCAAAGATCAATTGGTTAATGAGGGTATCCGTGCACGTGAAGTTCGTCTGATCGGACAAAATGGCGATCAGCTCGGCATCAAGTCCCGTCAGGAAGCACTTGAAATCGCCGGCCGCGCAAATCTTGACCTTGTGTTAGTTGCAGCAAATGCAAAACCGCCTGTCTGCCGCATCATGGACTACGGTAAGTTCAGATTCGAGCAGCAGAAAAAGGACAAAGAAGCACGCAAAAATCAAAAAATCATTAACTTAAAAGAAGTTAGATTAAGTCCGACGATCGATGAGCATGACTTTAACACGAAATTGCGCAATGCGATTAAATTCCTTGAAAAAGGCGATAAAGTGAAAGCTTCTATCCGCTTTAAAGGGCGCGCAATCACTCATAAAGAAATCGGCCAGCGCGTATTGGACCGTTTCTCTGAAGCATGTGCGGAAGTTGCGACAGTCGAAACAAAACCAAAAATGGACGGCCGCAGCATGTTCTTAATGCTCGCGCCGAAAAACGAAAAGCAATAAGGAGGAAATCCCATGCCAAAAATGAAAACTCACCGCGGATCTGCTAAACGTTTTAAAAAGACAGGTTCTGGGAAGTTAAAACGTTCTCATGCATATACAAGTCACTTATTCGCCAACAAATCCCAAAAGCAAAAGCGTAAGCTTCGCAAGGGTGCTATTGTAAGCGCAGGAGACTTCAAACGCATCAAACAACAGCTTGCCAACATCAAGTAATCGGACAAGGAACAATTAGGAGGGAAATATAATGCCAAGAGTAAAAGGCGGAACTGTGTCGCGTCAGCGTCGTAAAAAGGTTCTTAAATTAGCAAAAGGTTATTTCGGTTCAAAACATAGATTATACAAAGTAGCAAACCAGCAGGTCATGAAATCAGGAAACTATGCATTCCGTGACCGCCGTCAGAAAAAACGTGATTTCCGTAAGCTTTGGATCACTCGTATCAACGCTGCTGCACGTATGAACGGTCTTTCTTACAGCCGTTTAATGCACGGTCTTAAGCTTTCAGGCATCGAAGTAAACCGCAAAATGCTTGCTGATCTTGCTGTAAACGATCTTACTGCTTTCAATCAGCTTGCTGATGCTGCTAAAGCTCAGTTAGACAAGTAAGTTGAAAAAGCCGCTCTCTTTCCGGGAGCGGTTTTTTTACGTAAAGGGTGACAATCAATGGCTCTCTTCATTTACGCCGTATTGATAAACGGATACGGCTTTTGGATCATGGGCGCTGATAAAAGAAGAGCAAAGGCGCACAGGTGGAGAATATCAGAGAAACGAATATGGCTCACAGCCGCCATGTTCGGCTCACTCGGCGTATGGATCGGCATGTGCACCTTCAGGCATAAGACGAAACACAAATCCTTTTTATACGGGGTGCCGCTGCTTTTTCTCACTGAAGCCGCCCTTGTGCTGATGTATTTGATGTATAAAACATAAAAAGCAGGAGAGCTTATCGCTCGCCTGCTTTTTTCGCTTTTTTGATGGGCTGGTCCCAATCAATCTTGCAATTCGGATACCGCTCCAATACCTTTTTTTCGACTTCTTCAAAATCACCTGCAGAAAAGCGGTTCAGCTTTTCCGGATTTTCGGTCCATACAAATATCGTATGAATAAACAGCGGATGATCTTTGGAAGGGATATGCTTTTCTCCCTCAAAGAGCACTCCTTTATAAGTAAGCTGGAGATTTTTTCGCGTGTTTTTCTGTTCGTCAATAAAATAAAAATTCTCTTTTGATTGTGCCAGTCTGAGCCTTCTTTTCGGGTTTGCGTAAAATTTGACGCACATGTAAATAAAATAAATAAGAAGTGCAAGCAAGACAATCCTCAATACTGTAATGGCCATATGTGTGAAGGCACCTCCTCACCTTTGTCATGATCTGATGTAATACGAAAAACAAAACAAAAGGTTTCATTTTTTTAAAAGAAATAGATAAAAACATTTACCCGTTTTTCAGGCGAATTAATCGTATGCTTCAGCATTGGTTTTGTATAATAAGAAGGGTAGTGAAAAAAAGGAGGTTTATTGATGACAAAATTAGATGAAACGCTCACCATGCTGAAAGCGTTAACGGATGCAAAAGGGATACCGGGAAATGAGAGAGAAGTAAGACAAGTGATGAAATCATACATAGAACCATTTGCCGATGACGTCACAACAGACCGGCTGGGAAGCTTAATCGCCAAAAAAACCGGCAAAGAAAACGGTCCGAAAATCATGATCTCAGGGCATTTAGACGAAGTCGGTTTTATGGTGACGCAAATCACTGATAAAGGCTTTCTCCGCTTTCAAACCGTCGGCGGCTGGTGGTCTCAGGTCATGCTGGCCCAGCGCGTCACCGTCGTGACAAAAAAAGGGGACATCACGGGGATCATCGGTTCGAAACCGCCTCACATTCTGCCTCCTGACGCCAGAAAAAAAGCCGCCGATATTAAAGAGATGTTCATCGATATTGGGGCGTCCAGCCGTGAAGAAGCAATGGAATGGGGCGTTCTTCCGGGTGACCAGATTGTGCCGTATTTTGAATTTACAGTGATGAACAATGAAAAGCATTTATTGGCGAAAGCATGGGACAACCGTATCGGCTGTGCGATTGCCATCGATGTATTAAAAAATCTGAAAAACAGTGATCACCCCAATGAAGTATACGGGGTCGGAACGGTTCAAGAAGAAGTCGGGCTGCGCGGGGCGAAAACAGCGGCACATACGATCCAGCCTGATATCGCGTTCGGTGTGGATGTCGGAATTGCCGGAGATACACCGGGAATTTCTGAAAAAGAGGCGCAAAGCAAAATCGGCGAAGGGCCGCAAATTATTCTGTATGACGCGTCAATGGTATCTCACAAAGGGCTGCGCGACCTTGTCGTGAACACGGCGGAAGAAGCGGGAATTCCGTATCAATTCGATTCCATTGCCGGAGGGGGCACGGATTCAGGTTCCATTCATTTAACCGCAAACGGAGTGCCGGCGCTGTCCATTACGATCGCGACGCGCTACATTCACACTCATGCCGCTATTTTGCATCGGGATGATTATGAGAATACGGTAAAATTGATTACAGAAGTGATTAAAAAATTAGATCGGGAAACAGTTGACCGTATTACTTACCAATAAAGATACGGAAGAATCTGCTTTTTTAAGCAGATTCTTTTTTTTGTCTGTACAAATATGAGCCCTGCGTCTACAATAAGAGAAGACATAGAAAAATCTGACAACATGTTTTTGAAAGCGCTTTAAAAAAGGGGAGGGTTTACAAATGAAAAACAGATTCAGACGCATGATCCGCTTTTCGTGCGCAGCCGTTACAGCCGGGCTGCTGTTGATGTCTTCATCTCCGGCATCTGCCGCGTTTTGGGGGGCATCAAATGAATTGCTTCACGATCCGACAATGGCGAAGGAAGGAAACACGTGGTACGCTTTCGGAACCGGTTTGGAAGGGGAGAGGGGGCTTCGCGTCTTAAAGGCGGGCAGCGGCGGCGTATGGACCGTTCAGAAATCAATCTTTACTTCCCCGCTGTCATGGTGGGGCAATTATGTGCCGAATTACGGGCTGAATCAATGGGCCCCCGATGTTCAATATTATAACGGAAAGTATTGGCTGTATTATGCGGTTTCTTCATTCGGCAAAAATACCTCCGCGATCGGTCTTGCATCATCTGCAAGCCTCAGTTCGGGAAACTGGAAGGACGAAGGGCTCGTCATCCGTTCAACAAGCGCCGATAACTACAATGCAATTGATCCGGAGCTGACAATTGATAAAGACGGAAACCCTTGGCTTGCCTTCGGTTCTTTTTGGAGCGGCATTAAGCTGACAAAGCTTGATAAAAATACGATGAAACCGACGGGATCACTTTATTCCATCGCTGCCAGACCGAATAACGGCGGAGCTTTGGAAGCGCCGGCCATCACCTACCAGAACGGCTACTATTACTTAATGGTGTCGTTTGATAAATGCTGTTCAGGCGTGAATAGTACGTACAAAATCGCTTATGGAAGATCCAAAAGCATCACGGGCCCATATCTCGATAAAAGCGGGAAAAGCATGTCAGAAGGCGGAGGGACGATTCTTGACTCCGGCAATGACCGCTGGAAAGGCCCGGGCGGTCAAGACATTGTGAACGGGAATATTTTAGTGCGTCATGCGTATGATGCCGAAAACAGCGGAATTCCGAAGATGCTCATCAATGATATCGACTGGAGTTCAGGCTGGCCTTCCTATTAATTGATCAGCCGGGCATGTGTGTCCGGCTTTTTTACTTGCAATAAAAGATTGACAGGTTGATTCCTCCTTAACTATAATAAAATTGTTCGTACAAATAGAAGGATAAAAGTTTTATAGTTTATATTCATACGTATATTTCTAAAAATGCAAGCGCTTTATTTTGATGGAAAGGGGAAATGAATGTGCTTCAGAACAAAGAATATGAATTTTGGTTTGTAACGGGAAGCCAGCACTTATACGGAGAGGAAACGCTGCAGCTTGTCGATAAACACGCAAAGGGGATATGTGACGGTCTCAGCGGGGTGTCATCAAGATACAAGATCAGGCATAAACCGGTTGTCACGTCATCTGAAACGATCAGAGAGGTTTTGCGGGAAGCGCAGTATCAAGAAAACTGTGCGGGGGTCGTGACGTGGATGCATACATTTTCCCCTGCGAAAATGTGGATTGAAGGTCTTTCCGCTTTTCAAAAGCCGATGCTTCATCTGCATACCCAGTATCATCGCGACATCCCGTGGAAAACGATTGATATGGACTTTATGAACAGCAACCAATCCGCTCACGGAGACCGGGAATACGGATATATCCAGTCAAGAATGGGGCAGACGAGAAAAGTCATCGCAGGCTATTGGGATGATGAGGAAGTCAAACATGACATTTCGCAATGGATGAACACTGCTGCCGCTTGGAATGAAAGCAGGAATATTAAAGTAGCCCGGTTCGGCGACAATATGCGGAATGTGGCGGTTACTGACGGAGACAAAGTCGGCGCCCACATCCAATTCGGCTGGCAAGTTGACGGGTACGGAATCGGCGATCTTACCGAGGTGATGAACAACGTCACCGACGCAGAAATTGAGGCGCTTTATGAGGAATACGACAAATTGTATGTCATCAGCGACGAAACAAAACGGGATGAAGCAAAAGTTTCTTCCATTAAAGAACAGGCGAAAATTGAACTCGGATTAACGGCCTTTCTCGAACGGGGCGGATATACAGCGTTTTCGACCTCCTTTGAAGTTTTGCACGGAATGAAGCAGCTTCCGGGTCTTGCCGTTCAGCGTCTCATGGAAAAAGGGTACGGATTTGCCGGCGAAGGCGATTGGAAAACGGCTGCCCTTGTGCGAATGATGAAAATAATGGCGGACGGAGAACAAACCTCCTTCATGGAAGATTATACGTACCATTTTGAACCGGGGCGTGCGATGATTCTCGGATCACATATGCTTGAAGTATGTCCGACGATCGCCCTTGATCAGCCGAAAATCGAAGTTCATCCTCTCTCAATCGGAGGGAAGGAAGATCCGGCCCGGTTGGTCTTTAACGGAATCGGCGGTTCAGCCATCATCGCCAGCATCATTGATATCGGCGGGCGATTCCGTCTCATTCTGAATGAAGCGGAAGGCAGGGAAATTGATCATGATATGCCGAATCTCCCTGTGGCGCGGGTGCTGTGGAAGCCGGAGCCATCGCTGAAAACAGCTGCGGAAGCATGGATTTTGGCGGGAGGCGCCCACCATACCTGTATGTCCTTCCGGCTTACGGCTGAACAGATGCTTGACTGGGCTGAGATGGCAGGCATTGAAAGCATCTTTATTTCCCGCAATACCGAAATACATGAGCTGAAAAAAGAGCTGAAATGGAATGACGTATTATACCGGCTGGGAGGGAATTGATATGGCGTATACGATTGGTGTTGATTTCGGCACATTGTCCGGCCGGGCGGTGCTTGTCAATGTCCGCACGGGCGAAGAAATCGCGTCTGCGGTAAAAGAATACACTCATGCCGTCATCGACCGCACGCTGCCGAAGACGGGTGAAAAACTCCCTCGGGACTGGGCGCTTCAGCATCCTGCCGATTATATCGAAGTTCTGGAAACGGCGATTCCGAACCTGCTTGAGCAGGCGGGCGCTGATCCAAAAGACGTGATCGGCATAGGAATTGATTTTACCGCCTGCACGATTTTGCCGATAGACGGCGCGGGGCAGCCGCTTTGTATGCTGCCGGAATTTGAACGGGAGCCCCACAGTTATGTGAAGCTGTGGAAGCATCATGCGGCTCAAAAACATGCAGACCGTTTGAACACGATTGCCGAAGACACAAAAGAAACATTCCTTAAAAGATACGGCGGTAAAATTTCTTCTGAATGGATGATCCCGAAAATCATGCAAATCGCGGAAGAAGCGCCGCATATATACGAGGCGGCAGATCGGATTGTGGAAGCGGCAGACTGGATCGTCTATCAATTGTGCGGTTCATTGAAGCGAAGCAACTGCACGGCCGGCTACAAAGCAATCTGGAATGAGGAGACGGGGTATCCGCCGGATCATTTTTTCGAAAAGCTCAACCCGTTAATGAAAACGATTACAAAGGATAAATTAGGCGGTACCATTTATTCAGTCGGGGAAAAAGCAGGAGGTTTGACCGAAAAAATGGCGGAGCTGACCGGGCTTCTGCCGGGGACGGCCGTTGCCGTCGCCAATGTCGACGCTCACGTGTCAGTGCCCGCGGTCGGTATTACAGAGCCGGGGAAAATGCTGATGATCATGGGAACGTCTACCTGCCATGTGCTGCTCGGCGACGAAGAACATATCGTCCCCGGTATGTGCGGGGTCGTCAATAACGGCATCTTGCCCGGATATGCGGGATATGAAGCGGGGCAGTCCTGTGTCGGCGACCACTTTGAATGGTTCGTCAAAACGTGTGTTCCGAGAGACTATGAGAAGGAAGCTGAGGATAAACACATAGACATTCACGAGCTGCTCAGCAAAAAAGCAGCTGAACTTGTTCCGGGGGAAAGCGGCCTTCTCGCGCTTGACTGGTGGAACGGAAACCGGTCAACCTTGGTGGACGCCGATTTGACGGGCATGATGCTTGGCATGACGCTGCACACGAAGCCGGAAGAAATCTACAGGGCATTGATTGAAGCGACGGCGTTCGGAACGAGGATGATTATCGAAACGTTCCGGGAAAACGGCGTTCCGGTCGAAGAGCTTTACGCAGCCGGAGGAATCGCCGAAAAAAATCCGTTTGTCATGCAGATTTATGCAGACGTCACAAATATGGATATTAAATTATCCGGGTCTCCGCAGGCGCCTGCACTGGGCTCCGCGATTTTCGGAGCGCTCGCCGCGGGACGGGAAAACGGGGGATTCTCCAATATTGCTGAAGCATGCGCGCATATGGGGAAATTAAAAGACGGCTTTTATGCCCCGAACCCGGAAAGAGCTGAGATTTATGACAATTTATATGCGGAATATAAAGAGCTCGTACACTACTTCGGCAAAGAAAACAATGTCATGAAACGCCTGAAAGCCATTAAAAACCGTGATTTTGCAAAAGGAGGGAGCCGCCATGCTTGAAGCGTTAAAAGAAGAAGTGCTCGCCGCCAATCTGAAGCTTGAGGAACATAACCTTGTCACGTTTACATGGGGGAATGTCAGCGGCATTGACAGAGAGAGCGGGAGAATCGTCATTAAACCGAGCGGTGTCGATTACAGTGAGCTGACCGCTGACAAACTGGTCGTCCTGAATGAGGACGGAGACATTCTCGAAGGCTCGCTGAAACCGTCTTCTGACACGCCGACCCATCTTTATCTGTATAAAGCGTTTCCGGCTATCGGCGGAATCGTTCATACTCATTCCCGCTGGGCGACGAGCTGGGCACAGTCCGGAAGAGACATACCCGCTCTCGGAACGACTCACGCGGATTACTTTGAAAGCGCTATACCCTGTACGAGGGAAATGTATGAAGAAGAAATTGTGAAAGATTATGAATATCATACAGGCAAAGTCATAGCCGAAACCTTTCAAAACGAACCGTATGAACAAAATCCGGGTGTCCTCGTCCACAGCCACGGCCCGTTCTGCTGGGGAACGGACGCGCTGAATGCCCTGCATAACGCCGTTGTGCTCGAAACGGTAGCGGAAATGGCCTACCATTCGCTTATGCTGAACAAACAGCTCAGTCCGATCGACAGAGTGCTGCATGATAAGCATTTTTACAGAAAACACGGGGCGAATGCTTATTATGGCCAAACTTGACGCAGCCGGGTTTCTGATTGATTTAGACGGAACCGTATTCAGGGGGCGGGAGCTGATTGACGGCGCAAAAGAAGCCGTTCATACCCTTCAGTCACTGGGCAAAGCCGTTGTCTTTTTAAGCAACCGCGGCAATCTATCAAGAGCAATGTGCCGAAAGAAACTGCTGGGTGCCGGTATCCGCACGGATGAACGGAGCATCGTGCTGTCCTCCAGTGTGACGGCATCATTTTTAAAGAAGCATTATCCTTTGTCAAAGGTGTGGGTGTTAGGAGAGAAAGGGCTGACTGATGAACTCGCTTTAGCGGGTGTCGCCTTGGCGCAAAACCCGCAGGCGGCAGACTGGCTTGTCATCTCCCTGCATGAAACCGTCACCTATGAGGATCTGAATCTCGCTTTTAAGGCGGCTTCCTCCGGCGCGCGCATCATCGCCACGAACCGGGACCGCTCCTTTCCGAATGAAGGCGGCCATGCCATGGACGTCGCGGGAATGATCGGGGCCATTGAAGCATCCGCCGGAGCAAAAACGGAGCTTGTCATCGGCAAACCGTCTTGGCTGATGGCTGAGGCGGCATGTGAAGCGCTCGGACTTCCCCCTGAGGAATGCGCCATTATCGGAGACAGCCTCGAATCTGATATCGCAATGGGCAGGCTGTACGGAATGAAAAGCGTATTGGTTCTGACGGGGGCGGCCAAACTTGGGGAGCCCCGTCTATATGAACCTGACATCGTCCTTGATTCTATTAAAGACCTGACAGAATTAGCGAAGGAGGGAATCCTTTTATGAAACGTTCTCCTGAGGACATTCAATCCGAGTTTGACAAGGAAGGGGCCAGCCGCTCACCGATTCAAATAGAAGATATCGTGATCGGGTCGAATGCAAAAGAAGAGCTTCTCACATTTCTGCAAAAAAAATGCTGGAATCATCCGGTCATCGTCTGTGACCGGAACACGTACGAGGCGGCGGGACGTCTGCTTGCGGACGAATTGAGGGCAGGCGGGATCAAAGCGTCAAAAGTCATCATTCCGGAGCATGAAGCCGGGACCGCCGCGGCTGATGAGAGGACATTGGTCTATACGCTGATCAATCTCGCGGAAGAGACGGATGTCATCATTGCGGCCGGTTCAGGAACGATTCACGACATTACACGGTTTGCCGCCTGCCAGCGCGGATTGCCGTTTATCTCATTCCCCACCGCTCCGTCAGTCGACGGTTTTACATCGGCGGGAGCGCCGCTCATATTAAACGGAATCAAAACGACGATTCAAACGAAAGCGCCGATCGCCTTATTTGCGGATACGAATGTATTAAAAGAAGCGCCCCGTTCAATGACAGCCGCGGGCTTCGGAGACATGCTCGGAAAAATAACATCGCTGGCAGATTGGGAGATTTCCAGCAGGCTAGCGGGTGAGCCGTACTCAGAAGCCGGGGCGAAGCTTGTGAAAGACGCGCTTTGGCAGTGCATTGATCACCGCGCTGACATTGCCATGGGAACGGAGGCCGGCATTCAGATACTGATGGAAGCGCTGATCGTTTCGGGTCTTGTCATGCTTGCGCTTGACCACTCCCGCCCCGCCTCAGGAGGAGAACATCACATCTCGCATTGGATTGAGATGGAAATGCTGAAGGCAAAACAGCCTCCGATTCTCCACGGTGCGAAGGTCGGCTGTGCGTGCGCGGTGCTGAGTGATATTTACAAAGAACTGGCTTGTCACGAAAAGCTTGCTGAACTGCCGCCGCACTTTCGCGAGGCGATTCAATCTGCATATGAAGGGCTTCCCGACGGCAAAACAATTGCCGGGTGGCTCACATCTGCGGGGGGTCCCGCCTGTTTTGATGAGATCGGTGTAAAACAGGACCTTGTCAGCGATGCGCTTAAGCATGCGCACACACTGAGAGACCGTTATACCGGTTTAACCATCATAAATGAAAATGCAGCGCTCTTTGCACATCATTTGCATCAATAGCCGCACGGCCTAAAGTGGAAGGGGTAATGACATGAAAAAAACGACCGCTGTATGTTTGGTGCTGATGATGCTCTTCTTGTTTACCGCCGGCTGTTCACAAGAACGGACTGCCGGCCGGCCGGGAGAAACGGAGCTGACGTTTTGGACGTTTAACGGTCTGCACGAACAGTTTTATCAGGAAATGGTCAAAGAATGGAATCAGAAATATCCGGAGCGCAAAATCAAGCTGAATACCGTTGTTTATCCTTATGGACAAATGCATGATAATTTATCGGTTTCGCTGATCGCGGGTGAGGGGCTTCCCGATATAGCCGACGTGGAATTAAGCCGGTTCTCGAACTTTCTGAAGGGGAAGGATATCCCGCTTGCCGATCTGACGCCGCTGATTGAAAAAGACCGCGATAAGTTTGTGGAAGCGCGTCTGGCCTTGTACAGCAAAAACGGAAAATTGTACGGCCTTGATACACATGTGGGGACGACCGTCATGTTTTACAACATGGATATTATGAAAAAAGCGGGCGTTGATCCCGCCTCCATTAAGACATGGGAAGATTACCGGCGGGCAGGGAAAAAAGTGCATGAAGCATCTGGGAAACCGATGGGAACGGTTGAAACAAACGACTCCGCCACATTCCTATCCATGATTTCGCAGCAAGGGTCAGGCTACTACAGCAAAAACGGAAAATTGATTCTGAACAGCAAGACGAATACAGACACACTGAATTACGTAAAGGACATGGTAAATGATAAAACCCTTCTGCCGGCTCCCGGCGGCGGCCATCACAGCGAAGAATACTACGGTTTTATGAATCAGGGCGGGGCAGCCTCAGTGCTGATGCCCATTTGGTACATGGGACGGTTTATCGATTATATGCCTGATTTAAAAGGAAAAATGGCGATTTACCCTATGCCGGCCTGGAAAGAAGGCGGTGACAGATCAGCGGGTTTAGGCGGAACAGCCACCGTCGTGCCGAAGCAGGCTGAACATCTGAAGCTCGCGAAAGAATTTCTCGGTTTTGCGAAAGGTTCGAAGGAAGGGAATATAAAGCTTTGGACGGTGCTCGGCTTTGACCCGCTCCGCTGGGACGTGTGGGATTCAAAAGAATTGAAGGAGAAAAACAAGTACACGGATTTCTTCCGGAACGGTACGTCAATTTTTTCCTCGCTCCTTGAAATAAAAGATGAGATCAATCCGATTTATCTGCATGAAGACTTCTCTAAAGCGGCTGATCTCGTTGTCAGACAAGTGCTGTTCGATGCGCTGAAGACGCAGGAAAAAACACCTAAGGAAGCCTTGGACGAGGCGGCAGAGCAATTAGAGAAATAGGAGAAGCCGTCCTATTTAACAGTGAAAGCGGGGGAGCTTTTATGAGACCTGTAAAGACAGAGACAGCACAAACCGTTTCTGCAGTCCGGAAGAAGCCGCGCCGGCGCAATGTGCTGTATTCAAAAAAAGCGGCGCCTTATCTTTTTACGGCGCCATTTATCATTTCGTTTCTCGTTTTCTTTTTGTATCCGATCATCAGCGTGTTTATCATGAGCTTTCAGCGGATACTGCCGGGAGAAATTACATTTGTCGGGTTTTCCAATTATACCGCTCTTCTTAATCCAACCTTTTATACGGCATTATTTAACACATTGGAATATACCTTCTGGACGCTGATCGTGCTGATTCCGGTGCCGCTTCTTTTGGCGGTGATTCTGAATTCGAAGCTCGTCAGGTTCAGAAATGTGTTTAAATCGGCTCTGTTTGTACCGGCTTTAACATCGACGATCGTAGCGGGGATTATTTTCCGTCTGATGTTCGGAGAAATGAATACGTCGTTTGCAAACGAGCTGATGATGAAGCTTGGCGCATCACCCCAAAACTGGCTCAACAACAAAGGTACCGGCATGTTTTTAATGGTGCTGCTTGCGTCATGGAGGTGGATGGGCATTAACATTCTTTACTTTCTGGCCGGATTGCAAAACGTGCCGAAAGAATTGTATGAAGCGGCTGAAATTGACGGGGCGAGTACGTGGAAAAAGTTCCGGCATATTACCCTTCCATTTTTAAAGCCGGTGTCCGTTTATGTATTAACGATCAGTATTATCGGCGGTTTCAGAATGTTTGAGGAAAGCTATGTGCTTTGGCAGAATAATTCCCCGGGCAATATCGGCCTCACACTTGTCGGTTATTTATATCAGCAGGGGCTTGCATACAACGAAATGGGGTACGGGGCCGCAATCGGAATTGTCCTTTTGCTTGTCATCTTACTAGTCAGCCTTGTTTCACTGAAACTGTCCGGTTCGTTTAAAGGGGAGGGATAAGCGTTGCGTAACAATTACATGTTTTCCGTGTACAGAGTCGCGTTTACCTTGTTTTTTATCATGCTGAGCCTGTTGTATATCTTTCCGATGATCTGTCTATTGCTCGGTTCTTTAAAGCCGTCATCTGAGCTGATGCGCATCGGGCTGAATCTGCGTCTTGATCCGGATGTAATGAGCCTTGATAACTACACCTATTTGTTCAACGGGGGGAGCATTTATTTCAAATGGTTTTTTAACAGCCTGCTGCTCGGCGTTCTCACCACGGTTCTCACGCTGTTTTTTTCCTCTTTGATCGGCTACGGACTCGGTGTCTACGAATTTAAAGGCAGAAATATTATTTTCGTTCTTGTGCTGATCATTATGATGGTGCCTCTTGAAGTGATGATGCTTCCGTTGTTCAAATTGACGGTGGGTCTTCATTTGATCGATTCTTATACGGGGGTGATTCTGCCGTTTATTGTGTCGCCTGTCGCCGTGTTCTTTTTCCGGCAATATGCGCTCGGACTTCCGAAGGATCTGCTTGATTCAGCGAGAATGGACGGCTGCACCGAATTCGGCATTTTTTTCAGAATTATGGCACCCCTCATGAAACCGGCATTCGGGGCAATGATCATTCTTCAATCTTTAAACAGCTGGAATAACTTTTTATGGCCGCTGATCGTGCTTCGGTCGAAAGAAATGTTTACGCTTCCAATCGGACTTTCAGGGCTGCTGAGTCCGTACGGCAACAACTATGACATGCTGATTTCCGGGTCCGTTTTTGCGATACTGCCGGTGATCATCATATTCTTGTTTTTCCAAAAATACTTCATTTCCGGCCTCACAGTAGGCGGAGTGAAGGGATAGAGAGAGGGAGGAAATATAATGAAAAAAGCGGGGATTACAGCAGATAAAGAATATATCATCGGTGAAGTGGACAAACGGATGTACGGATCATTTATAGAACATATGGGCCGGGCGGTGTATGAAGGCATTTATGAGCCCGGACACCCGAAAGCCGACAAGGACGGCTTCAGAACAGACGTGCAGGAGTTAATCAAAGAATTGCAAGTGCCGTTCATCCGCTATCCGGGAGGGAATTTTCTCTCAGGCTACAATTGGGAAGACGGTGTCGGACCGGTGAAGGACCGCCCGCGGAGGCTTGATTTGGCATGGCAGACGACAGAAACGAACGAAGTGGGGACGAATGAATTTTTAACGTGGGCGAAAAAAGTGAACGCCGAAGTGAATATGGCGGTTAATCTCGGGACGAGAGGGATCGATGCCGCCCGGAATCTCGTCGAATACTGCAACCATCCTGAAGGGTCATACTGGAGCGACTTACGAAAATCGCACGGATATGAAAAACCTTACGGCATCAAAACATGGTGCTTAGGAAATGAGATGGACGGCCCTTGGCAGATCGGTCATAAAACGGCGCATGAATACGGACGGCTCGCTGCTGAAACGGCAAAGGTGATGAAATGGACGGACCCGGCGATCGAATTGGTGGCTTGCGGAAGCTCAAACAGCGGCATGCCGTCCTTCATTGAGTGGGAGGCCGAGGTGCTTGAGCATACGTACGAGCATGTGGATTACATCTCACTGCATACGTATTACGGCAACCATGAAAATGATCTTGAGAACTATTTGGCGAAGTCGATGGATTTAGACCATTTTATTAAATCCGTCACAGCCGTATGTGATTATATGAAAGCGAAAAAACGCAGCAAAAAAACGATTCACCTTTCTTTAGATGAATGGAATGTGTGGTATCACTCAAATGAAGCGGATAAAAAAGTGGAGCCATGGATTACGGCCCGGCCGATTCTTGAAGACATCTACAATTTTGAAGATGCGCTGTTGATCGGTTCACTGCTGATTACGATGCTGCAGCATGCGGACAGACTGAAGATCGCCTGTCTCGCCCAGCTTGTCAACGTAATTGCGCCTATCATGACTGAAAAGGGCGGAGAAGCATGGAGACAGCCGATCTTTTATCCTTACATGCACGCCTCTGTCTACGGGAGAGGGACTTCAATGAAGCTGCTGATCACCTCCCCGAAATACGACTCAGCGGATTTTACGGATGTACCGTATGTTGATGCCGCGGCCGTTTACCATGAAGAGGATGAAGCACTGACCATTTTTGCCGTCAACAAAAGCAAGGAACTGATGGAAACGGAGATAAGGCTGAGGGGGTTTGAAGATTACCGCATCATTGAGCATATCGTGCTGGAGCATCAGGATATGAAAGCGACCAATCAAAAAAACAGAAAAGAAGTCATTCCGCACTCCAACGGAACGTCTTCGGCAAATGCTGAAGGGATAACGGCTCATTTTACTCCGCTGTCCTGGAATGTCATCCGTTTATCAGGAAAATAATGTTCCGAAAAGCCGGGCTGCGCTGCCGGCTTTTTTTTTACGCAAAAATCATCTCCTGTTATCTGATAATTGTGATAATATTTAGAAAAAGAGAAAAGGGGCTGGGATTAAATGAATGCGATTACAATCGTCATAGCGTCTATATGTATTTTGGCGATCGCCTATCGGCTTTACGGTACCTTTATGATGGTCAAAGTATTAAAAATCAATGATCAGACACCGACTCCGGCCCATGTGCTTGAGGATGGGAAAGATTATGTGCCGACGAATAAGTGGGTGTCATTCGGCCACCACTTCGCGGCAATCGCCGCTGCCGGCCCGCTTGTCGGACCGATTCTGGCAGCTCAGTTCGGCTATCTGCCCGGGCTGTTATGGCTGTTAATCGGGGCGGTGATCGGAGGAGCCGTGCACGATATTGTCGTATTGTTTGCATCAATGCGGAAAAATGGGAAAACGCTTTCTGAAGTTGCCAAAGAAGAGCTCGGCCCGGTGGCGGGTTTTTGCACGGGTCTCTCGATGCTGTTTATCATTACGATCACGATGGCGGGGCTGTCCATGGTTGTGCTGCACGCGCTTGAGAAAAACCCGTGGGGAACGTTTGCGGTGGGGATTACGATTCCGATCGCGATGGGGGTCGGCCTCTACTATAAAAAAACAGGCAATCTCAAACTCGCATCAACTGTCGGGTTTCTTTTGTTAATGGCCGGTGTTGTCATCGGGCCGTGGCTGCAGGCAACGGCTCTCGGGGACATGCTGACACTGGATGCGAAAACGCTTGCAGTGGCGCTTCCTGTCTATGCGTTTTTCGCCGCGGCGCTTCCGGTTTGGCTTTTGCTGGCTCCGCGTGACTATTTAAGCAGTTTTATGAAAATCGGGGTTTTTGCCGCTTTGATCGCGGGCGTCTTTTTCGTCAATCCCGCCATTAAATTCCCGGCCGTAACGGAGTTTATTCACGGCGGAGGGCCGGTGATCGCGGGTCCTGTCTGGCCGTTTATTTCAATAACGATTGCCTGCGGCGCCATTTCAGGCTTTCATGCATTTGTCGGTTCCGGCACAACGCCGAAAATGCTGGATAAATGGAGTGATATAAAGCCGGTTGCTTTCGGAGCGATGCTTGTGGAATGTCTCGTCGGAATTATGGCGCTCATTGCAGCTGCCGCTCTTGAGCCCGCCGACTATTTTGCCATTAACAGCACGCCTGAAATATTCCGCACCCTCGGGATGAATGTCGTCCATCTGCCTGAATTGAGCAAAGAAATCGGGCTCAGTCTGGAAGGAAGAACGGGCGGAGCCGTTACGCTTGCCGTCGGAATGACGTATATCTTTACGGAGATTCCGTTTTTCAGTCATTTGGCTTCATACTTTTTTCAATTCGTCATTATGTTTGAAGCGGTTTTTATTTTAACGGCGATTGATGCGGGAACCCGTGTTGCCCGGTACTTGATTCAAGAGTTTTTCGGGGAGGTCTATAAGCCGCTGAAAAAAACAGACTGGCTGCCGGGCTCGATTTTCTCAAGCGCGCTCGCCTGCCTGCTGTGGGGCTATCTTCTGTATTCGGGCGACATCAGCTCCATTTGGGCGCTGTTCGGCGTATCCAATCAGCTTATGGCGTCTGTCGGCTTAATTATCGGTGCGACCGTCGTATTAAAAATAGCGGATAAGCGGCGCTATATGCTGACATGCCTGATTCCTCTCGCTTATTTGTACGTGACCGTCAACTATGCGGGTTATTGGATGGTGCGGTATGTGTATTTGAACCCCGAAGCGGCGGGATACAACGTGCTGAATGGCGTTTTATCCATTATCATGCTTATTCTCGGGCTTGTGATTATCATTGCGGCTGTGAAAAAATGGGCAAATGTATGGCGTGATCCGAGTGCCAGACTGGAAGCTTCAATACCCGGATAAAATCCGCGGCCGATCCGAACATTGCAGCATCATAAAAAAGCAGAGAGCCGATCGGTCTCTCTGCTTTCATCTTATGACAAATCCGCCGCTTCCAAAAGGTAATCCGCCAAATGAACCGCGCGGACACGGCCTGTTAACCCTTCGCGCAAAATGCCCAGCTGCATTTGCAAAAGGCATCCGGGATTGGCTGTCACGATGACGGCCGCCTCCGTTTTTCCGGCGGCTTTCATCTTGCTGTCTAATATTTTCATAGACATCTCTGACTCTGTTATATTATAAATTCCCGCCGACCCGCAGCAGCTGTCGGCCTTTTCCATTTCTCTGTACTCAGCCCCTTTAATGCTTTTCAAAAGCGTGCGCGGTTCCTCTGACGTATGCATCACATTGCGGAGGTGGCAGGAGTCCTGATATGTGACGATATGAGGAGACTGTGCCCGCAGGTTTTTTTGATGGAACTTCAGATCAACCAGTACGGATGAAAAGTCTTTGAGCTTCCGGACGAATTGTCCGGCACGTTCCGCCCATCCAGGTTCATCTTTCAGTAAATGCGGATATTCCTGAAGAAAGGCGCCGCATCCGCCGGCGTTTGTAATGATATAATCAGCATCAAGCGCTTCAAAAGCCGCGATATTCCGCTTGGCCAGTTCTTTTCCCATCTCTTTTTCTCCGCTGTGCCCGTGAAGCGCGCCGCAGCACGCCTGGCCGTCCGGAACCGCGATTTCACACCCGGCCGCCTGTAAAAGCGCCGTTGTCGCATGATTTGTCGCTAAAAACATCGTATCCATTAAGCAGCCCGAGAAAAAAGCGGCCCGTTTTTGGACGGGACCCGCGGCAGGAAGAAAACGCGGCCTTTCCTTCATGTCTTTCCGTTTCGGGGCGGGCGGGAGCACTTGTTCCATTGTGCGCAGATGTTCAGGCAAAACGCGAAGCATACCGGTTTTTCTGACGGCGGTCTGCAGTCCCGATCTTTGGTATATTCCGAGAAGATTCACGGCTGTCTGCATGCGGTTTTGGTGAGGGAAAAGCCCGGTGAAGGCGGCTTTCCGCAAGAGGCGCACGCCCGGCTTATGTTTTTTATTTTGATGAATGATATCCCTCGCTTCTTCAAGCAGCTGTCCGTAATTGACCCCTGCCGGACAAACGGGCTCGCATGCCCGGCATCCGAGACACAGCGAAAGTGAGCGCTCGACATCTTCATCCGGCTCGATCAGTCCGTCAGTGACGGCTTTCATCAGGGCGATCCGGCCGCGCGGTGAATGGGATTCTTGAAATCCCGATTCGATATAGGTCGGACAGGAAGGAAGGCAGAAGCCGCAGCGCATACAGTTCAGCAATTCACCTTCATCCATGCGGTTTTTGAATTCTGTTTGAATTTGTTGCTGCTCTTTAGCCGTGGTCATTTCATCACCACCACGCGTTTCCTTGATGAATTGGCGAATATTTTTCCCGGATTCAGCAGATTTTGGGGATCAAGCGCTTGTTTGATCGCTTTCATGGCGGTGATGCCTTCTGTTTTCAGTTTCATTTCTAAATACGGCGCTTTTACGATGCCGACCCCGTGTTCACCCGTTATCGTCCCGCCCAGCTCAATCGCTTTTTCAAAAATGGCGGCAAAAGCTTTTTCGACACGTTCCATCTCCTCTGTATTCCGGATATCGGTGGTGCACGTCGGATGGAGGTTGCCGTCTCCGGCATGGCCGAATGTGCAGATGGACAGGCCGTATGTTTCTGCAATCTCGTTAATGGCTTTGACCATGCTGGCAATTTGTGATCTCGGCACGGTCGCATCTTCCAGAATCGTTGTCGGTTTCAGCCGGGCAAGGGCTGATAATGCGGACCGTCTGGCCTCTGTAAGCGCGAATGCCTCTTCCTCGGTTTCAGCCGTTTGGACGGATACGGCTGCTCCGTTTTTACAGATGGCTTCGATTTTTTCCATATCTCGTCTGACCGTTTCGATGTCACCGTCCTGTTCGATCAGCAGCACCGCTTTTGCGTCGGTCGGAAGCCCGATCTTGGCGTAATCTTCAATGACCTGCAGTGTCGGCTGATCCAGAAATTCGAGTGTCGCCGGAATGATTTTTTCAGCGATGATGGCAGAAACCGATTCCGCAGCCGCTTCAATATGTTCATAGAGTGCAAGCAGCGTTTTTTTCGTTTCCGGCTTCGGAACCAGCTTTAAAGTCGCTTCCGTCACAACGCCGAGCGTCCCTTCTGATCCGACGAAAAGCCGGGTCAGATCATAACCGGCGACATCCTTTGTCAGCTTTCCTCCTGTGCGGATGATATCGCCTGAAGCCAAGACGGCTTCAAGGCCGAGGACATAATCCCGGGTGACGCCGTACTTCAGCCCGCGCAGTCCGCCGGAATTTTCATTAATATTCCCGCCGATCGTCGATATTTTCATGCTGCTCGGATCAGGAGGATAAAATAAACCTTTTTGTTCAACCGCACGGATCATATCTTGCGTAATCACGCCCGGCTGGACGGTTGCCGTCAAATTTTCTTCATCGATTTCCAGAATGCGGTTCATATGTTTGAATAAAAGCACAAGCCCGCCTTCAGACGGACATGTGCCGCCGCATAAGTTTGTGCCTGAACCCCTCGGCACGATCGGAATGTCATGCCTGCTGCAAATCGTTAATATACGGGACACGTCATCCGCGCTGCGGGGGGCGATAACCGCATCCGGCATGGCTTGCAGCTGAGGAGCCGCATCATAAGAATACACAAGACGGCCCGCCGCCGAATCATCATAATTCTCCTTCCCGACCGTCCGGATGAACGCTTCTTTTGCCTCTCGTGAAATCATGTTCTCCCAACCTCCCTGATAAGAAAAGCGTTTTCATTTAATTGTAAAGAAAAACGATTCCGCACACTATGGAGAAACATATGAAAAATGATGATATGATTACGTGCTTTTTGTATGTTGATCTAAAAAGCGCAGCGCCAAATAAAAAGCCGTTATGTCTTCGGGGCGGTCAAGCTTCATATTTGTCAGTGATTCCAGTTTGGCAAGACGGTAGCGCAATGTATTGATATGAATATGCATGTCGTCGGCGGTGCGCTTTAACGATAATTGCCGATCGAAAAAGGCGCGCAGCGTATCCAGAAGTTCTTCCCGGCCGAGTACATGCTCGAAAACCCGCCGTGAAAATTCCGACCTCGTGCCAGGTGCGATATCGGCAAGACACATATCCAGTTTTAAATCTTCTTCAAAGACGGCCTGCTTGTCACCGATTCCGGCTGAAAGTGCTTTATCCGCCTGTTCGTATGATTCCGTGAGGCGCTCTCCCGGAACGATCCGTCCGATGCCGGCGGTGACAGGCTGCCCGAAAACGGCGCCGATCTTTTTAATGAGCTGTGTTTTGGAAGCCGAATTTGCTTCATGATTAATGAGAATGCGTTCATTTCCCCAGCGGACAAACAGGTCTTCAGGGCATTCGTACTGCCAGAGCCGCCCGAGCTCCTCCGCTTTATATTGCTCATAACGGCCTTGAATGAGTATGATCCGGCGGTATGCGTGAAGGTCTGCGCCGATGAGCTTTGCTTTTTCTAAAAAGCCCGGAGACCATTCTTTCAGCTGCAGCCAATCAACCATAAAGGATTCAAGCATTCTCCCACGCCACTGCGCTTCTTCCATATGGCGCGTTTCTTTAATAAACAGCTCCGTCATTTTTCTGAGCAATTCTCCGAAAGGAAGGATATCGTCAGGGTCTCCTGTCAGACCGA
The DNA here is from genome assembly GCF_011800725.1 of Bacillus sp. EKM208B. Taxonomy (NCBI): domain Bacteria; kingdom Bacillati; phylum Bacillota; class Bacilli; order Caryophanales; family Bacillaceae; genus Bacillus; species Bacillus sp. EKM208B. The sequence continues at coordinate 367,111 of NZ_JAANHO010000002.1, read as the reverse complement.
ATACTCCGATCACTTCATGGCCTGAAAAAACGGGGAGGTTCAGTCCTGCTTTTACGCCCTCGAGCCGTTTTTCATCTTCTTTCGTAATGATGACATTCCGTTTTTCGCGCGCGCAGATCAGTGCGCCTTCATGAAACCATCCGGCGCGCGCCTCGTTGGTGCCCGCGATGATCATTCCTTTTGTATCGGCAATAATCACTTCGCGGCTGTACATATGTTTGACTTCGGCAATCAATTTCTTTGCCAGTTCCGGCTGTAACTGCATGGCGATCCCCCTCGCCATTATTATACAAAAAAAACCGGGTGTGCCATCACCCGGTTCAAGCTTATTGCGCAGGTTTTAATCCGCCTTCAAGTGTTTTGAGCATTTCATTTTTTTCTGAGTCCGACGCATGCTGCCAAAGAACTTCGAATAAGACGCCGAGGCCCGGAAGCATTTTTTCTTCACCGCTTTGGATGGCGTCAACGATAGTATGCTCCAGCTGATCCTGGTTATTGCCGGTTACATTGGCAATAACGGCGTTGCGTAAATTAAGATCCATTACAACCGCTCCTTTTTCTGAATGTGATACGCATATTCTTACCGCGCACGCGGTTTATTATGTGCTGTTCTTAAGATATAATAACAACATGCATGAAAAAAGGAGAGCACAGACATAAAGTGAAACGAATCGACTCTGCAAAAAACCAAAAAGTGAAGGACTGGAAAAAACTTCACACAAAAAAAGAGAGACTTAAAACGAATACATTTCTGATAGAAGGAGAGCATCTGGCAGAAGAAGCGCTCAAATCAAAGGGAACGGTAAAAGAAATTCTCGTAAACGATGAGAGCGCCATCCCGGCCGATCTGGACATGAGCATCCCGTGCTACGTGCTGAGCGAAGACGCGTTTTCAGCCGTGACGGAAACAGAAACGCCGCAGCGGATCGCCGCGGTCTGCCATATGCCGGATAAGCAGCCTGATCAGCTGAAACGGCTGCTTCTGATTGATGCCGTGCAGGACCCGGGGAATTTAGGAACAATGATCAGAACGGCAGATGCGGCGGGGATCGACGCCGTTGTCCTTGGTGAGGGAACAGCAGACCCGTACAATGGAAAAACGCTGCGTTCAGCACAAGGATCTCATTTTCATATTCCCATTTTGAAACGTCCGCTTGATGAGTTTACCGCTGAGCTGAAATCACAAGGCGTCGCGATCTACGGCACGGCGCTTGAAAACGGGGCGGCTTATCAAAGCGTGAAGCCTGAAGAATCGTTCGCGTTAATCGTCGGGAACGAGGGGGCGGGAGTGGACGCCGGCCTTCTGCAAAAAACGGATCTCAACCTGTACGTTCCGCTGTACGGACAGGCGGAATCGCTGAATGTGGCGGTAGCGGCCGCCATCCTCGTTTATCATCTCAGAGGATAGGTTGCGAAAAGCCTTGGATTTCACTATAATAGATAGCAATAATGTAAAAACCGTGACAGAGGACGTCAATTTTTGCACACACTGCCTTCCAGGGAGAAAATGCCGCTGACTGAGAGCATTTTTATCGCAGCACAAAAATTGATTTTCACCTCTCGAGTTGTCACCGGGACCGCGCCAAACGCGCGTAAAGGTGAACCGGAACGATCGTTTCCGTTATGTCAATGAAGCTGTCGGCAGATGAAGTCTGCCTTAAAAAGGGTGGTACCGCGGCCACAACTCGTCCCTTCTCTCAAGGGGCGGGTTTTTTTGTTTTCTGAAAAAGGCATAGAACGGTTTGGTTTACATAAAAGGAGGATGCATGATGGAAGAGAAGCTTAAACAGCTCGAACTGGAAGCTGCAGAAAAAGTAGAAGCGGCGGGTTCATTAAAAGAAGTTAACGACATTCGGGTGCAATATCTCGGAAAAAAAGGGCCGATTACAGAAGTTCTCCGCGGCATGGGCAAACTGTCCGCCGAAGAGCGCCCGAAAATGGGAGCGCTCGCCAATGAAGTGAGAGAGCGCATTGCAGCAGCCATTACGGCGAAAAATGAACAGCTTGAACAAGAAGAGATGAATAAAAAACTCAGCAGCCAGACGATTGACGTCACATTGCCGGGCAGTCAGGTAAACATCGGCGGACGCCATCCGCTGACGGTCGTTATTGAAGAAATTGAAGATTTATTTATCGGAATGGGATATACCGTCGAAGAAGGCCCTGAAGTGGAAACGGATTATTACAACTTTGAGGCGCTGAACCTGCCGAAGGAACATCCGGCCCGCGACATGCAGGACAGCTTTTACATTACAGAAGAAATGCTGATGAGAACGCAGACGTCACCGGTGCAGACGCGCACGATGGAAAAGCATAAAGGAAAAGGCCCCGTCAAAATCATTTGTCCCGGTAAAGTGTATCGCCGCGACAACGATGACGCGACACATTCCCATCAGTTCATGCAGATTGAGGGTCTCGTCGTCGACCGCAAAATCAGCATGAGCGACCTGAAAGGCACGCTTGAATTGGTCGCCAAAAAAATGTTCGGCCAAGATCGTGAAATCAGGCTCCGTCCGAGCTTTTTCCCATTCACAGAGCCTTCTGTCGAGGTGGATGTGACCTGCTTTAAGTGCGGCGGACAAGGCTGCTCCGTCTGCAAAAAAACAGGCTGGATCGAAATTCTCGGCGCCGGCATGGTTCACCCGAACGTGTTGAAGATGGCCGGATTCAATCCTGAGGAATACCAGGGTTTTGCTTTCGGAATGGGTGTGGAACGTATCGCGATGCTGAAATACGGCATTGAAGATATCCGCCATTTCTATACCAATGATGTCAGATTCATTTCGCAGTTTAAACAGGCGTAAGAGGAGGATACACATGTTTGTTTCTTATAAATGGTTAGAAGATTACGTTGACTTGCAGGGAATCGACCCGGCCGTGCTTGCAGAAAAAATTACGAGAGCCGGTATTGAAGTTGAGGGTATCGAGTATAAAGGGGAGGGCGTAAAAGGCGTTGTCATCGGACACGTGCTTGAGCGTGAACAGCACCCGAATGCCGACAAACTCAACAAATGCCTTGTTGATATCGGTGCGGAGGAACCCGTGCAGATTATCTGCGGCGCCCCGAATGTTGATAAAGGACAGAAGGTTGCCGTTGCAACGGTCGGAGCCGTGCTTCCCGGCAATTTCAAAATTAAAAAAGCCAAGCTGCGCGGCGAAGCGTCTCACGGCATGATCTGTTCCCTTCAGGAGCTCGGCATTGAAAGCAAGCTCGTGGCGAAAGAATATGCGGAAGGCATTTTCGTTTTTCCGAATGATGCTGAAACGGGAGCTGACGCAATGGCGGCCCTTCAGCTTGATGATGCGATTTTAGAATTGGGCTTAACGCCGAACCGCGCCGACGCGATGAACATGCTTGGCGTGGCTTATGAAGTTGCGGCTATTCTCGGCGCAGAGGTAAAGCTTCCGGAGGCTTCATATGAAAAAGCGGCAGAAAAAGCGGCGGATGCTGTTTCCGTTAAGGTTGAAGATACGCAGGCCAATCCGCATTATGCCGCAAAAATCATTAAAAACGTCAAAATCGGCCCGTCACCGCTTTGGATGCAGACGAAGCTGATGAATGCAGGCATCCGCCCGCATAATAACGTCGTGGACATTACAAACTTCGTCCTCCTTGAGTACGGACAGCCGCTTCACGCTTTCGATTACGACCGGTTCGGTTCAAAAGAGGTCGTCGTCAGAAAAGCGGCGGAAAATGAAACCATCGTGACGCTGGATGAGCAAGAGCGCAAGCTGTCAAGCAGCCATTTGGTCATCACAAACGGAAAAAAAGCGCAAGCCGTTGCGGGAGTCATGGGCGGAGCTGAGTCTGAAGTCCGTGAAGACACCACTGCGATTTTACTGGAAGCCGCTTATTTCGACGGACAGACCGTCCGCAAAGCGTCGAGAGACCTCGGGCTGAGAAGCGAAGCGAGCGCCAGATATGAAAAAGGCATTGATCCGGCACGCGTTCTGCTGGCGGCTGAACGGGCCTGCAGTCTCATTCAGGCATATGCCGGCGGAGAAGTGCTCTCAGGCACGGTTGAAGAAAACCATCTGAAAATCGAAGCAAACAATATTCACGTGTCTGTTGAAAAAGTGAACGCCGTGCTCGGCATGACAATCGCTAAAGAAGAAATCATCAGCATTTACAAGCGCCTCGGGTTTGCAGTCGGTGAAGCTGAAGACGTTCTCGTCGTAACGGTCCCGTCGCGCCGCGGAGATATTAGAATAGAAGAAGACCTGATTGAAGAAGCGGCGAGATTGTACGGGTATGACAATATTCCGTCCACGCTTCCGGAAACGGCCGGCACGACAGGCGGCTTGACACCGTACCAGGCAAAACGCCGGAAAGTGAGACGTTTCCTTGAAGGAGCGGGTCTTTCACAAGCGACCACTTATTCATTAACGAATGATAAAAAAGCGGCCGCTTTTGCGATCGAAAAATCATTCAACACGATGCTTGCTCTGCCGATGAGCGAAGAAAGAAGCATTCTCAGACACAGCCTCGTGCCGAATCTTCTTGAAGCCGTTTCATACAATCTGGCCAGACAGACTGATTCCGTTGCTTTATATGAAACGGGTTCTGTATTTCTGACGAAAGAAGAAAACACAAAACCAGTTGAAAAAGAACGGGTTGCCGGAGCTGTAACCGGATTGTGGCGCAAAAATTTATGGCAGGGTGAGAAAAAGCCGGTTGATTTCTTCGTCGCCAAAGGAATCGTTGAAGGCCTGCTGCATCAATTGAATGTGTCAGACCGGGTTGAATTTGTCCAGTCAGAACGCAAAAACATGCATCCCGGCCGGACGGCAAACATTCTATTGAACGGTTCGCTTGCCGGATTTATCGGCCAGGTGCATCCGGCAATGGAAAAAGAGCTGGATATCAAAGAAACGTATGTGTTCGAGCTTGATCTGCACGCGCTTCTGACCGAGGAAACAGAACCTGTCGTGTATACGCCGATTCCGAAGTACCCGTCCGTCACGCGCGACATTGCGCTTGTGGCAGATAAAACCGTTACAAGCGGACAGCTCGAAGCCGTGATCAAAGAAGCCGGCGGCGCGCTGCTGAAAGAAGTCACCGTATTTGATGTGTACGAAGGTGAGCATATGGAAGAAGGCAAAAAATCCGTCGCCTTCTCGCTCCAATATGTTAACCCTGAACAAACATTGACAGAAGAAGAAGTGACAAAAGTACATGAAAACGTGCTGAAAGCGCTGGAAGAAACGTATCAGGCCGTATTAAGAGGATAAAGAAAAAGCTTGCAGATCACTCTGCAAGCTTTTTTACTATGACCGCTTCCGTTCAACAAGGCGTTTCGCTTTTTGCGTATTGGCAAAATGAAGTTTGGTGAACGTTCTGAGCGCACCTTCTCCCTTATTGATGATCAGCTTGGCGGCAGCTTCATCGACGTGCGGCCCCGCGCCTTTTGGAATCGTCATCCCAGCCTCACGCGAAAGCTTATCCATTTCAATTAAGAAAGAATATCGCGCAATGATAGAGGCTGCGGCGACGGAAAGATGTATGCTTTCCGCTTTCGTGCTGAAAAACGTTTTTTCTTTTACGATATCCCGTCCGGAAAGATGCTTAAAATAAATGCCGGGCTCTGCGAATTGGTCAATCAGAATCGCTTCCGGTTTAACGCCGTTCATTTTTCTCAGCAGATTGGAAATCGCCTGATTATGAAGGAGCGCCTTCATTTTTCCTTGGCTCATGCCTTTTTCCTGCATCTGATTGTATTTTTCGTTTTTTAACACAAGCAGGCTGTAAGGAATGGTTTTAATTAACAGTTTGGCGATTTCAATAATCTGCGGATCTTTTAAATCCTTCGAATCCTTCACACCGAGTTCTCTCATTAAAGAGAGCTTTGTTTTGTCGGCGTAGGCGCAGGCAACCGTTATCGGCCCGAAGTAATCGCCTGTTCCGACTTCATCAGAGCCGATCACTGACATGGAGGCAATGCCCGCCGGGGGAGCGTAAAGCGGGTCGGCCGCTTTTTTGACGGTTTTCTTTGCTTTCGGCGTCTCAGCCGTTCCCCAGCGGGCCGCTTCTGTGCCGGCGTTTTTTCCTTGAAAGAGAACCTTGCCCGAGCGGTAGGCTGTAATGGTACAGCCCGGAGGCTTGGCCTGGAAGACGGCGCCCTGCGGAACGGCGGGAGTAAGGGAGCCGGCGTAGGATTGTTTCATTTGTTCCATAGCGGAAGCGGATACTTTTATAACAGAATGGGACACGATATAATCTCCTTTTTTGGCACTTTTCACTGTATATACCAGTGTATCATAACAGCCCGAGGCTCGTCTTTCCATTCAAACGATAATCGTGGTATGATAGGAACTAGGATTCTCGCGGAATGGAGGAGAAACGTTGTCTGACGGCAAAAAAACCAAAACGACAGTAAACATTTACGGCCAGCACTTCACCATTATCGGGGAAGAAAGCAAAGCGCACATGCGCCATGTGGCCGGAGTGGTTGATGATAAAATGAGAGAAATCAACGAGAAAAATCCATATCTTGATATAAATAAGCTCGCTGTATTGACTGCGGTCAATGTCGTGCATGATTATATGAAACTGCAAGAAAAATATGAAATACTGGAGCGGCAGCTTAAAGAAAAGGAATGAACACCATATGATAGATATCATCATCTTAGTTTTGCTCTTAATGGGCACATTGCTTGGATTAAAAAGAGGATTTATCCTCCAATTTATATATTTAACGAGTTTCATCCTCTCGATTGCGTTTGCGGCGCTTTTTTACAAAAGCCTGGCCCCGCATCTGAGCTTTATACCCGCGCCTGATTTTTCCGGCGGGCAGGCGGCTCTGTCTTTTATTAAAGGAAACGTAGAGACGGCTTATTACAACGCGATCGCGTTTGTCATTTTGTTTATCATCGCAAAGATTCTGCTCCGGATTATCGGAGCGGCGCTTAATATCATCGCCGGCATTCCGGTCATTAAACAGATCAACAAACTGCTGGGCGGGGTGCTTGGGTTTCTGGAAGTCTATTTATTTGCGTTTATCCTGTTATACGTCGCATCCGTACTGCCGGTAAGCGCGCTTCAGGATATGCTCGCACAATCGACGCTTGCAAATATCATCACACATCATACGCCGTATCTGTCAGGGCTCCTGCAAGAACTGTGGGCCCAGTACGGGGCATAAAAAACTTCTCTTGACCGGAGAAGTTTTTTTCAAGCTCTGCGTCAGTTGTGCCGGAGGAGAAAAATTTGTATGATGAAAAGCAGGAAACGACTGGGGGTTAACAGTATGCATAAAAAAGATATCATCAGGCTGCTTGAAACGATTGCGGTCTATATGGAACTGAAAGGGGACAACCCGTTTAAAATATCAGCCTTCCGAAAAGCGGCAGCGGCGCTTGAGCAGGATGACCGCAGCCTGTCGGAAATCGACGACATGATGTCTTTATCCGGAATCGGAAAAGGCACCTACGGCGTCATTCGTGAATATATGCAGGAAGGTGTGTCCGGCACGCTTCTCCAATTGCAGAAAGAAGTCCCGGAAGGCTTGGTTCCTCTTTTGAAGCTTCCGGGCCTCGGGGGCAAAAAAATTGCCAAGCTGTATCAGGAGCTTGGCGTTCATGACGCGGAATCGCTGAAAGAAGCATGCGAGCAGCAAAAAGTACAGGGGCTCGCCGGTTTCGGCAAAAAAACGGAGGAGAAAATCCTCCAGGCTCTCGGAGAAGCCGGAAAACAGCCGGAACGGTTTCCGATCGGCTATGCGCTCAGCATTGCTTCAGTAATTGAAGAACATTTGGCCCGGCTGACGGATATTCAGAAATATTCCCGGGCCGGCAGTCTCAGAAGAGCGCGGGAAACCGTAAAAGATCTGGATTACATTATCGCTACAGATCATCCGGAGGCTGTCAGAGAACAGCTTCTTTCCCTCCCGAACGTAAAAGACGTGATAGCGAGCGGGGACACAAAAGTATCAGTCATCCTGACCTTTGAATATGAGACGAGTGTGGATTTCCGGCTTGTGACAGAGGAACAGTTTGCCACCACACTGCATCATTTTACCGGTTCTAAAGATCACAACATTAAAATGCGCCAGCTGGCGAAAGAGCGCGGTGAACGGATCAGTGAATACGGAGTAGAAACTATAGAAACGGGAGACGTCAAAACATTCCCGAGCGAAGAAGCGTTTTACGCCCACTTCGGTCTGCCGTTTATTCCTCCTGAGCTCAGAGAAAGCGGGCAGGAGGTCGACACGTACCGGGAAGAAACGGACCTTGTGGAGCATAAAGCGATAAAAGGCGATCTCCACATGCACTCAGCCTGGAGTGACGGCGCTTTTTCCATCAGGGAAATGGCAGAAGCATGTATGGCAAAAGGCTATCAGTACATGGCGATCACCGACCATTCCCAATATTTAAAGGTAGCCAACGGGTTAACGGCCGAACGGCTCAAAAAACAGGCGGAAGAAATTGACGCGTTAAATGCTGAATTTGAAAATTTTCATATTTTTAAAGGCGTAGAAATGGACATTCTCCCCGACGGTTCGCTTGATTATGATGACAGTGTTCTGTCTGAAATGGATCTTGTCATCGCATCTATTCATTCAAGCTTCAGCCAGCCGGAGCATGTCATTATGAAACGGCTTGAACAGGCGCTGACGAATAAGCACGTGGACATTATCGCCCACCCGACGGGACGCCTGATCGGCAGACGGGCCGGCTATGAAGTCGACATCGACATGCTGATTGAACTCGCCGCCAAAACAAATACGGCGCTTGAACTGAATGCAAACCCCGCGCGCCTCGATTTGCGGACTGAGCATCTGATCAAAGCAAATGAAAAAGGTGTGACTTTGGTCATTAATACCGATGCCCATAATATCGAGATGCTCGATGATATGAAAACGGGCGTGACCGCTGCGCGCAAAGGCTGGACGGAGACAAAACATGTGTTAAACGCCCGGCCGCTACACGAGGTCAAAGCATTTCTGACGCGCAATGATTAAGTAAGGAGGATCACAAAACCGTGCAGCAAAAAGTGTTATCATCACTTGAATTTCATAAAGTAAAAGAACAGATTACCGCACATGCCGTCTCATCGCTCGGCCGGGAGAAGCTTCTGCAGCTGAAACCTTTGACGGATCTCTCAGACATCCAAAAACAGCTGGATGAAGTTGAAGAAGCATCCGCGGTCATGCGCTTGAGAGGCCATGCTCCGTTCGGCGGACTGACCGACATAAGATCCGCTTTACGGCGGGCGGAAATCGGCAGTGTGCTGACACCGGCGGAATTCACCGAATTGTCCGGGCTGCTGTATGCCGTTAAACAAATGAAGCATTTTATCAGCCAAATGACAGAAGACGGCGTCGGCATTCCGCTGATACAGGCCCATGCAGAAGAGCTGATTACATTAGGCGATTTGGAAAGGGAGATTAACTCCTGCATTGATGACCATGGTGAAGTGCTTGATCATGCGTCTCCCGCTTTAAGGGGAATCCGCACGCAGCTCAGGACGCTTGAATCAAGAGTCAGAGACCGGCTTGAATCGATGCTGCGTTCATCTTCCGCTTCTAAAATGCTGTCTGACACCATCGTTACGATTCGGAATGACCGCTTTGTCATCCCGGTCAAACAGGAATACAGATCAAGCTACGGCGGAATTGTCCACGATACATCTTCATCCGGTGCGACACTGTTTATTGAACCGCAGGCGATCGTAGATATGAACAACTCGCTTCAGCAGGCGAAAGTAAAAGAAAAACAGGAAATCGAACGGATTCTTCGAATGCTGACGGAGCATACGGCTGAACACACACAAGAAATCGCTCAAAATGTGGAAGTGCTGCAGACACTGGATTTCATTTTCGCCAAAGCGAGATACGCAAAAGCGATGAAGGCGACAAAACCACTCATGAACGGAGACGGCTTTATCCGGCTGAAAAAAGCGCGCCATCCGCTGCTGCCCCAAGATCAAGTCGTGGCCAACGATATTGAACTGGGCGGAGATTATTCAACGATCGTTATCACGGGGCCGAATACGGGCGGTAAAACCGTTACGTTAAAAACACTCGGGCTGCTGACGATTATGGCGCAGGCAGGATTGCACATACCGGCTGATGAGGGATCGGAAGCAGCCGTATTTGACAATGTGTTTGCCGATATCGGCGATGAACAGTCGATCGAACAAAGTCTGAGTACGTTCTCATCCCACATGGTCAATATCGTCAATATTTTAAAAGACGTGTCTGAAAACAGTCTTGTGCTGTTTGATGAACTCGGTGCCGGAACAGATCCGCAGGAAGGGGCGGCGCTTGCCATGAGCATCCTTGACGAAGTTCACCGGACAAACGCCAGAGTGCTTGCGACAACCCATTATCCGGAACTGAAAGCATACGGATATAACAGACAAGGCGTCATGAATGCCAGCGTTGAATTTGACATTGAAACGCTTTCGCCTACCTATAAGCTTCTGATCGGAGTGCCGGGCCGAAGCAACGCATTTGAAATCTCAAGACGCCTTGGGCTTCCGGAGCATATCATCGGCCAGGCGAAGTCAGAAATGACCGCCGAACATAACGAAGTCGATCTGATGATCGCATCGCTTGAAAAAAGCAAAAAAAGAGCGGATGAAGAGCTTTCTGAAACCGAATCAATCAGAAAAGAAGCAGAAAAACTGCACAAAGAGCTTCAGCAGCAGATCATTGAGCTGAACGCCCAAAAAGATAAAATGATGGAAGAAGCCGAGCAGAAAGCTGCGGAAAAACTGGAAGCCGCCGCAAATGAAGCCGAACAGATTATCCGCGAACTCCGGTCCATCAAGCAAGAACACAGATCCTTTAAGGAACACGAGCTGATTGACGCCAAAAAACGCCTCGGAGACGCGATGCCGGCTTTTGAAAAATCAAAGCAGCCGGAAAGAAAAACAGAGAAAAAACGCGAGCTCAAGCCGGGCGACGAAGTAAAGGTGCTCACATTCGGACAAAAAGGGGCGCTGCTTGAAAAAACCGGCGAGAAAGAATGGAACGTCCAAATCGGCATCCTTAAAATGAAGGTGAAGGAAAAAGATCTTGAGTTTCTCAAATCGGCTCCTGAACCGAAAAAAGAAAAAGCAATCACCGCCGTAAAAGGGAAGGATTATCACGTATCCCTTGAACTTGACCTCAGGGGAGAGCGTTACGAAAACGCCCTCAGCCGCGTCGAAAAATATTTAGATGACGCGGTGCTTGCCGGCTATCCGAGAGTGTCCATCATTCACGGAAAAGGCACGGGCGCCCTCCGAAAAGGGGTGCAGGATCTTCTGAAAAACCACCGCAGCGTGAAAAGCTCGCGGTTCGGGGAAGCGGGAGAAGGAGGATCAGGCGTAACGATTGTCGAACTAAAATAAAAAGGGAGTAAACGTCATGAATGCTTTTTGGGAAAATGAGCTTGTTGAAATCGCGGCTTATTACAGTGTAGCCGTCTTGTGTCTCGTCATTTTTCTGACCGTGTTTGAATTGGTGACATCCTATAAAAACTGGGTGGAAATCCAAAAAGGCAATCTTGCGGTGGCAATGGCGACCGGAGGGAAAATTCTCGGTATCGCAAATGTCTTTCAGCACAGCATCGCCCAGCATAATTCGCTTTTGCAAATGATCGGCTGGGGCGTATACGGATTTATTATGCTTTTAATCAGCTATTTTATCTTTGAATTTCTGACGCCCCGGTTTAAAATTGATAAAGAAATTGAAAAAGATAACAGAGCTGTCGGCTTTATTTCATTTGTCATCTCAGTCGGCCTGTCATTTGTGGTGGCCGCCGGGATTTAAGGGGACGGGGAAAAATGGAGAAGCTTGCGAAAGTGCTGCTGTCGGCAGCGGGAATTTTTCTGTTCATCGGACTTATTTATCTGGTCATGACATCTTAATACTGAAAAAAGGCTGCCGAACTAGAATCGGCGGCCTTTTTTATTGAGAATACCAGTTTATGCAGGCCGTATCAGAGCAAATGACGGCTTCCCAATTCATGGCGCGGATGACAGACGGCATGTCTTGATCTTCCATGAGAAAGAGTGTCGTAAAAGAATCATATATGCTCATAAAAGCGGCGCGCCGTTTTTCGTCGGCAATGATCATGTCAGCCCGCAGCAATCCGCATACATCCGAAGCCGCCGTTTGATTGAGTGAAAATATGCCTTTCTCTTCGACCGGCTCATAATAAGTGCAGCGCTTTATGCCTTTTGAACGGAACACATCCAAAAGTCCCGGAATTAAAAATGGTGAAGTGACATCATCGCTCGGCAAGTACAGATCGGGATGAAGCCGATTAAACAGCCTGGCGGATTCAGGAAGTGCATATTCCTCCCGCAGTGCCGTGACAGCGCTCATAAGCGCAAGCGCCGTCTCTTTTTCAGAACGCAATCTGACGGTTTTCCAGGAAACGGGTCTGCCCATCGCGATGATCTCCTCATCACTCGGATATATATGTTCATAAGGCCGTTTGCGCTTTTGCTCTTCCCACCCATCAGACATCAGGACAAAGGGATGAAGCAAAAAGGCGGCCGACGTAAACGGCTTAGGCAGCTGGCGCAGGATAGGAACTCCCTCTTCAAAATGCAGCGTTTCCAGCAAACTCAACACCTCCTGAGACTCGAAATTTCACATGAAACGCTTTCCAATTCCAATCACCCTTCTGCTATAATAATAGTGTATAGGAAAACAGAAGGGAGAGGTATTATGCAGTCTGAAAAGCCATGGCTTTCTCAATATCCCGAAGAGATTCCGCATGAGCTTGAATTTACTGATCAAACCCTGCCATCCAATCTGACAAACTCCGCAGCTCAATTCCCGAACCACACCGCCATTTATTTTCTCGGAAAAAAACTCACATTCCAAGACGTTCTCACAGATTCGTTAAAGCTGGCCGCTTTTTTACGCAAAACAGGCCTGAAAAAAGGTGACAGAGCCGCCATTATGCTGCCCAATTGTCCGCAGTCGGTCATCGCTTTTTACGGCGTATTGTTTGCCGGCGGCATTGTCGTTCAGACCAATCCTCTCTACACGGAACACGAGCTTGAGTATCAGCTGAAAGACAGTGCGCCGCGCGTGATCATCACCCTCGATATGCTGTTTCCGAAGGTGATAAAAATGAAAACGTTATCAATCGTCGAACGCATTATTACAACGAGTATAAAAGACTTTTTGCCGTTCCCGAAAAATATGCTGTATACGCTCACGCAAAAACAACAGGTGCATATTGATTATGACGGCTGCGAACAAATTCACAAATTAGCGGATATTTTAAAAAACGAAAGAGCGGAGGAAGCGGAGCCATTTGATATTGACCCTGCGCATGACATCGCCGTGCTTCAATACACGGGCGGAACAACCGGCTACCCGAAAGGCGTCATGCTCACACACCGGAACATTCAGGCCAATACAGAAATGTGCGCCGCCTGGATGTACAAAATGAAAAAGGGAGCCGAAAAGGTGCTCGGCATCGTGCCTTTTTTTCATGTGTACGGATTGACCGCCGTGCTCAATTTTTCCATTATGCAGGGATGTGAAATGATCCTTCTTCCTAAATTTAATCCTTTGGATACCCTGAAAACAATCGACAGGCTGAAGCCGACGGTTTTTCCCGGGGCACCGACGATTTACATCGGGCTGTTGCATCACCCGGAGCTGAATAAGTATGATTTGTCCTCCATTGAAAGCTGTCCGAGCGGTTCAGCGGCGCTTCCGGTTGAGGTCAAACAGAAATTTGAAAAAGTGACCGGAGGAAAGCTTGTGGAAGGCTACGGATTATCCGAAGCATCACCGGTTACCCATTCAAACTTCATTTGGGGAAAAAATAAACCAGGCAGCATCGGCTGTCCCTGGCCCAATACCGACGCCGGAATCTATTCAGAAGAAAAAGGCGGGCTTGCGGGGCCGTATGAACACGGCGAGCTGATCGTAAAAGGTCCTCAGGTCATGAAAGGATACTGGAATAAGCAGGAGGAGACGGCGCGTGTCATCAGAGACGGCTGGCTGTTTACCGGTGATATGGGGTATATGGATGAGGAAGGATTTTTCTACATCGCCGACAGGAAAAAAGACATCATCATTGCCGGCGGATACAACATTTACCCCCGGGAGGTGGAAGAGGCGCTTTATGAGCATGAAGCCGTTCAGGAAATCGTCGTAGCGGGCGTCCCTGATTCCTACAGGGGGGAAACGGTGAAAGCATTTATCGTTTTGAAAAAAGGCGCCGAGGCAGATGCCGATGAGCTTGATGCGTTTGCAAGAGAGCGGCTTGCGCCGTACAAAGTCCCGAAGCTTTACGAATTCAGAAAAGAGCTTCCGAAAACGGCCGTCGGAAAAATATTAAGAAGGCGTTTAGTCGAAGAGGAAGATGCTTCCCGTGAAAACAAGGTGCCTTAAAAGAAAAACTTGACAAAATCCGGATTCCTTTTTATCATGAAGTTATGAATGAATAGTCATTCATTTATCGAAGGAAGGAACGATGACATTGAACCAAAAACGGCCAAAGTATATGCAGATTATTGATGCAGCAGTAGAAGTCATAGCGGAAAACGGCTATCACCAATCACAGGTGTCCAAAATCGCCAAGCAGGCCGGCGTTGCGGACGGCACCATCTATTTATATTTCAAAAACAAAGAGGATATACTCATTTCTCTTTTTAAAGAAAAGATGGGCCAGTTCATTGAACGCATGGAAGAAGAAGTGAAAGAAAAAACGACGGCAAAAGAAAAACTCGCCCTCGTTATTAAGCAGCATTTCACACTGCTCGGCAATGACCGCCACCTCGCGATTGTGACCCAGCTTGAGCTCAGACAGTCAAATATCAAGCTGCGCCTGAAAATCAATGATATTTTAAAAGGTTATTTAAACATGCTGGACACCATTTTGACCGAAGGAATCAAGTCGGGGGAATGGAAAGACAATCTCGACGTCCGCCTCGCCCGGCAGATGATATTCGGGACGATAGATGAAACAGTGACAACATGGGTGATGAACGATCAGAAATATGATCTTCCGGATTTGTCAGACAAGGTATTGGAGCTGTTGGTGTCAGGGATTCATCAAAACTAAAGGGGGTTGACGGATGAACAGCCTTTCGATGGCGGTAGAACAATCTGTTGCGGTGATCACCATTAATCATCAGCCGGCCAACGCGCTGTCCGGTGCGGTTTTAGATGAGTTGTCCGGTCTGTTCGACCGGTGTGAAACAGATGACAGCGTCAGAAGTATCATTATTCGCGGTGAGGGAAAATTTTTCTCGGCGGGCGCCGATATAAAGGAATTTACGTCGCTTGAAAATCTTGAGCAATCTTCTGCCATGGCGGATAAAGGCCAGCAGCTGATGGAAAGAATTGAAGGGTTTCCGAAGCCCGTTATCGCAGCGATTCACGGCGCTGCGTTCGGCGGCGGTCTTGAGCTAGCCATGGCCTGCCATATCAGAATCGCTACATTGGATGCAAAGCTCGGCCTGCCCGAGCTGAATCTCGGCATTATTCCGGGCTTTGCCGGGACGCAGCGGCTTCCCCGGTACGTCGGTACGGCGAAAGCGCTTGAAATGATCGGCACTTCAGAACCTGTGACCGGAGAAGAAGCGCTCAGCCTCGGCCTTGTCACGATAGGCGCCGAACATGAGGAAGAGCTGCTGCAAAAAGCGAAAACGCTCGCGGGCAAGTTTGCGGAAAAAAGCCCGCAGTCAATGGCTTATCTGCTTGAGCTCCTTTATTCAAACAAGATCTATTCTTATGACGGCGGCTTAAAGCTTGAAGCAAAGCGCTTTGGGGAAGCATTTGCATCAGATGACGCAAAAGAAGGCATTCAGGCATTTCTCGAAAAAAGAAAGCCTCAATTCGGTGGGCGAAGATAAAGGGGATAAGAATATGAATCTATTTGTACTGATGAAACGGACGTTTGACACAGAAGAGAAAATCGTCATTGAAGCAGGAAAGATTCAGGAGGACGGGGCCGAATTTATCATTAATCCGTATGATGAATACGCCATTGAAGAAGCCATTCAGCTGAAGGAAGAGCACGGCGGAACCGTTACCGCTGTAACCGTCGGCGGAGAAGATGCGGAGAAAGAACTGAGAACCGCCCTTGCGATGGGCTGTGACCAGGCGGTGTTAATCAATATTGAAGATGATCTGAGCGATCCTGACCAATACTCCATTTCAACTATCTTATATCATTATTTCAAGGATCGCGAATATGATCTGATTCTCGGAGGAAATGTCGCGATTGACGGCGGTTCCGGCCAAGTGGCTCCAAGGCTTGCCGAACTGCTAAACATTCCTTGCGTCACAACGATTACAAAACTGACAATCAGCGGCGATGAAGCTGTGGCAGAGAAAGACAACGAAGGGGATACCGAAATCATTAAAACCTCACTTCCTTTAGTCATCACGGCACAGCAAGGCTTAAACGAGCCCCGCTATCCGTCGCTTCCGGGCATTATGAAGGCGAAGAAAAAACCGCTGGAAGAACTTGAGCTCGATGATCTCGATATTGATGAAGATGATGCCGCACCGAAGCTCAAAACGATCGAACGTTTTCTGCCGCCGCAAAAAGAAGCGGGCAGACTGATCGAAGGAGAAGCCGCTGAGCAGGCGAAAGAGCTTGTGTCACTGCTGAGAAAAGAAGCCAAAGTCGTATAAACCGATATTAAAGAAACTGGGGGATGTCAGAATGGGAAAAAAAGTGATCGTACTCGGAGAAATTCGTGACGGCGCCTTACGGAACGTCACCTTTGAAGCCATAGCCGCAGGCAAAACCATTTCCGGCGGAGGAGATGTCATCGGCGTGCTGATGGGAAAAGGCGCGGCTGATGCAGCATCAGAACTCATTCAGTACGGCGCCGACAAAGTATTTACGGCCGATGCGCCGGGGCTTTCTCAGTATACGGCGGACGGATATGCCGCGGTTCTCGGGGATTTGATCGAAAATGAAAAGCCTGATGCGGTCATTTTCGGCCACACTTCTATGGGAAAAGATTTGTCACCTAAGCTTGCGGCCCGGTTTGAAACGGGGCTGATTTCAGACAGCACGGATGTAAGCGTTACCGGAGACAACATCGTTTTTACAAGACCGATTTATTCGGGAAAAGCCTTTGAACAGGTGATTTCAACCGATCCTTTCATTTTGGCGACAATTCGGCCGAATAATATTCAGGCATTAGAAAAAGAAGCGAACCGGACGGGTGATATTGAAGAGCTTGCGGCGCCTCCGGCAGATTTGCGGACAGTCATTGAAGAAGTAGTCAAAAAAACGGCGGACGGCGTGGATTTATCAGAAGCGAAAATTATCGTAGCAGGCGGCCGCGGTGTAAAAAGCAAAGATGGGTTTGAACCGTTAAAAGAACTTGCCGAGGTGCTCGGAGCAGCGGTGGGCGCTTCACGCGGCGCGTGTGACGCGGACTATTGCGATTATTCTCTTCAAATCGGCCAGACGGGAAAAGTCGTCACGCCGGATTTGTATATCGCCTGCGGCATTTCCGGAGCGATTCAGCACTTGGCGGGCATGTCAAACAGTAAGGTCATTGTTGCCATTAACAAAGACCCGGAAGCGGAAATATTTAAAATAGCGGACTACGGAATTGTCGGCGATTTGTTCGAAGTGGTTCCGCTTCTGACCCAGGAATTTAAAAATGCCAATATTCATTCATAATCAAAACCCTCTGGCTTAATTTGTCAGAGGGTTTTGATTTGTGTTAATTGGTTCGTACAAATTATAGATTAATAAAACAATAGATTGACATGTACGAACCAATGTAATAAGCTTTTGTAAAGCGCTTACAAACTTATCCATTCAGCATGCATTCCAGATACATAGATCGGCTGTAGTGCTTTCATTCTTATTAAGGGAAAGGAATGATCAAGTTTGTCTCACAATACGGCAGTCATTCAAACTGATATCACACGGGGAACCATTAATAAAAACATATACGGACATTTCGCGGAACACCTGGGAAGAGGCATATATGAGGGCATCTGGGTCGGAAAAGATTCCGATATTCCGAATACCGGCGGGGTCAGGACGGATGTTGCCGCCGCCCTCAAACAGCTTCAGATTCCCGTCCTCAGATGGCCGGGCGGCTGTTTTGCTGATGAATACCATTGGGCAAACGGCGTAGGGAAACGCAAAACCATGCTGAATACCCATTGGGGCGGGACGATTGATTCCAATGAATTCGGCACGCACGAGTTTATGATGCTTTGTGAACTGCTCGGCTGCGAACCGTACATCGCCGGAAACGTCGGCAGCGGAACGGTTAAAGAAATGGCTGATTGGATTGAATACATGACGTTTGAAGCGGGCACGCCGATGTCCGACTGGAGAAAAGAAAACGGGCGGGAAAAACCGTGGAAGCTGAAATATTTCGGAATAGGAAATGAGAACTGGGGCTGCGGCGGAAACATGCATCCTGACTATTATGCCGACCTTTACAGAAACTTTCAAACCTATGTCCGTAATTACAGCGGCAATGAAATCTATAAAATTGCCGGCGGCGCGAATGTCGACGATTACCGCTGGACTGAAACTTTAATGAAAAAAGCCGCTGATCTCATGGACGGGCTGAGCCTGCATTATTACACAATACCGGGCGACTTCTGGAAGGGGAAAGGATCAGCGACGGAGTTTACGGAAGATGAATGGTTCACCACGATGAAAAAAGCGGCGCATATGGATGAATTGATCACAAGGCACAGTGCCATCATGGATCAGTACGATCCCGAAAAAAGAGTCGGGCTGATCATTGATGAATGGGGCACGTGGCTTGATCCTGAGCCGGGCACGAATCCGGGCTTTCTGTATCAGCAGAATACGATCCGCGACGCCCTTGTCGCCGCCACGCATTTTCATATTTTTCATCAGCACGCAGACCGCGTACAGATGGCCAATATCGCGCAAACCGTCAACGTGCTTCAGGCAATGATCCTGACAAAAGGGAAAGAAATGCTGTTGACGCCGACGTATCATGTGTTTGATATGTTTAAGGTGCATCAGGACGCATCTCTTTTGGCGACAGAAACAAAAGCAGCCGGGTACGAATGGAATGACGGCCGGCTCCCGCAAGTCAGCATTTCAGCGTCCAAACAGCAAAACGGAGACATACATATCAGCATTTGCAATATCGATCATCTGCAAAAAGCTGATGTGAAGATTGAACTGCGGGGCATGAAAAAGACAGGGAAGCCTTCGGGAACGATTCTGCACGCGGAAAAAATGAATGCCCATAATACATTCAGCAGTCCGGAAAACGTCAAACCGAAGCCGTTTTCCGGGTTTGCTCAAAAGAGCGGAAAACTTGAGGCGGAGCTTCCTCCGATGGCGATTGTATTAATCACGCTGCCTGCGGGCCCATCTTAAGTTTTGAACGCCCGCCGCCCGGTTATAATACACTGTATAAAAAAGATTATTTCCGGCGGGTTCGGGAGAAAATAATATAAGCATTAAATTAGCATGAACGAATGGGAGATGCTATACTAAAAATCATCATTTGACAATTGGAGGAATAACAAATGGCTATCGTAAAAGCAACTGATCAATCGTTCTCAGCTGAAACAAGTGAAGGTGTCGTATTGGCTGATTTCTGGGCTCCTTGGTGCGGACCTTGTAAAATGATCGCGCCCGTTCTTGAAGAGCTCGATCAAGAAATGGGAGACAAACTGAAAATCGTCAAAATCGACGTGGATGAAAACCAAGAAACTGCCGGTAAATACGGCGTCATGAGCATCCCGACACTTCTCGTATTAAAAGACGGAGAAGTCGTTGAAACATCTGTCGGTTTCAAACCGAAAGAAGCTCTTGAAGAGCTTGTAAACAAACATCTGTAAGCCGAAAGCTTCCGTTACGGCAGGGCGATTCCTTTGAAAGGGAATCGCCTTTTTTGATCTTCCAAAAGCTGAAAATGGAGAAAAACAAATGTTCGTGATACACTGAATGGACACGAGAAATGAATGTAAGGAAGGGTAACGTATGAATAAACAACTGAAAGAAAAGCTGGCCCTCCTTCCCGATCAGCCGGGCTGTTATTTAATGAAAGACCGTCAAAAAACAGTCATCTACGTGGGGAAAGCGAAAGTCTTGAAAAACAGGGTGCGATCTTATTTCACCGGTTCTCACGACGCAAAAACCCAACGGCTTGTGACGGAGATTGAGGACTTTGAATATATCGTGACTTCCTCCAATCTTGAAGCGCTTATTTTGGAAATGAATCTGATTAAAAAATACGATCCGAAATACAATGTCATGCTGAAAGATGATAAAACCTATCCCTTTATTAAAATCACCCATGAACGCCATCCGCGGCTGATTGTCACCCGGAATGTCAAAAAAGACAAAGGACGCTATTTCGGCCCGTATCCGAATGTGCAGGCGGCGCGGGAAACGAAAAAACTGTTGGACCGCCTTTACCCGCTCAGGAAATGCTCAAAGCTTCCGGACCGCGTCTGTCTTTATTATCATCTCGGACAATGCCTCGCCCCATGTGTAAAGGATATATCTGAGGAGACAAACCGCGAGATTGTTGAAGACATCACCCGTTTTTTAAAGGGAGGGCATAACGAAATCAAAAAAGAGCTCGAAGCGAAAATGGCAGAAGCGGCGGAAAAGCTTGAATTTGAACGGGCTAAAGAATTCCGCGACCAGCTTGTTCACATCGAATCGACGATGGAGAAGCAAAAAATGACCATGAATGACCTTCTGGACCGCGATGTGTTTGCATATGCCTACGATAAAGGCTGGATGTGCGTCCAAGTCTTTTTCATTCGCCAAGGAAAACTGATCGAACGCGACGTCAGCATGTTTCCGATGTATCAGGAAGCGGATGAAGAATTCCTGACCTTCATCGGCCAGTTCTATTCCAAAAACAATCACTTTCTGCCTAAGGAAATTCTGGTGCCTGACAGCGTTGACAGGGACATGATCAGCGAGCTGTTGGAAACCGCCGTGCATCAGCCGAAAAAAGGCCCGAAAAAAGAGCTGCTTTTGCTTGCGCACAAAAATGCGAAAATTGCTCTGCGGGAAAAATTCTCGTTAATCGAGCGGGATGAGGAACGGTCGATCGGTGCAGCCGAACGGCTCGGCGAAGCGCTGAATATTTACACGCCGCATCGGATTGAAGCGTTTGACAACTCCAATATTCAAGGCACAAACCCCGTATCGGCCATGATTGTCTTTATTGACGGAAAACCGAATAAAAAGGAATACCGCAAATATAAAATTAAAACCGTAACAGGGCCGGATGATTACGGCTCAATGAGGGAAGTCGTCAGAAGAAGGTACACGAGGGTGCTCCGCGAAAATCTTCCGCTGCCGGATTTAATCATCATTGACGGCGGAAAAGGGCAGATTAACGCGGCGCGCGACGTGCTCGAGAATGAGCTCGGCCTTGATGTCCCGGTAGCGGGATTGGCGAAAGATGATAAACACCGAACATCCAACCTTTTGATCGGCGACCCGCTTGAACCGGTGTTTCTGGAGCGGAACAGCCAAGAGTTTTACCTGCTTCAGCGTATTCAGGACGAAGTTCACCGTTTTGCGATCAGCTTTCACAGACAGATCCGGGGAAAAAGCGTCTTTCAATCCGTTCTGGATGATATCCCCGGAATCGGCGAAAAACGCAAAAAAATGCTCTTAAAACATTTCGGATCTGTCAAAAAGATGAAGGAAGCAAGCCTTGACGATATCAAAAAAGCCGGTGTGCCGGCCGCGGCGGCCCAGCTGCTGTTTGAAAAATTGAAAAAATAGTATTGTGCTTTTCTGAAAAATCTGCTAGAATGTGAACTAATTTCATAAGATCGTGTTATATGGTGAAGATAGAGGTGCGAACTTCAATAGTAAGCCTTTGGAGAATGATGGATTCTGCGAAAAAGGCTGAAAGGGGAGCGTCGCCGAAGTGTATCACATCCCATCGGTGTGATTCGCTGGCCTTGCATTAAATAAATGTAAGGCTGTCAAGAATTCATTTTCTTGGAGGGCTATCTCGT
This sequence comes from Bacillus sp. EKM208B, assembly GCF_011800725.1. Taxonomy (NCBI): domain Bacteria; kingdom Bacillati; phylum Bacillota; class Bacilli; order Caryophanales; family Bacillaceae; genus Bacillus; species Bacillus sp. EKM208B. The sequence goes on along the minus strand of NZ_JAANHO010000002.1, from coordinate 345,170 downwards.
TGTTCATAATCAATCGTAATGATATGAAAAAGCAATGAGAGCTATTCCTCTCATTGCTTTTTTTATTGTGGACAAAACGCTCTTTTCTCCTCACCCGCACGAACCAAAATGTAAAGGGTGGTCTAGTATGGGTCTTATCGTACAAAAATTCGGAGGCACTTCCGTCGGCTCTGCCAAAAAAATTCAAAATGCCGCAAATCGCGCCATTGCTGAAAAGCAAAAAGGCCATGATGTCGTAGTCGTCGTTTCGGCAATGGGAAAATCAACCGACGCGCTCGTTAACCTCGCGGCTGAAATCACATCTGAACCAAGCAGACGCGAGATGGATATGCTTTTGTCTACGGGAGAGCAGGTCACGATTTCGCTTTTGGCCATGGCGCTTCAGGAAAAAGGATATGACGCCGTCTCTTATACGGGCTGGCAGGCGGGTGTCCGCACGGAAGCCGTTCACGGCAATGCGAGAATTACGGATATTGATATCACGGCGATTCGTTCGCAGCTTGCAGAAGGCAAAATCACAGTCGTTGCCGGTTTTCAGGGCGTAACGGAAGACGGCGGCATCACGACGCTCGGACGGGGCGGTTCCGATACGACGGCGGTCGCTCTTGCAGCAGCGCTGGAAGCGGATAAATGCGACATTTATACAGATGTTCCGGGCGTATTTACGACAGATCCGCGGTATGTCCGGTCAGCGAGAAAACTGGCGGGAATTTCTTATGATGAAATGCTGGAGCTTGCAAATCTAGGAGCGGGTGTTCTTCACCCGCGGGCGGTTGAGTTCGCGAAAAACTACCAAGTGCCTTTGGAAGTGCGGTCAAGCACGGAACATGAAGCTGGAACATTAATTGAGGAGGAATCATCAATGGAGCAGAATTTAATCGTCAGAGGAATTGCATTTGAAGACCAGATCACAAGGGTGTCCGTTACGGGTCTTGCAAGCGGACTGACAACACTTTCAACAATCTTCACCGCGCTGGCAAAACGAAACATCAACGTTGACATTATTATTCAGACACAGTCGGACGATGGGGAAGCGGATATTTCTTTCTCAGTGAAAACGGAAGATGCCGCGCAAACGGTCGCCGTGCTTGAAGAATATAAAAACGCGCTTGACTATGAAAAAATTGAAACCGAAAGAAAACTGGCGAAAGTCTCTATTGTCGGGTCGGGCATGGTTTCAAATCCCGGCGTCGCCGCGGACATGTTTGCCGTACTGGCGGAAAAAAATGTACAAGTCAAAATGGTGAGCACATCTGAAATAAAAGTATCAGCGGTTGTCAGCGAAAATGATATGGTGAAAGCGGTCGAAGCGCTTCATGATGCGTTTGAGCTTTCTAAACAGCCGTCTGCCGTATAAACGGGCAGGCAAAAAGGCGGGACTTGGAGTCACCGCCTTTTTTCAATTATACAGGGTCCTTCATATCCCATTTTACGGTCAGGACGACTTTATCCGCTCTCTTTTTTACCTGTTCATAAGATTCTGCAATCTGATCGTTCATCAATTGAATCTGTTCGGCTATAAAACCGGCTTCAAGCTGAAAACAAGGCTCTTTCTGATGTTTGAGCCTGCTGGATACGAGCGGTCCTTCCAGTTCAAATTCCAGTTCTTGTTTTTTTGATCCTGCGTTTGTCAAAGTTCCCCAGCCGGCTTTTTCAAAAAAGGCGGGGATTTCTTCCCACGATTGAAGAGGAAATTTGCGGGCGAGGCGTTTTCCCGCCCAATACATCATCGATGAATGTTCCGGGCCGAGGATATCCGGAAGCACGATTTCCCGGATTAATTCGTAGCCGTATGCGCTGACGTCGAGTTCAGTTAAAGGTTCTAAAGCTGCTTCATAATTATTCTTCATATTATGTATTCCCCTCTCTCCTTCGTTTATTATAGCTTAAACAGGGGGGAGGATTACAGGATGATCCTATAAAACAAGCGAAAAAATGTGAGAAAGATATCGCAGGAAAATAAAATTTTCCCTCCAGATAATCAATTCCGAAAATTATAATTTATGTACACGTTTTCTTGACGCCCTTTTGAGGGAGGAGTAAAATGAAATTGTCAATAAATTTTAATAAAGTGCTTACAATTGAAACGAAGTGGGGGCAGAGATTTTAGTACATTTCGCACTTAAATCAAACAGGGGGTAAAGTAATGTCTGGGAACAGAGAGTTTTATTTTCGAAGATTGCATTCCTTGCTCGGTGTTATTCCGGTCGGCATCTTTTTGATCCAGCATTTAGTCGTCAACCAATTTGCCGCAAGGGGAGCGGATGCGTTTAACAAGGCGGCCGGCTTTATGGACAGTCTGCCGTTCAGGTATGCGTTAGAAATTTTTATTATTTTCTTACCTTTAATTTATCATGCGGTTTACGGTGTGTACATAGCATTTACTGCGAAAAACAACGCTGGCCACTACAGTTATTTCAGAAACTGGATGTTTGTGCTTCAGCGTGTCACTGGTATTCTCACCCTTATTTTCGTCAGCTGGCATGTGTGGCAGACGCGGATTGCCGCGCAGATGGGCGCTGAAGTCAACTTCGATATGATGGCGAATATTCTGAGCTCGCCGTTTATGCTCGGCTTTTACATTGTAGGCGTTTTATCGGTCATTTTTCACTTTTCAAACGGCTTATGGTCTTTTGCGGTCACATGGGGGATCACGGTCACGCCGCGTTCTCAAAGAATTTCGACTTACGTGACGCTGATTATATTTTTAGCGCTTTCATACGTAGGTTTAAAAGCGATTTTTGCGTTTGTGTAAGAGAACTAGATTACTAGAGGGAGAGGGGCTATCATGAGTCAATCAAGCATTATCGTAGTCGGCGGGGGTCTTGCCGGCCTCATGGCGACAATTAAAGCAGCGGAATCAGGCACGGCCGTTAAATTGTTTTCCATCGTTCCGGTCAAACGCTCTCACTCGGTCTGCGCGCAGGGCGGGATAAACGGAGCTGTCAACACAAAAGGGGAAGGAGACTCTCCGTTTGAGCATTTTGATGACACGGTATACGGAGGCGACTTTTTGGCAAACCAGCCTCCTGTAAAAGCGATGTGTGAAGCGGCGCCGTCCATTATCCACTTATTGGACCGCATGGGGGTTATGTTTAACAGAACGCCGGAAGGGCTTTTGGACTTCCGCCGTTTCGGGGGTACACAGCATCACAGAACCGCATACGCGGGAGCGACGACGGGTCAGCAGCTTCTTTACGCACTGGACGAGCAGGTGCGCAGATATGAAGTGGCGGGTCTCGTCACAAAATACGAAGGCTGGGAATTCCTCGGCGCCGTTCTTGACGATGAGCGCACGTGCCGCGGTATCGTAGCCCAAAATCTGACCAATATGCAAATCGAGTCATTCCGTTCTGACGCCGTTATTATGGCGACGGGAGGACCCGGAATCGTATTCGGAAAATCAACAAACAGCATGATCAACACGGGATCTGCCGCATCAATCGTTTATCAGCAGGGCGCTTATTATGCAAACGGCGAATTTATCCAAATTCACCCGACAGCAATCCCGGGGGACGATAAACTGCGTCTGATGAGTGAATCGGCGCGCGGCGAGGGCGGAAGAGTCTGGACGTACAAAGACGGAAAACCTTGGTACTTCCTTGAGGAAAAATATCCGGCTTACGGAAACCTCGTACCGCGGGATATTGCGACACGTGAAATCTTTGACGTGTGTGTGAATCAGAAACTCGGCATCAACGGAGAAAACATGGTGTATCTCGATCTGTCGCACAAAGATCCGAAAGAGCTTGACGTTAAGCTTGGCGGCATTATCGAAATCTATGAAAAATTCATGGGCGATGACCCGCGCAAGCTTCCGATGAAAATTTTCCCTGCCGTTCACTATTCAATGGGCGGACTGTGGGTTGATTATGATCAGATGACAAGCATCCGCGGACTGTTCGCAGCGGGTGAATGTGATTATTCAATGCACGGAGGAAACCGTTTAGGGGCGAACTCTCTGCTTTCCGCCATCTACGGAGGAATGGTGGCCGGACCGAATGCGGTGAAATATGTTTCCGGACTTGAAACATCAGCGGAAGACCTGTCTTCTTCATTATTTGATTCCTATGTGAAAAAAGAAGAAGAAAAATGGGCCGATATTATGAAGATGGACGGCGACGAAAATGCCTACGTGCTTCACCGTGAGCTCGGAGAGTGGATGACGGCCAACGTCACGGTGGTCCGCCACAACGACAAGCTTTTGAAAACGGATGACAAGATCCAAGAGCTGATGGAACGCTTTAAGAAAATCAATATCAACGATACGACAAAATGGAGCAACCAAGGGGCGATGTTCACCCGCCAGTTCTCCAATATGCTTCAGCTTGCCAGAGTCATCACGCTCGGCGCATATAACCGAAATGAAAGCCGGGGAGCGCACTATAAACCGGATTTCCCTGAAAGAAATGACGATGAGTGGCTCAAAACGACGATGGCTAAACATGCCGGTCCGTTTGAAGCTCCGGAATTTGAATATCAGGATGTCGATGTATCACTGATTGCGCCCCGTAAACGCGACTACTCGAAGAAGAAGGTGGCGAAATAATCATGAGTGAGAAAAAGATACGGTTTATCATTACACGTCAGGATACGCCCGAAAGCGCGCCATACGATGAAGAATTCGAAATCAATTACCGCCCGAATCTGAACGTGATTTCTGCCCTGATGGAAATCCGCAGAAATCCCGTGAATGCAAAAGGAGAGAAAACCACTCCGGTCGCATGGGACATGAACTGTCTTGAAGAAGTATGCGGCGCCTGCTCCATGGTCATCAACGGGAGACCGCGCCAGTCATGTACGGCGCTGATTGATAAGCTGGAACAGCCGATCCGTCTGAAGCCGATGAAAACATTCCCGGTTGTCCGTGACCTTCAGGTTGACCGCAGCAGAATGTTTGATTCACTGAAAAAAGTGAAAGCATGGGTGCCGATTGACGGAACTTACGATTTGGGGCCGGGGCCGAGAATGCCGGAAAAACGCCGCCAGTGGGCATATGAATTGTCTAAATGCATGACATGCGGCGTCTGCCTCGAAGCCTGCCCGAACGTCAACAGCAAGTCGAAGTTCATGGGGCCTGCCCCGATGTCGCAAGTCCGTCTGTTTAACGCCCATCCGACGGGCGCGATGAACAAAGCAGAACGTTTAGAAGCGTTAATGACAGACGGCGGCCTCGGAGATTGCGGGAATTCACAAAACTGCGTTCAATCCTGCCCGAAAGGCATTCCGCTTACGACTTCAATCGCCGCTTTGAACAGAGATACCAATTTACAAGCATTCCGTAATTTCTTCGGAAGCGACAGAGTATAAGAAAGAGAAAAAGAGCCTCTTCCGCACGGGAGAGGTTTTTTTATAAGGAGCTGAAGGTGATGAAACAACCGCAATATATTGATATCCCGTTTGAAGAATGGAGACAGTCGTTTTCTTTCTTTACTGAAGTATCGGTTCGTTTTTCAGAAACGGATATGTTCGGCCATATGAATAATGTAATCCCTTTCATCTATTTTGAAGAAGCACGGATCGCTTATTTTAAACAGCGGGGCATAACGGCGCAAAACTCGGAAACGATGACGGTCGTCGCAAGCCAGCAGTGCGACTATATGCGTCAGGTGATGCCGTATGAAAATCTGCGGATTTATGTGAAAGCAAGCGCTGCCGGAAATGCGTCCGTCACCCTTCATTACCTTGGAGAAAATGAGTCGGGCCTGCCGTGCTTTACAGGTTCCGTCGTTATGGTTCAAGTGTCGAAGAAAAGCGGCAAAGCGGTCAGCTGGACGGAGCGGGAGAAAGGCATTCTGCTCGCCTGAACGGATAACTATTTCTCTAAGAGACGTCACCTCCGAAGCGCCCTTTACATATGATATCTTGACTATATAAACCCATTCGTTTCAGATTCGCTCTCACCTTAGCAAGGAGGGTTACAATACTTGAAGGAGAAAGATTTTCAATCAAAGCCGCTGCTGACCAAAAGAGAAAGAGAAGTATTCGAATTGCTCGTTCAAGACAAGACAACAAAGGAAATTGCAAGCGAGCTATTTATCAGTGAAAAAACTGTACGGAATCACATTTCAAATGCCATGCAGAAGTTAGGTGTGAAAGGGCGTTCGCAAGCTGTTGTCGAGCTTCTTAGAATGGGTGAGCTAGAGCTCTGATTCTTGCCGGTTTTCCTTCTTTTCGAGAAGGAGCCGGTTATTTGCATTGGCGCCCGGGCTGATGGGCATGCGGTGAAAATCCCGGTTTTTCCTTTTTCTCCGTCAGTCTTGCATTTTCTTAAAAAAAGAAGGAAAATAGACATGGAGCGCATAGCCCAGAAAGATCCTTGAGTGAGGGATGGACAAATGACATCAAAATCTGTAGAGCATGTTGCGGATATCGAAAAATCACTCCGCCATATCGCTGCGATCATTAAACAAAAAGGAAGAGAAATCCTTAACCAATATGCAATTACACCGCCGCAATTCGTGGGGCTTCAATGGCTTTATGAATTGGGGGATATGACAATAGGCGAATTATCAGCCAAAATGTATTTGGCTTGCAGCACGACGACGGATCTGATAGACCGCATGGAAAAAAATAAGCTTGTCGAGCGGGTCAAAGACCCGGCTGACAGACGGGTCGTCAGAATTCATCTTCTCGCTGAAGGAGAGCGCATTATCCAAGAAGTGATTTTGAAAAGACAGGCTTATTTGCGGGATATGTTTGCGACATTTTCCGAAGAAGAAACAGCCGCTTTCGAAAAATCATTATTGAAACTGCAGCATGAAATGAAAAGAAAATGAGGCGATTTTGTTGGAACAGCCGATAGGAGTCATTGATTCCGGGGTTGGCGGGTTAACCGTTGCTAAGGAAATCATGAGACAGCTACCGAAGGAAAATATCATCTATGTGGGAGATACAAAACGCTGCCCGTACGGTCCGCGTCCTGAAGAAGAAGTTCTTCAATACACGTGGGAAATGACCGATTACCTGCTGGAAAACCACCATATCAAAATGCTCGTGATCGCCTGTAATACGGCCACGGCCATTGCCTTGGAGGATATTCAGCGCAAAACGGATATTCCGGTTGTCGGAGTCATTCAGCCGGGTGCGAGAACGGCGATAAAGGTCACGAAAAACCAGCATATCGGCGTCATCGGCACGGTCAATACCATTAAAAGCAGAGCGTATGAGCAGGCGCTGCTCGGGTTAAACGCAGAACTTCAAGTTGAGAACACGGCTTGTCCGCTGCTCGTGCCGTTTGTAGAAAGCGGACGGTTTCTTCAGGAATCGGCGGAGGAAGCGGTTGAAGCATCGCTTGAACCTTTAAAAGGTACATCAATTGACACCTTGATTTTAGGATGTACGCATTATCCGATTTTAAAAGATCCGATTCAGAACTATATGGGAGAGCATGTGAAAATCATTTCCTCCGGAGACGAGACGGCGAGAGAAGTGAGCACCATCTTGTCTTATAAAGGTTTGTTAAACCAATCGAAACATGCACCGGAGCATCAATTTCTTACAACGGGGGAGCGGAACGGTTTCGCAAAAATTGCCGAAGACTGGTTCGGCCACGAAATCGGCCATGTCGAGTGCATCTCCCTTCAAGAGCCGGTCAGAAAATAAATCAAAAAACCCGCTGTTTACGGCGGGTTTTTTTGCGCTTCCCGGTCTATTTCCCGGACAGGGCTCGTATACATCATAGTACAAACAGCCTTAGGAGGGAAAAGTATGCTGAAAAAAGGACCTGCAGTCATTGCTGCAACATGTCTTACTTCGGCTTTTGTGTTATCTGGATGCGGTTTGTTTCAATCCGATAAAACAGCCGGGGAAATTGACCCGCCTCAAGACATTTCATATGTAAAGGATGAAGCGGGAATTCAGGCAAAACCAAAGCAGTCAGAGAAAAACGGCACTTCTAAAGCCGACCAGCCGGCCAATACAGTCATGCGAGAGCTGTATCTGATTGATAAAAACGGCTATGTCGCAGCACAGACACTGCCTCTTCCGAACAGTGAGGGAACCGCAAAGCAGGCCCTTGAGTATTTGGTTCAGGGAGGGCCTGTGTCAGAAATCCTGCCGAACGGCTTCAGAGCGGTGCTCCCTGCGGATACGACGGTAAATGTTGATATTAAAAAAGACGGCACTGCCGTCGCTGATTTTTCGAAGGAATTTAAAAACTATAAAAAAGAAGACGAACAAAAAATCCTGCAATCGATTACATGGACGCTTACCCAATTCAGCTCAATAGATAAAGTCAAAATCAGAATCAACGGGCACGAGCTGAAAGAAATGCCTGTGGGCGGCACGCCTATTACGGGCGACTTAAGCAGAAAAGACGGGATTAATATTGAAACGGCCGGAGTGAATGATCTGACAGACACCCATCCGCTGACTGTATATTATCTGGCGGAAACAGAGACAAGCGAATACTACGTGCCTGTCACAAAGCGGATTGACAATTCGGAAACAAATGACATCACCGCTGCCGTTGAACAGCTCGCTGACGGACCGGGCAAAGCAAGCGGGCTTTTGACGGACTTTAATAACGATGTTAAGCTTCTCAGCAAGCCGAAAGTGAAAGACGGCCAGGTTACACTGGACTTTAACAGCTCTATTTACGGAAGCGCCGACGAAAAAACAAAAATGGTATCATCGGGCGTACTGGACAGCATCGTTCTCACGTTAACCGAACAGCCGTCGATCAAAAGTGTTTCTATAAAAGTAAATGGAAAATCAGAACTGGTGAATGAAAAAGGAGAATCCCTTTCAAAACCTGTTTCGAGGCCGTCACAAGTGAATACGGGTAGTTTTTAATTTGCGATTTTTGATATACTAGTAAAAAAGAGGTTAGCGTTCCGGCTGCCTCTTTCTTTATTCACAATCCGGAACAAAAGGTTTATGTACATATAATCGGAGGTAAAATATGAGACACGACGGAAGACAGCACGATGAGCTGCGCCCTATCACATTTGATTTGGATTTTATCACTCACCCGGAAGGCTCGGTTTTAATTACAGCGGGAAATACGAAGGTCATCTGTAATGCATCTGTGGAAGACCGGGTGCCGCCATTTTTACGCGGCGGAGGAAAAGGCTGGATCACAGCGGAATACAGTATGCTTCCCCGCGCGACGAATCAAAGAACGATAAGAGAATCTTCAAAAGGAAAGGTCTCCGGCAGAACGATGGAAATTCAGCGGCTGATCGGGCGCGCGCTCCGGGCCGTCGTTGATTTGGAGAAGCTCGGCGAACGCACGATCTGGATCGACTGTGACGTCATTCAAGCCGACGGCGGAACAAGAACGGCTTCCATTACGGGCGCCTTCTTGGCGATGGCCATTGCGATCGGCAAACTCGTAAAAAGCGGCGTTATCAAAACCTCTCCTGTGACAGATTATCTCGCGGCCATTTCTGTCGGGATGGATAAAGAAGAAGGCCTTCTTTTGGATCTGAATTATGAAGAGGATTCGGCGGCTGAAGTCGACATGAATATTATCATGACGGGAAGCGGACGTTTTGTAGAGCTTCAAGGGACGGGCGAAGAAGCCACATTCTCCCGTGAAGATTTAAACGGACTGTTAAGCCTTGCCGAAAAAGGAATCCAGACGCTTATTCAAAAGCAAAAAGAAGTGCTGGGAGAAACATTGCCTGAACTGAAATAAGAAAGAGAGGCCTGATCACCGTGAAAGAAGCCATTATTGCGACACACAATCAGGGAAAAGTGAAAGAATTCAAGGAAATACTCGAACCGAAAGGCTACAGCGTCTCTTCTTTGGCGGAAATCGGATTTACGGAAGAAATTGAAGAAACCGGACATACCTTTGAAGAAAACGCCATCTTAAAAGCGGAAGCCGTGGCAAAAGCCGTAAACAAAATGGTCATTGCAGATGACTCCGGTTTATCGGTGGACAACCTTGGAGGCAGACCGGGCGTTTATTCAGCCCGTTATGCCGGAGAAGCAAAAGATGATAAGGCGAATATGGACAAGGTGCTGTCAGAATTAAAAGGCATCGAAAAAGAGCAGCGCACGGCCCGTTTCCGCTGCGCCCTTGCCGTCAGCATGCCGGGGCAGGAAACAAAAACGGTCGAAGGTCATGTTGAAGGGTATATTGCGGAAGGACCCGAGGGGGATAACGGGTTCGGCTATGATCCCATTTTTATTGTAAAAGATAAAGATAAAACCATGGCCCAGCTGACAAGCGCTGAGAAAAACAAAATCAGCCACAGGGCTGAGGCGCTCAAGAAACTGTCAAAGCTGCTTGATTCATAAGGGGGAGCGTATGCAATGAAAGTGCTGATAATAAGTGACAGTCACGGCCTTGAAGATGAGCTGGAGACGATTGCAAAGCGGCACGAAGACGAAGCGGATCTGATGATTCATTGCGGTGATTCAGAGCTTGACGCCGCACATCCGGCGCTTACGCCGTATCACACGGTAAAAGGCAATTGCGACTTTGGCGGCGGGTTTCAGGATGAACTCCTTCTGGACGCCGGTTCAAAGAAAATTCTGGCCGTTCACGGGCATCTTCACGGCATTAAACAGTCACTTTTAACTGTTTTTTACCGGGCGGAAGAGCTTGGGGCGGATATCGTCTGCTTCGGCCATTCACATATTGCCGGGAGTGAAGAGCTTCGGGGCAAGCTTTTGATTAATCCGGGCAGCATCCGTCTTCCGAGAGTCCGCAATGTGAAAAGCTATGCCATTCTTACTCTTACAGAAAGAGAAGGCGCCGTGACATTTTACGACGAAACGGGTCGGGAATTGAAGGACTTGGAGACTGCAATCAGTTTTTAACAAGTGATGGGGGAGATTTCATTCTTCCCCATCAAAAGTTTTTAAAAAAATATTGACTTATGATTTGAACCTGTATATAATAAATCTTGTCGCTGATACATAAAGCAAAAGCTGTCCCAGTAGCTCAGCTGGATAGAGCAACGGCCTTCTAAGCCGTCGGTCGGGAGTTCGAATCTCTCCTGGGACGTACAAAAAAAGAGCTGGTGACATCAGATTGAAAACTGATGCCGCTGGCCTTTTTTATCGGATGACTATATTGTCAATTCGCTGATATCATGGTAAAATGATCAGCAGAACAATTTGATTTTCATGTCCCAGTAGCTCAGCCGGATAGAGCAACGGCCTTCTAAGCCGTCGGTCGGGAGTTCGAATCTCTCCTGGGACGTATAAAAAACCTCAAGCCCTGACAATGGGTTTGAGGTTTTTTTGTATTTTATTTTTAATTTTACGAAACAAAAGTTCCGTATTTGATGAAAATTGTAAAGTAATTTTAATATAAATGAAACTTAATGTAATATTTACCGTAATAAATATATGTATAAAGATACTTAAGGCGCCCTTGAGTGATAAATTATCTAATTTCTATCATGCGTTTTGTCAATAATTGATAGAAAGACAGCAGGAGGAATTAGCTTTTGAAGTACGCATTTGCATATAAAAATCACAATATAGAAACGATCTTTTGCGGAAAAGACGAGCTGTTTGAGGAACTGAAGCAATTTTTAATCACTCAATGCGGTTTAATCATTGTTGAGGTTTCAAGGGCTGATTACTATACGGAGCAGGAAATGAATCAATGGAATGACCGTTATACTCTGTGAATAAGAAAAGAAACCGGCCGTGTGAGACCGGTTTTTGTATCATCTGAATCCGCTCGGAGCGCTGAAGCCCCCGGCATGGCCGCTGAAACCGCCCCCGAGCGCGCCGGGATGTGCCCCGGCGCCGAGGCTTCCGCCGACGTCACTGAAGGATTGGCCGTAGTACCCGGATGTATAAGGGTATGGGACGAATTGCTGTCCGGCGAATGACAGCGTGCTTTGCGGGGTCTGCTGTCCGTATCCGGATGACGGGAATCCCTGCTGAAAAGAAGGGTCACCTTGATATGGTGCTGTATGCATCGGGGCCGGAGGATAATAAGACTGCGGCGGTAAGACCGGTAAAGGCGGAAATCCGGGAGGCAGGCCCTGCATGCCTGATAACATCTTATTCATGACATCACTCATTTCTTACGAGATAAGAACAGTGTATGCGTATGTCTGTATAAAGAGCCTGTTCAATCGAACGGAATATCTGACAAGCATGCCGGAAGGACAGAGAAAAATCGTGTAATAAAATGTGACATATTCGTATATGAACGGAAAAATTTCATGTAATCTTGAGAGATTAATAAAAAAATGATAAAAACTTTTAATATTTACAGATCCCTTTGTACCAGTAATGAAAGCGTATACAAAGTAGATTGATTAATCTAAATTGTCTAATAATTATAAAAATGCTGTTGACACTGTCTGCAAACGGGCGTAATATGAGTTCAAACAAAAATAAATAAATGATTCACGCTAAAAAGAAAAATCATAAAACACTGAAAAAACAAACAAATGAAGGTTCTTTTTTAATAAAAGAGCTGCCATAATAAAAAGCGCAGAAGAGGATAAGTAGCTTTGCTGAAGTTTTTCACAGAGAGCCGGTAACGCTGAGAGCCGGTAAAACAAATCAAAGTGAACTCCCCTCAGAGTGCCGGTCTGAAATGTAAAGAGTAGGACTCGGCCGAGTGAACGCAATGTTTACTCGTTATCAAAACGGATAATCATTATCCATGAGACGGTCTGCATATGACCGTAAACAAGGGTGGTACCGCGGAGAGCAAAGCCTTTTCGCCCCTTTTGGCTATCGCATGAAATGCTTGGCTGAATGTGGGTGGGAAGGCTTTTTTATTTGCGTCAGCCGGCGCTGCGTTTTATGAATTGGATTTTAGAAGGGAACATTGAAAAGGAGGAACTGAAAATGGGCACAAATGTACAGGCGGATTCTTTGTCTGCCGATTGTACAAAAACAATGAACGGGGCTCTGATGCTGATTGAATCATTAAAGAAAGAAAATGTCGAGATGATCTTCGGCTATCCGGGGGGAGCCGTCCTTCCGATTTACGATAAGCTGTATCAGTCGGGATTGGTTCACATCCTGCCCCGCCACGAGCAAGGCGCGATTCACGCGGCAGAAGGGTATGCGAGAGTCTCCGGAAAGCCGGGGGTTGTGATTGCTACCTCCGGACCCGGAGCGACAAATTTAGTTACCGGTCTTGCGGATGCGATGATAGATTCATTGCCGCTCGTAGTGTTTACCGGTCAGGTGGCCACTTCGGTCATCGGCAGCGACGCTTTCCAGGAAGCCGACATTTTAGGAATTACGATGCCGATTACGAAACACAGCTACCAAGTCCGCCGTCCGGAAGATCTCCCCCGTGTGATTAAAGAGGCATTCCATATCGCCACGACGGGAAGACCGGGTCCGGTATTAATTGATATACCGAAGGATGTCGCAGCATTTGAAGGAGAGTTCAGATATGATCACGAGATCAGCCTTCCGGGTTATCAGCCTGTAAAAGAGCCTAACTATCTGCAGATCCGAAAGCTCGTGGAAGCTGTCAGCAGTGCGAAAAAGCCGGTTATTTTAGCCGGAGCGGGTGTTTTGCACGGTAAAGCTTCAGAAGATTTAAAAAATTATGCCGAACAGCAGCAAATTCCGGTAGCGCACACGCTCCTCGGTCTGGGCGGTTTCCCGGCAGACCATCCTCTTTTTCTGGGAATGGCGGGGATGCACGGCACATACACAGCGAATATGGCGCTTTACCACTGTGACTTGTTGATCAGCATCGGAGCGCGGTTCGATGATCGCGTGACCGGAAATCTGAAGCATTTTGCAAAATCGGCCAAAGTGGCGCATATCGATATTGATCCTGCTGAAATCGGAAAAATTATCGAAACGCAGATTCCGGTGGTCGGCGACAGTAAAATCGTCCTTCAGGAATTATTGAAGCAAAACGGAAAACAGGGACAGACAGAGGAATGGAAACAGCAGCTTTCAGAATGGAAAGAAGAATATCCGCTTTGGTATACAGACAACAGAGAAGAGGGCTTGAAACCCCAAAAGCTGATTGAGTATATTCACCAATTCACAAACGGTGAGGCGATTGTGGCGACGGATGTCGGCCAGCACCAGATGTGGGCGGCTCAGTTTTATCCTTTCCGAAAGGCTGATAAGTGGGTGACCTCGGGGGGACTCGGCACAATGGGCTTCGGCCTTCCGGCGGCTATCGGAGCGCAGCTGGCCGATCGTAACGCCACGGTCGTTGCCATCCTCGGAGACGGCGGTTTTCAGATGACCCTTCAGGAATTAGATGTCATCCGGCAGCTGAATCTTCCTGTCAAAGTGGTTATCTTGAACAACGAATGTCTGGGCATGGTCAGACAGTGGCAGGAAATCTTCTATGAAGAACGCTACTCTGAATCCAAATTCTCGGCGCAGCCTGACTTTGTCAAATTGTCAGAAGCCTACGGCATTAAAGGCGTCCGGATTTCATCGGAAGAAGAGGCGGAAGAAGAGCTTAAAAAGGCGCTTTCATCAAAAGAACCGGCCGTTATTGACGTCCGGGTCGCCAAAAGCGAGAAAGTATTCCCGATGATTGCGCCGGGTAAAGGACTTCATGAAATGGTGGGGGTGAAACCTTGAAACGCATTATCACATTAACGGTGGTCAACCGCTCGGGAGTATTAAACCGGATCACCGGCCTGTTTACAAAAAGACACTATAATATCGAAAGCATCACTGTAGGCCACACGGAAACAAGCGGTGTTTCAAGGATTACATTTGTCGTCCATGTGGAAGGCGAAAATGACGTAGAGCAGCTGACAAAGCAGCTTAACAAACAAATTGACGTCCTGAAAGTGACGGATATTACAAACCAATCAATTGTACAGCGTGAGCTGGCATTAATCAAAGTTGTTTCCGCACCGTCGGCCAGAACGGAAATCAATGGAATCATTGAGCCGTTCAGAGCTTCCGTCGTTGATGTCTCAAGAGACAGCATCGTCGTTCAGGTTACCGGCGAATCTAATAAAATCGAAGCGCTCATAGAGCTTCTCAAACCTTACGGAATTAAAGAAATCGCGAGAACGGGCACAACGGCTTTTGCGAGGGGAACCCAGCAGAAGGCGTCATCCAATAAAACAATTTCAATTGTATAACACAAAAAAGGGAGAGATTAAAATGGTAAAAGTATATTATAACGGTGATATCAAAGAGAACGTATTGGCAGGTAAAAAAGTAGCGATTATCGGTTACGGTTCACAAGGTCATGCACACGCGCTGAACTTAAAAGAAAGCGGAATTGATGTCATTGTCGGCGTCAGACAAGGCAAATCATTTACACAGGCCCAAGAAGACGGTCATAAAGTCTTTTCGGTAAGAGAAGCGGCTGCCCAGGCTGATATCATTATGGTTCTTCTTCCGGATGAACAGCAGCAAAAAGTATATGAATCTGAAATCAAAGATGAATTGACGGCGGGCAAGTCATTGGTATTCGCACACGGATTTAACGTCCATTTCCATCAGATCGTGCCTCCTGCTGATGTGGATGTATTCCTTGTCGCCCCTAAAGGACCTGGACACCTTGTCAGAAGAACATATGAACAAGGCGCGGGCGTACCGGCATTGTTTGCCATCTACCAGGATGTATCAGGCGAAGCGAAAGATACGGCTCTTGCTTATGCAAAAGGAATCGGCGGAGCGCGTGCGGGCGTTCTTGAAACAACATTTAAGGAAGAAACGGAAACGGATTTGTTCGGTGAGCAGGCTGTTCTGTGCGGAGGTTTAACAGCGCTTGTCAAAGCGGGTTTTGAAACGCTGACAGAAGCCGGCTACCAGCCTGAACTCGCATACTTCGAGTGTCTGCACGAACTGAAGTTGATCGTAGACTTGATGTATGAAGAAGGATTGGCGGGCATGAGATACTCTATCTCCGATACGGCTCAATGGGGAGACTTTGTATCAGGACCGCGCGTAGTCGATGCGAAGGTAAAAGAATCGATGAAACAAGTATTAACGGATATTCAAAACGGTACATTCGCAAAAGAATGGATCGTGGAAAACCAAGTGAACCGTCCTCGTTTCAATGCGATCAATGCAAGTGAAAACGAGCATCAGATTGAAAAGGTCGGCAGACAGCTTCGTGAAATGATGCCGTTTGTCAAACAAGGCAAAAAGAAGGAAGCGGTGGTCTCCGTTGCGCAAAATTAATGTTTTCGACACGACCCTTCGTGACGGTGAACAATCCCCCGGGGTCAACCTCAATTCCCGGGAGAAACTGGCGATAGCCAAGCAGCTTGAAAGACTCGGGGTGGACATTATTGAAGCGGGATTTCCCGCTTCATCCCGAGGTGATTTTTTAGCCGTGCAGGAAATCGCAAGAACGATTAAAAATTGTTCGGTAACAGGGCTTGCCCGATCTGTCAAAGGTGACATCGACGCAGCCTGGGAAGCGCTGAAAGACGGGGCCAGCCCGCGGATTCACATCTTTATCGCCACCTCTGACATTCATCTGAAGCATAAGCTGAAAATGACGCGGGAAGAGGTTAAGGAAAAAGCGGTTGAAATGGTGAAGTATGCAAAAGAACGCTTTCCGATCGTTCAATGGTCAGCAGAAGACGCATGCCGCACCGAACTTCCGTTTCTGGCTGAAATCGTAGAAAAAGTGATTGATGCCGGCGCGAGCGTCATCAACCTGCCGGACACTGTAGGTTACCTGACGCCGGCTGAATACGGAAACATCTTTAAATATATGAAGGAACACGTTCCGAATATCGGCCGGGTAAAGCTTTCAGCCCATTGCCACGATGATCTCGGAATGGCGGTTGCCAACTCACTTTCGGCAATTGAGAACGGCGCAGATCAAATTGAATGCGCCATTAACGGCATAGGAGAAAGAGCCGGGAACGCCGCGCTAGAGGAAATCGCCGTTGCGCTTCATGTCAGAAATGACGCGCATCAAGCCGATTCATCCCTCAATCTTCATGAATTGAAGCGGACGAGTGATCTTGTCAGCAAACTGACGGGCATGGCCGTTCCCCGCAATAAAGCAATCGTCGGAGATAACGCTTTCGCACATGAGTCCGGCATTCACCAAGACGGTTTCCTGAAAGAAAAATCAACATATGAAATCATTTCACCGGAACTTGTCGGCGTGACTGCTGATGCGCTCGTACTCGGAAAGCATTCCGGACGCCATGCGTTCAAAGACCGCCTGAATGCGCTTGGATTCCAGTTTGATAGTGAGGAAATCAATAAATTTTTTACGATGTTTAAAGAACTGACCGAAAAGAAAAAAGAAATCACCGATGATGACTTGATTTCTCTTATTTTAGAAGAAAAAGTGACGGACAAAAAAATCGGCTATGAATTTTTGTCTCTGCAAGTGCATTACGGGACGTCTCAGGTGCCGACTGCAACAGTCTCTTTAAAAAATCAGGAAAACGAACAGCTGATTCAAGAGGCGGCAACGGGGGCGGGCAGCGTGGAAGCCGTTTATAACACGCTCGGGCGCTGCATCGATAAAAATATTGAACTGACAGACTACCGCATCCAATCCAACCGGAAAGGCGAAGACGCGCTGGCTCAAGTTTTTGTCAGAGTGACCGTGAACGGAAAAGAAACATCAGGGCGGGGAATCGCGCAGGATGTTCTGGAAGCTTCTGCTAAAGCTTATCTGAACGCCGTGAACCGGCAGTTGGTGCTGGATTGCAATTTAGACGGATTAAAGAGACAGACTGCGGTCGGCTCGTAATAGAAAGGAGAACGTTTGATTTGAAAAAACGCATTGCTTTGCTGCCCGGTGACGGAATCGGACCGGAAGTGGCGGAATCAGCGGCAGATGTATTGAAAAGCGTTGCCGAACAATTCGGACATGAATTTGAATTTGAAAACGGGCTGATCGGGGGAGCAGCTATTGACGCCCATCAAAACCCCCTTCCTGAGGAGACGGTGGCTCTTTGTGAAAGATCCGACGCCATCCTGCTCGGAGCCGTCGGCGGGCCGAAATGGGACCAAAATCCTCCAGAGCTCAGACCGGAAAAAGGCCTGCTTGGCATCAGAAAAAAACTCGGCCTGTTTGCCAATCTGCGTCCCGTGACCGTATTTGAAAGCCTGTCTGAGGCTTCTCCGCTGAAAAAAGAATATATCAGCGGCGTCGACTTTGTAATCGTCAGGGAACTGACGGGCGGCCTCTACTTCGGAGAACCGAGCAGACAGTATGTCAATGAAGCGGGAGAAAAGGAAGCGGTCGATACCCTTTTTTATAAGAAAGAAGAAATCGCACGCGTTGTCAGAGAAGCCTTTAAGATGGCTGCCGGCAGAAAAGGAAAAGTGACGTCCGTCGATAAGGCGAATGTGCTTTCATCAAGCAGGCTGTGGCGTGAAACCGCAGATGAAATCGCAAAAGAATTTCCTGATGTGACGCTTGAACATATGCTTGTCGATAATGCCGCGATGCAGCTCATCTACGCTCCGAGCCAGTTTGACGTCATCGTAACTGAGAATATGTTCGGCGATATTTTAAGCGATGAAGCTTCCATGCTGACAGGTTCGCTCGGCATGCTGCCGTCAGCCAGTTTATCAAGTTCAGGTCTTCACTTGTTTGAACCCGTGCATGGATCTGCGCCTGACATCGCCGGTAAAGGGATGGCCAATCCGTTTGCGGCGATTTTATCAGCGGCGATGCTTTTGAGAACATCTTTCGGGCTTGAAAACGAAGCTCAGGCGGTGGAAAAGGCGGTCGCAAAGGTGCTTGCAGACGGCAGCCGTACACGTGATATCGCCCGGGACGGCCAATATGCCGGAACGCATGACATTACTGAAAAAGTAAAAGCCGCATTAGCCGGCTCGAATACAAAATCTATAGTGTGACGCTTTAAAGAAAGCGGTCTTAGTTCATAGGTAGAGGGAGGAAACAAAGATGATGCCTCGAACAATCATCGAAAAGATTTGGGATCGGCATGTTGTAAAAAGCGGTGAAGGAAAACCCGACCTTCTCTATATTGATCTGCACCTAATTCATGAGGTGACGTCTCCTCAGGCGTTTGAAGGGTTAAGGCAGAAGGGGAGAAAGGTCAGACGGCCGCAGAACACATTCGCGACGATGGACCACAATATTCCGACCGTCAACCGTTTTGACATTAAAGATGAAGTCGCAAAGCGCCAAGTAACCGCGCTTGAACGGAATTGTGAGGAGTTCGGCGTCCGTCTTGCGGATCTTCACAGCGCAGACCAGGGAATCGTTCACGTGGTCGGGCCTGAGCTTGGTCTGACACTTCCGGGAAAAACGATCGTTTGCGGAGACAGCCATACATCGACTCACGGCGCGTTCGGAGCGCTTGCCTTCGGTATCGGCACAAGTGAGGTGGAACATGTTCTTTCCACACAGACATTATGGCAGCAGCGGCCGAAAACGCTTGAAATCCGCGTTGACGGAACGCTCCAAAAAGGAGTGACCGCGAAGGATGTCATCTTGTCGGTCATCGGAAAATACGGGGTGAAATTCGGTACCGGATATGTCATTGAATACACCGGGGAAGTATTCAGAAACATGTCTATGGACGAACGCATGACGGTCTGCAATATGTCAATAGAAGCGGGAGCACGGGCGGGACTGATCGCTCCAGATGACACGACGATTGAATATTGTAAAAACCGTAAATACGCGCCAAAAGGCGAGGAATTTGAAAAAGCCGCCGCAGAATGGAAAGCGTTACAAACCGATCCGGGCGCCGTATACGATCATTCCATCGTGTTAGACGGCAGCGAGATTTCTCCAATGGTAACATGGGGCGTCAATCCCGGCATGGTTCTTCCGGTCGATGCCCAAATACCGGCGCCGGAAACCATTGATTCTGAAGACGGTAAAAAAGAAGCCATCCGCGCGTACGAATACATGGGAATCGCACCGAATCAAAAAATTGAAGATATTAAAGTCGAGCATGTGTTTATCGGCTCCTGTACAAATTCGCGGATGACCGATCTTCGCCAGGCTGCGGATATGATCAAAGGCCGAAAAGTCGCTGACAGCGTCAGGGCCATTGTGGTGCCGGGTTCTCAAAGCGTGAAACAGCAGGCCGAGGAAGAAGGGCTGCACCGCGTGTTTCTCGAGGCCGGCTTTGAATGGAGAGAATCAGGCTGCAGCATGTGCCTCAGTATGAACAATGATGTCGTGCCTGAAGGGGAACGATGCGCTTCCACTTCCAACCGCAACTTCGAAGGCAGACAGGGAAAAGGCGCGAGAACACACCTTGTCAGTCCGGCGATGGCGGCAATGGCAGCCATTCACGGGCATTTCGTCGATGTAAGAAAGTTTTATCAAGAAAAAACAGTTGTGTAAGGAGTGCGCGAAAAGATGGAACCTTTAAAAACGCATACGGGAAAAGCGGCCGTCTTAAACCGGATCAACGTCGATACGGACCAGATTATTCCGAAACAGTTTTTGAAAAGAATTGAAAGAACCGGATACGGCAGATTCGCGTTTTTTGATTGGAGATACCTTGAGAACGGTGAGCCTGATCCTGAATTTGAATTAAATCGCAAAGTCTATGAAGGCGCGTCCATATTAATTGCCGGAGAGAATTTTGGCTGCGGATCATCCCGTGAGCACGCTCCTTGGGCGCTGGATGATTACGGCTTCAAAATCATCATTGCTCCGTCATTTGCCGATATTTTTCATCAAAACTGTTTTAAAAACGGTATGCTTCCCATCCGTATGCCGTATGATCAGTGGAAAAAACTCGCCGGTCAATATGAAAATCAGTCTCTTAACATGACGGTTGATTTGGAAAACCAGCTCATTCACGACAGTGAAGGAAAAGAGATTTCATTTGAAGTCGATCCGCACTGGAAGGAAATGCTGATAAACGGTTATGATGAAATTTCATTAACGCTTCTGCTGGAGGACGACATTCAGCAGTTTGAATCGAAAAGAAGTTCATGGCTTCAAGCCTGAAAAAAGCCGCCCGGCATCTGTCCGGCGGCTTTTTTTACCGTGCGCACCATCCTTTCTTGTGTTTCATGACGCGTGTTGATACACTTGAACAAAATAGCGCCTGAAAGGAAATAAAGTATGACGCATGACAAGAAAAAAGCTGATATCATTCCTTTCCCCCGTCTGAAAGAACGCTTGGTTGATAAAGGGATGGCCGCCATGAAGGATAAACAGTATCAGGAGGCCCTCGAACTGTTCTCAGAGGCGGTAAGCCACGGTGATACCGAGTCCGACGTACATTTAGGCATGGCGATTTGTTTTCTGGAACTCGGGGAATTGGAAGAAGCAAAACAAGTTTGCGAGAAAATGCTGAATGAAGGGTACGGCCATTATTTTACCGTACTGCAGGTGTACATGACCATTTTAATTCAGCTGAAACAATATGAAGAAGTCAAAAGTACAATTGAAGCTGTGCTGGAAGAAAACCAGCTGCCCGCAGAAAGTGCGGAGCAATTCTACCGGCTGCTCGAATTCAGCCGCAAAATGACCGATCCCGACCAGCAGGATGAAGCATGGGAGGAGGAATACGAGGACATTCTTGATGCGGAAAAAGTGCTGAACAGCCCCGCTGAACAAATGAATCTGATTCATTCTCTTAAAGACCGCAATATTGCAAAATACACGGGTCTCTTAAAAACAATTCTTCAAGATCCGGCCGCGCATCCGCTTATCAAGACGATGATTTTGACGCTGATGGCGGAGCATGACTACAGCAAGCCGGTCCATATTACAAAATTCGGCGATTCAATGACCGCGGTTCCGAGTGAAACGGTTCAGCCTGATGCGGCTCCGATTTTGCATCGCGTTCTCCGGGTGCTTGATGAAACGCTCGGCAATGAAAACCCTACATTATACGCTGCCGTCGAGGAGCTGTGGAGAAGGCATCTGTATGTCCTGCACCCTTTTATGCCGAAGTTTTTGAACGCAGATTTATGGGCGGCGGCGCTTCATAAGGTCGGTTACGAGATGCACGGCATTGACATTGAGCCGGAGGAACTTCATATGATGTACGAGTTTGACAGCCGCGAACTCGAAGAAGCCTGCACGATGATTAAGGATATTGAAGAAATTTCTTATTTGTAAATCACGCCATATAGTTGAAAGCGGTAGGCGTTATGTTATAATATAGTGGTTGTATTTATGTATAGCGGTTTAACTGAAATGAGAATTACGGTTGGACAGGCTGCCAGTTCATTACATAATGATTCTGATTCAAAGCGGTTTTTTCTTTGACAAAGCCGCGGATTGCTTTAGAATGGAAGACCGACACAACCTGAATAGATTTTTGGAGGGAAACACATGTCTGTAAAATGGGAAAAACAAGAAGGCAATGAAGGCGTATTAACGGTTGAGGTTGATGCGGATACGTTCAAAACAGCTCTTGATGATGCATTTAAAAAAGTAGTAAAACAGGTTTCTATTCCTGGATTCCGCAAAGGGAAAGTTCCCCGCGGTTTATTCGAACAGCGTTTCGGCGTTGAAGCTCTTTACCAGGATGCTTTAGATATTTTACTTCCTGTAGAATACCCTAAAGCGGTTGAAGAAGCCGGCATTGAGCCTGTAGACCGCCCTGAAATCGATGTTGAAAAAATCGAAAAAGGCGAAAGCTTGATTTTCACTGCAAAAGTGACCGTAAAACCTGAAGTGAAACTTGGCGACTACAAAGGCTTAGGAATCGAAAAAGATGACACTGCCGTTACTGACGAAGATGTACAAAACGAACTTAAAGCGCTTCAAGAGCGTCAGGCTGAGCTTGTCGTGAAAGAAGAAGGCGCTGTTGAAAACGGCGATACAGTCGTTCTTGACTTCGAAGGTTTCGTTGACGGCGAAGCGTTTGAAGGCGGAAAAGCTGAGAACTACTCACTTGAAGTAGGATCAGGTTCATTCATCCCGGGCTTCGAAGAGCAGTTAACAGGCCTTGAAGCAGGCGCTGAAAAGGATGTTGAAGTAACATTCCCTGAAGAGTACCACGCTGAAGAGCTTGCCGGAAAACCAGCTGTTTTCAAAGTGAAAATTCATGAAATCAAAGCGAAAGAGCTTCCTGAGCTTAACGACGAATTCGCAAAAGACATTGACGAAGAAGTTGAAACGCTTGCTGAATTAACTGAGAAAACAAAAAAACGCCTTGAAGAAGCAAAAGAAAACGAAGCTGACGCTAAATTGCGTGAAGAGCTTGTTCTGAAAGCATCTGAAAACGCTGAAGCTGATGTTCCTCAAGCGATGATCGACACTGAGCTTGACCGCATGCTGAAAGAATTCGAACAGCGTCTGCAAATGCAAGGCATGAACCTTGAGCTTTACACTCAATTCTCAGGCCAAGACGAAAACGCGTTAAAAGAGCAAATGAAAGAAGATGCCGCAAAACGCGTAAAATCAAACCTGACTCTTGAAGCGATCGCTCAAGCAGAAAACCTTGAAGTAACGGACGAAGAAGTTGAAGCTGAGCTGACTAAAATGGCTGAAGCTTACAACATGCCGGTTGAAAACATCAAGCAGGCAATCGGTTCAACTGACGCGATGAAAGAAGATTTAAAAGTTCGAAAAGCAATTGATTTTCTTGTAGAAAACCGTTAATATGGTTCATAATAATAGACATAATAAAACAGGGCGCGATTAATTCGTGCCTTGTTTTGTACAATTATGATATAACTCTTTTTCTTGGGGCAAGATAGTCATTGCCGGGCTGTTTTTCGTCATACATATAGAATGTGCAAGTGCGAAACACATTGTTACCGTCTTACTGGAAAGTATGGTAAAATGCAATACATACTCGATCGTAGCAAGAACCGTTTTCTTTTGCCCTTCAGGTAAAAGAAAAAGTGAGACAAGATTAAGGGGTGAAAGAATGTTTAAATTCAACGAGGAAAAAGGACAATTGAAATGCTCGTTCTGCGGAAAAACGCAAGATCAGGTTCGTAAGCTGGTTGCAGGACCGGGTGTATATATATGCGACGAATGTATCGAGCTCTGTACAGAAATCGTAGAGGAAGAGCTTGGTACAGAAGAAGAAGTCGAATTTAAAGACGTTCCGAAGCCGCAGGAAATCCGTGAGATTCTGAATGAATATGTCATCGGACAGGATCAGGCGAAGAAATCACTTGCGGTTGCGGTATACAACCATTACAAACGCATCAATTCCAACAGTAAAGTGGATGATGTCGAGCTTTCTAAAAGTAATATTTCTTTAATCGGGCCGACTGGAAGCGGGAAAACACTTCTT
Organism: Bacillus sp. EKM208B; assembly: GCF_011800725.1. Lineage (NCBI taxonomy): Bacteria > Bacillati > Bacillota > Bacilli > Caryophanales > Bacillaceae > Bacillus > Bacillus sp. EKM208B. The sequence continues at coordinate 321,096 of NZ_JAANHO010000002.1, read as the reverse complement.
GCCCAGACGCTTGCGCGTATTCTGAACGTGCCGTTTGCGATCGCGGACGCTACATCTCTGACTGAAGCCGGATATGTCGGTGAGGACGTAGAAAACATCCTCCTCAAGCTGATTCAGGCAGCAGACTATGATGTGGAAAAAGCAGAAAAAGGCATTATTTATATCGATGAAATCGATAAAGTAGCGCGAAAATCTGAAAATCCGTCCATTACACGCGACGTATCAGGCGAAGGCGTTCAGCAGGCGCTGCTGAAAATTCTTGAAGGAACGGTTGCAAGCGTGCCGCCTCAAGGAGGACGCAAACATCCTCATCAGGAATTCATCCAGATCGATACGACGAACATCTTGTTCATTTGCGGCGGTGCATTTGACGGCATCGAACAAATCATCAAACGCCGTCTCGGACAAAAAGTCATCGGCTTCGGCTCTGATAATAAAGCGGCAGACCTTGAAAAAGAAGAACTGCTTTCTAAAGTTCTTCCGGAAGACTTGCTCCGTTTCGGGCTGATTCCTGAATTCATCGGCCGTCTTCCTGTCATTGCAAGCCTTGAGCAGCTTGACGAAACGGCACTGGTTGAAATTCTGACTAAACCGAAAAACGCACTCGTCAAACAATACAAGAAAATGTTAGAACTTGATGATGTCGAGCTTGAATTTGAAGACGAGGCATTATCTGAAATTGCGAAAAAAGCGATCGAGCGTAAAACAGGCGCACGCGGCCTGCGTTCTATCATTGAAGGCATCATGCTTGACGTCATGTTTGATCTGCCGTCCCGCGATGATATTGAAAAATGTGTCATTACCGGAGCGACAGTCGCAGACGGTGAAGCACCGCGTCTTGTATTAAAAGACGGCACAGTTGTCGGCCAAGATAAAACATCAGCATAACATGACAAAACCTCCTGACCCGAATTGATCAGGAGGTTTTTTTTCTTGTCCTGACCCTTCTGAAAATGTTTATTCCGGGCTTTGCTGGGAGATACTAGCGGACAGAGGAATGAATTGGATACATAAATCGTTTTTTCAGGAGGGACCAGCATGAGTTGGACAGGGATCGCATTATTTGTACAGCTGTTTTTCGGGATAGTCATCGGATTATATTTTTGGAATCTGCTCAAAAACCAGCGTACACAAAAAGTGACGATAGATAAAGAATCAAAAAAAGAAATGGAACAGCTGCGCAAAATGCGCGCCATCAGTTTATCAGAACCTTTATCAGAAAAGGTGCGGCCGAAAAGCTTTCAAGACATTGTCGGCCAGGAAGACGGAATTAAAGCGTTAAAAGCAGCACTTTGCGGACCGAACCCGCAGCATGTCATTATTTACGGTCCTCCGGGAGTCGGTAAAACGGCTGCGGCGCGGCTGGTATTGGAAGAAGCGAAAAAACATAAACAGTCACCGTTTCAAAAGCAGGCTGTATTTGTTGAACTTGATGCGACGACCGCGCGGTTTGATGAACGGGGGATTGCCGATCCGCTTATCGGTTCAGTGCATGATCCGATTTATCAGGGAGCGGGAGCGATGGGCCAAGCAGGCATTCCGCAGCCGAAACAGGGGGCTGTGACCCATGCTCACGGCGGGGTATTGTTTATTGATGAAATCGGCGAGCTTCATCCGATTCAGATGAATAAAATGCTGAAGGTGCTTGAAGATCGAAAAGTATTTTTAGACAGTGCGTATTACAGTGAAGAAAATACGCAAATACCGAATCACATTCATGATATTTTTCAAAATGGGCTTCCGGCAGATTTCCGTTTGATCGGAGCGACAACGAGAATGCCGAATGAAATTCCGCCGGCCATCCGTTCGCGCTGTCTTGAAGTATTTTTCCGCGAGTTGGAAAAGGATGAACTTAAAATCGTTGCGAAAAAAGCAGCCGACAAAATTCAGAAAGAGATTTCTGACGAAGCTCTCAGTGTGCTGACCGCATATACGAGAAACGGACGTGAAGCCGTCAATATGATCCAGATCGCCGCCGGCATGGCGGTGACTGAGGACAGACAAGAAATTACGACAGAAGATATAGAATGGGTTGTTCATTCCAGTCAGCTTACACCTAAAAATGAGCAGAAAATCGCCGATGAACCGCAAGTCGGCATCGTGAACGGACTTGCTGTCTACGGGCCGAACAGCGGCGCATTGCTGGAAATTGAAGTGAATGTCACACCTGCGCAGGACAAAGGAAGCCTGAATATCACGGGAATTGCAGAGGAAGAAAGCATCGGCAGCCAATCGAAGTCGATCCGCCGCAAAAGCATGGCGAAGGGATCTGTGGAAAATGTTCTGACGGTTCTGCGCACAATGGGCATCAAACCTTCAGACTATGACATTCACGTCAATTTTCCGGGCGGAGGCCCGATTGACGGACCTTCAGCAGGTATCGCGATGGCCGCGGGGATTTTTTCCGCGATTCACCGCATCCCGATCGACCATACGGTGGCGATGACGGGAGAAATCAGCCTGACGGGGCTTGTCAAACCGATCGGCGGCGTCATTCCGAAAATTAAAGCCGCAAAACAGGCCGGAGCAAAAACGGTCATTATCCCATATGAAAATCAGCAGTCCATTCTGAAACGAATAGACGGAATCACCATTAAAGCGGTAAAAACGTTCCAGGAAGTGCTTGACGTCATATTGGTTGACCCTCCTTCAGAACAAAAACCGTTTGATATCCAAATGAATAAAGAATCCGTATAAACCCCATTTTTATAATGGGGTTTTTTTATGGAGGACATCTTTTCCTTTTTCAGAACAGAAAGAAAGGGTATACTACGAAGAGACTGTTTTATATACAGGGCAGGCGGATAAGCCGATTTTGCCCGATCCCGGAATTGTACAACGATGAAAAAGTTGTATTATAATGGTTCATACTAAAGTCACGGAGGTGTCAGTCACATGGCAGAAGATACAAAACGCAGCATCCCGCTCCTCCCTTTAAGAGGCTTATTGGTATACCCGACAATGGTTTTACATTTAGATGTAGGCCGTGACAAGTCGGTTCAGGCTCTTGAACAGGCAATGATGCATGATCATATGATTTTTTTAGCCACTCAGCAGGATATTTCGATAGACGAACCGGGTGAAGAGGATATTTTCGCCGTCGGCACTTATACAAAAATTAAACAGATGCTGAAGCTGCCCAACGGTACGATCAGAGTGCTTGTAGAAGGAATTCAGCGGGCGCAGATTCTTGAATACACCGAGCTCGAAGATTATACTTCGGTCGATATACAGCTGATGCATGAGGATGATTCAAAAGACGTGGAAGACGAAGCGCTTATGCGGACGCTGCTGGACCATTTTGACCAGTACATAAAAATTTCTAAAAAAATCTCCGCAGAAACGTATGCGGCTGTGACTGATATTGAAGAGCCCGGCAGAATGGCGGATATCGTCGCTTCTCATCTCCCGCTGAAATTAAAGGACAAGCAGGACATTTTAGAAACGGCGGATATTAAAGAACGTCTGAATAAGGTCATTCGTTCCATTCATAATGAAAAAGAAGTGCTGGAGATTGAGAAAAAAATCGGTCAGCGCGTCAAACGTTCGATGGAACGCACTCAAAAGGAATACTACTTGCGTGAACAGATGAAAGCCATTCAGAAGGAGCTTGGCGACAAAGAAGGAAAAACCGGCGAAGTTCAGTCGCTCACTGAAAAGATAGAAGAAGCAGGCATGCCTGAGCGTGTCAAAGAAACGGCGCTTAAGGAATTAAGCCGTTACGAAAAAGTGCCGTCAAGCTCAGCGGAAAGCTCTGTTATCCGCAACTATATTGACTGGCTCATCGCCCTTCCGTGGTCGGATGAAACAGAAGATAAACTTGATATTAAAAAAGCCGGGGAAATCTTAGATAAAGAGCATCACGGCTTAGAGAAAGTGAAAGAGCGGATTTTGGAGTATTTGGCCGTGAAACAGCTGACGAAAACGCTGAAAGGGCCGATTCTTTGTCTGGCCGGACCTCCGGGAGTCGGTAAAACATCTCTTGCAAAATCAATCAGTACGAGCATGGGGCGCCGTTTTGTGAGAATTTCACTGGGCGGAGTGCGCGATGAGTCTGAAATCCGCGGGCACCGGCGTACATACGTCGGAGCGATGCCGGGCCGTATTATACAGGGGATGAAAAAAGCCGGTAAACAAAATCCCGTCTTTCTCCTGGATGAGATCGACAAAATGTCGTCTGATTTCAGAGGCGATCCGTCTTCGGCGATGCTTGAGGTGCTGGATCCGGAACAAAACAGCACATTCAGCGACCACTATATTGAAGAGACGTTCGATTTATCGAAAGTGCTGTTTATCGCGACTGCGAATAACCTTGCTTCCATACCGGGACCTCTCAGAGACAGAATGGAGATTATCAGCCTGTCAGGCTACACTGAAAACGAAAAGCTGGAGATCGTGAAGGACCACCTGCTTCCGAAACAAATCAAAGAGCACGGGCTCACAAAGAGCAACCTGCAGATTCGGGATCAGGCGATTACGGACATCATCCGCTACTACACGAGGGAAGCCGGCGTGAGAACGCTTGAACGCCAGATTGCCGCCATTTGCCGAAAGGCTGCGAAAGCCATTGTGTCTGAGGAGAGAAAACGCATTACCGTTACAGAGAAAAATCTGGCCGACTATCTCGGAAAACGGATATTCAGATACGGACAGGCGGAAACCGAAGATCAAATCGGGGTTGTCACGGGGCTCGCGTATACGACGGTCGGCGGAGATACGCTGTCAATCGAAGTGTCATTGTCACCGGGAAAAGGAAAGCTGATTCTGACCGGGAAGCTTGGAGATGTCATGCGGGAATCAGCGCAGGCCGCTTTCAGTTATGTCCGCTCGAAAGCGGAACAGTTCGGAATCGACCCGAAATTCCATGAGAAGTATGACATTCATATTCATGTCCCTGAAGGAGCGGTGCCGAAAGACGGCCCTTCTGCCGGAATTACGATGGCCACGGCGCTCGTTTCAGCATTAACGGACCGTGCGGTAAAACGCGAAGTCGGTATGACGGGAGAAATCACGCTGCGGGGCCGCGTGCTTCCGATCGGCGGACTGAAAGAAAAGGCGCTCGGCGCGCACAGAGCGGGCCTGACTACTATTATTGCGCCTAAAGATAACGAAAAAGATATAGAGGATATTCCAGAAAGCGTCAGAGAGGGACTGAAGTTTATATTCGTTTCTCACCTGGATGACGTTTTGGAACATGCCTTAGTAGGAGAGAAGAAATGAAAGTCACAAAGTCAGAAATCGTGATCAGCGCGGTCAAACCCGAACAGTACCCTGATGGGGGGCTTCCGGAAATCGCGCTGGCGGGAAGATCAAATGTAGGAAAGTCATCTTTTATCAATTCATTAATCAATCGGAAAAACTTGGCCAGAACGTCATCAAAACCGGGGAAAACACAGACCTTAAACTTTTACATCATCAATGATGAATTGCATTTTGTCGACGTTCCCGGGTACGGATTTGCGAAAGTTTCCAAAAGCGAGCGGGAAGCATGGGGGAGAATGATTGAAACCTATATGACGACCCGCGAAGAGCTGAAAGCCTGCGTGCAGATTGTCGACCTCAGGCACGCGCCGTCTGCTGAAGACGTGAACATGTATGAATTCCTGAAGTATTACGGCATTCCCGTCATCGTTATCGCGACAAAAGCGGATAAGATTCCAAAAGGAAAATGGGACAAGCACTTAAAGGTTGTCAAACAGACGCTTGATATGGATCCTGAAGATGAGCTGATTTTATTTTCCTCTGAAACGAAAAAAGGCAAAGATGAAGCATGGGGAGCCATTAAAAAAATGATCAGCCGGTAATGAAAAACCCAAAACGCAGTGCGTTTTGGGTTTTATCGTATAGTTTTGTTCCGCTTGATAAACAATAATAAAAGGCTGATTCCGATGAAAACATACGGCCAGTATGTTTTGAAGTGTTCCGTCGGAATATGGACGGACTCCAGCCACGCCGTAATTTGTTTAAAGAAGTATAAAAAGAGGGAAAAACCAATCATGGCAGCCGCTTCGTATACATATTCTTTTCTGGCAGCCGCAAATAAGGAGAATCCGAAGACGAAGAGAATCATTTCAAAATCTCCCGGCCACCATGAGAGCTCAGGTTTGGCGAAAAAGTGTAAACCTATGCCGAAAAGAAGCAAGCCGATCAGGACGTGAGGCCCGGCCGCTTCCTTTTTGCCCTGATACAAGAGCACGGCGCCCAAGAGCATAAGGAGCACCGGCCATTCCCCCTGATTCGCAAACAGGTGAACCTGTCCGCTCTGAAGCCATGCGAATAATGAAGCGGCAAGCAGAAGTCCCGGTAATAAAATTGATGTTTTTTTCATCCTGTCACCTACCCGCAGTAAAGGATTTTTAGTATGATGATTAAGTGGAAACGAGCTTTTTATACTATAGCATAACATTTTTGAAATCTGTTCACATTTTCCCGAAGAAACTATGTTATAATTATTATAAATAATAAATTCTATGTTAGAATGATTATAAATAAATTGCGATGTACGGAGGTGCATGAAAGCGATGCATATTCTTGTTGTGGGAGTAGATTATAAATCCGCCCCTATTGAAATACGCGAAAAAATAAGTTTTCAGCCGGATGAGCTTGCAGAAGCGATGCTCCGTTTAAAAGAAGAAAAAAGCGTTCTTGAAAACATTATCGTGTCAACCTGCAACCGCACCGAAATATATGCGGTGGTCGACCAGCTCCATACCGGCCGTTATTATATAAAAACATTTTTATCCGAATGGTTCTCGCTGCCGAAAGAAGAGCTGTCTCCGTTTCTGAAATTTTATGAGAGCGACGCGGCGATCGAGCATTTATTCCGTGTGGCGTGCGGCTTGGATTCCATGGTCATCGGAGAAACGCAAATACTCGGCCAGGTCCGCTCGAGCTTTAAAACGGCGCAGGCAGAAAAGACGATCGGCACCATTTTCAATGAGCTGTTTAAACAGGCGGTGACCGTCGGCAAACGCACGCATGCCGAAACCGATATCGGCGCCAATGCCGTTTCCGTCAGTTACGCCGCCGTTGAACTCGCGAAAAAAATCTTCGGCTCATTGTCAAATAAGCACATTTTGATTCTCGGTGCGGGAAAAATGGGCGAGCTCGCCGCAGAAAACCTGCACGGTCAGGGCATCGGCAAAGTAACGGTCATCAACAGAACGTTTTTGAAGGCAAAAGCGCTTGCTGACCGTTTCTCCGGAGAAGCGCGCAGCTTAAACCAGCTTGAACATGCACTTGCTGAAGCTGATATTTTAATCAGTTCGACAGGCGCAAGTGATTTCGTCGTGTCCAAAGAAATGATGGAGAGAGCGGGCAGACAGCGGAAAGGCCGTCCGTTATTTATGGTGGATATCGCTGTGCCGCGAGACCTCGATCCGGCGCTTAACGATCTTGAAGGTGTTTTTCTGTACGATATTGATGACCTTGAAGGAATCGTTGAAGCCAACTTACAAGAACGCCGTGAAACCGCTGAAAAAGTCGAGCTGTTTATTGAAGCGGCAATTGTTGAGTTTAAGCAGTGGCTTAATACGCTCGGCGTCGTGCCGGTCATTTCGGCGCTGCGTGAAAAGGCGCTGTCCATCCAGTCCGATACGATGCAGAGCATTGAGCGCAAGCTGCCTCATCTGACGGTAAGAGAGAAAAAACTTCTCAGCAAACATACGAAAAGCATCATTAACCAAATGCTGCGCGACCCGATTCTGAAAGCGAAAGAGCTTGCGGCTGAAGCGGATTCAGATGAAAAGCTGAAGCTGTTTATGCAGATATTCGATATTGAGGAAGAGGCCGGCCGCCAGCTGGACAAAAGCCTGGATAACCGCCAGACGGTTCATTCGTTTCAAAAGGCAGAAGCAAAAACGGGCTTACGTCCGCTTGTAAGTGAGTGAGGGCTGTATGATTGATACAGCAATGGCAAGACTTAATGAAGCGACAATTGTTATTTATGCAGTAAGCGTCCTTTTTTACTTTATAGATTTTCTTCAACACAACCGGAAGGCTGGGAAAATGGCCTTCTGGTTGCTTTCTATTGTCTGGACTCTGCAAACCGTCTATCTTTCTTATTTCATGTGGCAGACGGGCAGATTTCCGGTCTTGAATATTACAGAGGCCCTTTACTTTTATGCGTGGGTGCTTGTCACGCTCTCACTTGTGGTCACGCAGATTCTGCGCGTTGATTTTATCGTGTTTTTCACGAATGTCATCGGTTTCTCGATGATTGCGATCCATACGTTTTCACCGACGGATCAGCATTCGGCCGCTTTTTCCGGCCAGCTGGTCTCAGAGCTTTTGGTCATTCATATTACAATGGCGATTCTGTCTTACGGCGCTTTTTCCCTTTCTTTTGTCTTTTCGCTTCTTTATCAGTTTCAATATTCTTTATTAAAGAAGAAAAAGTGGGGAAAATGGCTGTTGAGAATTGAAGATTTGTCAAAACTTGATTATATGGCTTACGTTTTAAATGTCATCGGGGTTCCGATGCTGCTGTTGAGCCTGATATTAGGCGTGATCTGGGCGTATGTGTCGCTGGAAACGCTGTACTGGTTTGATTCAAAAGTGCTCGGTTCGTTTATTGTGCTGCTTTTATACAGCTACTATTTATATATCAGAATGATTAAGGAACTGCAGGGAAAAGTGGCGGCGTTATGGAATTCAGCATGTTTTCTCGTGCTGATGATTAATTACTTCCTGCTCGGAAGCCTGTCGCAATTCCATTGGTTCAGTTAACGCACGCGCCCAAACAGATTCGGGAGGAAAGAAAATGAGAACGATTAAGGTAGGTTCCAGACGGAGCAAACTGGCTATGACCCAGACAAAATGGGTGATTAACAAACTGAAGGAATTGAACCCTTCCTATAACTTTGAAATCCGGGAGATTGTCACAAAAGGCGACCGCATCCTTGATGTTACACTGTCAAAAGTGGGCGGCAAAGGTTTGTTTGTCAAAGAGATTGAACAGGCGCTGCTGCATCAGGAGATTGATATGGCGGTTCACAGCATGAAAGACATGCCCGCCGTTTTGCCTGAGGGTCTTGTCATAGGCTGCATACCGAAACGTGAGGACCCGCGTGATGCGCTGATTTCAAAGGGGCATCAAAAGCTGGACGACATAAAAGAAGGGGGCATCATCGGCACCAGCAGTTTAAGAAGAAGCGCCCAGATTCTTGCTGAACGCCCTGATCTTACAATTAAGTGGATCAGAGGCAATATCGATACGAGACTTCAAAAGCTTGAAACGGAAGATTACGATGCTATTATTTTAGCGGCTGCGGGACTTTCGAGAATGGGCTGGAAAGATGATGTTGTATCTGAATTTCTCGAACCGGACCGCTGTCTGCCTGCGGTCGGCCAAGGCGCTCTTGCCATTGAATGCAGAGAGTCGGATGAGGAGCTTTTGAAGCTGTTTGCGCAATTTACTGATGAGTATACGCAGCGCACGGTGGCAGCCGAACGGGCTTTCTTACACGCGATGGAAGGCGGCTGCCAAGTGCCGATAGCCGGGTATGCGTCCGTCAATGACCGGGATGAGGTTGAATTGGTCGGTCTTGTCGCGTCTCCGGACGGAAAGACGATTTATAAAGAAACAGCGGCGGGACATGATCCGGAAGAAATCGGGAAACGCTGTGCGGCGATGATGTCTGAAAAAGGAGCCAAAGCACTAATCGACAGTGTAAAACAGGAGCTCGATCAGGATGGCAAATGACCTTCCTTTACAAGGAAAGACCGTGCTCGTCACCCGGAACAAAAGACAGGCCGCACCGTTCCGAAAAAAAGTGGAGGCGCTCGGCGGAACGGCTGTTTCGGCTTCGCTGATCGCTTTTCAGGAAGCGCTCCCGGATGAATGTGCGGACAGTCTCCGGGAAGACCTTTCTGAGCCGGGATGGCTTGTGTTTACAAGCGTAAACGGTGTCCGGTTCTTTTTTTCCTATCTTGATCGGCACGGTCTTGCGCTTTCGGGACGGAAAAAAATCGCAGCCGTCGGTGAAAAGACTGCGCGCGCCCTGAAAGAGCGGGGAGCCCGGACGGATGCGATGCCTGACGAGTATGTGGCGGAATGTCTGGCTGATACTTTAAAACGGCACGCATCAGCTGCCGAACCCATTTCAGTGATAAAGGGCAATTTATCACGCGATGTCATAAAAGCGGAGCTTGAGCCGCTTGGCTATCAAATAAGGGAATGGGTGTTATACAATACCATTCAGGATGAAAAAGGCATGGACGAGCTGAGACGGGCTGCATCCCGCTCTCATTTTGATTTTATTACGTTTACCAGCTCATCGGCGGTGCATACGTTTATGCACGCGGTCGGAGACGGAGAAAAAGCGTGGGAAAACAGCGGTGCGAGCTATATCAGCATCGGCCCTTTGACAGAGAAAGCGCTCTTGGAATACGGGATCTCGTCCCATGTGCCTGACATTTATACGATTGAAGGCATGCTGGACGTCATGTGCAGCATGTCGGGAAAGGATTGATAATGATGAATCAAACATTTAACAGACACCGCCGTTTGCGCGCGAACGCTGCGATGAGAGATTTAGTAAAAGAAACACGTCTTCACCCCTCAGATTTTATTTACCCGTTATTTGTCGTTGAAGGGCTCGAAGGAAAAAAAGAAGTTCCTTCCATGCCGGGGGTTTATCATGTATCACTCGATTTGTTAAAGGATGAAATGGCTGAGCTGATATCGCTCGGCATTAAGTCGGTCATCGTTTTCGGCGTGCCGGAAGAAAAAGACGCCTGCGGAACCCAGGCTTTTCATGATCACGGCATTGTGCAGAAAGGGATTGCTGAAATTAAAAAGCATTATCCTGAAATGATCGTAATCGCTGATACGTGTCTCTGTGAATACACGGATCACGGCCATTGCGGCGTCGTGAAAGACGGAGAAATCTTAAATGACGAGTCGCTTGAGCTGCTGGCGCAGACAGCCGTCAGCCAGGCCAAAGCAGGCGCTGACATCATCGCTCCTTCAAATATGATGGACGGTTTTGTCACAGTGATCAGAGAAGCGCTCGACAAAGAAGGATTCACGAATATTCCGATCATGTCTTATGCCGTGAAATATTCAAGTGAATTTTACGGTCCGTTCCGCGACGCGGCTGACAGCACGCCGCAGTTCGGAGACCGAAAAACATATCAGATGGATCCGGCCAACCGCTTGGAAGCGCTCCGTGAGGCTGAATCAGACGCGGCAGAAGGCGCTGACTTTTTAATCGTCAAACCGTCTATGTCATACTTAGATATTATGCGTGATGTGAAAAACCGCCATCACCTGCCGCTGGTCGCATATAATGTGAGCGGGGAGTATTCCATGGTGAAAGCGGCAGCCCAAAACGGCTGGATTAAAGAAAAAGAAATGGTGCTGGAAATTTTAACGAGCATGAAACGTGCAGGAGCCGATCTGATTATGACGTATCATGCAAAAGACGCAGCAAAATGGCTTGCTGAGTAACGATTTCATTTGACGGGAGCTGAGGCAGATGAGAAGCTATGAAAAATCAAAAGCCGCTTTTAAAGAAGCGCAGAAACTGATGCCGGGCGGAGTGAACAGCCCGGTGCGCGCGTTTAAATCAGTTGATATGGACCCGATCTTTATGCAGCGCGGAAAAGGATCGAAAATTTTTGATATTGACGGCAATGAATATATCGACTACGTCCTGAGCTGGGGGCCGCTCATTTTGGGCCACACAAATGACCGGGTCGTTGAAAGCCTGAAAAAAGTAGCCGAGAACGGGACAAGTTTCGGGGCATCTACTGAGGTGGAAAACGAACTGGCCAAATTGGTCATTGACCGTGTGCCGTCTGTTGAAATCGTGCGGATGGTCAGCTCCGGCACAGAGGCGACAATGAGCGCCCTGCGTCTGGCAAGAGGATATACCGGCCGCAACAAAATTTTGAAATTTGAAGGCTGTTACCACGGCCATGGCGATTCGCTGCTGATCAAAGCGGGATCCGGAGTGGCGACACTCGGCCTGCCGGACAGCCCGGGCGTGCCGGAAGGAATAGCAATGAATACGATTACCGTTCCATACAACGACTTGGAAAGCGTTGCACTCGCATTCCGGGAGTACGGTGAAGATATTGCCGGGGTCATTGTTGAACCGGTAGCAGGCAATATGGGCGTTGTTCCGCCGCAGGAAGGCTTTTTACAAGGACTTCGCGACATTACGGAACAGTATGGCGCGCTGCTCATTTTTGACGAGGTCATGACCGGTTTTCGCGTGGATTATAACTGTGCGCAAGGGTATTTCGGCGTGACGCCTGACTTAACGTGTCTCGGCAAAGTCATCGGCGGCGGTCTTCCTGTCGGTGCGTATGGCGGAAAAGCTGACATTATGGAACGAATCGCGCCGAGCGGTCCGATCTACCAGGCGGGAACATTGTCAGGAAATCCGCTTGCCATGACAGCGGGACTTGAGACGCTACAGCAGCTCACACCTGAATCTTACCAAGAATTTGTGAAAAAAGGCGATATGCTTGAAGAAGGCATTTCAAAAGCAGCTGCAGCACATGGCATTCCGCACACGTTTAACCGGGCGGGTTCCATGATCGGCTTCTTTTTCACAAATGAGCCTGTCATTAACTATGAAGCAGCCAAATCTTCTGATTTAAAGCTGTTCGCCAAATATTATAAAGGGATGGCCGACGCAGGCGTATTTCTGCCGCCGTCTCAATTTGAAGGATTGTTTCTCTCCACTGCGCATACAATGGAGGATATTGAAAAAACCATTCAAGCCGCTGAGAAAGTGTTCCAGGCGATCAGCCGCTGATAACGAAAAGCCGATGCAAGCAAGACTTGTATCGGCTTTTTTCAATGCCTCCATTATCATATTTTCCCGGATTGCGGCATACACCTTTAGTGACATCTAATTGTATGGATTAGATGAAAGGAGGATATGAACTTGCCGCATAATCACCGATTGCAATTTTCTGTTGAAGAATCAATCTGTTTCCAAAAAGGACAGGAAGTTTCTGAATTACTTTCGATTTCATTAGACCCTGACATCAGGGTGCAGGAAGTAAATGATTATGTCTCAATTAAAGGATCATTAGAACTTACTGGCGAGTACAACATAGATCACAGCAGTCATTTTGAAGAGCTTGATAGGGAGCTGAGGCATGTAGAGGAAGTGAGGGCGAGGGAGGATGGCACGGCCGAGCTCATTCATTGTTTCCCGGTGGACATCACGATTCCGAAAAATAAAGTGAGCCACCTCAATGATGTTTTCGTATTTATTGATGCCTTTGATTATCAGCTGACGGATTCAAGGATCTTAACCATTCAAGCTGATTTGGCAATTGAAGGGCTGCTTGAGGAATCCGAGCCAAAAGAGCCGGAGATCCCTTTGTACGTGGCGCCTGAATTTGCCAGAGAAGAAATGATCAATCTTGCCGGACATTATTCTGAGGACGAAAACGAACCAGAATTAATGATACGCCATGAGCCTGAAATACCTTTGACTGTATCAGAAGAAGCAGCACAAGAAACCGAGAAGAACGAGGAAGAAACTCCGCCTTTACTCAGGCAGGAGGAAGAAGAGCCGGAGACTGCTCCGATTCTGAGGGAACGGGAAGAAGAGCCGGAGACTGCCCCTATTCTGAGGGAGCGGGAAGAAGAAGAGCCGGAGACTGCCCCGATTCTGAGGGAGCAGGAAGAAGAAGAGCCGGAGACTGCCCCGATTCTGAGGGAGCAGGAAGAAGAAGAGCAAGAAACTGCCCCGATTCTGAGGGAGCGGGAAGAAGAAGCGCAGGAAGCTGCCCCGATTCTGAGGGAGCGGGAAGAAGAAGAGCCGGAGACTGCCCCGATTCTGAGGGAGCGGGAAGAAGAGCAGGAAGCAGCCCCGATTTTGAGGGAGCGGGAAGAAGAAGAGCCGGAGACTGCCCCGATTTTGAGGGAGCAGGAAGAAGAAGAGCATGAGACTGCCCCGATTCTGAGGGAGCAGGAAGAGGTGCCGAAACCTGTTTCCTTTACTGAGCCTCCTCCTCCCGTTTCCTTTCAACACGAAGAAGAGCCGGAAGAAGCTGAGGAGCCTGCAATCATGTCGGCTGTGAGGAATGAACCTGTATTTGAGGATGATTCAGCAGAAGTGCAGGAAGAGTCAAAAGATGATAACGAGCCGGTTTTCCCTGCGTTCACTCTGACTCCGCATGCGGAAAAACCAAAAATTGCGGAACAGCCCTTCCTTCAAAAAGAAGAACAGCCAGAGGCCGAGCCGCTTCTCCGTCAGAGTGATCATGAGGCGGCAGAAGACGAAGATGAGCCTGCGGTTTTTCAAGAAGAGCAGGCGCCCGTTTATCGCGAGTTCGTTCCGGAACGGCAGGAAGAGGAGTTTTACAGCGCTCCTAAGCTGCTTGAAGAAGAGGCTCATGATGAAGAAGGGTTTGAAATTGAGGTAAGGAAGATGGCGCAGCCGGAGGAGGAAACCGGGAAGCCTCTCGATTTGTCTTTTCAGTTTTCCAAACTGCCGCCTGAGGAGCCGGCGCAAGCTGAACCGCCTGAGCCGCTTAAGTCTGAAAGAAAGAATGAAGAAGCGGCACCGGGAACCGAGCAGAAGGAAAATGACAACTCTCATTACTTGACAAAATTATTTACAAGGGAAGAAGAAAAGTTTTCAAGAATGAAAATTTGTATCGTACAGCAGCAAGATACTATCGACCGGGTGTGTGAACGATATGACATAACATCCCAGCAGCTCATCAGAACGAATGCTTTATCGTTTGATGACGAGCTTGAAGAAGGTCAGCTTCTGTATATACCTGAATATAATAACAGCCATGCGTAAGCACAAAGAGGCCGTAAAAATGTGGTGAATGGAATGGAAGCAGTCCAATCAGTGCTTCAGGAATACGGGCTGGCGGCAGAGTATATTGAGCCTGTCAGCCCGCATGTTTGGAAGGTCTACTCAAACTACGGCATTTTTGCTTTGAAACAGCTCAAGCCGGCCCGCAGCAGTGAATTTACGGATCTTATGATTGAGATTGAGGAGAAAGGCTACCGTTCGTTTGTGCCGATCTGCCGCACGTATGCCGGCGATTTTTTTGCGGGAAGACAGACGGAGAATTCTTATTATTTAATGCCTTGGCTTCAGTACGATCAGGAAGAAGAACGGGATCAAAAACATGTTTACCTTTTTAAAGAGGTCGCGAAGCTCCACTCCGCGACTGTGCGGGACATCCAAATCCGGACTGAAGATATCAGCGGCTTTTATGAAGTAACGAAAAGAGATTGGGAAAATGATAAGCTTGTCTATGAACAATTCGCCGACCGGGCGGAAAAAGAGTGGTACCTTTCACCTTTTGAACTGCAGGCTGTTACGTATCTTACAGAAACGGTTTCCGCCGTCAATTTTGCTCTGGAACGTCTGGAAGAATGGTTTGACGCGGCAAAGGATCATGACAAGACGAGAGCGGTGATCAACCACGGCAGCTTATCGAGCCGCCACTTTCTGTATAATGATGCGGGATCGGGCTTTTTCACGAATTTCGAGAAAGCTGCGCTGGGCCCTCCGCAAAACGACCTGCTCGGCTTTTACTCCAGAATGTTCAGAAGCTATCCGAAAGCATGCCCGGAGTGTCTGGACTGGTTTTATACGTATCACAAATCATTCCCGCTCCGTGAAGCGGAAATCAGCCTGTTTCTCAGCTATATGGCTTATCCGTCCGCCATGTACAAAGTGCTGAAACGGTATCAGACCGGCCAAAGGGGCTCTGAAAAAGAAGAGTGCACGCAATTATTAAGAGCGTTTTGGCAGATGAAAAATGTTGAGCCTTTTCTCATGAAGGTTCATCAGATTGAGCGGGAGAAAAAAATAAAAGCGGAAAACGAGTCCTCTTCATAACGGGACTCGTTTTTTTATATCCATTCCAAATGCAGGGCGCACGCTAAAAACAGCAGGATGGCAAGCAGCAGGACATCAAAAGTCGTCGGAAAGAAAATCGTCCTGATCCCCTGAAAGATCGTAATCGGGATAATGACTTGCACGGATACAAGGCGGACCTGTCTGGCCCACTGGGGGAGCGAATAAGAATTGAATTTTTTTCTCACGGGCAATTCCTCCTCACATTCGCCTTTCTATGTATCGTATGTAAGGGAAAGGGCGGGGTGCATGCCCATTTATGTATGACGGCAGCGGTTTTTGGAAAAGATGATTGACGAATCAAAAACACTTTTACTATAATAAAGAACATAATAAATAAGATCATGAGCTGATATAAATACACCTGCTTTGAACGGGAAGAGTACAAGAAAGACGCATGAAGAGAGAGAAGCTACTGTGCTGAAAGGCTTCTTATGCAGTCTCATTGGAAGGTCGCCCGGGAGCATAATTTCTTGAACATACAGTAGAGAAATTCGGGCCGCACCCGTTATCCGTTTAAGTGCATGAACAAATCTGTTCATGAAAAAAGGTGGTACCGCGAAAGAGCTTTTCGTCCTTTATCAGGATGAAGGCTCTTTTTTAGTTGCTCAGCCATTTCTAAACATGCTGGAGGGTTATCATGGATACAAATGAACAAACAATGCCGACAAAATATGATCCGTCTGCGATTGAAAAAGGCCGCTATGATTTTTGGCTGAAAGGAAAATATTTTGAAGCGGGCGGCGATCAAACGAAACAGCCGTATTCTGTCGTCATTCCGCCGCCGAACGTGACGGGCAGGCTGCACCTCGGACATGCGTGGGATACGACGCTGCAAGATATCGTTACGCGTATGAAACGCATGCAGGGCTATGACGTGCTCTGGCTTCCGGGCATGGATCACGCCGGCATCGCCACTCAGGCAAAAGTCGAAGCGAAACTCCGCGAACAGGGCACAAGCCGTTATGACCTCGGCCGTGAAAAGTTTTTAGAAGAAACGTGGAAGTGGAAAGAAGAGTATGCTGATTTCATCCGCAGCCAATGGGCCAAGATGGGACTCGGACTCGATTATTCACGCGAACGTTTTACTCTTGATGAAGGGCTGAACAAAGCCGTGCGTGAAGTATTCGTCAAGCTGTACGAGAAAGGCTTGATTTACAGAGGCGAATATATCATCAACTGGGACCCTGCCACAAAAACGGCTTTATCCGATATTGAAGTGATTTACAAAGACGTACAGGGCGCGTTTTATCATTTGCGCTACCCGTTAGCAGACGGTTCAGGCTCAATTGAAATCGCGACCACCCGTCCGGAAACGATGCTTGGCGACACGGCTGTCGCGGTTCATCCTGAAGATGAGCGCTACAAGCACTTAATCGGCAAAACGGTGATTCTGCCGATTACAAACCGCGAAATTCCGATCGTCGGCGATGATTATGTTGATATGGAATTCGGATCAGGCGCTGTTAAAATCACGCCTGCCCATGACCCGAATGACTTTGAACTCGGAAACCGCCACAATTTAGAGCGGATTCTCGTCATGAATGAAGACGGAACAATGAATGAAAAAGCGCTGCAATATAACGGCATGGACCGGTTTGAATGCCGCAAAAAACTCGTCAAAGATCTTCAGGAATCCGGTGTTCTCTTTAAAATCGAAGACCATATGCATTCTGTCGGCCACAGTGAAAGAAGCGGCGCCGTTGTTGAGCCGTACCTGTCCACACAATGGTTTGTCAAAATGCAGCCGCTGGCCGATGCTGCGGTTGACCTTCAGTCAAAAGAAGAGAAAGTTCACTTCGTTCCTGACCGGTTCGAGAAAACGTACCTGCACTGGATGGAAAATATCCGTGATTGGTGTATTTCCCGTCAGCTGTGGTGGGGCCACCGCATCCCTGCTTGGTATCATAAAGAAACAAAAGAAGTGTACGTCGGCCTTGAGGCGCCTGAGGACAGTGAAAATTGGGAACAGGATTCAGACGTGCTTGATACATGGTTCAGCTCCGCGCTTTGGCCGTTTTCTACAATGGGCTGGCCTGATGAAAACGCTGAAGACTTTAAGCGGTATTACTCAACCGATGTTCTTGTAACGGGATATGACATCATTTTCTTCTGGGTATCCCGGATGATTTTCCAAGGCCTTGAGTTTACCGGCGAGCGTCCGTTCAAAGACGTGCTGATTCACGGCTTAATCCGTGACGAGCAAGGCAGAAAAATGAGTAAATCCCTTGGGAACGGCGTGGACCCGATGGATGTCATCGACAAGTACGGAGCGGATTCCCTGCGCTATTTCCTGGCAACCGGAAGTTCACCGGGACAGGATCTCCGTTTCAGCTATGAAAAAGTGGAATCCACATGGAATTTCGCAAATAAAATTTGGAACGCCTCCCGTTTTGCATTAATGAACATGGACGGCATGACGTATGACGAGCTTGATCTGTCCGGTGAAAAATCAGTTGCTGATAAGTGGATTCTCACAAGACTGAATGAAACGATTGAAGATGTAACCCAGCTTGCGGATCGTTATGAATTCGGTGAAGTCGGACGCCACCTGTACAACTTTATCTGGGACGATGTGTGCGACTGGTATATCGAAATGGCGAAGCTTCCGCTGTACGGGGAAGATGAAGCGGCGAAGAAAACAACCCGTTCTGTTCTGGCATACGTGCTTGACCAGACGATGCGTCTTCTTCACCCGTTTATGCCATTCTTAACGGAAGAAATCTGGCAGCACCTTCCTCATGAAGGCGAGTCAATCACGATCAGCTCTTGGCCGGTTCCGGTGCCGGAACATACGGATAAAGAGGCAGCGGCGGATATGAAACTGCTCGTCGAATTAATCCGTTCTGTCCGCAATATCCGGAGCGAAGTCAACACGCCGATGAGCAAGCAGGTTGAGCTTTACATTAAAACATCTACCGAAGACATTGCCGGCCGCCTTGAGAAGAACCGTTCTTACGTTGAACG
This sequence comes from Bacillus sp. EKM208B, assembly GCF_011800725.1. Classification (NCBI taxonomy): domain Bacteria; kingdom Bacillati; phylum Bacillota; class Bacilli; order Caryophanales; family Bacillaceae; genus Bacillus; species Bacillus sp. EKM208B. Next base: position 302,272 of record NZ_JAANHO010000002.1, on the reverse strand, counting down.
CTTTACGAATCCGAGCACGCTGAAAATCGGGACGGATATCACTGCGGCAGACAAAGCGATGACAGCGGTCGTCACCGGAGCGGAAGTCATTCTGCCGCTTGAAGGGCTGATTAACATTGATGAGGAGATCGCCCGTCTGCAAAAAGAATTCGACAAGCTGACAAAAGAGGTCGAACGCGTTCAGAAAAAACTCGGCAACGAAGGATTCATTAAAAAAGCTCCTGAGCATGTCATTGAAGAAGAACGCGGAAAAGAGAAAGACTACACGGCAAAACGCGAAGCTGTCCGGCAGCGGATTGCAGAGCTGAAAGGCTGATAAAACAGCGGGGCGGTTTCCTAAGAAACCGCCTTGTCGTATAAAAGAGGGGATTTCATTGTTTAATACGTACAAAGAAGCGATCAGCTGGATTCACGGCAGACTCAAGTTCGGCGTTAAGCCGGGCCTTCTCCGTATGGAAAAGCTGATGGAAAAACTGGAACACCCGGAAAAGAACATTCGCGCTATTCATGTGGCGGGCACAAACGGCAAAGGATCGACCGTCGCTTTTATCCGTTCCGTGCTTCAAGAAGCCGGTTATACGGTCGGCACGTTCACATCGCCTTACATTATTACGTTTAATGAGCGTATCAGCGTCAACGGCACGCCGATTTCTGATGAGGAATGGAGAACGCTCGTTAATGACATAAAACCGATAGTCGATGAGCTTGATAAGACCGATGCCGGGACGGTGACAGAATTTGAAATCATTACAGCGTGTGCATTTTTATATTTTGCGAAGCGGGCTGATATCGATTTTGTCATTTTTGAAGCGGGGCTCGGCGGCACATTTGATTCAACCAATATTGTGAATCCGCTTCTGTCGGTCATTACAAGTATCGGACATGACCATATGGCGATTTTAGGCAATACCATCGAGGAGATCGCCGGGCAGAAAGCCGGTATCATTAAAAATTCCATTCCGGTCATTACGGGCGTCAATCAGCCGGAAGCACTCGGCGTTATTGAAGCGGAAGCCGAAAAAAAGCAGGCTCCGTATCAGTCACTATATAAAACGTGCAGACTGTTTAATGAAGCGGCGCTTCCGTCCGGTGAAAGCTTTTCGCTGGAAACGGAAACGAAATGCTATGAAAACATTCAAACGTCGCTGATCGGCATTCACCAAAGGCAGAATGCGGCATTGGCGATATTGGCCGCTGAATGGATGAATCGTCTGGGAGCCGCAGCCATTTCTGAAGAAGCGATGCGAAACGGTCTGAAAAAAGCTTCCTGGCCGGGCCGGTTTGAACGTCTTCAAAGCCGCCCTTTAGTGTTTGCGGACGGCGCGCATAACGAAGAGGGCGTTGAAACGCTGACAGAAACGATCAGGCAGCGCTTTTCCGATAAAAACGTTCATGTCGTATTCAGCGCATTAAAAGACAAACCGTATCAGGAAATGATTAAAAAGCTTGAAACCGAAGCGGACTCTATTCACTTTGTATCATTTGACTTTCCGCGTGCTTCAAGCGCCGAAGCCCTTTACAATGCAAGCAGTATTGCGGCTAAGAGCTTCGATGAGAACCCGGACAGTGTGAAAGAATGGATAGAACAAAAAGACGGGGCGGATGATGTCATCATCATTACCGGCTCCTTATATTTTATTTCAGAAATGAGAAAGCGGCTTATCTGACAGCCCCTCGGATGCCCGGCAGACCCTTTTCCGGTTTTGCCGGGTGTTTTTATGCTGAAAATATATTTTCAGCCATTTCAGTCATGGTGTTTTTCTTTGCTATAATCTGAGCCAGATTGATAGTAAAGGTGTGGTCTGAGTGCTTTTGTTTCTGTTTTTTCTCGGCTTGATTTTCGGTTCTTTTTTTTATACAGCAGCGTGCCGTATCCCGCTTCGAATCTCGGTTATTTCGCCGCGTTCAGCCTGTTCGTTTTGCCGCTTGCCGCTCTCCTGGGGGGAGCTTGTGCCCGTCGTTTCCTATATTCTGCAAAGAGGCAGATGCAGAAACTGCCGTGCGAAGCTGTCGGTTATGTATCCGGCGGCGGAATGCTCGACGGCGTGTTTATTCACGGCTGCAGGCATTCATTTCGGTTTCTCAAAAGAACTGTTAGTCGCGCTGTTATTTCTGTCTCTGCTCATGATTGTTACTATGACGGATCTGCAATATATGCTGATTCCTGACAAGGTTCTGCTGTTTTTTCTTCCGCTTTTCATCGCCGGCCGTATGTTTTCTCCGCTGGATACATGGTATGCAGGGTTTGCCGGAGCCGTTTGCGGATTTTTTCTGCTTGTTTTTATCATGTTTGTCAGTAAAGGAGGCATCGGCGCAGGTGATGTGAAACTGTTTGGGGTGATCGGCCTGCCGCTCGGCGTGAAGCTCGTGCTCATTGCATTCTTTCTTTCCGTTATGATCGGAACCGTATACGGTATGTGCGCCGCAGCCCGGGGCAGGCTTGGTAAAAAGCAGCCATTTCCGTTTGCGCCGGCCATCTCAGCCGGGAGCGCTTTGAGTTATTTATACGGAGAAGAGCTGTTTTCGTTTTACATCAAGCTCGCTTCAGGCGGAGCTTAAAAAATTTGGCGAACGTTTTTTGGACAAGACGACAAAAGTCTTGTTCTTTTTTTTTTTGCCTATGCTAAAGTGTGAACCATGATCAGTTCAAGGTACGGCCAAGACGAATGCAAGGGGGAAGAGACGTTGAAAAAAAGGAAGAGCAAAAAGCACAGCAAAGCAAAAAACAATGCCCTTAAAGTAACCATTAACGGACAAGAAGAAACGATGTATGGACAAGAAGATGTGAAAGAAGGCGGGGAGAAAACCGTCACATTTTCAAATTGGGAGGAAACAAAAAAGGCGGAGCAGGAGACCGCCGCATCCCATGAAGATCCGAAAGAAGAAGATTTCAATTGGGATCATGAGAAGAATTCTGAGGTATTTGAAGATGACCCGAAAGTCGTTCCGCCATACCAGAAGAAAAAAACAGGCCCTCATTTTCCGAAAAAAAAGCAGCCGTCTTCTCCAGTTAAAAAAGCGGTCACGACAATTGCCGTTGCGGCTGTTTTAGGCACCGGGCTCGGCCTTGTCGCCTTAAATATGTCGGGAAGTAAAGAAGCCTCCGCTCCTGCATCAGCTGACAAAGGTTCACAAGGGCAGACGGCGAAAGCGGGAGATGTTTCTAAAGACAAATCTGAAACAGCCGGCACAGGAGATGCGGAAACTTCAGAGGGAAACTATAAAACATATGCGGTGCAGGCCGGAAAATTTTCATCAGAAAAAGGAGCGCAAACGCTTGTTGACCAGCTGACTGAAAAAGGATACTCGGCCGTCTCATTGGCTAAAGAAGACGGATACACATACGTGATCGCCGGGCTTGCAGCGGAAAAAAGCTTATCACAGCAATTGGGTCAGACACTGATAGACCATGATTTTGAGGCTTGGGGCGGTAAAGAGCTCAGCTTTGCGGTCGATTCAGGACTGGAAGACTCTTTTAAACAAGCATCTGAGCTCTCCGCCAAAGCGATTACCGGCAAAGATCTTTCAAAAACGGAAGTGGCTGAAGCGGCAAAAGCGGCAGACGGTGCAGACGCCGCTGACAAAAAGCAGAAAGAGGCCGTGCTTCAAGCGCTGAAAGAACTGGAAACGTCGGGTTCGGAATCCGGCTGGAAAGCCCAAAAAGAGCTTTTAAGTGTTGTAAAATAGTATCTCATTTCCCGTCATCCGGCGGGATTTTTTATTTTGTCATCAAAAAGTTATTTTTCTGAAATTGTGGTTGCCCGTTTGATTTGGTAGGATAGACAAGTATCTTTTTTTCTTAAGCAAACCCTGAAAGGATGACAATCATGACAAAACGCTTAATACTCGCATCACAATCTCCGCGAAGAAAAGAACTCCTTAATCTTCTTCAGATTCCTTACAGCATTATTGCAAGCCGCACAGAAGAAAAATTAAATCGAAACCTTTCGCCGGAAGAAAACGTCCAATGTTTGGCCGAGCAAAAAGCCGGTGCTGTATTGGCCGAAAATCCCGATGCAGTCGTTATCGGGGCTGACACGATGGTGTGCATAGACGGCGAATGCCTCGGCAAACCGCATGACAGAGAAGAAGCGGCACACATGCTGCGGAGGCTTTCCGGCCGAAGCCATCAAGTCATTACGGCGGTCAGCATTCAGACGCATGACCGGAAAGAAACGTTCTGTGACACGACGGAAGTGACGTTTTGGCCGCTCAGTGAAGACGACATACAGCTCTACATTGAAACAAAAGAACCGATGGATAAAGCAGGTGCATACGGCATCCAAGGAAAAGGCGCGCTTTTAGTGAAAAAAATAGACGGTGATTTTTATTCTGTCGTCGGGCTTCCTGTCGCTAAAACAATGAGAGCCTTGAAAGAATTTAATATAAAAGCTTGATGTTCAAACCGGGAAGGGGAACAAGGAGGGGTTGATCATCCGTGATCTGCCGTTAAAATTAAGAGATTTCCCCGAAAAAGAAAAACCGAGAGAGCGGCTTCTGCACTTCGGAGCCGAACATCTCTCTAACAATGAATTGCTCGCCATCCTGCTGCGGACGGGAACGAAACATGAGTCCGTCATGAACCTCGCTCACCGGCTGCTGCGGACGTTTGACGGGCTGCGACTGTTAAAAGGCGCCTCTGCCCAGGAGCTTTCCAGCATTCCGGGAATCGGCACGGTGAAAGCCGTTCAGATTCTTGCCGCAATTGAGCTGGGGAGCCGCATTCATAAGACATCCGCCGGGGAGCATTGCGTCATCCGCTCTCCGGAAGACGGGGCGAAGTATGTGATGGAGGATATGCGCTTTTTATCCCAGGAGCATTTTGTCTGTTTATATTTAAATACCAAAAATCAAGTCATTCATAAACGCACCGTTTTTATCGGAAGTCTGAATTCATCTATTGTCCACCCGCGGGAGGTGTTTAAAGAAGCTTTCAAACGATCCGCCGCGTCCTTCATTTGTGTTCACAATCATCCTTCAGGAGATCCTACACCGAGCAGGGAAGATATAGAGGTAACCAGGCGGCTTTTTGAGTGCGGAAATTTAATCGGCATCGAGCTGCTGGATCATTTGGTCATTGGTGACAAAAAATTTGTGAGTTTAAAGGAAAAAGGATATTTGTAACACTTTTTTTTTCGTTGATTTAAGATATAATAGATTTTATGAGTTTTTCCCTTTAGGGTATTTTTGCTTTAAGAAAGGAAGATACATACATATGTTCGGAATTGGTACAAGAGACCTTGGTATAGATTTGGGAACCGCGAATACGCTTGTGTTTGTTAAAGGTAAAGGAATCGTAGTGAGAGAGCCGTCTGTCGTTGCTCTGCAAACGGATACGAAGTCCATCGTTGCGGTCGGTAACGATGCGAAAAACATGATCGGAAGAACTCCGGGCAACGTGGTTGCGCTCCGTCCGATGAAAGACGGCGTTATCGCTGACTATGAAACAACTGCGACAATGATGAAATACTACATTAATCAGGCTGTGAAAAATAAAGGATTGTTTGCGAGAAAGCCTTACGTTATGGTGTGTGTGCCGTCAGGTATTACGGCCGTTGAAGAACGGGCGGTCATCGACGCGACAAGACAAGCGGGCGCACGTGACGCTTATCCGATTGAAGAACCGTTTGCGGCAGCAATCGGCGCGAATCTTCCGGTATGGGAGCCGACGGGCAGCATGGTCGTTGATATCGGCGGCGGAACAACTGAAGTGGCGATCATTTCTTTAGGCGGCATTGTTACGTCTCAGTCAATCCGCGTAGCCGGTGACGAAATGGACGACTCAATCATCAGCTATATCAGAAAAACATATAATCTGATGATCGGTGACCGTACGGCGGAAGCTATTAAAATGGAAATCGGTTCAGCAGAAACCGGTGAAGAAAATGCGTCAATGGAAATCCGCGGCCGCGATCTTCTGACAGGTCTGCCGAAAACGATCGAAATCACGGGAACGGAAATTGCAAATGCACTGCGTGATACAGTTCTCTCAATCGTTGACGCGGTGAAGAGCACGCTTGAAAAAACACCGCCTGAGCTGGCCGCTGACATTATGGACAGAGGTATTGTATTAACAGGGGGAGGCGCCCTGCTCCGCAATCTCGACAAAGTCATCAGCGACGAAACGAAAATGCCTGTTCTTATCGCTGAAGATCCGCTGGATTGTGTTGCGATCGGCACTGGAAAAGCACTGGAGCACATCCATCTTTTCAAAGGAAAAACAAGATAATCAGGAGTTAAATAGAAGAGGTGTATCACGATGCCGAACAAACGGTTAATGCTATTACTTCTGTGTATTATCATATTGGTGGCTATGATTGGATTCTCGCTGAAGAACGGCCGTAATACCACCTGGCCTGAAAAGCTGATCGGTGATACGACGGGAGTATTTCAAAACATTTTTCACACGCCTGCCGAATATTTTGCAGGGTTCTTCGGGGACATAAAAGACCTGAAAAACACGTACAAGGAAAACGAACGCTTAAGACAAAAGCTGGACGGACAGACACAATATGAAGCGAAGCTCCAAGAACTCAAAGATGAAAACAAGAAGCTGCGTGATGAACTCGGGCATGTCAAATCAATTTCCGACTATGATCCGATTTTAGCGACCGTTATCGCCAGAAACCCTGATCAATGGTACAAGCAGATCATGATCAATAAGGGAACGAAGCAGAAAGTGGCCAAAGACATGGCTGTCACGAACGAAAAGGGTGCGCTGGTCGGGAAGATCAAAAGCAGCGGACTCAACAGTTTCACATCCGCCGTTCAGCTGCTGAGCGATGTTGACCGCAATAACAGAGTGGCCACCAAAATCTCCGGCAAAAAGGGAAGCAAAGGCTACGGTTTAATTGAAGGGTACGATAAAAAGAAACAGACCCTGAAAATGACTATCCTTGAGCCGGATGAAAAACGTGAAGTGAAAAAAGGCGACCTCGTGGAGACATCCGGAACGGGCGGCGTATTTCCTCAAGGGCTTACGGTCGGGGAAGTGACCGATGTAGAATCAGATGCTTACGGCCTGACGAAAATCGCTTACGTGAAACCGGCTGCCGACCTGTACGATCTTGACCATGTCATCGTCGTGAACCGAAGCGTAGCAACAGGGGAGGAAGGATCGTGAAACGTTTCCTTCTCCCTTTGATTATGATTTTGGTCTTTTGTGCGGAAAGCATCTATACCGATCTGGTGCGTTTTCCTTTCGTTTCCGTCGAGCAGCAGGTCGTTCCGCATTTTCTTTTGCTTGCGCTGATTTTTATGTCCGCTTATATCAACCAAAAGCATGCGGTGATCTACGGTTTCATTTTCGGATTTCTTTATGACATCAATTATACGGGTGTTTTAGGCGTTTATATGTTTGGTTTTGCCGGTTTATGCTATCTGGCGGCCAAAGCGTTTAAAGTGCTGCAGACAAACGCCCTGATGGTCATTCTGGTCGCGGTGCTGAGCGTATGTGTGCTTGAATTTTACGTCTACGGCATTCAGACGTTAATCCGCAGCGGCACAATGACGTTTAACGATTTTGTCATTCAGCGGTTCTTGCCGACCGCTTTGCTGAATATTGCGGGGGCCGTTATATTAGTCCTGCCCTTCAGGCTGTTTTATATAAGTCTGAAGAAAGAATTAAGAGATGAGTAAAAAGGATTTTATCTTTTTTTGACGAAAAGAGTATGTTGTTGAGGTGAACATTGATGAAGACCAAAAAGCAGCAATATGTAACAATAAAAGGAACAAAAAACGGCTTAACATTGCATCTGGATGATGCATGTTCTTTTGATGAGCTTCTCGATGGTCTTCAAAACATGCTGTCGATTGAACAATATACTGATGGCAAAGGCCAAAAAATCAGTGTTCATATTAAACTCGGGCATCGGTATCTGTATCAGGAACAGGCAGAGCAGCTGACTGATCTGATCGCGTCAAAGAAAGATTTAGTCGTGCATTCAATTGACAGTGAAGTCATCGCCAAAGAAGAAGCGCAGCGGATGAAAGAGGAGCAGGAAATTGTTTCTGTTTCCAAAATCGTCCGTTCGGGCCAGGTGCTTCACGTGACGGGAGATTTGCTTTTAATCGGAGATGTGAATCCCGGCGGTACGATCAGAGCCGGAGGAAATATATTTGTTCTCGGTTCATTAAAAGGGATTGCCCACGCGGGTTATAACGGAAATAACCGGGCTGTGATCGCCGCATCCGAAATGATGCCGACACAATTGAGGATCAATCACGTGTTAAATCGCTCCCCAGACCACATTCAAAAAGGGAACGACATGGAATGTGCTTATTTAGATACTGACGGAAATATGGTCATTGAACGCCTTCAGCAATTGGCTCATTTAAGACCTGATCTAACAAGGCTTGAGGGAGGAATGTGAAATTGGGTGAGGCTATCGTAATAACTTCGGGAAAAGGCGGAGTAGGTAAAACAACAACATCTGCAAACCTCGGTACCGCCTTAGCCATTTTAGGGAAGCGCGTCTGTTTGGTAGACACAGATATCGGACTGCGCAACCTTGATGTCGTAATGGGTCTTGAAAACAGAATTATTTACGACTTAGTAGATGTAATTGAAGGCAGATGCAAGACGCATCAGGCGCTTGTCAAAGACAAACGTTTTGATGATCTGCTTCATTTAATGCCGGCTGCCCAGACAAGCGACAAGACGGCTGTTGTCCCTGAGCAGATCAAATCGCTTGTGCAGGAGCTTAAGCAGGAATTTGATTATGTCATTATTGATTGTCCGGCCGGAATTGAACAAGGCTATAAAAATGCCGTCTCCGGAGCTGATAAGGCGATTGTTGTGACGACGCCGGAAATATCAGCGGTGCGGGACGCTGACCGCATTATCGGACTTTTGGAGCAGGAAGATATTGAACCGCCGCGCCTTATCGTGAACCGCATCAGAAATCACCTGGTGAAAAACGGTGACACGATGGATGTGGATGAAGTTGTTCATCATCTGTCTATTGATCTCCTCGGAATCGTTGCTGACGATGATGAAGTGATCAGGGCTTCAAATATCGGCGAACCGATTGCCATGAATTCCAAAAACCGCGCCAGCATTGCGTACCGCAATATCGCCCGGCGCATTTTAGGAGAATCCGTTCCTTTGCAGGTGCTTGAAGAGCAGCAAAAAGGGATGATGGCGAAAATCAAGTCATTTTTCGGCGTGCGTTCATAATATATACCAGAATACAAAGATCTGATGAAGCCCAGCTTATCAGGTCTTTTTTGTTTTTCAAGAGCGCATATTTGCAATGGACAAGACATAGGATGTACAAACCCAACGATTGCAAAGGATGATGGCGATGAGTCACAGAGCTGATGAAATTAGAAAAAGACTGGCCAAAAGAAGAAAACAGCGGCCTGAATCAAAACTTACTTTCGTTCAAAACGCCCAAACACAGAATTTTCCCGCGTGGCAGACGGTCAAGGAGCAGGAAAAGCACAAGCTTCTACCGGACTACGAATATCAAACGGAACACCCGCCCGAATTTAACGGACGGCATCCATTGATCAGCGCTCATTCTATTATTTTAAAATGCCTGCTGGCCGCCTGTCTCGTACTGATCTCCGCTATTGCCTATAAAACCGACAAACAGCCGCTGAGTCAGATCAAACCGGCGATCGCACAAACCTTTCAAAAAGAATTTCAGTTTGCTGCCGTAAGCAATTGGTTCGTATCTTCCTTCGGAAACCCGCTCGCTTTTCTTACGCCGGGAACGAAAAAGAAGGACGGTCAGGTGGCGGTCAGTCAGGATATGGCCGTTCCTGCCGCGGGGAAAATCCAGCAGGACTTTCAAAATAACGGAGAGGGCGTCGTCGTCGAAACCGCCAGCGAAGCCATTGACAGCGTAAAAGAAGGCTACATTATGGAAGTGAGCAAAGATAAAAAAACAGGACTGACGGTGAAGGTGCAGCATGCCGACAATACCAGCAGCATTTACGGCCGGCTAAAAGATGTTAACGTTTCATTGTATGACTTTGTCGATAAAGGGAAAAAGATCGGTTCGATCAAGCTCAACGATAAAAGTAAAGGCCAGTACTATTTCGCGATCCAGGATGGCGATAAATTCATAGATCCGATCCAGGTGATCACTTTTGATGAATAAATGGCTCAGCCTCCTTTTCAAAGTTCATGTCCATCCTTTTCTTTGGATTATCATGGGGCTTGGTCTTATGACGGGGCACATCAAAGCGCTGCTGTGTCTTTTGCTGGTCGTATCCGTTCATGAGCTGGGGCATGCTGCTCTGGCTGTGTTTTTTTCGTGGCGCATTAAACGAATCTTTCTGCTCCCTTTCGGCGGGACGGTTGAGGTGGAGGAGCACGGAAACCGGCCGCTTAAAGAGGAATTTGCGGTCATCCTGGCGGGCCCGCTTCAGCATGTGTGGCTTCAGGCGGCAGCCTGGCTCTTTTTCATGTCAGGTTTTGCAAGTGAGCAGACATTTGAGATGTTTACCTTTTATAATCTCTCCATTCTTTTCATCAATCTTTTGCCGATCTGGCCGCTTGACGGCGGAAAGTTTGTGTTTTTATACTTTTCTAAACAAATGGCTTTTCAAAAAGCGCATCTCCTCAGCCTGCAGACATCGGCCGTTTCCGCGCTTTTGCTCTGCTGCTGGATTGTGCTGGCCGTCCCCCTTCAGGTCAGCGCATGGGTGCTGTTCGTCTTTCTCGCCGCTTCTTTATGGGATGAATACCGGAAGCGGCATTATATTCAGCTGAGGTTTCTTTTGGAGAGATACTACGGCAAAAACCGCGATGTCACCATGCTGCATCCTTTGACGGTCGCGGCCGATGCCAAAGTGAAGCATGTCATGGCCGAATTCAAACGGGGATGCAAGCACCCCATTATCGTTGAAAAAGCTGGCGAAAAGCTCAGCCAGCTCGATGAAAATGAAGTGCTTCATGCGTATTTTGCCGATAAACGGACAGATTCCTCTATGGAAGACCTGCTGCTGCCTTACTAGAAATAGATTGACATATCCTTTTGGTTCTGATATATTTTTTAATGTTATGGATGTAGCACCAATGCTACAACCGCTCGGGACAGGTGATAAGAGCTTTAAAGCCCCCTGTTGCTGGCGAGTCTTAGTCTAATAGGAGGTGCAGAGAATGTACGCAATCATTAAAACAGGCGGAAAACAAATCAAAGTTGAAGAAGGTCAAACTGTTTACATCGAAAAACTTGCTGCTGAAGCAGGTGAAACAGTGACGTTTGAAGACGTATTGTTTGTTGGCGGAGACAGCGTGAAAGTCGGCAACCCAACAGTTGCAGGCGCGACAGTTACAGCTAAAGTTGAAAAACAAGGCCGTGCGAAAAAAATCACTGTTTTCCGTTACAAGCCAAAGAAAAATGTTCATAAAAAACAAGGTCATCGTCAGCCTTATACTAAATTGACAATCGAAAAAATCAACGCGTAAGCATGATTGAGGCAACAATTCGAAGATCCCGGAATGACGGGGGCATTTTGTCCTTTGAAATGACGGGACATGCCGATTTTGCTGAACATGGACGAGATCTCGTATGCGCCGGGGTCACGGCTGTCGTTTTCGGAGCGGTCAATGCGGTTATCGCGCTGGCTCCTCTCGAACCGATTCTTGATATAGGCGAGGACGGGGGTTATTTCTACTTTGAATTCCCTGAAGCCGCTGATCAGGAAGCTTTGCAAAAAGCGCAGCTGCTGATTGAAGGCATGATTGTTTCTCTTGAAACGATCGAGCGGGATTACAGTGAACACTTACGGTTGACTGCAAACCAAATATAGGAGGTGAGTTACATGCTTAGATTAGATCTTCAGTTTTTCGCTTCTAAAAAAGGTGTAGGTTCTACAAAGAACGGACGTGACTCTGAATCTAAACGTTTAGGCGCTAAACGTGCAGACGGTCAATTCGTAACAGGCGGATCTATCCTTTACCGTCAACGCGGAACGAAAATCTACCCAGGTGAAAACGTGGGCCGCGGAGGAGATGACACTCTTTTTGCTAAAATCGACGGAACTGTTAAATTCGAACGTTTCGGCCGTGACCGCAAAAAAGTGAGCGTATATCCTGTAGCTCAATAATGACACAAAAAACTCCGGTCGTTGACTGGAGTTTTTTTTGCAGTAAGCGGAGTAACATCAAGAATGAAAAGCAGAGGATGCGTGAGTGAACCCCGCCTTGAATGAGGACATCAGCTTCCCATACCCACTGGATATGTTCCCCAAGCAGTGATACCAAAAATGTTTCTGCCTGGCATCCGCATTGTATGCGATCCGAAAAAGGAACATGATGAACCAGGAAAAACAAGTGTTTTTTTAACAAAGCCTTCTCTGTTATAATTCATAGTACACACTTATCAAGACTCCTAAAAAGAAATTAAACGATTGGGAGTGCGAAAATGAAGGATGTATCGAAGAAACAAGAAGAACCTGTAAGCGATGCGGCTCTGATCAATGAGCTGATCCAATTAATGGGCCATTTCCGTCATGATTGGATGAATAAGCTGCAGCTGATAAAAGGAAACTTAAGTTTGCAGAAGTATGACAGGGTCGTTGAAATTATTGACGAAATGGTCATAGATGCAAAGCACGAATCAAAGCTCTCAAACCTGAAAACCCCGCACTTGGCGTTTGACTTTCTTACATTTAATTGGAAGTCCCGTTATATGAGGCTCGAATACGAAGTGCTCGGAGAAATTAAAGATTTATCGGCATATGATCAAAAGCTGTCGAACCTGATGAGAAAACTGTTTCATCTGTTCGGTCTGGCGGTAAACAATGAAAGTGAAAATCATCTGACCGTATCGCTGCAGACGGATCACCCTGACAGACAGCTTATTGTATATCTCGATTTTCATGGAACGATTGCAAATGCAGATGTGTTTGATGAATTTCGCAAATCCCGGTATGAGGACTTTGATGTCATGCAATTTGAGCTGACCGGCCATGAATGTGTGGCCGAAATTGGAATGAACTAGCGGTTTTTTACGGTTTAGAACGGAGGATATTATGTTTGTAGATCAGGTGAAAGTATATGTAAAAGGCGGCGACGGCGGTAACGGAATGGTTGCGTTCCGCCGTGAAAAATATGTGCCGAAAGGCGGGCCTGCCGGCGGTGACGGAGGTAATGGAGGCGACGTCGTTTTTGAGGTTGATGAAGGACTGCGCACGCTCATGGACTTCCGGTACCAGCGGCATTTCAAAGCGATACGCGGCGAGCACGGCATGTCTAAAAACCAGCACGGCAGAAATGCGGACGATATGGTTGTTAAAGTTCCGCCCGGCACAGTCGTAACGGATGACGATACAAAACAGGTCATTGCCGATCTGACTGAGCACGGGCAGCGCGCCGTCATCGCAAAAGGCGGACGCGGCGGACGCGGAAATACCCGCTTTGCGACACCGGCCAACCCGGCACCGCAGCTGTCAGAGCACGGAGAGCCCGGAAAAGAGCGCTATATCGTGCTTGAACTGAAAGTGCTTGCAGACGTAGGTCTCGTCGGCTTCCCGAGCGTCGGAAAATCTACGCTTCTGTCTGTCGTTTCATCGGCAAAGCCGAAAATTGCCGATTATCATTTTACAACGCTTGTTCCGAATCTGGGCATGGTGGAAACGGATGACGGAAGAAGCTTCGTCATGGCGGATCTGCCCGGTTTGATTGAAGGAGCGCACGAAGGAGTCGGCTTAGGCCACCAATTTCTCCGCCATATCGAACGGACGCGTGTCATCGTTCATGTCATTGACATGTCAGCGATGGAAGGCCGTGATCCGTATGAGGATTATGTGACCATTAATCAGGAGCTCAGTGAATATAATCTGCGGCTGACGGAGCGTCCGCAAATTATCGTTGCGAATAAAATGGACATGCCCGAGGCGGCTGAAAATCTTAAAGCGTTTAAAGAAAAGCTTCAGGATGATCACCCTGTCTTCCCGATCAGCGCGGTGACGAGAGAAGGGCTCCGCGATCTTCTGTTTGAAGTCGCCAACCAGCTGGAAACAACGCCTGAATTCCCGCTGTATGATGAAGAAGAACTGGCGGAAAACCGCGTGATGTACACGATGGAAGATGAAGAAATTCCATTTAACATTACCCGTGATCCGGACGGTGCGTTTGTGCTTTCAGGTGACAGCCTGGAACGCCTCTTTAAAATGACTGACTTCTCCCGTGACGAATCCGTCAAGCGTTTTGCAAGACAGATGCGCGGTATGGGCGTTGATGAAGCGCTCAGAGAACGCGGTGCTAAAGACGGCGATATCATCCGGCTTCTGGAATTTGAATTTGAATTTATTGATTAAAAAAACGGAGAGCTTGCAATGCAGGCTCTCTGATGTAAAAGGGAGGGGTGCAGGTGAAAGAAGAGACATTTTATTTAGTGCGTGAAGACGTTCTGCCTGATGCGATGCGGAAAACCCTTGAAGTCAAAAAGCTGCTCGACAGAAAAAAGGCTGAATCGGTTGCAGATGCCGTGCAGAAAGTTGATTTAAGCAGAAGCGCTTTTTACAAATACCGAGATGCGGTTTTCCCTTTTTACACGATGGTTAAAGAACAAATAATCACACTTTTCTTTCATTTGGAGGATCGGTCAGGCGCGTTATCCCAGCTTTTGCAGGCGGTGGCTGACTCAGGAAGCAACGTGCTTTCCATTCACCAGACGATTCCGCTTCAGGGCAGGGCGAATGTCACGCTCTCAATCAGTACGTCCGCAATGGAAGAAAACATTCATACGTTAATGAATAAACTGAGAAAATTTGATTTTATAGAAAAAGTTGAGATCTTAGGGTCAGGCGCGTAAGGAGAGAAGAGACATGAAAGTCGGTTATTTAGGGCCAGAAGCCACATTTACACATCTAGCAGTCAGTTCCTGCTTTCAAAACAGCGTGACACAAGCACCTTATCAAACAATACCGGCATGCATGGATGCGGCGGTTGCGGGAGAAGTTGATCTTGCATTTGTTCCTTTGGAAAACGCGCTGGAGGGTTCGGTTAACTTAACGATTGACTATTTGATTCATGAGCAGCCTCTTGCGATCGTGGGGGAAATGACGCTGCCGATTCACCAGCATCTGCTCGTTCACCCTTCGAGAGAAAATGAGTGGAAAAAGCTTGAGAAAATTTATTCTCATTCCCATGCGATTGCGCAATGCCACAAATTTCTTCACCGGCATTTTTCGTCCGTTCCTTATGAGTATGCGAAGTCAACAGGTGCGGCTGCCAAGTATGTCAGTGAGCATTCGGACCTTCCGATCGGCGTGATTGCAAATGAAATGGCCGCCGCTACATACGGATTGAGCATCGTGAAGCGGGATATTCAGGATTATCAGGACAACCACACGAGATTTGTCATTCTTTCGCCTGAAAAAGACGTCTCATTCGAAGTGAATGCGAAACTGTCTTCACGGCCGAAAACGACGATGATGGTAACGCTTCCCCAAGATGACCAATCAGGTGCGCTGCACAGGGTGCTGTCCGCTTTTTCATGGAGAAACCTGAATTTATCAAAGATCGAATCGCGCCCGACAAAAACGGGTCTCGGCAACTATTTCTTTATTATTGATATTGAACAGGCGATGGATCAGGTTCTCATTCCCGGTGCCGTTCAAGAGATGGAAGCCCTCGGCTGCCGGGTCAAGCTTCTGGGAACATATCAATCCTATTCGATATAAAAAAAGCCCTTCAGGGGGCTTTTTTTTAATCTTTTATTAAAATACCCGCGTCGTCCAGCGCTTGGCAGGCTTGGTCAATCCGCTCTTTTGTCGGGGCGCTTAACGTATGGAGGTGCACGCCTCCGGTCAGCTGTGAAAGGTAAGCGGCATTTGTCGAGTTAATGTGATCCATGAATTGTTTGACTTCTTTCCGTGTGCTGACTCTTATGGCGGCGGTTAAATCGCCGTATACGGGGTGTTCAATAATGACGTCCTTTATGGTGACGCCTTCATCGACAATGAGTTCAAGCTCTTCTTCCGTCCGCTCCGGGCCGTGCAGACAGGCGACAATCCGTTCGGCGTTTTTTTCACCGCCGGCATTCATGCTGATGTATAAGTAGCCTTGGCTCGTCGCGATGATCGGCTCGTTTTTTGCTTTCAAGAGTGATATGTCCTGCACGATCACCTGTCTTGAGACATTTGCTTTTTTGGCTAATTCGCCTCCTGTTAATGGCGAGCCGGCTTCTTTCAGCCAATGAAGCAGCATGTCGCGTCTTTTCTCCCCAGTAAGCTTCGTTCCTTCTGTCAAATTGCTGATTCTCCTTTCTTTTGCTCCCACAGCGCCGTAAATGTATGTATCAGCATATCGAGCTGTTCACATGTTGTTTCGTTTCCGAATGAGATTCGGAAAAACTGCCGCGCTTCCCGTTCGGTTTTTCTCAGCGCCTTCATAGCTGAAGAAGGGCCGTGGCTGCCGGCGGAACATGCGCTCCCGGTTGAGATGCAAATATCGTTACGATTACATTCTAACATAATATATTGTCCTTCAAAGGAGTGAAAAAAACACCCGACAATGTGGGGCAGGCATTCACCGCCGGTTTCTTCCTCTGAAAATGAAATGGGGAGGCCTTGACGCCGAATTTGGTCATACAAATAATTCCTCAGCCTGTCAGCATGCTTACGGTGTTCCTCCATATGTTTCACTGCATACTCCGCAGCAGCGGTAAAAGCGCCGATGGCCGGCACATTCACCGTACCGGGCCTGAACCCGTTTTCATGCACGGTATACGGATAAACCGGGTTCCAGCTGACACCGGGCCGAATGTAAACAGCCCCGGTGCCTTTCGGGCCGTATACTTTATGACCGGAGACGGAAAGGGCGTCGATTCCTGCCTGATCCGCATCAATCGGCAGTTTGCCGAAACTTTGAACACAATCGCAATGCAGCAAAATGTTTCGATGGTGAAGAAAAGCGGCCAGGCGATCCACTGGCTGGATGAGGCCGGTTTCTGAATTGGCGTGCTGTATGGAAACGAGCCCCGTGTCAGGACGGATATGAGCCGCCAGTATGTCCTCGGTTATAAGTCCGTTCTCGTCGGGATATATGATGGTGACATCAATTCCCCGATCAGCTAAAAACGCCGCGGCATTATGGATCGAATGGTGTTCCATTGCGGTCGTAATAAAATGTTTTTTGTGAACGGGCAGACCGTGCAGCAGTGATTGGACGGCCAGGATGTTCGCTTCCGTTCCGCCGCTTGTAAAGTAAATGCCGTCTGCGGCTCCGCCGATCAATTTTCCTGCAGAATGTCTGCAATATTCCAGCACGTCCGCCGCTCTTCCTCCGGCGTCATGAAGGCTGCTTGCATTGCCGTATACCTCTGTGCTGAGATGCTGAAAGACTTTTGCGGCTTCTTTGCTTAAAGGCGCTCCCGCCGCGTAATCAAGATAAATCATACAGCCCGTCTCCTATCCGTTTATGTTAAAAAAAAGCTTGAGTTTATTTTATCGCTGTGTAAATATAGGTGTCAAGACAGGTGTAAATATAACAGGAGGGTGATGTATGTCTGAAAAAACAATTATCGTCATTGGTTCGGGGACGGCGGCCCTTGCCTGTGCTTCCTCATTTCCTCCGTCATATCAAGTGACCGTCATCACAAAGAGAAACGTAACGAACAGCAATTCGCATTATGCTCAAGGCGGGATTGCTGTTTCATACGCAAAAGATGACTCTTTAGAATCCCATGTGAACGATACACTGTATGCGGGATGCGGACACAATGACGTGACAGCCGTGCGGCATTTGCTGAAAAGCGGACAGACCATGATAAACAGGCTGATAGAAGGCCATTTCCCTTTTGATACGAAGTCGGACGGAACGTTTTGTCTCGGCAGGGAAGGGGCTCATTCCAAAAGGAGGATTCTGCACGCCGGGGGAGATGCGACCGGACGGATGTTGGTTGAGTTTCTGGTTCGGCAGCTGAGGGACGGCATACGGATCATTGAACACGAGTCGGTTGTTGATCTGCTGATTGAACACGGACGATGCGCAGGCGTTGCCGTAAAGGATGCTTCAGGCGCCGTTTCTTACAGAAGAGCGGATTGTGTAGTGCTTGCATCAGGCGGCTGCGGCAGTCTGTACCAATATCACACAAATGATTCCGCCATAACGGGAGACGGCATCGCTCTTGCCTTTCGCGCGGGAGCTGAGATCACGGATATGGAGTTCACCCAGTTCCACCCGACCCTCCTTGTGAAAAACGGGACTGTGTACGGCCTGATTTCTGAAGCAGTGAGAGGAGAAGGAGGATATTTAGCGGATCGCTTCGGGCGCAGGATCATGGCTGGCAGACACGCACTAGAAGATTTGGCGCCCCGGGATGTGGTTTCACGGGCGATTTATGAAGAAATGATGAAAGAAAATCCTGTTTTTATAAATTGCAGCCGAATAGCCGATTTTAAGAAACGTTTTCCGACCATAACAGAAATTTGTCAAACAGCCGGTGTTGATCTCGAAAGCGGAATTCCCGTAGCACCCGGAATGCATTTTTTAATGGGCGGAGTAAAAGCCGATACATGGGGGAAAACGTCCGTGCCTGATTTGTACGCTATAGGCGAAACCGCCTGCACAGGCTTGCACGGGGCGAACCGCCTTGCGAGCAACTCACTGCTGGAAGCGCTGGCAAGCGGGCAACGATGTGCTGAACATATCATTCAAACACCGTTAAACGGAAGATATAAAAAAACCCCGAAGAAATTTGACGTCATCTTAGAAGTGCCGGACACAACGCTTCATGTGCTCCAAGCCAAAATGACAACCGGAGCGGGCATCGTCAGGGAAAAAGAAAACATGCAGGCGCTGGCATCCTGGCTTAACAACGTATCTGTGCGTCATATAAATGTGAAGGATATCACAATAGAACAAGCCGAGCTATCCTGCCTATGGAAGACTGCACAACTTGTTGTGACCTCAGCCCTTATTCGGGAAGAAAGCAGGGGAGCTCATTTTCGCGCTGATTTTCCCGGGACGGAGAAAGAGTGGCACGGAAAACAAATCATTCATTCAACATCTGGAACAGTTATCAGAAAAAACGAAAGGATTGGGGAACTATGGACATTCTGCAGCTGAAACAAATGCTGACTCATTTTTTTCAGGAAGATATCGGAACGGGTGATGCGACGTCACAAGCGATTTTTGCTGATCAGCAATGTAAAGCGCGAATCATCGCAAAAACAGATGGCGTGTTTGCCGGAGAAGCCGTTATCCGTGAAGGATGGAAGCTTTTACACGATGATATCCGCATCCGCTCCCTGAAAAAAGACGGAGAACGGATGAAAAAAGGAGACGTGCTCGCTGAAATGGAAGGCCAGGCGGCGGCTCTTCTTACGGGGGAGCGGGTCATTCTGAATCTCTTACAAAGAATGTCAGGCATTGCGACAATGACGGATGAGGCCAAAAGGCGTCTTGATGATCCGTCCATTAAGATTTGTGATACGAGAAAAACGACACCCGGGCTCAGAATGCTGGAAAAATACGCCGTTCGGGTCGGAGGCGGCTTTAATCATCGCTTCGGCTTATATGACGGCATCATGATAAAAGATAATCATATTGCCGCCTGCGGATCGATAAAGGCGGCCGTGGAGCGGGCAAGAAAAACGGCGGGGCAGATGCTTGCGGTTGAAGTCGAAATCGAATCCGAACAGCAGCTGCTCGAGGCAATTGAAGCGGGCGCAGACGTTATTATGTTTGATAACTGTCCGCCTGAGTCCGTCCGGCGTTTTGCAGGCATGACACCGGGCCATATCAAAACGGAAGCATCCGGAGGCATAACGCTCGACACATTGCCCGCTTATAAAGGAACGGGCGTCCAATATATTTCACTCGGATTTCTGACTCATTCAGTAAAAAGCGCCGACATCAGCATGGATGTTGAGGCTGCGGAACAGGGGGATTTTTAAGATGTCTATTTTTGACGTGTTAACTGCATCAGCCGAAATGATGCCGAGCCATTATAAAGACATGAGCACCGGAGAAATGGAGAAGCGGGTCGCTGCCATTAAACGGGATTTCGGAAAGCGCCTGTTCATTCCGGGGCATCACTATCAAAAAGACGAAGTAATACAATTCGCCGATACGGCAGGTGACTCCCTGCAGCTTGCTCAAGTGGCAGAAAAAAATAAAGAGGCGGAATATATTGTGTTTTGCGGCGTGCATTTTATGGCGGAAACCGCTGATATGCTGACTGATGATAACCAAACCGTCATTTTGCCCGATATGCGCGCCGGATGCTCGATGGCTGATATGGCAGATATTCAGCAGACGGACAAAGCATGGCAAGAGCTTCAAGAACTGTACGGTAACACCATCATTCCGTTAACATATGTTAACTCGACGGCGGAAATTAAAGCATTCGTCGGACGGCACGGAGGAGCGACCGTCACCTCTTCGAATGCCCGGAGTGTGCTGAAATGGGCTTTTAAACAAAAAGAGAGAATTTTATTTTTGCCGGATCAGCATTTAGGCAGAAATACAGCCTATGATCTCGGCATTCCGCTGACAGAAATGGCTGTATGGGACCCGGGGCAGAACCGATTGCTTACTGACCATCCGGAAAACATTAAAGTCATCCTTTGGAAAGGGCATTGCTCCGTACACGAAAAGTTCACAGCGGAAAATATTTCTCAGCTGCGGCAGCGGGATTCCGGCATCCGCATTATCGTTCATCCGGAATGTTCGAGGGAAGTGGTCTCGCTCAGTGACGACAGCGGGTCTACCAAATACATTATTGATACGATTGAACAGGCTGAACCGGGAAGCAAGTGGGCGATCGGAACGGAAATGAATCTTGTTCAGCGCCTCATTCAATCGCATCCGGATAAACAGATTGAATCATTGAATCCCGATATGTGTCCGTGTCTGACAATGAACAGAATCGATCTGCCGCATTTATTGTGGTCGCTTGAGCAGCTTGAAAAAGGCGAGCTGAAGGGTGTCATTAAAGTTCCGGAAGCGGTTCGGACAGAAGCGCTTCGTGCTTTGAACAGAATGCTGAGTCATACGTAGTTATAAAAATTTCCCCTCCTTCCCAAATTTTTTATCATCATGCCCAGTCCATCGGCATATAGTGTGAAGAAACGTATTGTAATGACAAATGTACCGTTCACGTTTTGTGCATAGGAGGGGAAAACGTTGAAAATTCATATCGTTCAAAAAGGCGATTCGCTCTGGAAAATAGCTGAAAAATACGGAGTTGATCTTGAAGAGCTAAAAAAACTGAATCATCAGCTTAGCAATCCAGACTTAATTATGCCTGGAATGAAGATAAAGGTGCCTTCAGAAGCCGTTCCGGTCAGAAAAGAACCTAAGGCCGGCTTCGGAACGTCTGCGCATAAGCATGAGCATCCATATGCCAAAGAAAAACCGAAATCAGTTGTGGACATTGAAGACACCATACCGGAAGAACCAAAGCCGTCGATTCCGTATGTGCCGCCAATCCCTGAAAAGCATGAAAATGTGCTGCCGGAAGCTGATATGAACCAATATTACCCGTCCAATCAGCTGTTTCAGCCGTGGTCGCCTCCTAAGCCGGAGGAACCGGTGACACATTTTGTCGAGCCGAAAGAAAAAGAGCATGACAATAACATTCCACAACAGGAGGAAATGATCAACATGGAAAACGCGAATTACCCGAATATGCCAAAGGCGCCTGAAGCCGGAAAGATGGAAGAAGAAAACGCCGCTTATCATCTGCCGAACATGCCAAACATTCCGAATGTCCCGTTTCCGAATATGCCGGCCGTTGAACCGCCTTTTATGCATTACCCGATGCCGTGCATGCCTTGTCCTTGTCCGGTTCCGGTGACACCGATGCTGCCGGGTTCTGGATTATGCCATCCGTGCTTCCCGGTAGGCGGAGGTTTCGGCGGTTTTGGAGGAGGTTTCGGAGGCTTTCCGGTCATGCCGATGCCGTTACCGTACGGATTCCATCATCCGGGATTTGGGCCGCATGCGGGTTACGGTGAATATGAAAATCAGGCCCATGAAAATGCAGAGCATTATGATGGTTCTGCATCTGGTTTCGATGGTGCTCCTTACGGTCAAATGCCGTATTACGGCGGATATTCGTCACATTACGCAAACGTGCCTCATCATGATGGAAAATATAAGGATGATGATTGCGGCTGCCATGATTCACATCATCACCATCATCACCACCACGGTTCACATCACCATCACGCAAATATGCCTGTGCAGCCATATCCGAATATGGGTGCAAACGCAGGACATTTTATGCCTTACGGCGGAGCAAATCCCAATGTCGCGCCGAATCAGCCGAGTCCAAATCAAGTATTCGGACGGCCGGAGGAAGAAGAAGATTAATGTTTCGGGACGATGTATGTCGTTCCTTTTTTTATGTCCAACTGAGGAATGGACATAACTGACAAGCTTAAACCCGCCGCCCGCCGCACATCCTAAACATGAGCGGAAAACGCTCAAACAGCGATGAATCCACGGGGGGTTTTTCCATTGGGTAAAAAATTGATGACGATCGCGGGCGTTTTAGCCGTGACGGCAAGCTTAACGGCATGCGGAGCAAATAATGCCATGAATGACGGACGCAACAATCAGTCAACACGTCCGGTCGGATATTATTCGAATGATAATGGTAATGGCAGAGGCCAGTACGGAATGGACCATCAAGGACCCGTTTCTGAAATGATGGAAAACCGAAACGGCCGTCATAATACGACAAACGTGTCCGACCAGTACGCCCCTAATGACGGGGTTCCGTTAACGACGGACGGCACATATAACGGCCGAAATGTCAATACGCCGCCGGCAGCAATGTCTTATAATGGGTATGACAACGCCGAAAACATCAGGTTGGCGGCAAAAGTTGCAAACCGCGTGAAAAAAGTAAAAGGCGTACAGGATAGTCAGGTCATCGTGACTGACACGAGAGTCGTCATTGCCGTCAGAACAAATCATCCTTTTACGAAAAATGATGATAAACATGTCAAACATGCGGCCAAAAAATTCGCGGACGGCCGTACAATTCAAGTGTTTACCGACAATGCTACTTTTACAAAGCTGCAAGACATGAACAGAAACAGCCGTTAAACGGACTGCCGGATGATTTCATCCGGCAGTATTTTTATGGATAAAGCTTCATCATTTCTTTACATATTCTTAAAACGCTCTTTATATTGCGGTGTTAACATAAAAGTAATAAAACGTAACGGAGGGGCCGGGATGAAAAAAACGGAGCATGACAAAAGCCGCGGAACAAAAACTGTGTATCTGACCGTAAGGGGATACCGGCTCAAACTGACGCCCGGACAAATGAAACTGATTTCAGCCGGCCGGGCATAATCATCGGGGCAGCCCTCATTTAGAGAGCTGCTTTTTTTCGGCTGAAACAGACAAATGAAAGAAAACGATTAAGCACCGGCATCTTTGGTCAAACTAGCATCAAGAGTTTGATTGAATAAAGAGGTGTTATTGGTGAAACGAATTTGCGGTGCTCGTCTATTGTTTATGCTTATCTTATCAGCTGCAGTCCTGATTTGCGGAGGAAAAGGCGCATACGGGGCGGAGGTCGAGCATTACGGGCCGCTTCGGGTGCATGTCCAGCTGGAAAAGGTCTATCTTGACGGTGATGTCGGCATTGAACATACGGATGAAACCGTTTTAGCGATGGAGGATTTTTGGGCCGCATATGCCGGCTGGACGCTCGTTGAGCAGAAAAAAGGCTTCGTCCTTTTCCGTAAGCATGTTGATGATATTTCTCCGCTCAGTAAGGTTAACGGTTATATCGGCGTCACGGACGGAGGCGTCATCTCCACTTTTCACGGCCGTCCCGGATCGCTGGCCGAGCCGATTCAGTCTTTCTTCCAGATTGATATAGAAAGGCTGGAAAGCCGATTGCAAAAGCACTTGGAACACGGCATACCGTACAGAACAAAAGCGGAGTTTGAGAGCGTGATCGATCATATTAAGACTTACAGCGGATGACTTTGACGCAAGACATGTGACACATGTCTTTTTTTTCTGAATGGAAGGTGTCAAAGCGAACATACGTTAACTTTTCTATAAGACTTTGGCTGTTTTTGTGTTACAATGATAAGCAGTCAAAGAGGTGAATAGGTGTGATTGAATTCGTGAAGGGGACGATTGATTACGTATCTCCCCAATACATCGTGATTGAAAACGGCGGAATCGGCTATCAGGTCTTCACTCCGAATCCGTTTATTTATAAGGTAAGCAATCAAGAGACCATTTTTACGTATCATCATATAAAAGAAGACGCCTTTTCTTTGTACGGTTTTTCAACCCGGGAAGAAAAAGCGCTTTTCACAAAGCTGCTGAACGTCACCGGCATCGGGCCTAAAGGGGCGCTCGCCATCCTCGGTTCCGGTGATCCCGGAGCCGTCATCGAAGCGATCGAACAGGAAGATGAAGCCTTTTTGGTGAAATTTCCGGGTGTGGGCAAAAAAACGGCGCGGCAGATTATTCTTGATTTGAAAGGCAAACTGGCCGACGTCGTGCCTGAAATGATTGACAACCTGTTCAATCATGAAGCGCCCATTGAAAAACAAGAGGCTGAAACGGCGCTTGACGAGGCGCTTGAAGCGCTCCGGGTTCTCGGCTACGCCGAAAAAGAAATTAAAAAAGTGCTTCCTCACTTAAAAGAGGAAACGGCGCTTTCAACAGATCAATATGTGAAAAAAGCATTGCAAAAATTATTAAAGTAAGGTGATGTTCATGGATGAACGGCTCGTTTCAAGTGAAGCAGACAGCCATGAATCAATAATCGAGCAAAGCCTCAGGCCGCAGAATCTCGCCCAGTATATCGGCCAAAAGAAGGTGAAAGAAAATCTGCGCGTGTTTATCGATGCGGCAAAAATGAGGCAGGAAACACTGGACCACGTTCTTTTATACGGGCCTCCGGGTCTCGGGAAAACAACGCTTGCGTCTATCGTGGCCAATGAGATGGGTGTGGAGATGCGGACGACGTCAGGTCCCGCCATCGAAAGACCGGGAGATTTGGCAGCCATTTTGACGGCGCTCGAACCAGGGGATGTGCTGTTTATAGACGAAATTCACAGGCTGAACCGCTCAATTGAGGAAGTGCTGTACCCGGCGATGGAGGATTTCTGCCTTGATATCGTCATTGGAAAAGGCCCGTCCGCCCGCTCCGTCCGTCTCGATCTTCCCCCTTTTACGCTTGTAGGAGCGACGACAAGGGTCGGATTATTGACCGCACCGCTCAGAGACCGGTTCGGGGTGCTGTCGCGCCTTGAATACTATACGCAGGAAGAGCTGACAGATATCGTGTCAAGAACGGCTGACGTTTTTGAAGTGGATATCGAAGAAGCTCCGGCTCTGGAAATCGCCAGACGGTCAAGGGGAACGCCGCGGGTTGCAAACCGGCTTCTCAGAAGGGTGAGAGATTTTGCCCAGGTGCTCGGCGACAGCCGCATCACGGAAGAAATCGCTCACGACGCGCTCGAACGTCTTCAAGTCGATGCGCTCGGCCTTGACCATATCGACCATAAGCTGCTGATGGGCATGATCGAAAAATTCAGCGGCGGCCCCGTCGGCCTTGATACGATTTCCGCGACAATCGGCGAAGAACCGCATACAATAGAGGATGTGTACGAACCGTATCTGCTGCAGATCGGATTTCTCCAGAGGACGCCGAGGGGACGGGTCGTGACTCCGGCTGTGTATGAACATTTTCGATTGGAGGCGCCCGCCCGTGACTGACTTTCCGAAGGTTCTCATGGTTCTCGGTGCCGTTTTGCTTATTGCCGGCGCAGTCTGGCACTTTGTCGGAAGGCTGCCCGGAGATATTTTCGTTAAGAAGGGAAATGTTACATTTTTCTTTCCCGTTGTCACTTGTATTGTGATCAGTGTGATACTATCCATTCTGCTTAATTTTTTCGGCAGAATGAAATAACAATAGACAGAATAAAGGTGAAATGATGAAAGTCGATTTATTTGATTTTGAACTGCCTGAACGCCTCATTGCCCAAGTGCCGCTGAAAGAGCGTGACGCATCGCGGCTGATGGTGCTCGACAAACAGACGGGCGGGCTGACGGACAGTTCATTTAAAGAGATTGTAAGCTTTTTTAATGAAGGGGATTGCCTCGTCTTGAACAATACCCGTGTGCTGCCTGCAAGATTATTCGGCACAAAAGAAGATACGGGAGCGAAAGTGGAGCTTCTGTTATTAAAACAGGAAGAAAATGATACATGGGAAACGCTCGTAAAACCGGCGAAACGCGTAAAAAAAGGAACGGTCCTGACATTTGGCGACGGCCGGCTGACAGCGGTCTGCACGGAGGAGCTTGATCACGGAGGCAGAAAAATAGAATTCCGGTATGACGGGATTTTTTACGAAGTGCTTGAATCACTCGGTGAAATGCCGCTGCCTCCTTATATTAAAGAGCAGCTTGATGATAAAGAACGGTATCAGACCGTCTTTTCAAAAGAAATCGGATCTGCCGCAGCTCCGACGGCCGGACTTCATTTTACGGAAGAGATTCTGGACGAGCTGAAGCAAAAGGGTGTGCGGATTGAATTTATCACACTTCATGTGGGACTCGGCACATTCCGCCCGGTCAGTGCGGATGATGTGGAAGAGCATAACATGCACGCGGAATTTTATGAAATGACGGAAGAAACCGCCGCCTCTTTAAACGAGGTCAGAAAGGCGGGAGGGCGCATTGTGTCGGTCGGGACGACATCAACGCGCACCCTGGAAACCATTGCCGGCGAGCATGACGGCGTATTTACCGCTTCAAGCGGCTGGACGTCCATCTTCATTTATCCGGGATATGAATTTAAGGCGATTGACGGCATGATCACCAATTTTCATCTTCCGAAATCTTCCCTTATCATGCTCGTTTCTGCGCTTGCCGGCAGAGAGCATGTTCTTTCCGCCTACCGTCATGCGGTAGAAGAGGAATATCGTTTCTTCAGCTTTGGCGACGCCATGCTGATTATCTAATTTGAATGACAGGAGGCCTCATACAAAGTGGCTGAACAACCGATACGTTATGAATTTATAAAGGAATGCAAACAAACGGGAGCGCGCCTGGGCAGAGTTCATACGCCCCACGGCTCCTTTGAGACGCCTGTATTTATGCCGGTCGGCACGCTTGCTACGGTAAAGACGATGTCTCCGGACGAGCTGAAATCTATGGATGCGGGCATTATTTTAAGCAATACGTACCATTTATGGCTCCGCCCGGGACATGACATTGTAAAAGAAGCGGGCGGGCTTCATAAGTTTATGAACTGGGACCGCGCGATTTTAACGGATTCCGGCGGTTTTCAGGTCTTTTCATTGAGCAAGTTTCGTAATATAGAAGAAGAAGGCGTTCATTTCCGCAATCACTTAAACGGAGACAAACTGTTTTTATCTCCGGAAAAAGCGATGGAAATTCAAAACGCCCTCGGCTCTGATATCATGATGGCGTTTGATGAGTGTCCGCCGTATCCGGCAGAGTATGATTACATGAAACGCTCTGTGGAACGGACCAGCCGCTGGGCGGAACGCTGCCTGGAGGCGCACGGGCGCTCAGATGAGCAGGGGCTGTTCGGAATCGTACAGGGCGGAGAATACGAAGATCTGCGGACACAAAGTGCAAAAGACTTGGTTTCGCTTGATTTTCCGGGTTATGCCATAGGCGGATTATCTGTCGGCGAGCCGAAGCACGTCATGAACCGAGTGCTTGAGTTTACAACTCCGCTTTTACCGAAGGACAAGCCGAGATATTTAATGGGTGTGGGTTCACCGGATGCCTTAATTGACGGCGCCATCCGCGGCGTGGATATGTTTGACTGCGTACTGCCGACCCGGATTGCCCGAAACGGCACGGTGTTTACGAATGAAGGGCGTCTGAACATGAAAAACGCCAAATATGAGCGTGATTTCCGTCCGATTGACGAAGAGTGCAGCTGCCATACATGCCAAAATTACTCCCGCGCTTACATCAGACATTTGATCCGCTGTAATGAAACGTTTGGAATTCGATTAACAACTTACCATAACCTTCATTTTCTGTTACACTTAATGGAGCAGGTCAGACAAGCCATCCGGGAGGATCGTCTTGGTGATTTCCGAGAAGAGTTCTTTGAGCGTTACGGCTATAATAAGCCAAATGCGAAAAGCTTCTAAATAAAACCATTCTTGAAAGGAGGGAAACAGATGGGTACTTTAGGCACAATCGTTCCTATTATTTTAATGTTTGCAGTGCTTTATTTCCTGCTCATCCGTCCGCAGCAAAAGCAGCAGAAGGCCGTACGCCAGATGCAGGAAGAGCTGAAAAAAGGGGATACAGTGGTGACAATCGGAGGATTGCACGGCACTGTTGATTCAATTGATGAAAGCAAGGTCATCATTAAAACAGGTGATAACACCCGTTTAACATTTGACCGCCGTGCAATCAGAGAAGCTTCCGCTGAATAACAGCGAAGCTCATACATACAAAAAAAAGAGCGGAGAATCCGCTCTTTTTTTATTACGCTGATCTGCTTCCTTTCAAATTCACTCCGAAAATGCCGCCCAGCATGCTGACTCCCAAAAAGCCGAGATGAAACAAAAGCTGACCGGATGTAAACGTTTTTCCGAACCCTAAATATTGAAACAGCAAGATGATTAATGAAAAACAGACGGCGGTTAAAGCCCCGATCATCCAGCCTTTTTCCTTCGCTTTGCCGCCCGATATAAAACCGCCCGCAAATAAAGAAAGAAAGGAAAGCGCGGTGATCAGCCAGCTGAAAGATGATTCTTCCATTGAGGTAACCGTCAGTAAAAGCGAAATCGCCAAACTCGTAAGAAGCATCACCGCAAAGATAGCCACTAAGCCATACAAGACGCCTCTTCCCACTTGTTTCGTTTCTTCCATTTTTATCTCCTCTCCGCCCCTGCGGCCTGATATATGACAAGCCGGAGCCCGTCTTTTTCTAAATGTATTCTCTGAATGTTCGAATTAGACGTAAATGCATGATGTTCAGCCCGTTTCTTACATAATTCAGAGCCGATGGCAAATGCTATGACCGTTGGAGGTGCGATATGGAAGATATTATCATTATTACGTTTCGTACGATTGTGCTTTATTTTATCATTCTTGTGATTTTCAGACTGATGGGAAAACGGGAAATCGGAGAACTGAGCATTTTAGACCTTGTCGTCTCCATTATGATTGCCGAGATTGCCGTATTGGCAATTGAAAATGTAAAAGATAAGCTTTTGCATACAATTGTGCCGATTGTCGTTTTAATGATTATTCAAGTAAGCCTTGCTTTTATTTCGCTCAAAAGCCAAAAAATACGGCAGCTGCTTGACGGAAAACCCACCATTATTATAAAACAGGGAAAAATTGATGAACGGGCGATGAGATCGCAGCGCTACAATTTTGACGATCTTCTTATGCAGCTGAGGGAAAATAACATCGATAGAATCTCTGACGTGTCATATGCCATTTTGGAGTCTTCGGGCAAACTGTCGATCGTCAAAAAGAAAACT
Source organism: Bacillus sp. EKM208B (assembly GCF_011800725.1). Classification (NCBI taxonomy): domain Bacteria; kingdom Bacillati; phylum Bacillota; class Bacilli; order Caryophanales; family Bacillaceae; genus Bacillus; species Bacillus sp. EKM208B. The sequence goes on along the minus strand of NZ_JAANHO010000002.1, from coordinate 272,827 downwards.
AATAAGGATAAGCAGATGGAAACATCGCTTATCGTTGACGGGGTCATTCAGAACGAGCATCTGGACAGAATCGGGAAAGATAAACACTGGCTCGAAAAAAACTTAGCAAAAAGAGGATATCGCGATCTTTCGGTTATATCATTCTGCACGTTTACGGACGGCGCTTTTTTTATTGATCTTAAAGATGAAAAAGGGGAGCCATAAATCGGTTTTACCGCGTCACGAACTTGCCGATGACCGGAATCCGGATCAGCTCTTCCCTTTTTATCAGCCTGAATAACAGAAGAAGCGCAATGTACAAAACCGCGGTCATTGCAATCCAGCCAGTGAGATTAACAGCCTCTGACCCTGAAAAATGAACGGCGTGCTTGATGATGCGGCTGACATAACCGCAAATGAATATAACGGCAAAACAGCGCGCGTATTCTTTTATTTTAATGCTGATCGGAAGCACCTTGCTTACGGTGGCCGCATGCAGCAGGGTGACAAGGACCATCCCCGTTACAATCGCAAGTGCGGCGCCCATGATGCCCAATGAAGGCCTGGTCGCCAAAACAAAAATCAGGCCGGTTTTGACAGCGGCGCCGATAAAACTGTTCATCATGGCGGCCCCGGCTAAATTGAGAGCCTGCAGCACCGCCTGAAGGGGCCCCTGAAAATAGTAAAGCAGAAAAAACGGCGCCATCACTTTAACAAATACCGCTGCATTAGTTGATCCGTACATGACGGACATCAGTTCATCAGCGAAAGAGAATAAAATAACCACCGAAATGCCTCCGCTTAAAAGACACAGCCTCATCGCCTGTTCCAGACGGTATTCGACAACTTGCAGCTTTTTTTGCTCCATTCCTTCACTGATCGCAGGAACAAGCGCCGTTGACAGAGAATAGGTTATAAAGCTGGGCAGCGTCAAAACCGTCATGGCAAATCCGGTCAGCTCCCCGTACTGGCTGGTGGCGGCAGCGGTGGCCACTCCTGCAATCGCAAGGCTCTGAGCGACGACAATAGGTTCAAAAAACCAAGATAAATTTCCGATGAAGCGGCTTCCGGTTGTCGGGAGCGACACGCTCATCAGCTGGCGGAAGGTTTCTTTTCCATTTGCAATCGACTTGAAAAATTGTTTTCTGATTCTGATTGTTTTATTTGCTTTAAAACAAATGAATAAATAAATAAGAGAGGCAAGCTCCCCGATGACAGACGAAATCATAGCTCCGGCTGCGGCATATTCAATCCCGTACGGCAGAAACACCGTCGTGCAGACCGCGACAAGTGAAATCCGCACGATCTGCTCAAGCACTTGGGAAAACGCCAGCGGGTTCATATTCTGCCTGCCCTGAAAGTAACCGCGCAGCACGCTGGAGATTGCGATAATCGGCACGACGGGCGTAATCGCCAGAAGCGGGTAAACCGTGCGCTGATCCGTCAGCATCGTTTCGGACATAATCGGCGCAAAGCATAAAAACAGCGGCGTGAAGATGAGACTTAATATCCCGGTGACGGTAAGCGACATCACTAAAATGTGTTTCATTTTCTGCCGGTCCCCCCGCGCGCTTGCTTCAGCGACAAGTTTGCTGATGGCAACGGGGAGGCCGAATTGAGTCAAAGTGGTGGCCAAGAAAAATGTCGGGGCAGCCATCATGTATAAACCGACCCCTTCTTCACCGATAAACCGGGCGATAACCACCCGGTTGACAAAGCCGAGCATTCTCGTAATCATCCCGGCTGCGATGAGAATAAGAGTGCCTCTTAAAAAAGTCTGTTTTGCCATTTTATAAACCCCTGCCTTCTCAAACTACCTGGAATCATATACAATAAAGATATGCGCCGATGTCGTCCGAGCATGACAAGTCTTCGAGAAAAATGGAAAAAGGAGCGAGCGCCCAGTGGAGAAACATCCCGCCGAAATATACAAAGATCATTTGCGGCCTTTTTTGTACAGTAAACTTGAAGAGTTCAAAATCCTCGGATACGATGATGTTGAGCACGAGAGTTTATGGTCATACTTAATACATAAAAAGTGGAAACAGAAAAAGGAACTGCCGCTGCATGAATTGGCCGGTCATATTTTATCAGTTAAAATTGGCGATTTTATGAACTATGCAACCGTTGAAGCTTTTAAGTCGTCTAATTGGCTGGAAAGCGATGAGGGTCAGGAAGCTTTAGATGAACTGCTGAGATAATGATTTGACGGCATAGGTTTAAGGAGGAAATACATAATGAAAAAAGGACGCTTGATTGCGTTTTTCCTGATCGTATTATTGATCGGCACAGGGCTGGGGTATTTTACAAAACCGGCTGCCAATAATATTACGTTAGGATTGGATTTACGCGGCGGGTTTGAAGTTCTGTACGATGTGCAGCCCGTCAAAAAAGGCGATAAAATCACAAAAGACGTGCTCGTCAGCACGGTGCAGGCGCTGAACCGCCGGGCTAACGTTCTCGGCGTAAGCGAGCCGAACATTCAGATTGAAGGAAATAACCGCATCCGCGTACAGCTGGCGGGCGTCACGAATCAGAACAGGGCGCGCGAAATTCTGTCAACGGAAGCGCAGCTCTCGTTCAGGGATACGAATGATAAAGAGCTGTTAAACGGCTCTGATCTCGTGGAAAACGGCGCGAAGCAAACCTTTGATCCGACGACGAACGAACCGATTGTCAGCGTTAAGCTGAAGGATGCGGATAAGTTCGGAGAAGTGACGAAAAAAGTCAAGAAAATGGCGCCTAATAATCAGCTTGTGATCTGGCTTGATTACCAAAAAGGCGATTCATTTAAAAAAGAAGTCGGCAAAAAACATCCGAAATATGTATCCGCTCCGAATGTGAGCCGGGAACTAAATACAAAGGATGTCACGATTGAAGGCCAGTTCACCGTTCAAAAAGCGAAGGACTTGGCCAATATTTTAAACGCGGGCGCGCTGCCTGTGAAACTGACCGAAAAATACTCTACTTCCGTAGGGGCGCAATTCGGACAGCAGGCTTTGCATGATACGGTAGAGGCCGGCATCATCGGTATTGCAATTGTTTTCTTATTTATGCTGCTTTATTACAGACTGCCTGGACTCATAGCGGTAATTACGCTTTCTGTATACGTGTATATCACGCTTCAAGTGTTTGACTGGATGCAGGCGGTGCTGACGCTTCCGGGTATTGCGGCGCTCATTTTGGGTGTCGGGATGGCGGTTGACGCCAACATCATCACCTATGAACGGATAAAAGAAGAACTGAAACTCGGCAAATCCGTCCGCTCAGCTTTCCGTTCAGGGAACAGACGGTCATTCGCGACGATTTTCGATGCGAACATCACAACGATTATCGCAGCGGTCGTGCTCTTTATTTTCGGGACAAGCTCTGTAAAAGGGTTTGCGACGATGCTGATTCTGTCAATTCTGACAAGCTTTATTACAGCTGTCTTCCTTTCAAGATTCCTGCTCTCTCTTCTCGTGGAAAGCAGATGGCTTGACCGGAAAAAAGGCTGGTTCGGCGTCAAGAAAAAACATATTATGGACATTCAAAAAACGGATGAAAATACTGAACCGCATACGGCATTCCAAAAATGGGATTTCACGAGCAAGCGAAAATATTTCTTTATTTTCTCAAGCGCTGTAACCATTGCGGGAATTATCATCTTACTGGTCTTTAAACTCAACCTGGGAATTGATTTTGCAAGCGGCGCACGGATTGACGTGCAGAGCAATCATTCTTTGACGGTGCAGCAGGTTGAAAAAGATTTTGATTCTCTCGGCATGGAGCCGGAAAACATCGTGCTTTCTGGTAAAGAGAACCATGTTGCCGCGGCCCGGTTTGTCGGAGAGCCGTCTAAAGAAAAAATCGCTGAAATCAAAACGTACTTTAAGGACAAATACGGATCTGAACCGAACGTCAGCACGGTATCGCCGACAGTCGGAAAAGAACTGGCCCGTAATGCTTTATATGCTGTCGCCATTGCATCAATCGGCATCATTATTTACGTGTCAATCCGTTTCGAGTACAGAATGGCAATCGCCGCAATTGTATCCCTGCTGTATGACGCTTTCTTTATCGTCGCGTTTTTCAGCATTACCAGGCTGGAGGTCGATGTCACCTTTATCGCCGCTGTACTCACCATAATCGGTTACTCGATAAATGATACGATCGTTACATTTGACCGGATACGTGAGCAGATGAAAAAACGTAAGCCGAAGTCATTTGCCGATCTGGAACATATCGTGAATCTGAGCTTGCAGCAAACCTTTACACGTTCGATCAATACGGTCTTGACCGTTGTGATTGTTGTCGTCGTGCTGCTCATTTTGGGCTCATCGTCAATTACAAACTTCTCCGTCGCTTTATTGGTCGGTTTATTGACGGGTGTTTATTCCTCTCTTTACATCGCCGCGCAGCTGTGGCTTGTATGGAAAGGAAAAGAATTTAAAGGGAAAAAATCAATCGAAGAGTAAAATGGGAACAGGCTGTCTTGCAGAAGGCACCTGTTTTTTCAGGCTGCATTGAACTTAAAACCTGCATTTGCTATAATGACATACGCTTACATAATCAATCATCATTGTAAAAACATGTAGGAGGGTTCTTATGAACGTTCGTGAGTCGGAGCTTCCGGGCATCGGCCAGAAAGTAGAAGTCATTACGAAAAATCACGATAAAATCAGTATTATTCTTCATGATGACGGCAGAAAAGAGCTCTATTACTTCGATGAGAATGATCATGACGAATGCTTGGCATCCGTTGAATTTAACGACGAAGAGGCGAGGCAGATTTCCGCTATTTTAGGCGGGATGACGTATAAGCCGAAAGCGCTGGAATCTGTGGAAGTCGCGCTTGATGGCCTCGTTATTGAGTGGTTTAAAGCCGAATCTCATGCACCGGCTGTCAGCCGTACAATCGGAGATTTGGAGATCAAGAAACATTACAACGTCCAGATTATTGCGATCGTAAAGAAAAATCGGCAAAAACAGCTGAGCCCCGGCATTGATACCGTAATTGAAGAAGGGGACACCCTCGTCATATCGGGAGAAAGAAGCGGACTGAAAAAGCTGGTCCGCGAGCAGTTAACGGCCCGAATTTCCTGAGGCCGGAGTTTACTCCCGGGAAAATGGGGGAAAAGATAAGAGTGAACGATTGGGGGCAGACGCATGAATAAACAATGGACTATTATATTCGCATTACTATTTACTCTGATTGTCGCCATTTTTGCTGTCATTAACGTGCGGGCGGTTGAGGTTGATTATCTGTTCGGAACCGCTGAATGGCCGCTGATTTTAGTCATTTTAGGTTCTGTGTTAATGGGAGCGCTGATCGTGTTTTCGGCCGGTATATTTCAAGTGATGAAGCTGAAGCGCGAAATTAAAATCCTGCGGAAAGAAAACAGATCCGCAGGTGAATTGACGGCTGATTCGGACGGCCAAAAAACAGCCGCGCCGCCAGAAGAAATGCTTGAAGAGAAAAAAGGATCAGAATAACATTTGAAACCCCTCAGTCCGCTCTAGTATAATAGTGTGGTTGAGGGGTGAATTTATGTTAGCGTCAAAAATGCGCTGGGAAATCCAGCAGCCGGATCAGGAAAAAGTCAAATCACTCACAGAACAATTGGACATAACACCTCTTGTGGCATCACTGCTTGTAAAAAGAGGTTTTGATACTGCCGAAAGCGCAAGGCTGTTTTTACATACAAAGGATGCAGACTTTTATGACCCGTATGAATTAAAGGGAATGCGGGAAGCAGTTGATCGGATAAAACTGGCGGTTTCTCAAGGGGAACCGATTATGATTTACGGAGATTACGATGCAGACGGCGTTACAAGCACGTCAGTGATGCTGACGGCACTCAGACAGCTGTCGGCGGACGTTGACTTTTATATTCCCGACCGTTTCACAGAAGGCTACGGCCCGAATGAACAAGCTTTCCGTTCCATAAAAGAGCGGGGATTTTCGCTGATCATTACAGTGGATACGGGAATCGCCGCCGTCCATGAAGCTGAAGTCGCAAAAGAGCTGGGCTTAGACGTCATTATTACCGACCACCATGAGCCGGGACCCGAGCTTCCTGACGTATTTGCGATCATCCACCCGAAGCAGCCGGGATGCGGCTATCCGTTTAAAGAATTGGCCGGCGTCGGTGTGGCGTTTAAGCTTGCCCACGCGCTTACGGGTTCTTTGCCGGTAGCTATGCTGGACTTGGCGGCAATCGGTACGGTTGCAGATCTGGTGCCTCTTCATGATGAAAACAGATTAATTGCGTCACTCGGGATCGAAAGGCTTCGGACGACAAATCGGCCGGGCCTCAAAGCTCTGATTAAGCTTTCCGGCGGAGATATCGGACAAGCTGATGAGGAAACGATCGGATTTCAGGTCGCGCCGAGGCTCAATGCCGTCGGAAGAATAGAACAGGCCGATCCCGCCGTGCATCTGCTGATGACCGAAGATCAGTTTGAAGCGGAGGAACTGGCTTCGGATATTGACCGGCTGAATAAAGAGCGGCAGAAAATGGTGAAAACCATGACCGAAGAGGCTGTTGAAATGGTTCAGCAGCAAGGCGGAAACCCGTCTGCCATTGTAGTGGCAAAAGCCGGCTGGAATCCGGGAGTCGTCGGTATTGTCGCATCGAAGCTGGCTGAACGTTTTTACCGGCCCGCTGTTGTGCTTGGGATAGATGAGGAGCAGGGCATCGCTAAAGGGTCGGCGCGAAGCATCAGAGGCTTCAACCTTTTTACGAGCCTTTCACAGTGCAGAGACATTCTTCCTCATTTCGGCGGGCATCCGATGGCGGCAGGAATGACGTTGAAGGCTGAAGATGTGGCGGAATTAAGGGACAGGCTGAATCAAATGGCTGAAGAAACCCTTACGGAAGAGGATTTTATTCCCGTTCAGGAGGTTGATCTTGTCTGCGGCGTTGAAGACATAACCGTTGAAAGCATTACAGAATTGAAGATGCTGTCGCCGTTCGGCATGCTTAACCCTAAACCGCATGTGATGGTGAAAAATGCCGTGCTTGATGATGTGCGCCTGATCGGAGCGAATAAAAATCACGTGAAAATGACGGTGAAAAGTGATTCCGCCGTCCTTGACTGCGTCGGCTTTAACAAAGGGGAGCTTGAAGCCGGAGTTGTCCCCGGATCAACGATTTCCATTGTCGGCGAGATGTCCATTAATGAATGGAACAACAGAAAGAAACCCCAGTTGATGATTAAAGATGCTGCGGTGCCGGAATGGCAGCTTTTTGATATCAGGGGCAAGCGGACGTGGGAAGACACGGTCACCGCGCTGCCGAAGGAAAAACGGGTGCTCATCAGCTTTAACGAAAAAACCGCTCAGAAGCTTCGTGAAAAAGAGCTGTCGGGCGAGCTGGCCGGGATCACTTCGGAATCCGAGGCGGAAGCTCTCCAGCTTGACGGAAAATATGCCGTTTTTCTGGATGTGCCGCCGTCAGCGGATCGCCTGCAGCATTTGCTTGACGGAAAGAAGCCGGAACGGATTTATTTTGTTTTTATCAATCATGAAGAACATTTCCTGTCCTCATTTCCATCGCGGAATGATTTCAAGTGGTTTTACGCATTTCTCTTAAAAAGGGGCGCTTTTGACTTCGGCAAGCATGGTTCAGAGCTTGCGAGACACAGAGGATGGTCAATTGACACAATCAATTTCATGACAAAGGTGTTTTTTGATCTCGGTTTTGTTAAAATAGAAGATGGTGTGCTGTCTGTCGTGAGCGGCGCGAAAAAACGCGACCTGGCAGATTCGCAAACCTATCAGGTAAAACAGCAGCTGATGGAATTAGACCAGAAGCTCAATTATTCCGCAGCCCATGAGCTGAAGGAATGGCTGAATAAGCTGATGAACCAAGGTTCAGAAGCTTATGAAAGTACGAGGAGGACATAGAACAGATGGATCTTAAAAAATACGTAACAATTGTGCCCGATTACCCGAAAGAAGGCGTACAATTTAAAGATATTACGACATTGATGGACAAAGGCGACGTATACCGTTACGCTACTGACCAAATTGTTGAATATGCAAAAGAAAAAGAAATTGATTTAGTTGTCGGGCCTGAAGCGCGCGGCTTTATTATCGGCTGTCCGGTTGCATACGCTCTCGGAGTCGGCTTTGCGCCGGTTCGGAAAGAAGGAAAACTTCCGCGTGAGGTCATTAAAGTCGATTACGGTTTGGAGTACGGAAAAGACGTACTGACGATTCATAAAGATGCGATTCTGCCGGGACAGCGCGTGCTGATTACTGATGACTTGCTTGCAACAGGCGGCACGATCGAAGCAACGATTAAGCTAGTCGAAGAACTGGGCGGCGTCGTAGCCGGTATTGCGTTCTTAATCGAGCTTTCTTACCTTGACGGCAGAGACAAGCTTGACGATTACGATATTTTAACATTAATGAAATATTAACCGCATATGGAAAAAAGCACTCGTGTCAGGGTGCTTTTTTCCTATTATTTCATCATCCTGACAGATTCTTTAGGTGTTTTGAACTTCTGCCCTTTACATCTCTCGTTTTTTTCTTGATAATAAACTAATACAGTTTACATTTAAAAAAGGTGATTCCATGGCGAACGAACAAGTATTGACTGCCGAGCAAGTAATAGATAAAGCGCGCACTTATCTGCCGGAGGAGCAGATTGCGTTTGTTGAGAAAGCTTACCTGTATGCGCAAAACGCGCATCGCGAACAGTACCGCAAATCAGGTGAGCCGTACATCATTCATCCGATTCAGGTGGCGGGGATTCTCGTCGATCTGGAAATGGACCCTTCCACAATTGCGGGCGGATTTCTGCATGACGTGGTAGAGGACACGGATGTCACCCTCGACGACCTGAAGGAAGCATTTTCTGAAGAAGTGGCGATGCTTGTCGACGGCGTGACGAAGCTCGGTAAAATTAAGTATAAATCTCAAGAGGAGCAGCAGGCGGAAAACCATCGAAAAATGTTTGTCGCTATGGCTCAGGATATCAGAGTCATATTGATCAAGCTGGCGGATCGCCTTCACAATATGCGGACGTTAAAGCATCTTCCGCAGGAAAAGCAGCGGAGAATTTCAAATGAGACGCTGGAGATTTTCGCTCCGCTGGCCCATCGGCTCGGGATTTCTAAAATCAAATGGGAGCTTGAAGACACCGCTCTCCGTTATTTGAATCCTCAGCAGTATTACAGAATCGTCAACCTCATGAAGAAAAAGCGCGCGGAACGCGAACTTTATGTCGAAGAGGTTGTCAATGAAGTGAAAAAACGGGTCGAAGAAGTGAATATCAAAGCGGACTTTTCAGGACGCCCGAAGCACATCTACAGCATTTACCGCAAGATGGCGCTACAAAATAAACAGTTCAATGAAATATATGATCTGCTCGCCGTCCGTATTCTTGTCGGAAGCATTAAAGACTGCTACGCCGTACTCGGCATTATTCATACGTGCTGGAAGCCGATGCCGGGCAGATTCAAAGATTATATTGCGATGCCTAAGCCGAATATGTATCAGTCGCTGCATACGACCGTAATCGGGCCTAAAGGCGATCCGCTGGAAGTGCAGATCAGAACGTTTGAGATGCATGAGATCGCTGAATACGGGGTGGCCGCACACTGGGCATATAAAGAAGGCAAGGCTGCAAACGAAGAAGCGACATTTGAGAAAAAACTGTCCTGGTTCCGTGAAATTCTGGAATTCCAAAACGAGTCTACCGATGCGGAAGAATTTATGGAATCGCTGAAAATCGATCTGTTTTCTGACATGGTATACGTATTTACGCCAAAAGGCGATGTCATTGAACTGCCGTCAGGCTCTGTGCCGATTGATTTTTCCTACAGGATACACTCGGAGATCGGCAACAAAACAATCGGGGCGAAAGTGAACGGAAAAATGGTGACGCTTGACCATAAGCTCCGGACGGGCGACATCGTCGAGATTCTGACGTCCAAGCATTCATACGGCCCGAGCCAAGACTGGGTCAAACTGGCGCAGACGTCCCAGGCGAAACACAAAATCCGCCAATTCTTTAAGAAACAGCGCCGTGAAGAAAACGTCGAAAAAGGCCGTGAGCTTGTCGAGAAAGAAATTAAAAATCTTGATTTTGAAGTGAAAGATGTTTTAACACTCGAAAATCTTCAAAAAGTTGCCGACAAGTTCAATTTCTCAAATGAAGAGGATATGTACGCGGCGGTCGGGTATAACGGCATTACCGCTCTTCAGGTGGCCAACAGGCTCACTGAAAAAGAGCGGAAGCTGCGTGACCAGGAAGAGCAGGAAAAAATCGTTCAGGAAGTCACTTCCGAGCCGAAACATTATCCGCAAGGGAGAAAACGGGAAGCGGGTGTGCGCGTAAAAGGCATTGACAACCTTCTCGTCCGCTTGTCGAAATGCTGCAACCCGGTGCCGGGCGACCATATCGTCGGTTTTATTACAAAAGGGCGCGGTGTATCCGTTCACCGGGATGACTGTCCGAACGTCAAAACGAATGAAGCGCAGGAACGTCTGATCCCTGTTGAATGGGAGCATGAATCACAGGTTCAAAGACGCAAAGAATATAACGTTGAGATTGAGATTTTGGGGTATGACCGTCTCGGGCTTTTAAATGAGGTGCTCCAAGCCGTAAATGAGACGAAAACCAACATCTCCTCTGTCTCCGGCAAATCCGACCGCAATAAAGTCGCTACGATTCATATGGCGATTTTTATTCAAAACATCAATCATCTGCACAAAGTGGTCGAGCGGATTAAGCAGATCAGAGACATCTATTCAGTCCGGCGGGTAATGAACTAAAAGGAGCTTGCTATGAAATTAGTTGTTCAGCGTGTAACAGAAGCAAGTGTGACGGTTGACGGCGCTGTCGCCGGCCGGATCGGACCCGGCATTATGGCGCTTGTCGGCATCACTCATGAAGATACAGAAGAAGATGCCGCTTACTTGGCGGATAAAATCGTGAATCTTCGGATTTTTGATGATGAAAGCGGCAAGATGAATTTATCGCTTTTGGATACGGGCGGGGAGATTTTATCCGTTTCCCAGTTTACGCTTTACGGCGAAACGAAGAAAGGGAGACGCCCGAATTTTATGAATGCGGCTAAACCGGATCAGGCTGTGCTCCTTTATGAAAAGTGGAACGAACTCCTTCGGGAAAAAGGAGTCAAAGTGGAAACCGGAATATTCGGAGCCATGATGGATGTTCAGCTGACGAATTCGGGGCCGATTACATTGATTATGGATTCTAAACAATAAAAAAAGCTGCCGTTCGGCAGCTTTTTTTATGATTGAAAATAATGTTCCAATCCGCTTTCAATTCCGTCTGTCACTTTTTCCTGATAAGAGCCGCTATGTATGATTGTTTCTTCTTGCGGTTGACTGAGATAGCCGAGCTCATACAGCATGGCAGGCCGTTTATTTTCCCTCAGGACGTAATAATCGCCAAACAGAACGCCGCGATCCGGGATAGGGGAACGCTTCACTACTTCAGAATGGACGTCTGAGGCAAGCTGGCGATCCTTAGACGGACTGTAATAATAAGCCGTGCTTCCCCGTGTTGACGTATCGGCATAGCTGTCATAGTGAATGCTGATAAAGGCATCCGCATTCCGGTAATGAGAGGTTGAAACCCTGGCCTGCAGGCTGATAAAAGTATCATCCTGTCTGGTGATATACACGTTTGCACCGGATGCCCGCAATTTTTGGGCCAGCAGCTTAGCGGTTTTAATCGTTACGTTTTTTTCAAACTTTCCGGAGTAGCCGATCGTTCCGCTGTCTTTTCCTCCGTGTCCGGGATCAACGACGATCGTTTTGTTTTTAAGTGAGCCGCTGCCGCCTGACGTGTTGGGAGAAGGTGCTTCGCCTGTTTCCTCACCGCTTTTTGACGTTTGTACGACCCAGTTTGCCACATATGCGGTTTGTCCGTTTTCAAGCCGGACTTCATACCATTTGCCGCTTGAGCCGACAATCGGGTAGGCTGCGCCTTTATCTGCTCTTTTTACGATAGAAGCGGAAGTCGAGGCCGAGCTCCTTAAGTTGGTGCCGCCGTAAACAATATACGCTTTTTTCGAGGAGCCTGAGCCCGCAGAACCGTCTCCCGAGCCGGATGCGCTGTCCGATGAGTCAGAATCCTTTATGATGTAGTGGCTTGCTGCCCAGCCTTTTTGCCCGTTTGCTTCAATTTTCAGCCAGCCGTGGTCTTCACTTAAGATGGAAACCTTTGTTCCGCGTGATAATTTAGTCATAATCGCTGAATCATGTGATGCTGCACTTCTGACATTCAATGAAGAAACGCCGACCGTTCCGCTTTTTGACCCGCTTCGGGCCGAAGTTGCTTTCGTATCCGATCCGCCGCTGTCCGCGGTGACGTATTCGGAAGAAACCCATCCGGTTGTGCCTTGATAAGAAATGTTCACCCATCCGCTGTTCTTGTCCAGCACAGATGCATGTGCGCCTTGCGGAAGTTTGCCGATGACTTCATATGATGTTCCCGGGCCTTTTCTGATGCGGAGGTCAGGATCGGTGGAAGTGACTGTTCCGCTTGTTGCGGATGAATTGTCTGCTCCCCCGGCTGTTTTTGATATCAGCCAGGAAACGACCCATCCGGTTTTACCGGGGCTCAGCTGAAGCTGCACCCAGTCTCCCTCTTCTTTAGCGATCGGGTATCTTTCCCCTTTTTTTACTTCAGCCTTAATTCCATAGCTCAGGCCGGGACCGCCTCTGACATTGATCTTGTCTGTCGCGATGACCGCTTCTCCCTCTGCGGCGATTGCGGTGTGGAATGACGGAAGAAGCGCTGTGATGATGACGCCGCATAAAATAAGAGCAAGAGTTCTCTTCTTCATGGCTGTCCTCCTTTCTGAACTAACTAAAATACATTCTTGTATAATATCGTATTTTCCTTGCTGAATGTTAAATAAAAATAAAATGGTTTGTTTATACTAGTCATAAATACAGCGAAAAGGTGTGCAAATCATGAAATATCAACCAAAAATGGGACGCGCGCTGCACGATGCGGAAGGAAATCTGCACTTCAGTGATCAGAGCGATAGAGAAAAGGCGGGTTTTCTTGAAGAGACGGCGACGGAGTTCGGTCTCTTATCGAAAGAAGCGGTCGCAAGGAAAAACAGACGGAATAAAACTTGACAGGGGAGTGCAATCCCATTATTATAATAGAAATTGATGTACATAAGTCATGATAACGATTTTGAACCGATAATGGAGAAGAGTAGGTCAGAATGCATGGAGAAGAGAGGAACCGTCCCGGGCTGAAAGCGGATCCGCACTGCATCTTTCTCGAAACAACACTCCGGAGGTTCCCTGCTGAACGCTTTTGCAAGTCATTAGGCAGCGGACGTGAACCTGCGTTAAAGGTCAGAGCGGGGATGCTTCGGCATTCCAACTAGGGTGGCACCACGGGTATAACTCTCGTCCCTACTATACATGTATAGTAGGAGCGGGAGTTTTTTTATTTGAAGAAAGACATTAAGGAGGCCTGTAACATGGCATATCACATTCCAAGAGGCACACAGGACATACTGCCGGGTGAATCAGACAGATGGCAGTTCGTCGAACAAATTATGAGGGAGACGTGCCGCACTTATCAATATAAAGAAATCCGCACACCGATTTTCGAGCATACGGAATTGTTCGCAAGAGGCGTCGGTGAGTCTACAGATATCGTGCAGAAAGAAATGTACACGTTTGAAGACCGTAAAGGGAGAAGCCTGACGCTTCGGCCGGAAGGAACAGCCGCCGCAGTCCGCGCGTTCAATGAAAATAAATTATTTGCGAACCCGGTGCAGCCGACGAAGCTTTATTATGTCGGACCGATGTTCCGTTACGAACGTCCGCAGACGGGGCGTTTCCGCCAATTCTATCAATTCGGAATTGAAGCGATCGGCTCCAAAGATCCGGCCGTGGATGCAGAAGTCATTGCACTTGCGATGAGTATTTACCGTAAAGCCGGTTTGAAACATGTCAAGCTTGTGCTGAACAGCCTTGGTGACCAGGAGAGCCGCAAATCCTACCGGGAAGCGCTCGTCAAACATTTTGAACCGCGCATCGGAGAATTTTGCTCAGACTGCCAGTCGCGTCTGCACACAAACCCGCTCAGAATTCTTGACTGCAAGAAAGACAGAGAGCATGAACTGATGAAAACGGCTCCGTCCATTCTTGATTACTTAAATGAAGAATCAGCCGCTTATTTTGAGAAAGTAAAACAATACTTAAACGATCTCGGCATCCCGTTCGAAATAGATCCGAACCTTGTCAGAGGGCTTGATTATTATAACCATACCGCTTTTGAAATTATGAGCAATGCCGAAGGATTCGGAGCGATTACAACCCTTGCCGGCGGGGGCCGCTATGACGGGCTTGTTGAACAGATCGGCGGACCTGAAGCGCCGGGTATCGGATTTGCGATGAGCATCGAACGTCTGCTGGCAGCCATTGACGCTGAGAAAACAGAGCTTCCCGTCAATCAGGGGATTGACTGCTACATCGTGACGCTCGGAGAAAAAGCGAAGGATTATTCCGTTTCCCTCGTGTACAAACTGAGAGAAGCGGGCATCTCAAGTGAAATCGATTATGAAAATAAAAAGATGAAGGGCCAATTCAAAACGGCTGACCGTCTCGGCGCACGTTTTATTGCGATTTTAGGGGAAGATGAACTTGCCCAAAATAAAATCAATGTAAAAGATGCGGAAACAGGAGAGCAGCGTGAAGTGGTGTTAGACGAGCTGATACAAGTGTTAAAGGCAGATCAAAAGTAGTGAAGGAGAGGAACGCTATGTTTGGAAGAACATATTATTGTGGCGAGATAACTGAAAAAGCGATTGGCGAAACCGTCAAACTGAAAGGGTGGGTGCAGAAACGGCGCGATCTCGGCGGCTTGATTTTCATTGATTTGCGCGACCGCTCGGGTATTGTGCAAGTCGTGTTCAACCCTGACGTATCGAAGGAAGCCCTTGCCGCAGCGGAAGCAATCAGAAACGAATATGTGCTTGATATCGAAGGCACGGTTTCTGCCCGTGAAGAAGGCACGGTGAATCCCAACCTGAAAACCGGTAAAATTGAAATCAAAGCTGAAGCGGTGACGGTGCTCAGCACGGCGAAAACGCCTCCGTTTCCGATCAGTGACCAGGCGGCTGACGTTTCTGAAGACGTCCGGTTAAAACACCGTTATTTGGATTTGCGCCGCCCGGCGATGTTTCAAACATTGCAAATGCGCCATCAAGTCACAAAATCCATCCGCCATTTCTTGGATGAAAACGGATTTCTTGATATTGAAACACCGATTTTAACAAAAAGCTCTCCCGAAGGCGCCCGTGATTACTTGGTGCCGAGCCGGGTGCATGAAGGAGAATTTTACGCCCTTCCGCAATCGCCGCAGATTTTTAAACAGCTTCTGATGGTGTCGGGCTTTGAACGGTATTATCAAGTGGCCCGCTGCTTCCGCGATGAAGACTTGCGTGCCGACCGCCAGCCGGAATTTACGCAGATTGATATCGAAATGTCCTTTATGAGTCAAGAGGACATCATGGCTCTGGCGGAAGAGATGATGGCGAAAGTCATGCTTGAAACAAAAGGTGTTGAAGTACCGCTTCCGCTTCCGAGAATGACATATGAAGAAGCGATGAACAGCTACGGTTCCGACAAGCCAGATACCCGCTTCGGCATGCTGCTGACGGACGTGTCAGACATAGTGAAAGATACTGAATTTAAGGTGTTCTCATCAGCCGTGGCAAACGGCGGCGTTGTAAAAGCGATCAATGTCAAAGGCGCTGCCGGCGACTATTCCAGAAAAGATATCGATGCGCTCGGCGTTTTTGCCGGAAATTACGGCGCGAAAGGTCTCGCTTGGGTGAAAGTTGAAGCTGACGGCGTAAAAGGCCCGATTGCGAAATTCTTTGATGAAGAGAAGCAGGCAAAACTGGCTGAAGCGCTTGATGCTTCTGAAGGCGATCTGCTCCTGTTCGGGGCTGATAAGTTTGAGGTTGTGGCTCAATCCCTCGGCGCGCTTCGCTTAAAGCTCGGCAAAGAACGCGGCCTGATTGACGAAAGCCTCTTCAACTTCCTGTGGGTTGTGGACTGGCCGTTACTGGAGCATGACGAGGAAGAAGGCCGTTTCTATGCGGCTCACCACCCGTTTACAATGCCTGTCCGTGAAGATCTTGACCTGATTGAAACGGCGCCTGAAGATATGAAAGCGCAGGCTTACGACCTTGTCTTAAACGGCTATGAACTCGGCGGAGGCTCAATCCGTATTTTTGAAAAAGACGTTCAGGAAAAAATGTTCGGGCTTCTCGGCTTTACAAAAGAAGAAGCGGAGGAGGAGTTCGGATACCTTCTTGAAGCCTTTGAATACGGCGCCCCTCCGCACGGCGGAATCGCGCTCGGCTTAGACCGTTTGGTTATGCTTCTTGCAGGCCGCACAAACTTAAGAGATACGATCGCTTTCCCGAAAACGGCAAGCGCAAGCTGCCTTCTTACGGAAGCGCCCGGCGAAGTGAGCGACGCCCAGCTTGAAGAACTTCACCTTTCTGTCAAAAGAAAAGTGAAACAGTAAAGATCAGCAGTTTGTTTCTTGAAAATCAAAATCTGCTGTGATATGATTTTGACAAGTTAAATAAAGTCCTGATGTGTTAGTTGTACACCTAGTTTTGACCGAACATTTTTTTGATTTGGGAGCCCGTATTTTTAAATGGCGTACATGCCTCTTTTCATTCGTTAAGAGGACTTACAAGATTTAAAAAAGGGCACCCACCTGCTGAGAGCGGGTTCAAAACGAAGGAAAGCTGCAACGGCACAATTGGGACTTTATTTTTTGTGCGCTAAAACCAGCGGCTTTTTGACAAGCCGAGTTTATAAAACCAGAATGTGGAGTGAGGTTCTTGTTACATCAGTTTTCCAGAAATGAGCTAGCGATTGGAAAAGAAGGGCTGGACACGTTAAAAAACAGCACGGTGGCCGTTCTCGGCGTCGGCGGAGTCGGTTCATTCGCAGCCGAAGCATTGGCGAGGTCCGGAGTGGGGCGGATCGTGCTTGTCGATAAAGATGATGTTGACATTACAAACGTAAACCGCCAGCTGCATGCGCTCTTGTCGACGGTGGGACAGCCGAAAACAGACTTGATGAAAGAGCGGATCGCGGATATTAATCCGGATTGTGACGTCGTCGCCTTAAAAATGTTTTATACGGAAGAGACGTATGAGCAGTTCTTTGAGCATCCGCTCGATTACGTCATTGACGCGTCGGATACGATTCATTATAAAATTCATCTGATGAAAGAATGTCTGAAACGGAATGTTCCGCTGATTTCAAGCATGGGAGCGGCGAATAAAACAGACCCGACACGCTTTCAGATTGCTGATATTTCAAAAACCCATACCGATCCGATTGCCAAAGTCGTCCGCACAAGGCTTCGCAAAGAGGGCATTAAAAAAGGCGTACAGGTCATTTTTTCTGATGAAAGCCCGATCGTCATCCGTGAAGACGTCAGAAAAGAAGTCGGGAATGATGAAGCGAAAATCCGTAAAGCGCAAATGCCGCCGTCTTCCAACGCCTGGGTTCCGTCAGTGGCCGGTCTGATTATGGGCGGACATGTTGTCATGGAGCTCTTAAAGGACATCGACATTAAACGGGTTAAAGATAAATAAAAAGAAAAACAGCCTTCTTCAGGAAAGGCTGTTTTTTATTTGAATCCGCCGTTTACACGAAAGATTTTGGCCGGTATCAAAAAAGACAAGAACACATAGGGTGTCCTTGTCCGGTTATTTTTTCTGCTTCATCAGTTTTTCATACACTTGCTTTATGGCGGCTTCAAATTTCCCCGTTTGTTTCGGTTTATAGTATTGCTTGTTTTTTAACGGATCAGGCAAATATTGCTGTTCGACCCATCCGTTCTCGAAATCGTGAGGATATTGATAGCCGATCCCGCGTCCGAGCTCTTGGGCCCCTTTATAGTGGGCGTCTTTTAAATGTTTCGGCATATCGCCGATTTTACCCGTCCTGATGTCTTTGAGCGCCTCATCAACGGCTGAGATGGCGGAGTTTGATTTTGGCGAGAGGCATAATTCGATTACCGCATTGGCCAGCGGAATTCTCGCTTCCGGAAAGCCGATCCGTTCTGCGGTCTGAATCGCGCTCAGCACCCGGGGGCCTGCCTGCGGGCTTGCGAGGCCGATATCTTCATAGGCGATCACGAGAAGCCTTCTTGATATGCTTTCAAGGTCTCCGGCTTCGATCAGACGGGCCAGATAATGAAGGGCGGCGTTTGCGTCCGAGCCTCGTATCGATTTTTGGAAGGCGGATAAGACGTCATAATGCGCATCGCCGTTTTTATCATGGGTATAGCTTTTTTTCTGCAGACATTCTTCCGCCGTTTCCCGTGTAATCCGGATCGTGCCGTCGCTTGATTCCTTTGTGGAGAGCACGGCAAGCTCCAGTGCGTTCAAAGCGGAGCGGACGTCTCCTCCGCACCCTTGTGCGAAATGATCCATCGCGTCGTCGTCCACCGAAACGCTGTAGGAACCGAGTCCCCGGTGTTCATCTGTGAGCGCTCTTTTCAATGCCTGTTTGATCAGATCGGGTGTTAACGGTTCGAGCTCAAATATCTGGGTCCGGCTTCTGATGGCCGGGTTAATGGCATGATAAGGGTTGGCGGTCGTCGCGCCGATTAAAATAATCATGCCGTTTTCTAAATAGGGCAGCAGAAAATCCTGCTTTCCCTTATCAAGCCTGTGCACTTCGTCAAGGATTAAAATGACCTGGCCTGACATTTTCGCTTCCTGTACGACAATCTCCATGTCTTTTTTATTATGAATGACGGCATTCAATTTCCTGAATGCGATGCTTGTCGATCCTGCGATCGCTGTGGCGATGGACGTTTTTCCGATGCCCGGCGGTCCGTACAGGATCATGGATGATAAGTGCTTTGCACGCACCATTCTGCCGATGATTTTATCTTCTTTGACCAAATGTTCCTGGCCGATAATGTCTTCGATATTGGCAGGCCGCATCCGATACGCCAATGGTTTCATGAACATCTCTCCTTACATATACAGGGTAACGGAAAACGGACGATTAGAAAAGCGAATTGCGGCGGGCCCCGTGTTTCAATGAAAATTAGGATAAGTTATGTTATAATAACAGTTGGTCTATAAGATACTAAACAGATTATTCATATCCATTTACTTGTATAAATTAACAATTAGAATTGACTGGGGTGTTCATATTGAAAATATCGACAAAGGGAAGATACGGGCTCACCATTATGATTGAATTGGCGAAAAAGCACGGAGACGGTCCGACGTCGCTCAAAAGCATCGCCCAAACAAACAGCCTTTCTGAGCATTACTTGGAACAGCTTGTATCACCGCTCAGAAACGCGGGACTCGTAAAAAGCATCAGAGGCGCTTACGGGGGTTACGTGCTCGGGGGCCAGCCTGAAGAGATAACGGCCGGAGACATTATCAGAGTGCTGGAAGGGCCGATCAGCCCGGTAGAAGTGCTTGAGGATGAAGAGCCTGCCAAGCGGGAGTTATGGATACGCATCCGCGACGCTGTAAAAGACGTGCTGGACAGCACGACGTTAGAAGACCTTGCGAGCTACACGGACGGCGAGCAGGAAGCTTATATGTTCTATATTTAAACCAGAGGTGTACAGACAATGGAACGGATTTATTTAGATCATGCCGCGACTTCCCCGATGGATGAGCGTGTGCTCGAAGAAATGAAGCCCCATTTCTTCGGCAGTTTCGGCAACCCGTCAAGCATTCATTCATTCGGGAGAGAATCCCGGAAATGGGTCGATGAAGCGAGAGCGGACATCGCGCGCGAAATCAGTGCGAAAGAACAGGAAATTATTTTCACAAGCGGCGGCACGGAGGCTGATAATTTAGCGATTTTCGGAACGGCTGCCGCCCGGAAGAATGAAGGAAAGCATATCATTACGACCGCTGTTGAGCATCATGCTGTATTGCACGCCTGCGAAAAGCTGGAAGAAGACGGCTTTGAGGTGACATACCTCATCCCCGGCCCTTCAGGACGGATCAGTGCAAATCAGGTGAAAGAAGCGCTCCGTGATGATACAATCCTTGTTACCGTCATGTATGGCAATAACGAAGTCGGAACCATTCAGCCGATTGACGAAATCGGAGAGCTGTTAAGCGGGCATCAGGCCTATTTTCACACAGATGCCGTCCAGGCATTCGGTTATATGCCGATTGACGTGAAAAAAAGCAGAATTGACATGCTGTCTGTTTCCGGTCACAAGCTTAACGGGCCTAAAGGGACAGGCTTTTTATATGTAAATCAAGAGGTGAAGCTGTCACCGATTCTTCTCGGGGGAGAGCAGGAACGAAAGCGCCGCGCGGGGACGGAAAATGTACCGGGCATCGCCGGCTTAAAAGAAGCGGTCGTCCTTTCAAACCGTGAGAGGGAAGAGAAAACAGCGAAGTATAAGGAGTTTAAGAACATTATCATGAGCACGCTGGAAAAATCCGGCGTTACAGCGGAGGTGAACGGAGATGCCGAGAAATGCCTGCCTCATATTTTAAACCTTTACTTTCCCGGTGTGCCGGTGGAAGCGCTGCTGGTCAATCTTGACATGGAAGGCATTGCCGTCTCCAGCGGATCTGCTTGTACAGCGGGATCCGTTCTTCCGTCCCATGTGCTTACGGCCATGTTCGGAAGTGAGAGCGGCAGGCTGACTTCGTCAATCCGCCTCAGCTTCGGCCTCGGCAATACGGCGGAACAAATCGAAACAGCCGCCGAAAAGCTTGCCGCCGTCGTTAAACGGCTTGCTTAAAACGGCGGACTTATGTTTTTAATGGAGTGAATGCAAATGGAAAAACGGCCGGAGGATACAAGAGTCGTAGTCGGCATGTCCGGCGGCGTGGACTCTTCCGTGGCGGCCCTTCTGCTGAAGGAGCAGGGCTACGATGTAATCGGAATCTTTATGAAAAACTGGGATGATACGGACGAAAACGGTTTTTGCACGGCGACGGAAGATTATGAAGACGTCATCCGGGTCTGCAACCAGATCGGAATTCCGTATTATGCCGTCAACTTTGAGAAGCAATATTGGGAAAAGGTATTTCAATATTTCCTTGATGAATATAAAGCCGGAAGAACCCCCAATCCGGATGTCATGTGCAATAAAGAAATTAAGTTTAAGGCTTTCTTGGATCATGCTCTGTCACTCGGCGCGGATTATCTTGCGACGGGCCATTACGCCCGTGTAGACAGAAGCGCAGGTACAGTGCGCATGCTCCGCGGTCTGGATGAAAACAAGGACCAGACTTATTTTCTGAATCAGCTCAATCAGGAACAGCTCAGCAAAGTCATGTTCCCGATCGGTGATCTGCAAAAAAGCCGCGTGCGGGAAATCGCCAAAGAAGCGGAACTTGCGACAGCTGCGAAAAAAGACAGCACGGGAATCTGCTTTATCGGCGAACGCAACTTCAAAACGTTTCTCAGCCAATATCTCCCTGCTCAGCCGGGCGATATGATGACAATGGACGGAGAAGTAAAAGGGCGTCATGACGGTCTGATGTATTATACAATCGGACAGCGCCACGGTCTTGGAATCGGCGGAAGCGGCGAGCCGTGGTTCGCCGTCGGTAAAGATCTTGAAAAAAACATTCTGTATGTTGATCAAGGATTCCATAATCCGCTTCTGTATTCCGATAAGATCACGGCGACAAATGTCAGCTGGACGCGTCCCGGTCTGATGGACGGCGGCGAAATGACATGCACGGCGAAGTTCCGCTACCGTCAGGAAGATCACAAAGTAACGGTGAAAATGACGGGTGATGATGAAGCGGAAGTCATTTTTGACGGGCAGGTACGCGCCGTTACGCCGGGACAAGCCGTCGTTTTTTATGACGGAGAAGAGTGCCTCGGCGGCGGAACGATAGATGACGTTTATAAAGACGGAACAAAACTGTGGTACGTATAACACATGTAAAAAACCTCAACTCGCATGTTGGGGTTTTTTAGCGAAAGGAAGTTAAAAATGGATTATAATAAAATCGGGATTGACGCCATGCAGGAGGGCGATTTTGAAAAAGCGGCAGAGGCTTTTACGAAAGCGATTGAGGAAAACGGCCAAGATCCGGTGCCGTATATCAACTTCGCAAATCTGCTTTCTTCTGTGAACGAACTCGAACGGGCGCTTGCATTCTATAACAGAGCGCTCGAATTGGACAATTCGGCGGCAGCCGCTTATTACGGTGCGGGAAACGTATATGTGATGAAAGAATCGTTTTCCGAAGCGAAGGATATGTTTGAAAAAGCGCTTCGCTCCGGAATGGAAAACGGAGATTTGTTTTATATGCTGGGGACCGTTCTCGTTAAATTAGAGCGGCCGAAGCTTGCACTGCCGTATTTGCAGCGTGCCGTTGAATTAAACGAAAATGACACGGAAGCA
Organism: Bacillus sp. EKM208B; assembly: GCF_011800725.1. Lineage (NCBI taxonomy): Bacteria > Bacillati > Bacillota > Bacilli > Caryophanales > Bacillaceae > Bacillus > Bacillus sp. EKM208B. The sequence continues at coordinate 250,442 of NZ_JAANHO010000002.1, read as the reverse complement.
CGCTTCCAGTTCGGAATGTGCCTCGCAAATGAAGAAATGCTGGATGAAGCTCTGGCGCAGTTTGAGACGGTGATCGAGCAGGACCCAAGCCACGCGGACGCATTTTATAATGCCGGAGTCGCTTACGCGTACAAAGAAAATCGTGAAAAGGCGCTTGAGATGCTCGAAGGCGCAATCGGCATACAGCCTGATCATATGCTTGCGCTTCATGCGAAACAGCTTATCACCCAGTCATAACAAAAGGAGGGAAGGCTCGTGGATCAGCTGAACATCGAAGAACAGCCGTATGTAAAAGGCGTCATTCATACGGTCATTTATCATAATGACACCAACCTGTATACAGTGCTGAAAGTCAAGGTTGCAGAAACGTCTGAGGCGATCGAAGACAAGGTCGTATCCGTAACGGGCTACTTCCCTCTGCTGCAAGAAGATGAGACCTACACATTTTACGGAAAAACCGCCACGCATCCTAAGTTCGGCCTGCAATTTCAGGCTGAACACTTTAAAAAAGAAATTCCGACCACAAAAGAAGGGATCATTCACTATTTATCAAGTGATCTGTTTGAAGGAATCGGAAAAAAAACGGCGGAAGAAATCGTCAAAAAGCTCGGAGACGGCGCGCTCAATAAAATTCTGACGGATGCGTCGGTGCTTTACGATGTGCCGAAAATGTCGAAAAAGAAAGCGGATAAACTTGCCGGAGAGCTGCAGCGGCATCAGGGGCTTGAGCAGATTATGATCTCTCTGAACCAATACGGTTTCGGGCCCCAGCTATCAATGAAAATATATCAGGCCTACGAAACGGAAACCCTGGAGAAAATTCAGGAAAATCCTTATCAGCTTGTAAAAGACGTTGAAGGCATCGGCTTTGTGAAAGCTGACGAGCTGGGCGGAAAAATGGGTCTGTCAGGAAACCACCCGGAGCGGATCAAAGCGGCAATCTTATATACGATTGAATCGACCTGTCTTTCAGAAGGCCATACGTACATAGAGACAAAGCAGCTGATTATCAATACGCAAACGCTCCTGAATCAGTCAGCTGAAGGCGGCCGCGTTACGGAGATGGATGCGGCTGACGGCATCATCGCCCTCGGGGAGAGTAAGGATATCGTCATTGAAGGAGAGCGCTGCTATTTTCCGTCCTTGTTTTACGCCGAACAAAATGTCGCAAAACGCGTGCTCGACATTGCGGCTCAGACGGAGTATGCCGATCAATTTCCTGAATCGGAATTTCTGCTTGCACTCGGTGAACTGGAAGAACGGATGAATGTTCAATACGCACCAAGCCAAAAGGATGCCATTCAAAAAGCGCTGTCTTCACCGATGCTTTTATTGACCGGAGGACCCGGGACGGGGAAAACGACCGTTATTAAAGGAATCGTGGAATTATACAGTGAACTGCACGGAGTATCGCTTGACCCCGGTGATTATAAAAAAGACGAGACGTTCCCGGTGCTGCTTGCCGCGCCGACGGGAAGAGCCGCAAAACGGATGAGCGAATCTACGGGGCTGCCGGCTGTTACGATTCACAGGCTGCTCGGCTGGAATGGCGCTGAAGGCTTTACCTACAATGAAGATCAGCCGATTGAAGGGAAACTGATCATTATAGACGAAGCGAGTATGCTCGATATCTGGCTCGCCAGCCATTTGTTTAAGGCGCTTCCTAAGCACATTCAGCTCATTGTCGTCGGTGATGAAGACCAGCTTCCTTCAGTAGGACCGGGGCAGGTGCTCAGAGACCTTTTGGCTTCTGAGGTGCTGCCGACCGTGCGTCTGACAGATATTTACCGTCAGGCTGAAGGATCATCCATTGTGGAACTTGCGCATGATATGAAAAAAGGACTGCTTCCAAAGGGGCTGACCGCGCCGACAAAGGACCGCTCATTTATCCGCTGTAATTCTTCACAGATTAAAGAAGTCGTGGATCAGGTCGTCTCGAACGCGTTAAAAAAGGGGTATACCTCCAGGGATATTCAAGTGCTCGCCCCGATGTACAGGGGAAAAGCGGGAATTAACGAGCTGAATATGCTTCTTCAAGACATCATGAATCCGCCGAAAGAAAAAAGGCGGGAGCTGAAATTCGGTGATGTCGTCTACAGGACGGGCGATAAAATATTACAGCTTGTCAACCAGCCGGAAAACAATGTGTTTAACGGCGATATCGGCGAAATCGTGTCCATTTTTTATGCCAAAGAAAATACGGAAAAAGAAGACATGGTCGTCGTCTCGTTTGACGGCAACGAAATCACCTTTACGAAAAAGGATTTCAGCCAGTTTACCCATGCTTACTGCTGTTCCATTCATAAGTCGCAGGGAAGCGAATTCCCGATTGTCGTCCTGCCTGTCGTCAAAGGCTACTATCGAATGCTCAGGAGAAATCTGCTTTATACCGCCATAACAAGGGCGAAAAAATTTCTGATTCTTTGCGGAGAAGAAGAAGCGCTTGAATGGGGCGTCAAAAACAATGATGCCACCGTCAGACAGACGTCGCTTAAAAACAGGCTCACAGAGCAGACTGAAGAGATGGATGCAGAACTGGCCGCCCTGCAAAAAGAGCTGCCGTTCAGTGTATATGATGCGAACATCGGAATGGAAGGCATCACGCCGTTTGACTTTATGGAAGAAAAAGCGTAAATAAAACCCGGAGCATAAACATGCGCCGGGTTTTCGCCTGTGGAAGTCATTTCAAAGTATGCTGCCCGGCTTCTTGGCAAAACCTATACGTGTTCAACAAAAGGTGGTTGATCACACTTTGAGAACATGCCATGCAGCTGAAGGACGAACAGTATATGACGAAAACTCCGGGCGCAGTCTCGGGATGATATCGGATGTTTGTTTCTCTCTGGACGGCCGGCTTCTCGGTTTCGTGCTGGAGCAGAAACGCCTGTTTCACAACCGCCATCTTTTTTTAGAGGCAAGTGATATAAAAGAGATGGATCAAGAAGCCGTAGCTGCCGGTCATGCTCATTTGCAGCCTTTGCCGAAGAGCTGTTTCACTTTTGAACAGATTAAGATGCAGCCGGTGAAATCGCCTGATGGTGAAATGCTCGGTTTGCTGGAAGATGTATACTTTTGTTTGGACAGGGGCATAATCGTAGCATATGAACTCTCGGACGGCTTCTTTTCAGATCTGGCTGGCAGACGCCAAGTGCGCCGCGCCGCCGATACGCTTATTGAAGCGGGGAAAGAAGGCATCGTCCTGAACGGATAAGAGGTGTAGTCTGTGCTTGTATGTCCGAACTGCAAAAGTAAAGATATCGGCAAAATCGGCGTAAACCAATACTATTGCTGGGGCTGCTTCATTGAGCTGACGGTGGCCAAAGGCAAAATTGCGACACATCAAGTAGAGGAAGACGGCACGTTAAGCAGTCTTGATGATTTGTTTTCTGAAGACGAACGCAGTATCAATTTTTAAAGTTGAAAGGAGATACGCGCGATGGGCAGAACAATGACCTCTCTGTTGGCTTTAGGAGCTGGAGCCGTTATGTATCGTATGGCTTCTCAGTCCGATATGCTGAATAAAAAAGGTATGAAACGGATGAGAAGACGAGTCATGAAAATGTTTTAAGCAGAAAAAAGGATACTTCTCCGGAAGTATCCTTTTTACGTTTGTCTCGCTTCCAGCCGTCTGGCTGCGAGAGACAGGCTGTAATTGACCGCGAAATACATCAGGGCCGCCAGCAGAAAGATCGGGAAAAAATACCCTCCGTCAGCGCTTTGTCCGTTTAAAATCTGCGCGTTATGAATCAGTTCGGGCAGAGCGATGACGACCGCAAGTGACGTATCCTTTAATAAAGAAATAAACTGGCTCACAATCGGAGGAACCATACGCCTGAGCGCCTGCGGCATGACGACGAGAAAAAGAGTCTGCGTGTACGTCAGTCCTGAAGAACGCGCCGCTTCAATCTGTCCTTTGTCAACGGATTGCAAACCGCTTCTGATGATTTCTGACAGCATGGCCGATTCAAAAATCGTCAGCGCCGTGATGGCGGCCGCGGTAATTTCCAGTTTGATCCCGATTTCCGGAAGGGCAAAAAACGTAAAGAAAATGATTAATAACAGCGGCAGGTTGCGGATGGTTTCCACAATGGCCGCTATAATGCCCGAGACGATAGGAATTTTCGCATAGCGCAAAGTGCCGGCGGCAAGCCCGAAAATAAAACTCAGGACAATGGAGATCAGCGCAACATAAAGTGTGACCAAAAAGCCGTCCCATAAAAACTGCAGATGGTCAGGTGTATAGGCGCCGCTAAAATCCATGTTTTTCACTCTCCTTCTCTAATAACTCTTTCCGAGACGTCTTTCCAAATAGTGAACCCCGATGCTGAGCGGGATCGTTACTATCAAATAAAAAAGCGCGACGAAAATATAGACATCAAACACGACAAGAGTGCTTGAGGAAACGAGATCCGCCTGATACATCAAATCGAGTCCCGCCACCACTCCGAGTATTGATGAGTTTTTGACAAGGTTGAGAAATTGGTTTCCGAGCGGGGGAATCACGATTTTTACGGCCTGAGGAAGAATGACGTATCTCATCGCCTGACTGCAGGTGAAGCCTGACGATCTGGCCGCTTCCATCTGCCCTTTGGAGACAGTCAGAATTCCGGCTCTGATAGCTTCTGCGATAAAGGCCGACGTGTAAATCGTCAGCGCAATCGTTCCCGCCTGAAAGCCGTCCAATCTCAGCCCGGCGTTCGGAAGTCCGAAATAAAAAACGAATGTGATGAGGAGAAGCGGGATGTTGCGGATAAATTCCACATACGCAGTGCCGATCCATTGAAGGGGTTTGAAAGCCGTGATTCTCATGACTGCGATCAGAACGCCCAGCGCAAAGCTGCCTGCCAGCGCGATGAAGCTCGCAAGCAATGTGTGCAGGAAACCGTCCATATACATATCGAAGTTTTCCGTTAAAATTGAAAAGTTCATCTATGTCACTCCTTATAAAACGGGGATGAGCATGCCTGCTCATCCCGCGGTCCTTTCTATTTTGCCGGTTCTTCTTTAATCCATTTTTTATAGATTTTTTCGTACCTGCCGTCGGCTTTCATTTTTTTCAAAGAGGCGTTGATTTCCTTGATGAGTCCGGATTGGCCTTTTTTGACGGCGATTCCGTAAGGTTCATCGGTGAAGGTTTCGCCTGTCAGCTGATATTGTTTATTTTCATCTGCCATGCCGTATAAAATCGCATTATCGGTTGTGAGCGCATCTCCCTGTCCCGCTTTTAGCGCGGTGAACGCTTCGGCGTAATTTTCAAATTCCAGCACTGAGGCGTCAGGCGCTTTTTCTCTGATGTTTTGTGAGGAAGTAGAGCCTTTTACCGCCAATACTTTTGAGCCTTTTCCCAGGTCTTCGGTGCTTTTGATGCTGCTTCCTTTTTTGACGAGCAGGGATTGCCCGGCTTCAAAATAAACATCTGAGAAATCAACTTCTTTTTTCCGCTCATCCGTTATCGTCATCGTGGCGGTGATGGCGTCGATATCGCCGTTTTGCAGCATCGGAATTCTCGTTTTTGACGTTACTTCTTTAAATTCCGCTTTCTTCTCATCCCCCAGAATATCTTTTGCGAGCTGTTTTGAGATATCAATATCGAAGCCTTCAATATCACCGGAGCTTGGGTTTTTCAGTCCGAATAACCTCGTGTCGGTTTTGACGCCGAAGATGATTTTGTCTCTGTCTTTAATAGAGGCTAACGTGTCTTTTCCCGTTCCCTTTGAATCCCCGGACGTATCTTTCCCTCCGCAGGCTGCCAGCATAAAGACGGCCAGCAGTGATATCAATCCGAATGACAACCATTTTGTTACGCGTGACATAAGCGCTCCTCCGTTTCTTTTCAGTGATTTAAAATACGGCTTAAGAATAAACGCGCCCTCTCTTCACGGGGGCTTTCGTAAAATTCAGCCGGTGCAGCTTCTTCTAAGATGGCTCCGCCGTCGATAAACACGATGCGGTCCGCCACTTCTTTTGCGAATCCCATTTCATGTGTGACGACTGCCATGGTCATGCCTTCCTTTGCGAGTGTTTTCATGACATCCAGCACTTCCCCGATCATTTCCGGATCAAGCGCGGATGTGGGTTCATCAAACAGCATAATTTCGGGCTTCATCGCAAGCCCCCTGGCGATGGCGACACGCTGCTGCTGGCCGCCCGAAAGCTGTGAAGGATAAGCGTCCGCTTTTTCCGGTATACCGACTTTTTTCAAATAGTATAAGGCCGTTTCTTTTGCTTCTTCTTTTGATTGCTTAAGCACTTTGATCGGTGCGAGCATAATGTTTTGCAGAACGGTTTTGTGCGGGTACAGATGAAAATGCTGAAACACCATGCCGATATTGCGGCGGACCTTATTTATATCCGTTTTCTTGTCATGGATGGAGACGCCGTTTACCGTTAAGGCGCCTCCATCAACTGTTTCCAGCTGATTAATGCAGCGGAGAAGCGTGCTTTTTCCCGATCCTGAAGGTCCGATGATAACGACGACTTCCCCTTTTTTAATGTGCAGATTAATGTTTTTCAGCACGTGGAAATGTCCGTAGTGCTTATTTACATCCTGAAATGAAATCATGGCCATCCTCCTTAAAAAAACATGAGTCATATTGACTGGACAGTTTTTGAAATCCTTTAACACATTACGATGGTTATACAGATTTTTATGAATATTATTTAGATTATTTCGTAATTTCTGATAATTATTTCCGTCAAGAGGTCTGCGTCATAAGGCGGAGTTTATGAAACGGGAATAATTCCGGCTTTCTGTCAAAAGATAAAGCAAGGGGTGAAACGTCATGCTTCAAAAACCGCTGCAGCTCTTAATGTGGACGGCTGTATGTCTGCTCGTTTTGTTAACAGTGTATGTCTTTTGCATGCTCGATATGTTATGGTCTCCCATTTGGCTTGTTATAAAATCTCTCTTTATTCCTATATTCATCGCAGTATTTATTGCTTATCTTTTACTTCCGATTACTGAATGGCTTCATAGAAAAGGGATGCCTAGAACTTTAAGCCTGCTTCTGATTTATTGCCTGTTTTTCGGCGGAATCGGCTGGGGGGTTTATAAAGGGGTTCCTGTTTTAATTGAACAGCTGCAGGATCTGTCTGAGAGCATTCCCGGTCTTGCCAAAAACTACAACAGCATGCTGACGCATCTGCATAATCACACGGATCATTGGCCTGACGGCATGCACCATCGGATGGACAAAATGATTCAGCAGACAGAAACGTTTCTTGCCGGCACGATTGAAAGCACGATCAGAAGCATCCGTTTCGTGCTTGATTATATCCTGATCGCGGCGACGATTCCTTTTCTCGTGTTCTATATGGTGAAGGATATAGACGTCATGAAAAAGACAGTCTGGTATTTGACGCCGAAGTCCTGGAGAAAAAGGGGGAGTGAATTTCTGCGGGATGTGGACGACTCTCTCGGTGATTACATCCGCGGTCAGCTTCTCGTTTGTTTTTTGCTCGGGTTAATAGCCGGCGTTTCATTTTGGCTGTTCGGGCTTCCTTACCCGCTGATTTTGGGCCTTGCCATCGGGATTACGAATGTCATCCCGTATTTCGGTCCGTTTATCGGCGCTGTACCGGCGCTGCTCCTTTCGCTGGCGATTTCTGCTAAAGCTGTGATCATCGTAATCGTCACGATTTTTATTCTGCAATTTATAGAAGGAAACATTTTGAGCCCGCTTATTGTCGGGCGCAGTCTCAGAATGCACCCCGTCGTGATCATGCTGGCGCTCCTTGCCGGAGGAGAGCTCGCGGGCATTCCCGGCATGATTCTTGCTGTTCCGGCGGCAGCCGTTTTAAAAGTGACGGCCATTCACTTTTTGCGGATCAGGACGGAACATTGACATTCGGGTTCTGCTTGTCTATAATTTCGAGTAGAATACATACGAATCTCGAGTGACGGATATGAGTACGCCGAAGCCCTGTTTAAGAGAGAAGCTCCGATACGCTGAAAGGAGCTTCAGCAGAAGATCGGCCGAAGCTAATCCTGAGTGCAGTTAAAGGCTGCCGCAGTCCTGCGTTACGGGATGAAAGGTGACAGGCCTTTTTCGGCCTGTAATCAGGGTGGTACCGCGAGACAGCTCTCGTCCCTGTGTGAACGCATGGTTTGCATAGGGAGAGAGCTTTTTTGCTGTCGCAAAAGAGAATTTCGGGTAGTGATAAGGAGGAATATAGATGAAACACTTAACTTCTGCTGAAGTGCGTCAAATGTTTTTAGATTTCTTTAAAGAAAAAGGCCATGCCGTTGAACCGAGCGCCTCATTGGTTCCGCATGAAGATCCGTCTTTACTGTGGATCAACAGCGGCGTTGCGACGCTGAAAAAATACTTTGACGGCCGCGTTGTGCCGGAGAATCCGAGAATTGTAAACGCGCAAAAATCAATCCGTACAAATGATATTGAAAATGTGGGGAAAACGGCGCGCCACCACACGTTCTTTGAGATGCTCGGAAACTTTTCCATCGGTGATTATTTTAAAGAAGAAGCCATCACGTGGGCATGGGAGTTTTTAACGAGTGAAAAGTGGATCGGCTTTGATCCGGAGCTGCTGTCTGTAACGGTTCACCCTGAGGATGAAGAAGCTTATACGCTATGGGCGGAAAAAATCGGCGTTCCGGAAGAAAGAATCATCCGTCTGGAAGGGAACTTCTGGGATATCGGCGAGGGCCCGAGCGGACCGAATACGGAAATTTTCTATGACCGCGGCGAGAAATACGGCAATGACCCGTCAGATTCTGAATTGTATCCGGGCGGCGAAAATGACCGCTATCTTGAAGTATGGAACCTGGTATTCTCAGAGTTCAACCACAATCCGGACGGCACGTACACACCGCTTCCGAAGAAAAACATTGATACGGGCATGGGGCTTGAACGGATGGTCTCCGTGATTCAGGATGTCCCGACAAACTTTGACACTGATTTGTTTATGCCGATTATTGAAGCGACAGAGCGCATTTCCGGAGATGTTTACGGAAAGGACGCAGCGAAGGATACGGCTTTTAAAGTGATTGCCGATCATATCAGAACGGTCGCATTTGCGGTAAGCGACGGAGCTCTGCCCTCAAATGAAGGGCGCGGGTATGTACTGAGACGCCTCTTGCGCCGGGCAGTGCGATACGCGAAAACCATCGGTATCAGCCGTCCGTTTATGTATGAGCTGGTACCGACTGTTGCAGGAATTATGGACGCTTTCTATCCGGAGGTGAAAGAAAAGCAAGAGTTTATCGCCAAAGTCATCAAAACGGAGGAAGAGCGCTTCCACGAAACATTAAACGAAGGCCTGGCCATTTTATCCGACGTGATAAAGAAAGAGAAGGAAAAAGGCAGCGGCATCATCTCCGGAAAAGACGTATTCAAACTGTACGATACGTACGGATTCCCGGTTGAATTAACGGAGGAATACGCGGAAGATGAGCAAATGAAAGTTGACCATAAAGGCTTTGAAGCCGAAATGGAAAAACAGCGTGAACGGGCGAGAAATGCGCGCCAAGATGTAGGAAGCATGCAGGTGCAGGGCGGCGCATTGCGCGACATTACCGCAGAAAGCACATTTGTCGGCTACAGTGCCGTAAAAGCTGAAACGAAGGTGATCGAGCTTCTTCATGACGGGCAATTAATCAGTGAGGCGCATGAAGGGGATACCGTCCAAATCCTTCTTGACAAAACGCCTTTCTACGCTGAAAGCGGCGGACAGATCGGTGACAGAGGAGTGCTGAGAAGCGAGCAGGCTGTCGTAACCATTAAAGACGTGAAAAAAGCTCCGAACGGTCAGCATGTACACGAAGGCACGGTGGATAGCGGCACGATTCAAAAAGGCGCAAGCGTGACGGCTGAAGTGGAAGATCAAATGAGAAGCGGCGTGGTGAAAAACCATACGGCTACCCACCTTCTGCACCAGGCGCTGAAAGACGTTCTCGGCACACATGTCAACCAAGCGGGTTCACTCGTTACCGAAAACCGTCTGCGTTTTGACTTCTCTCATTTCGGTCAAGTGACGAAAGAAGAACTTGAACGCATTGAAGGAATCGTCAACGAAAAAATCTGGGAGAGCATTCCGGTAGCGATTGATTTGAAACCGATCAATGAAGCAAAAGAAATGGGCGCGATGGCCCTGTTCGGCGAGAAATACGGCGATATCGTCCGCGTCGTACAAGTCGGAGATTACAGCCTTGAGCTTTGCGGCGGATGCCATGTCACGAATACGGCTGAAATCGGTCTGTTTAAAATCGTATCCGAATCAGGGATCGGTGCAGGGACGCGAAGAATCGAAGCCGTAACAGGAAAAGGCGCTTATCAGGAAATGAACAGCCAGCTCAGCCTTCTGCAGCACGCTGCGGACGAGCTGAAATCAAACGTAAAAGACGTACCGAAGCGAATTCAGTCTCTTCAAGCGGAGCTGAAGGAAGCGCAAAGAGAAAATGAATCATTGCTCAGCAAACTCGGCAATGTGGAAGCCGGAGCCATTCTGTCTAAAGTAAAAGACATCGGCGGCGTAAAAGTGCTGGCTGAAAAAGTAAATGCGAAAGACATGAACCACCTTCGCACTATGGTGGATGATCTGAAAGCGAAGCTCGGTTCTGCGGTCATCATTCTCGGCGCCGTGCAAAATGAGAAAGTCAACCTTTCAGCAGGCGTGACGAAAGACCTGATCGAAAAAGGCCTTCATGCCGGCAAAATGGTCAAACAAGCGGCTGAAGTCTGCGGAGGCGGAGGCGGAGGCCGTCCGGACATGGCGCAGGCCGGCGGAAAGCAGCCTGAAAAATTGGAAGAGGCGCTCGCATCTGCGGAAGATTGGATAAAATCCGTTTTATAATCCTTTCAACTAGTGTAGAATGATGATAAGATGAGGACCTCAGGCTGAACTTTGCCTGCGAATTTGGGAAAGAGGTGCAAAACGGTGAGCTCGTTTGATAAAACGATGAAATTTAATTTCTCCGATGATTCTGCTGAAACAAACGTCGAAGAAGTGCTGATTACGGTATATGATGCGCTTCAGGAAAAGGGGTACAATCCTATCAACCAGATTGTCGGATACTTGCTGTCTGGAGATCCTGCATACATTCCTAGGCATCGCGACGCCCGGAACTTAATTCGCAAACTGGAACGTGACGAATTAATCGAGGAATTGGTAAAATCCTATCTAGAACAGCATAAAGAGGCGTAAATACATTCATGAGAATATTGGGACTTGATCTTGGAACGAAAACACTCGGCGTAGCTTTAAGCGATGAAATGGGCTGGACCGCTCAAGGCATTGAGACGATAAAAATAAACGAGGCTGAAGGAGATTACGGTCTGGACCGTTTATCCGAGCTGATGAAAGACTATAATGTAGAGAAGATCGTGCTCGGTTTTCCGAAAAACATGAACGGGACGATCGGTCCGAGAGGCGAAGCCAGCCAAACATTTGCGAAACTGCTTGAAACAGCGTACAATGTCCCTGTTGTGCTGTGGGACGAGCGTCTGACGACGATGGCGGCTGAAAAAATGCTGATCGCGGCTGACGTCAGCAGGCAAAAACGAAAAAAAGTCATTGATAAAATGGCGGCTGTCATGATCCTTCAAGGATATCTGGACAGTTTAAACTAAGAGGTGAAAGAAATGGAACACGGCGAAAAACACATTACAATTGTCGATGATCAAGGCAACGAACAGCTTTGCGAAGTGCTGTTCACATTTGAAAACGACACATTCAACAAATCTTACGTACTTTATTATCCGATTGATGCTCAAGACGATGATGAAATCGAAATTCACGCTTCAAGCTTCGAACCGAACGAAAACGGTGAAGACGGCGAACTGATGCCGATTGAAACCGATGAAGAGTGGGAAATGATCGAAGAAACGCTGAACACGTTTTTAGCGGAAGAAGACGAAGAATAAAATGAACGGAAAAAGCCGGAGCGCATATGCGCTTCGGCTTTTTTTTGTAATAAATTGCCGAATGCACATGAATCATGTAGTATAAGAGCTGTTGGGAGGAAAATACTTGTATGAATATCAATCAGACTAAAAATTCATTTCCGCGTAAAAACAAAAAAACGACGATAATACTGTCCTCCGTGATCGCTCTGCTTATCATCATTGGCGGTGCTTTTTTCTATGGAAAATCTCTGCTGTCCCCGGTTGACAAAGGCAGCAAAACGGCAGTCAATATTAATATTCCGAGCGGTTCTTCCGTTTCGGCAATCGCTGAAATTCTTGAGGATCAGCATGTCATCAAAAGCAAAAAAGCATTTCAGCTGTATGTAAAGTATAAAGGCGCTTCCGGGTTTCAGGCGGGATTTTACCACCTGAATAAAGGAATGGATGCGGATGCGATTATCAAAAAACTGACCGCGGGATCAACGGGATATGCCTTTCAGATCTCCGTTCCTGAAGGAAAACAGCTTACGCAGATTGCGGATGCGATCGCAAAAGAAACATCATATTCAAAAGAAGAGATCATGGCGAAACTGGATGACAAAACATTCATCGGCAAACTGAAAAAACAGTTTCCTGATACGATAACGGACGCGCTTTCAAACAAGAAGCTCAAGCATCCGCTCGAAGGCTATCTGTATCCGGCCACATATCCGTTTAATGATCCGGATGCATCGCTTGACACGATTTTGACGGCAATGGTTCAGGAAACAAACACCCGTATCGAAACGTATAAATCTGAACTGGAAAAAAAGAAACTTTCCGTCCATAACGCGCTGACAATGGCATCACTTATTGAAGAAGAAGCCACCGCCAAAGCCGACCGTCACAAAATCGCCAGCGTTTTTTACAACAGGCTCGAAGAAAAAATGCCGCTGCAGACTGACCCGACGGTATTATATGCGGCCGGTAAGCATAAAAGCCGGGTCTACTACAAAGACCTGAAAATTGATTCTCCGTTTAATACGTATAAACATAAGGGGCTGCCGCCGGGACCGATTGCAAATGCCGGTGATTCATCATGGGAAGCGGCTCTCCGCCCTGACAAAACGGATTATCTCTATTTCCTTGCAAAATCAAACGGCGAGGTTGTTTTCACCAAAACATTAAAAGACCATAATAAAGCGAAGGAAAAGTATATTTCCAAAAAAGACAGCGAATAAAAGGAGGGCAAAAGCTCTCCTTTTATTCCATTCTGAAAGGTTTTATGATAAAATATATCGGGTTGTTTACTTATGGATAAAGAAGTGTCTTAAGAGAGTGTCCCCGCGGATTCGTCAGGGGCACTCCTTTTTAGAACGGAGGCTGTTTGCCGTGAATGATCGGTATGAACAAATAAACGAGTATATAAACGCGATGCTGAAGCCTCGGCCTGATAAAGTGAAAAAGCTTGAAGCCTATGCAAAAGAGCACCATGTTCCGATTATGGAAGAAGCGGGCATTGAAGTGCTGCTTCAAATGCTGTCGATTCAACAGGCGAAAAACATTTTGGAAATCGGCGCGGCAATCGGATATTCCGCCATACGGATGGCGCTTGAGCTTCCGGATGCGAATATTTACACGATTGAACGGGACGACAAACGCTATGAAGAAGCTGTGAACAATATAAAAGACTTTGAAATGGAAAACCGGATTCACGTAATGCACGGGGATGCGCTGGAACTTTCTGAGTCTGTCCGTGTCACGGCTCCTTATGATGCCATTTTTATCGACGCGGCCAAAGGCCAGTACACGAACTTTTTTGAGCTCTATGAACCGATGCTTGCGCCGGATGGAGTCATTTTTACGGACAATGTTCTGTTTAAAGGACTGGTGGCGCAAAATCACTCGGACATTGAGCCGAAAAGAAGACGGAAGCTTGTTGAAAAAATTGATCAATATAACCAATGGCTGATGGACCGGCCTGACTATCAAACGGTCATACTGCCGGTCGGAGACGGCATCGCCATCAGTAAAAAGAAGAGGTGAAGGATCATGAAAAAACCTGAACTTTTGGTGACTCCGACTTCTGTACAGGATATTCTTCCGCTCATTCAAGCGGGCGCAACGGCCCTGTTAGTCGGAGAACAGAGATACGGCCTGAGACTGGCCGGTGAATTTTCAAGAGAAGATATAAAAGAAGCCGTAAAGACAGCTCATCAGGAAGGCGCGAAAGTGTACGCCGCCGTGAATGCTATTTTTCACAACGAAAAAGTGGACGAGCTGAACGGCTATCTTGCCTTTTTGCAGGAGGCCGGCGTTGATGCGGCTGTTTTCGGTGATCCGGCCGTTTTAATGGCGGCGCGTGAAGCGGCTCCCGAGCTTAAACTGCACTGGAGCACGGAAACAACGGGAACCAACTACTATTCCTGCAATTACTGGGGACGCAAAGGCGCACGGCGGGCAGTGCTGGCTAAGGAATTAAATATGGACAGCATCATTGACATAAAAGAGAACGCCGAAGTGGAAATTGAAATTCAAATCCACGGTATGACGTGCATGTTCCAATCGAAGCGTTCTTTAGTGGGCCATTACTTCGAATACCAGGGAAAAGTCATGGACATCGAACAGAAGAAAAAAGAAGCGGGGATGTTTCTGCATGACAAGGAACGGGGCAATAAATACCCGATTTTTGAAGATGAAAACGGCACGCACATCATGAGCCCGAACGATGTGTGCATGATTGATGAATTAGAGGACCTGATGGATGCCGGCATCGATTCTTTCAAAATCGACGGAGTTTTGAAGTCTCCTGAATACTTAACTGAAGTGACCCGCATGTACAGAGAAGCAATCGATTTGTGCTTCGAAAGCCGAGAGACATACGAAGAGAAAAAAGAGAGCTGGATAGAGCGGATTGAAAGCATTCAGCCTGTGAACAGAAGCATCGACACAGGATTCTTCTTTAAAGAAACGGTCTATTAAAAAGGAGGGTGCAACGGATGACAGCCGTAAATCAAACCATTTCCAAAGTCGTAAACGGAAAACGCGTCATTACGAAAAAACCTGAACTCCTTGCTCCGGCAGGAAACCTTGAAAAATTAAAAATTGCCGTTCATTACGGAGCGGACGCGGTTTTTATCGGAGGGCAGGAATACGGACTCCGCTCAAATGCGGATAACTTCTCAATAGAAGAAATCGCAGAGGGCGTAGAATTTGCCAAAAAATACGGGGCAAAAATATATGTGACAACAAACATTTTCGCCCATAATGAAAATATGGACGGTCTGGAAGAATACTTAAAAGCGTTGGGAGACGCAAAAGTTGCCGGAATTATCGTCGCTGATCCGCTGATTATTGAAACATGCCGGAGAGTGGCCCCGGACGTAGAAATTCACCTCAGCACACAGCAGTCCCTTTCCAACTGGAAAGCGGTGCAGTTCTGGAAAGAAGAAGGGCTTGACCGCGTGGTGCTTGCCCGTGAAACGAGCGGACTGGAAATTAAAGAAATGAAGGAAAAGGTGGATATTGAAATCGAAACCTTTATCCACGGCGCCATGTGTATCGCTTATTCAGGCCGATGCGTGCTGAGCAATCACATGACGGCCCGGGATTCCAACCGCGGCGGCTGCTGTCAGTCCTGCCGCTGGGATTACGACCTGTATCAGACAGACGGTGCAAACGCGGTCGCGCTCTACGACGAAGAAGATGCTCCGTTTGCGATGAGCCCGAAAGATTTAAAATTGATTGAATCCATTCCGCAAATGATCGAGATGGGCATCGACAGCCTGAAAATTGAAGGCCGGATGAAATCAATTCATTACGTTGCGACGGTTGTCAGCGTGTATCGCAAAGTCATCGACGCATACTGCGCTGATCCTGAAAACTTTGTCATTCAAAAAGAATGGCTGGATGAGCTGGACAAATGTGCAAACCGGGATACCGCGCCTGCTTTCTTTGAAGGCACGCCCGGGTATGAAGAGCAGATGTTCGGTGAACACGGAAAGAAAACAACATTTGATTTTGCCGGTCTCGTGCTCGCGTATAACGAGGACACTCAAATGGTGACGCTCCAGCAGCGCAATTTCTTTAAACAAGGTGACGAAGTGGAATTTTTCGGTCCTGAAATCGACAATTTCACATTCACAATCGGCACTATTTGGGACGAAGACGGAAACGAGCTTGATGCTGCCCGCCATCCCCTGCAAATCGTTACATTTAAAGTAGACAAAAAGATTTATCCGAGCAACATGATGAGAAAGGGGAAGTAATCACCAATGGGTAAGAGTCCTGTAGTTATAGGCATCGCAGGAGGTTCCGGATCAGGAAAAACAAGCGTCACCCGTTCCATCTATGAACAGTTTAAAGGACACTCGATTTTAATGATCCAGCAAGACCTTTATTATAAAGACCAAAGCCATCTTCCGTTTGAAGAAAGGCTGAACACAAACTATGACCACCCGCTCGCATTTGATAATGACTATTTAATCGAGCATATTCAAGAGCTTTTGAATTACCGGCCGATAGAAAAGCCGATTTATGATTATAAACTGCATACGCGTTCTGAGGAAACCATTCCGGTTGAGCCGAAGGATGTCATTATTCTGGAAGGCATTCTCGTTCTCGAAGATAAAAGGCTTCGCGACCTCATGGATATGAAACTTTATGTCGACACGGACGCAGATCTCCGTATCATCAGACGGATTATGAGAGATATTAACGAAAGAGGCCGTTCAATCGATTCTGTCATTGAGCAGTATGTGTCCGTCGTCAGACCGATGCACAATCAGTTTGTTGAACCGACGAAACGCTACGCGGACATCATTATTCCGGAAGGCGGGCAAAACCACGTCGCAATCGATCTGATGGTCACGAAGATTCAAACGATCCTTGAACAAAATGCAATTTTGTAATACCATAGCATAGACATAAATAACTCAGACCATATTATGTATAGGCTGGAAGGGAATGAGACAGTTCCCTTCTTTCCCTGTTTATAAACCGAAACATTTGCAGAAAACACACATTCAGTTTAAGATAAACAGTACCTATATGGGAGAGAAGAACGAGGACTGCCCTGTGTTCTCATTCTTGATTTTTTCGTTTATGCTCTCATACATAATCACACGTTATTGTTGAGGGACAACCACCAAGGAGTGAAGGAACATGGCACAAGAAAAAGTTTTTCCGATGACTCACGAAGGAAAACAAAAACTTGAACAAGAATTAGAGCAATTGAAAACGGTTAAACGTAAAGAAGTAGTAGAACGTATTAAAATCGCAAGAAGCTTCGGAGATCTGTCAGAGAACTCTGAGTATGATTCTGCAAAAGAAGAACAGGCATTTGTGGAAGGGCGCATCACGACGCTTGAAAACATGATCCGGAATGCGAAAATCATCGAGGACGACGGCGGTTCAAATGTAGTCGGTTTGGGAAAAACCGTATCATTCATCGAATTGCCGGACGGTGAAGAAGAATCTTACACGATTGTCGGAAGCGCTGAAGCTGATCCGTTTGAAGGGAAAATTTCAAACGACTCGCCAATCGCCAAAAGCCTGCTTGGCAGAAAAGTGGACGAAGAAGTGACAGTTCAGACGCCGGGCGGAGAAATGCTCGTGAAAATTGTGAAAATTTCATAAGATCCGTTTAACAATGAAACACCTCGTCCAAAATGTGGATGAGGTGTTTTTTATGATCGTATCAAAAAGGCTGAAAGCGGCCGTGATTTGTTTTCTGCTCGTGTTTTTCTTTCTGCTTGCCAGGCTGGCTGAAATTCAGCTGTTTTTTACAGAATCTTTTTCAAAATCCAATATTAATCTGATTCAGGAAAGCGTCAAGCAGCGGACGGAAGAAGTCCTTATTTCAGACGGACGCGGCTCTTTTCTTGATCGGAACGGCAAAGAACTGACCGGAAAAAAGCAGCCTGCCGTCATACTGTTTCCTTTTCTCGTGACGCAGGATTGGCCGGTTGACCGGGTATCAGACATTCTCGGAATGAAACAGGGGGAGCTCAGGCAGCTGCTCACGGAAGCAAAAAAACCGGTGATCCTGAACAGCAGAAAAATAAAACATTTGACGAAACAATCCGTGTCAAATATCAATTCTTTGAAATATCCCGGCATTTACGGCGTATATATGAAAGACAGCAAAGAAACAAACATAGCCGCTCATCTGTTGGGCGCGACAAACCAGGACCCTGAGCTTTTGAAAAAGAAATACCCCGGCAGGAAGGAACTGCCGATCACGGCAAAAATCGGGACAAGCGGGATGGAGCGGACGTTTGATGAGTTTTTACTGGCGGATCAGGACACAAAACTTTTGTATCATGTCGACGGAAGGGGAAACCCTTTATTCGGAATGGACGTCAAATATACGGCTGAAGCAAACGCGTTTTATCCGCTGCAAGTCAAAACCTCCATCGACCGCAATATTCAAAAAGCAATGGAAGATGTATTGAAAGACCGCGGGTTAAAAAAGGGGGGAGCCGTCCTTTTAGACATTGAAAAAAGCAGTGTGCTCGGAATGGTATCTAAGCCTGACGCCGACATGTCAAAGCAGCAGACACTGCAAAATTACATGCTGACGCCGATTTATCCGGGATCAGTATTTAAAACGGTGATCGCCGCAGCCGCAATAGAACAAAACGAAGTGAAGCCGGGCACATCCTTTAACTGCAATCTCAACCTGTACGGAGAGCCGGGTGATGACAAAGGCACGCTCAGTTTTGGAGAAAGCTTTGCCCAAAGCTGCAATTATACGTTTACAAGCCTTGCGGAAAAATTGATCAAAAAAGATGAATCCGTTATTGAAAACATGGCGGAAAAACTCGGTCTCACCCAGCGGGCGGGCTGGGAGGGCAAGCTGTACCGGGAAGACGGATTCAGACAGCTGTATAATGAAAAAAGCGGGGTCATTTGGGGAGATGACAAAGACAAAACCGTAAAAAAAGCCGTCGCACAGACGGCGATCGGGCAAAAAAACGTGAAAGTCACCCCTCTTGAAGTCGCCAATATGATGGCGGCGATCGCGCGCGGCGGTGAAAAAAAACAAGTGAAAATCGCGGACAAAATTGAATACAAAAACAAAACGACGATGGCGTCATTCAAAGATCAGCAGTTAAAAGGGGAAAACATCGACAAATATACGGCGCAGCAGCTTCAAAAAATTCTCAGAGAAGTCGTCACCTCACCGAAAGGAACCGGCCGAAGGTTTCAGGATCTGCCGTATGAGATAGCAGGCAAATCGGGAACGGCCCAGACGGGAATGTTCACAAAAGAAAAACAGACGCTTTACCACAAATGGTTTGCGGGATACTTTCCCGCGGACAAGCCGAAATACGCTCTCGTGGTGCTGCACATGGACACGCCGGGGGATAAGGCTCTGACAAATACAGTGTTTTATGATATTGTTAAAAAGGTACATGAAAATGAAATAAATCAGACATAGAACAACCGCTCAGCCCATGTTAAAATATATGCTGAGCAAGAGGGATAAAGGAGTGCAGAATGATTGAGCAATAAACAATCTCGTTTTGAAAACCGTGATAAGCGCAGAAAAGCAAATATGGTGCTTAACATTTTAATTGCTATCGTATCTATTCTTATTGTTGTCGTTGCCGTCAGCCTCTTCATCAACAGTCCGTCGGGCGACGTGAGCGAAAAAGCGGACACGAGCCAGAAGCAGGAAACACCTGCATCAGGCAAGACGAAGCAGACATCGGATGAAGACATAAAAGACAGCAAAAAAGATACG
The DNA here is from genome assembly GCF_011800725.1 of Bacillus sp. EKM208B. NCBI lineage: Bacteria > Bacillati > Bacillota > Bacilli > Caryophanales > Bacillaceae > Bacillus > Bacillus sp. EKM208B. The sequence continues at coordinate 230,849 of NZ_JAANHO010000002.1, read as the reverse complement.
GCATCAGACGATGACAAAAAAGATAAACAGGATAAGGACACATCTGATTCATCTTCAGACTCTGACAGCAAAAAAGACGATGATTCATCGAAAAGTGATGACAGCAGCAAAAAAGACTCTGATTCAAGCGATCCTTTTAAAGGCGCAAAAATAACAGAGGGCGGCTCATCAAGCGATGTCGAGAAAACAATTGTTAACCCAAAATGGAAAGCGGTCGGCACAAAGCAGACGGGAGAACATGCGGCGACGTATGACTCAAGCTCTGAAGACTGGGCCGAAATGCTTGACGCCATCTCTTACGCAACAGGCGTGTCAAAAGATCACATGACAGTGCTGTGGCTCGGGAACAATGGAAGCCCGCAAGATGCGAAGGGTAAAGTTTTAGACAAAACGAACGGCAAAAAGTATCAGGTCACCATCACTTGGAAAGACAAAAAAGGCTGGAAGCCGACAAAAGTAGAAACCTTAAAATAACCGCAAAAAAGCAGCTGAGTAATCAGCTGCTTTTTTCTGTCATACGTCAGCTGAAAAATGCACCGACGCGCTGTAAAGGATTCTGCCGTCAACGACCGTCACCTGATGGGATACGGAACGGACGCGAAGCATAATCGCCTGGTTGTTTTCAATCTGAACGTTTATTTTCTTTTCAAGCTCCTGCAAAGATGCCGCTTCGAAAAATTCTACTTTATCTTTGATTAAATCCAATTGAAAATTCATCAGTACAGATCCTCCTGATTTTTCTTCTGAGTCAATGAAAGTATAAGCCTTTCTGCCGTAATTGCGCAATAATCCCAAAGTATTTTAGTACCCTTCCATTCTTTTTTGTGATAGGATAGGAACTGTTCCACGATTAATCCATACTATACTCATAGGAATTATAAATTATGGAGAGTGAAAAATATGGGCCGTGAATTTATTCCTTTATTTGAAGATTGGGCAGCGACTTATGACGCCACAGTGCACGGGGCTGACAAACAATATGCTGCTGTTTTTAAAGGATATGACAATATTCTTGACAGCATTGTCGCACTTTCAGGTTCAAACGTTTTAGAGTTCGGACCGGGAACGGGGAATTTAACGGCGAAATTAGCCGCCGCGGACAAAAAGGTGTTTGGTGTAGAACCGTCTCCGTCAATGAGAAAACTGGCGTCTGACAAGCTTTCTGACAAAGCCGTGTTCAGTGACGGAGATTTTCTGGAGTTTCCCGCTCCGCCTTTTCAAATAGATACCATCGTCAGCTCGTACGCCTTTCATCATTTAACCGATGAAGAAAAGCGAACGGCTGTAAAGCAGTATGGCGCAATCCTTCAGAAGCATGATAAAATAGTGTTTGCCGATACTGTCTTTAAAGATCATGAAGCTTATGATGAAGCCATTCAAAAAGCAAGCCGAAACGGCTATCATCAATTAGCGGACGATTTAAAGACGGAACATTATCCGACACTCGCGACAATGAAAAACATCTTTTCAGAAGAGGGATTTGCCGCGCGGTTTACGCAGCAAAATGACTTTGTCTGGATAATGGAGGCGATTAAACGGTAAATCGAAGGGATTGTGTATAAATGAAACTGGCAGTCATCGGAGCAATGGAAGAGGAAGTTACGATTTTAAGAAGCAAACTGAAAGACGCAAAACAAGAGATGATCGCTCACTGTGAGTTTACAACTGGCAGCTATGAAGGCGTCGAAGTCATCTTGCTGAAATCGGGTATCGGGAAAGTCAACGCGGCGATCAGCACGACGCTTCTGCTTGACCGTTTCAAACCTGATTATGTGATTAACACAGGCTCAGCGGGCGGTTTTCATCATACATTGAATGTAGGCGACGTCGTCATCTCAACAGATGTCCGCCATCATGACGTGGATGTGACGGCGTTTGACTATGAATACGGACAGGTGCCGGGTCTTCCGGCAGCATACAAAGCTGATGAAAAGCTGATCAGCATTACTGAGGAAGCGGTTTCTGAACTGAACGGCATTCAAGTCGCCAAAGGCACAATCGCTACGGGAGATTCTTTTATGAATGATCCGAAGCGGGTTGAAGACGTACGCGCCAAATTTGCGGATTTGTACGCGGTTGAAATGGAAGCTGCGGCTGTCGCACAGGTGTGCCACCAGTTCAAAACGCCTTTTGTTGTCATCAGAGCTTTATCTGATATTGCCGGAAAAGAATCTGACGTTTCATTTGATAAATTTTTAGAACAGGCTGCCGTTCATTCAACTGAGCTTGTCCTGAATGTCATCAAACGAATTCACTAAGCGGGGGATTCTCGTTCTCCTCCGCTTTTCCAGGAGGAGGACATATATTGAACGTGATAACAGATATTACAGAACTGATCGGAAATACACCGCTGCTCCGTCTCAAGCATTTTGATATACCGGAGGGAACAGCGGTTTATGCTAAGCTTGAGATGATGAATCCGGGCGGAAGCATTAAAGACAGGCTGGGCGGGATGCTCATTGAAGATGCGCTTCGCACTGGAAAGGTGAAACCGGGCGGCGTTATCATTGAGGCGACTGCCGGAAACACCGGGATCGGACTCGCTCTGTGCGCCAGAAAGCATCAGCTTCGCGCCGTTTTTTGCGTCCCGGAGCATTTCAGCAGAGAAAAGCAGCAAATTATGAAAGCTCTCGGAGCGGACATCGTGCATACGCCGAGAGAAGAAGGCATGCAGGGAGCCATTCGAAAAGCGGTTGAACTGGAGAGAGAGATTAATAATTCTTATGCCGTTCTGCAATTTAAAAACCGAGTAAATCCATTGACTTACTATAAAACGATCGGGCCCGAAATATGGAACGCGCTCGGCGGGGATATCCACGCTTTTGTCGCAGGAGCTGGTTCCGGCGGCACTTTTGCCGGTACGGCAGCTTATTTAAAAGAGAAAAATCCTGCCGTCAAAACGGTGATCGTTGAACCGGAAGGCTCGATCCTGAATGGCGGAGAGCCGCATGCCCATAAAACGGAAGGCATCGGCATGGAGTTTATCCCGGATTATATGGATGAGAACCATTTTGACGCCATTTACACGGTGGAAGACGATACGGCGTTTTCGCTTGTCAGAGAAGCGGCCGAGAAAGAAGGCCTCTTAATCGGAAGCTCTTCAGGGGCGGCTCTTTATGCAGCGCTTGAAGAAGCGAAAAAAGCGCCCGCCGGATCAAATATCGTCACTATTTTCCCTGATGGCAGCGATCGATATATAAGCAAAAACATTTTTCAAGGAGGTCAGTAAGATGAAGAAAAAAACGCTGATGGTGCACGGAGGAATTACGGGAGATGAAAAAACAGGAGCGGTTTCCGTACCGATTTATCAAGTAAGCACGTACCGGCAGTCGAAAGCGGGCGAGCACACGGGTTATGAATATTCAAGAACGGCCAATCCGACGCGGACGGCGCTTGAAAGCTTAATTGCGGAGCTTGAAGGCGGCGCGGCGGGATATGCGTTCGGCTCAGGCATGGCTGCGATTACTGCCGTCATGATGCTGTTTGACAGCGGCGATCATGTTATTTTGACGGATGATGTATACGGCGGCACTTACCGCGTGATGACAGGCGTGCTGAACCGCTTCGGCATTGAAGCGGACTTTGTCGATACGAGCAGTGAAGAAAAAGTCCAAAAAGCCATCCGTCCGAATACGAAAGCCATTTATATCGAAACACCGACAAACCCGCTATTGAAAGTGACTGACCTCAAACTGATGTCTGACATCGCAAAAGAAGCGGGCGTATTGCTTATCGTCGATAATACGTTTTACACGCCGTATTTTCAGCAGCCGCTCAGCTTCGGCGCGGACATCGTGCTGCACAGCGCGACAAAATATCTCGGCGGCCACAGTGATGTCGTCGGCGGCTTAGTCGTCACGGCTGATAAAGAGCTCGGTGAAAAACTTCATTACGTGCAAAACTCAACAGGCGGCGTTTTAGGACCGCAGGATTCATGGCTCTTAATGAGAGGCATTAAAACACTGGGACTCAGAATGGATGCCATCAATCACAGCGCCGGAAAAATCGCCGAGCTGCTTGAAGCGCATGATGCCGTTCAGACGCTCTACTATCCGGGATCAGCGAAACACCCGGGCCATGAGCTGACAAAAGCGCAAAGCTCCGGTTTCGGCGGAATGATTTCCTTTGATGTCGGCAGCAGCGAACGCGTCGACGCGTTTTTAGAAAAATTGAACCTGTTTACGATCGCGGAAAGTTTAGGAGCGGTTGAAAGCTTAATCTCCGTGCCGTCCAGAATGACGCACGCTTCGATCCCGCGCGACCGCCGGCTTGCGCTTGGCATTACCGACGGGCTCGTGCGGATCTCAGTCGGTATTGAGGATACTGAGGATTTAACGGCGGATGTGAAACAGGCGCTTGATTCACTTTTATAAAGAATGGATAGATTTACATTCTCTGTCGGCTGTCAGCTTGTATTATAATGTTGGTAGACTATAAAACTGGCAGGTGACCTTATATGGAGAAGAAAAGACTGAAATCATTAATAGAAGATTTTAAGCATTACGCATTTATTCTGCTTGCAGTCAGCACCTTCATTTATATCGGCGCGGTTCTTCCCGGACAAGGGCTGACTGCGGGCCAGAAAATGCTGATGTTTGTAACGGATTGTGTATTTTTAGCGGGCGCTTATTTCTGCGTTGACCGTTCACTTATTTATAAAAAGAGGCTGGAAGAGGCCGATGAATAAAAAAAAAGCCATTGTCTTTTGACAATGGCTTTTTCGTTTCTTATTCAGACGGGTTTTCGCGTAATTCTTTTCCCATTCCTTTTAAAAACTGCAGCCCGAAGCCGAGCGCGCGGTTAATATCAGGATCACCGACGGCTTTCATCAGTTCAAACATACTGACTTTCCTGTCCTCTTTTAAAAATCTTTGCGCCTGATCCGTCCCGGCCATGGCGCTTTCTAAAAGTCTGCCCATAAATTCGGGATCAGCTTTTGACAGCGCGCCTCCCGCGGCCATCATCGTATTCAGGAGATTGGTGACAGGTTCCCGGGAAATCTGTCCGAGTGCGATTTTGGCAATCTCCTCTTTTGCCTGGAGCATATAGCCGGCGGCATCAAAAATGCCCAAGCTATTCAGCTCTGCCATGATGGACATCGTTTTCGCGACGGCTTCTTCATTTTCTGCGAGAAGCGTCTTCAGCTCTTCCAGTTTTTCAGCTTTCAGCTGTTCCTCTGTTTTCGTTTCTTTTTGAATTTCAGTAATTGGGCTTGCCATAATGTTTCCTCCTTTCCTTAATCAGTTAAGTGCACATAGCCCGGACGGTTCCATTTTCGCTGAGCTTCCACACCGTTTTGCGGATGACGTTTTTTGTTCCGCGGATTCGTTTTCGGAAGCGGCGGAGTATCACAGGAACCGAGCACTTCCATGCGGACTTTTGTCTGCTTATAGGCAGGTGTATGTGTCCGTGAATCATACGCAGGCCCGGTCAGGAAATTAATCGCAGAATCTTTATCTGTAGAGTTCATCGGCAGATAAAGCTCATTTGCGCGGACGCGGTCTGTCACAAGCGCGTTCAATTTAACCGCCCCAAAAGGAGAGACGAGCCGGATCATTGTTCCGTCGCAAATTCCGCGTTCAGCCGCGAGCTCCGGCGATACTTCAACAAATACATCCGGAACTTTAGACTGAATGCCTTTTGACTTGTTTGTCATGTTTCCTTCGTGGAAATGTTCAAGCATCCGTCCGTTGTTAATATGCAGGTCATATTCTTCAGGGAATACAGCAGGCTCCACCCAATCGCTCAGCGCAAAGCGGGCTTTTTTGTCCGGGAAGTTAAAGCCGTCTTCATAAAGAAGCGGAGTGCTTTCTCCCGTAAAGCTTCCCCACAGGAAGCTGTTCCAGCCGCTAAGAACGTCGTAGCTTGCTTTTCCGAACAGCGGAGAAAGGCTCGCCATTTCTGAGAAAATGTCGCTAGGATGCGTGTAATTCCAATCAGCGCCTAAACGATTGGCGACTTCCTGAATAATCCACCAGTCGGGTTTTGCATCGCCGAGTGTCGGAAGCGCCTGATACAATCTTTGCACACGACGCTCTGTGTTTGTAAATGTTCCGTCTTTTTCAAGAGATGGAACCGCAGGCAGGATGACATCCGCGTATTGCGCCGTTCTTGAAAGGAAAATATCCTGTACAACAAAGAAATCAAGGCTGGATAAAATGTCATGAACATGGTTGGCGTTTGAATCGACGAGCGCCATATCTTCACCGACGAGATACATGGCTTTCATGTTTCCTTCTTCAATCGCATGGAGCATTTCGATATTATCAAGACCCGGCTTGCCGTCAATTTCAACACCGTAAGCTTTTTCGAATTTAGCGCGTGCCGCATCATCTGTAATATGCTGATATCCCGGAAGCCAGCCTGGAAGAGTTCCCATATCGCAAGCGCCTTGAACGTTGTTATGTCCCCGCAGCGGATAGGCTCCGGCGCCCGGACGGCGGTAGTTTCCTGTGGCAAGCAGCAGGTTGGAAATCGCCGCTGATGTATCAGAGCCGCCTGTATTCTGGGTTACGCCCATGCCCCAAAGAACACAAGTGCCGTCTGCATCACGAATCATTTCGGCAATGCGGATGATCGTATCCTGAGAAAGTCCGGTGATGCGCTCCGCATATTCCAATGTGTATTTTTCCAGCGTTTCTTTATAATCATCAAAGTAGTTGACATTTTCATCAATAAACGCCTGATCGTGCCAGCCTTGGTCAATCATATATTTCGTTACTGCCATGAGCCAGACCTGGTCAGTCCCTTGTTTCGGGCTGATAAAGAGGTCGGACCGTTCAGCCATTTCATTTCTGCGCAGATCGGCAACAATCAGTTTTTGGCCGTGCAGCTTATGGGCGCGCTTCACGCGTGTGGCCAGAACCGGATGTCCTTCCGCCGGATTGGCGCCGACGATGAGCACGAGGCCCGCTTTTGCGATATCTTTAATTGTGCCGGCGTCTCCGCCCATACCGACGGTGCGGAATAAGCCGTCCGTTGCCGGTGACTGGCAGTAGCGTGAACAGTTATCCACGTTGTTGGTTTCAAATACTTGGCGTGCCAATTTTTGAATGACGTAGTTGTCTTCATTCGTAATTTTAGAAGAAGAAATAAAACCGACAGAACCATTTCCGTGTTCGGCCTTGATCGAACCGAGTCTTGAAGCGACAAGGTCAAGGGCTTCTTCCCATGACGATTCAACAAATGCGCCGTTTTTCCGGATGAGCGGTTTTGTAATCCGTTCTTCCGAATTCACGAAGTCCCAGCCGAATTTCCCTTTCACACAAGTGGAAATCGCGTTAACCGGAGCATCGGAAACAGGCTGAATTTTAAGGATGTCACGGCCTTTTGTCCATACTTCAAAAGAGCATCCGACGCCGCAGAACGTGCAGACTGTTTTTGTTTTTTTCGTCCGTTTATCGCGCATAGCCGCTTCCACTTCTGACACGGCGAAGATGCTTGTATAGTCGGGTTCAACATTTTTTACTAAATCAATCATCGGTTCCATGACATCTTCTTTTATACCTGTCATAAATCCGGCTTGGCCGAGCATTGATTTTTCCATCAGTGCGTTACAAGGACAGACAGTGACACACTGGCCGCAGCTGACGCAGGATGATTCATTAATGGCGACGCCTTCATCCCAAATGACCCGCGGGCGGTCGCGCTCCCAATCAATTGAAAGAGTCTCATTCACCTGAAGGTTTTGACACACTTCCACACATTGGCCGCAGGCGATGCATTGGTTCGGATCATAGCGGTAAAACGGGTGAGACATATCAACCGCGCACTTTGAATCATCTTTCGGCGTATATGGATATTTCTGATGCTCAATTCCCATCATTTCCGCTGTATTATGCAGTGTGCAGTTGCCGTTGTTGTTATCGCATACCGTACAGTAAAGCAGGTGATTCTCGAGCAGGCGATCCATGGCCTCTGTCTGAGCCTCTTTTACCCTTCCCGACGTAAGCGAGATGGACATCCCGTTTTCTGCAGCCGTGGAACAAGAGCGCTGCAATTTCCCGTTTACTTCAACAATACAGGTGTCACATGTTTGAATCGGATCCACTTCCGGTACATGGCATATTTGCGGAATCTCAATTCCGTTTTGGTTTAAAATATCTAAAATCTTAGACCCCTCTGGTGCTTCATACTCCGTGCCGTCAATTTTGACACGGATAGACTGAACGTCTGTCACTTCCAATTCCCCTCCATCTTTTAAACTCGAAAAAAAGCCATGCACATAGATACCGGCCTCCTGTCCGGAGAACGGTATAAATACGCATGGCGGAATAGTTCACTAGCAAGTCTTACTAACAGACCAATCCTATTTGTATAAAACGATAGACTCGTAACACGTTTCCTATTACAAATCCATCTTCACTGCTTTTATTATAAGGTGATATTTATTATAATACAATACGAAAGGAAAACTTTAACCAGGTGAAATGTCACAAAGGGGAACCGGGAATGTCTTTCATAGGCTAAAATCGGAGGGGACAATATGTCTAAAAAAATTCATGAATTTAACGATATTATCCGGAAATTGCGCAAAGAATTATTTGGAAAGGGGCCTGAACGAATTCACACCGTTTTTGTGGATAACATGGCGGTATCTACACTTTACGGCAATCTAAGCGCAAGTGAGCAGTTTATCGCACGCACGCCTGAAGGAAGAGAAATGGTTCATGCGGCGCGGACCAGCTTAATTCAGGAACTGTATTCAAAACAAACGCCTGACGGAATGGAAGAGCTCATCGGAGCAAAGCTGGTGCATCTGTTTTCAGATATAAAAATAGAGGAAAATATTGCTGTATCGGTGTTTGTCTTTGACCGCTCAATTGAAGAGCATAAAGAAGAAATCAAAAGCTGACAATATTCAATTGACACGAAATTGTCACATTTGATATGATATGAACTGCCGGCAGTGGCCTAAGGACGATTTTTTATGGAATGTGTGCATGATCTGTACATATTCTATACCGCATATTTTCATTCTGCTTGATATTGGTGTATGGGTATGCATACAAGTTAGGCAGCATTCAAACCCTCGTTTTTTCAGACGGGTTAGTTGAATGCTGCCTTTTTTGTTAGGCGTCTTTGGAAACTGCGGGCTGAATTGTTAAATGGAGGGGTTATTATGGCTTTTCGTAAACCGGACGAAATAGCGGAGCTTGCGGTCGAATCAGGGGTAAAAAAGGTGCATTCACCGCTTTCAGCACTGATTGTATTAGGATTTTTGGGAGGAGCGTTTATCGCACTCGGTTATTTGCTTGATATCCGTGTCATCGGCGACCTTCCGAAAGAATGGGGAAGCCTGTCGAGTTTAATCGGGGCGTCCGTGTTTCCCATCGGATTGGTGCTCGTCGTTCTTGCCGGCGCGGAGCTGATTACGGGAAATATGATGTCGGTATCCATGGCGCTGTTTTCCAGAAGAATATCCGCCGGTGCATTAGTGAAAAATTGGGTGATCGTGACGTTGATGAATCTTGTCGGCGCACTGTTTGTCGCTTACTTTTTCGGACATGTTGTCGGATTAACCGAAACAGGACCTTACTTGGAAAAAACGATTGCGGTCGCACAAGGCAAATTGGATATGCCGTTTGGAAAAGTTATTGTTTCGGCGATCGGCTGTAACTGGCTTGTCTGTTTGGCCGTCTGGCTTTCTTTCGGCGCAGAAGACGGAGCCGGAAAAATCGCGGGTATATGGTTTCCGATTATGGCGTTTGTCGCAATTGGTTTTCAGCACGTTGTAGCCAATATGTTTATCATCCCGGCTGCGATTTTTGCAGGTTCTTTTTCGTGGGGTGATCTGATTGGCAATCTCATTCCGGCCTTTATCGGGAATGTCATCGGCGGGGCAGTGTTTGTCGGCCTTATTTATTTTATTGCATATTCAAAAAAAGATCAGAAAAAGCAAGGGATGAAAAGAGTTTCCTGAGGTAAGAAAGATGCCGGAAAACACGGACAATTGAAGCGGAATGCCAGCACATTTTCCGTCCAAATCTTGAAAAAAATGTTTACAAAATGGAAGTTGATGGATATACTTACAAAGTAAGAAAAAAGCAAAGGGAGGTTGAATCACATGACGACGTTAAACGGCAATCAAAATCTACAATTGAACCGATTCAGCCTGTGGAAGAGTTCGTGTCCTTCCTTAACCTCTGCCCGTCAAGCACGTTAATTTCGGAGTATCAGGACATTCGCAGCTCCCCGCAGGGAAAGAAGCACCGTCTTCTTTTGTCTGCGGATTTAGTCTGCCCGCAGCGCATATGAACTTTGCTGCGGGTTATTTTCGCTTGTGCGGATATTGAAAGGGGGTGAGCGATAATGACCATTAATCTTTTCTTTTTAACACTGACCATTTCAAAGCGTTTTAAAAGTGCGGAAGAGTATGAACGAGAACAGCAGGTCGAAGAGTTTTATAATGAAGCGAAAGAACGCCAGCTGAAACATTTTTATATGAACTAACGGACACGAAGGGCCAAAACGGAGGAGAAGGAGGAGATCATCATGTTCAGAATTGAACTGCTGAATCATTACACAATGGAGAAGGACCAGGTTTAGCGAGGATGTTGCTGTCACGTCGCAGACGGCCTGCATACCATGGTAAAGAAAGAAAAATTGGTTAGCGGGTGATAGCATGCAGGGCGGTCAGAACAGAATTCCATCCATCGGGCACGGGTATGCGTCAATGCCTCATTCATTTAAACACGGCTACGGCAACCCGTACCGCCGGCAGAGAATGGCGGCGCTTTCCCGGCAGACAAGATATATAGCACCGTATTATTGGTACTAGAGCAGGCGGAAAACCTACGTTTTCCGTCTTTTTTTTATGAAAACAAATATAAATTTCAAATAAATCGAAACGTTCATGAAGAGAAGTGCGTCTAGTTAGTACCTCATACTAATACGAGGTAATATTATTTCTGAATAATAAATCACAGGAATGGAAAAGCGGGTGTTATACAATGTTGCAACATACATCTTCAGCATTAAAACGAATGCGCGCGAAATACTTTGCTGCATCAGAACCGGCAGAGTCAGTCATTCAGCAAATCTTGATGGACATACAGGAATACGACCGCATTTTGGAAATCGGGACCGGAAACGGCTCCATGTTTAAACAAATCATCGGACAGCTTGAAAAGGGCAGTCTTAAAAGCATAGAAACATCGAAACGTAAAATACGGAAAACACAGCGCGCAAACCGTTCGGTTATAAAAGCCGGGCTCGGAAACATTCAGCAGGGGAGGCCGGAAAGCATACCGTTCCGCGACCGCAGTTTTCATAAAGTCTTCTCGTTACATACTGCTGAAACAGTCAGCGATTACCGGACAGCATGTAAAGAAGTGTACCGCGTTCTTCAAATTGACGGGTGTTTCTATATGGTTTTGAAGCCTTCGCGGATGAGTGAGAAGGATGTGATTGAGGTGCTCTATGATCAGCATTTCAGAGACATTTCAGTTGTCAGCAGAGATTCATTCCATTTTATTACTGCCATTAAATAGAATATTTCTTGGGAAATAAAAAGAGCTGCTTAAGTCACTGCAGCTCTTTTTGTGAAATTGGGCATATTTCCTTATTTTTGGTTATTTCACATATATTTTATATTAAAAAAAGTTTTTTTCTTATACAATGATAATCAGATGACCGTACATTTTAAATATTTTGAACAAACGGAATGAATATTCATTCCGCATTTAGAAAGGGGGATGAAATGACAGCTTCAAACAAGGTTGAACTCATTATGAAAGCGTCGCTTACTTTGTTTACAGATAGAGGATTTGACGCAACGACGATTCCGATGATTGCCGCTCAGGCCGATGTCGGAACCGGCACAATTTACCGTTACTTTGACAGTAAAGAGACACTTGTGAACGTACTGTATCAGGAAAGTGCGCAGCGTTTTATGAAAAAAGTCAAAACGGACTTTCAGGATATATCTGTAAGAGAAGGGTTTCATCACCTGTTTTATTGTCTGATTGATTTTACGAAGGAAAGTGAGTATGCATTGTTTTTTCTTGAAACGAATAAGGACGCCTACTTTCTGAATGAAACGAGCCGTAAGCTTCTTGATGAAATAACACAGATGCTTGACGTCTTTTTTCAGCGCGGCAAGTCTGAAGGTGTGCTCCGCAATCTGCCGTCCAATGTGCTGATGGCGCTGCTGCTCGGGGCATATCTAAAACTCTATCAGCTTGTCCGGACGGGAAGCGTCGAAATAACAAAACCGTTTCTGAAAGAATTGGAACAATGTTCTTGGGATGCCATCAGAACTCATTAATTATACGCCGAAGGAAGGAAGATCGATATGAAACAGCTAAGCGCTATACCGCAGCCGAAAACATACGGGCCTCTGAAAAATCTCCCTCACTTGGAAAAAGAAAAACTGTCACAATCGCTTTGGAAAATTGCCGAAGAATACGGCCCGATCTTTCGTTTTGAATTTCCGAGCTCTGTCGGGGTCTTCGTATCAGGCCGCGAGCTCGCGGCAGAAGTCTGTGATGAAAAGCGATTTGACAAAAATCTCAGCAAAGCCCTGCTGAAAGTCCGTGAGTTTGGCGGTGACGGACTATTTACGAGCTGGACTCACGAAAAGAACTGGCAGAAAGCGCATCGGATTTTATTGCCGAGCTTCAGCCAGAAGGCGATGAAAGGCTATCATTCAATGATGCTGGATATTGCCATGCAGCTCGTGCAGAAATGGAGCAGATTAAATCCGAATGAAGAAATTGACGTCGCCGAAGATATGACGCGCCTGACGCTGGATACAATCGGCCTGTGCGGATTTCATTACCGCTTTAACAGCTTTTACCGCGACACACAGCATCCTTTTATCACAAGTATGCTTCGTGCGCTGCAGGAGGCAATGCGCCAATCGCAGAGACACAGCCTGCAGGACAAGCTGATGATCAAAACGAGACATCAGTTCCAGCAGGATATTGAAGAGATGAATTCGCTTGTAGACCGGATCATCGCTGAGCGGAGGGAAAATCCGGATGAAAATCTGTCTGACCTTTTAGCATTGATGCTTGAAGCGAAAGACCCTGTAACGGGGGAAAGGCTGGATGATGAAAATATCCGTTATCAAATCATTACCTTTTTGATCGCGGGGCATGAAACCACAAGCGGGTTGCTTTCTTTTGCGATATATTGCCTGCTGAAAAATAAAGATAAATTGAAAAAAGCCGTTCAGGAAGCCGAGCGGGTGCTGACGGGAGAGACACCTGAATATAAGCAGATTCAGCAGCTGACATATATCCGCATGGTGCTAAACGAGACTTTGCGGCTGTATCCGACTGCCCCGGCATTTTCTCTGTACGCGAAGGAAGATACGGTTCTCGGCGGGAAATATCCGATTGCGAAGGGACAGCCGGTGACGATTCTGACTCCGCAGCTGCACCGGGATAAAAGTGCGTGGGGAGAAGATGCCGAGTCATTCCGCCCGGAAAGGTTCAGTGATCCCGCGGCCATTCCGGCAGATGCGTATAAGCCGTTCGGAAACGGACAGCGCGCATGCATCGGGATGCAGTTTGCCCTGCAGGAAGCGACAATGGTGCTCGGCCTTGTCCTGAAACACTTTGAACTGATTGATCATACTGATTATGAGCTTACGATTAAAGAAGCTCTAACCATTAAGCCCGGTGATTTTAAAATCCGTGTGAAAAACAAGGACGTGTCCAATCAGCAGTCCGCACAAAACCATAAAGCTGAAGGCAGCGGTCACAAAGAAGAAATGAAAGAAATCCCGTCCCACGGAACGCCGCTTCTCATTCTTTACGGATCAAATTTAGGAACTGCGGAAGGAATCGCGGAAGAGCTGGCTGATATCGGAAGAAGCAAAGGATTTTCAACTGAAACCGGACCGCTCGATGATTATGCCGGGAAACTGCCTGTAAAAGGCGCGGTCGTTATTGTTACGGCTTCTTATAACGGGGCGCCGCCTGATAATGCGGCGGGTTTTGTGAAATGGATGGAAACCCTTGAAGATCAGGAATTAAAGGGTGTTTCTTACGCCGTCTTCGGCTGCGGAGACCGCAACTGGGCCGCCACTTACCAGAGGATCCCCCGCCTGATAGACAAAGTGCTTGAAGAAAAAGGGGCAAAACGGCTGACCTCTATCGGGGAGGGCGACAATGCCGATGATTTTGAGTACAGTCAGGAAGCCTGGGAAGACTCATTCTGGAAGGACATCATGAAGGCTTTTCATATAGAGGCCGCTCCAAAACAGACAAACAAATCACAGTTATCAATCGAATACGTGAGTGAAGCAGCCGAGACGCCGATTGCCAAAACGTACAAAGCATTTGAGGCGGAGGTCATCACGAACAAAGAGCTTCATACCGAAAGCAGCAAGCGCTCAGTCCGGCATATTGAGCTGCGTCTCCCCGAAACAGAAACGTATCAGGAAGGAGATCATCTCGGGGTGCTTCCGCAAAACAGCGGGGAACTGATCAGCCGTGTCATTCGCCGATTCGGTCTTGATCCGAACCAGCACTTTAAGATCAAGGGCCGGCAGCTGCCTCATCTGCCGATGGACCGGCCGGTTAATGCGCCGGAGCTTTTGGCGTCCTATGTAGAGCTGCAGGAGCCGGCAACGAGAGCCCAGCTTCGCGAACTTGCCGCACATACCGTGTGCCCGCCGCACCAAAAAGAATTGGAGCATCTTTATTCTGATGATGCGGCATATAAAGAAAACGTGCTGAAAAAACGAATGACCATGCTGGACCTGTTGGAAGATTATCCTGCATGTGAACTGCCGTTTGAGCGCTTTTTAGAACTTCTGCCATCCTTAAAGGCGCGCTATTATTCAATCTCAAGCTCACCGAAGGCAGCCAGCGGGGAGCTCAGTATCACGGTCGGCGTTGTGACGGCTCCGGCATGGAGCGGCCGTGGGGAATACCGGGGCGTGGCTTCGAACTATTTAGCCGGATTACAGAATGGCGATCCTGCCGTCTGTTTCATCCGCTCGCCGCAGTCGGGTTTCGCATTGCCTGAAAATCCGAAAACGCCTCTCATTATGGTCGGAGCAGGCACAGGAATTGCGCCGTTCAGGGGATTTATCCAGGCGCGGGCTGCCGAAAAAATGTCCGGTAACAGCCTGGGCGAAGCTCATTTATACTTCGGCTGCCGGCATCCTGAAGAAGACGATCTGTACAAAGATGAATTCGACGATGCGGAGAAAAACGGCCTTGTCACCGTGCATCGGGCGTATTCCAGATTAGATCAGGACTGTAAAGTTTACGTACAGGATGTCCTGCTTCGCGAGGCTGCACAAATTATTGCGCTTCTTGACCAAGGCGGCCATCTCTATATATGCGGCGACGGAAGCAAAATGGCTCCGGCCGTCGAAAATGTACTGCTTCAGGCGTATGAAAAGGTGCATAACACTGATTCAAAAGTTTCCTTGAATTGGCTTGAACAGCTGCAGGCGGAAGGAAGATATGCGAAAGATGTTTGGGCAGGTATGTAACAGAAGAGTGAGACAACTGAAGAATGTTTTTTAATTGAAGAAAGCCGGCACGATATTTGAAATCTACTGAATCAAAAGGAATAGTTATAGGGAGTATCGTGCCGGCCTTAACTTTAGTATCGGACAAAAGACACAAATCTTTAATGTTTTTATTGATTTACATGCAGGCGGCTATGTCCCTTTTTTCTGAATTCCGCCAGAAATAAAACCGGATAAGACACTAATAGCAAAACCGAAATAAATGAAATGATACCGATCCAATGAAAATGCGTCCAAAAGAAACCGCCGCAAGACCCTGCCACGCTTGAACCGATATAGTATGCAAGCAGATATAATGAAGAGGCTTGCGCGCGATGATCACCGGCTGCGCGGCCGACCCAGGCGCTTGCGATCGAATGCGCGCCGAAAAAGCCGAAGGTAAAGACGGCAATCCCCGCGATTTTAAGCGCAAGCTGGGGCAAAAGTGTCACCGCTGCACCGGCAAGCATAACAAAAATCGCAACCTTAATCATTTTTGCGCTTCCGAAAAGATCTGCTTTTTTTCCCATATAGACAGAGCTGAACGTTCCCGCGAGATAGACAATAAAAATAAAACCGATCACAGTCTGCGACAAATGATAAGGAGCCGCCATTAAATGAAAGCCGATATAATTATATAATGTCACAAAACTCCCCATTAATATAAATCCCAGAGATATTAACAAAAGCAGCCGTTTGCGGTGCAGGACCGCTCCGTATTCCTTACATGCCGCTTTTACGCCCTCATGCCGCTGAGATGAATGGCGCGGAGCCGGAAGAAAACGCCAAAACAAATAGCTTAATACAATAGAAAGAATGCCGATGATGGCAAGCGCCGGCCGCCAGCCGAATACATCGGTCAGAAGCCCCGTTAACAGCCTGCCGCTCATTCCCCCGATGCTTGTGCCGCTGATATACAAGCCCATCATTTTCCCGAGGCCCTGCGGATCAAACTCCTCGCCTACATATGTCATAGCGACAGCCGGAACGCCTGCCAGGAAAATACCGAGCAGCGCCCTCATCGCCAAAAGCGCCGGAAAAGCCGGACTGAACGCTGTTAATAGACCTAAAACAGATGTAGCTGTTAACGACAGCACCATTAATTTTTTTCTGCCGAATCCGTCAGACAACGAAGCGGCGGCCAATAATGAAAATGCCAAAACGGCTGTTGAGATGGATAAAGTTAAACTGGCAGCCGCAGCGGAAATATGAAACTCTTCCGAAAACAAAGGCATAAGCGGCTGTGTCGTGTAAAGCGTGGCGAAGGTCACAAAGCCGCTGATAAACAGAGCCAAGCTGG
This sequence comes from Bacillus sp. EKM208B, assembly GCF_011800725.1. Lineage (NCBI taxonomy): Bacteria > Bacillati > Bacillota > Bacilli > Caryophanales > Bacillaceae > Bacillus > Bacillus sp. EKM208B. Next base: position 214,074 of record NZ_JAANHO010000002.1, on the reverse strand, counting down.
CCTTTCTGTAAGCCTTTGTATGAGGCTGAATAAACGTCATGAATGTCCCTCTTTTCTCACTGTTGGTTATATATGTATCGTACGCTTTTCATTTCAATGTGTCTAATTTATAATAACTATAGAATTAATGCGTGAAGGTTATGAAGAAAGGGGAGAAGGAGAAAATGGAGCTTCATCAAATTGACAACTTCATTGCGGCGGCAACTCATCAGCATTTCACAAATGCGGCAAAAGAAAGAATGATTTCTCAGCCGGCATTAAGCCGATCGATTATCAGGCTCGAAGAAGAATTAGGCGCGCCGTTATTTTACAGAGAGACAAAAGCAGTCCGGCTGACAAGGCACGGAGAGCAGTTCTTAATAAAAGCAAAACAAGCGAGACGAGCTTTAAATGAAGGCGTTGAACAAGTGAAAAAGAATATGAGCCTGGAACACGGCGAAATATCTGTATCTTTTCTTCATACGCTCGGGCTGCGTTTAATGCCTCAGCTGATTGCCGAATTTAAAAAGCTATACCCAAACGTGACCTTCCGGCTTTATCAAGGCGCAAATGAAACGCTTCGCAAAATGGTGGAAACGGGAGAGGCGGATATCTGTCTCAGCTCCCCGCCGCTTCCCAGCGAGCTTTTACAATGGACAGTGCTGGAGAAAGAGCCTCTTTATGCGGTGCTTCCTGAGAACCACCCGCTTGCAGGAAATAAAACCATTCAAATGAAAGAGATGCAGGACGAGGATTTTGTGGGTTTTAAACCGGGATACGGACTGAGGTATATGTTTGATCTGATGTGCCGGGATTTGAATATACACCCGCATCTCGCATTTGAAGGAGAGGAAGTGTCAACCATATTAGGGCTGACCGCCGCGGGTCTGGGGGCTGCAGTGCTGCCGAAAACCGCGGAGCATTCATACTTTCCGGTCGTTTTTCTTCCGGTTGCAGATTACCAATGCGAACGCACCATAGCGTTAGCCCAGCTGAAAAACCATGCACTCTCTCCCGCTGCTGAACGTTTTAAACAGTTTGCACTTGAGTATTACAAAGCACGCAACTGAGCGGTCATTTTATTAAAATCGAAGTTGAAAATAAAGCGGAAATACAGAAAATGGAGGAAAACCATGGCGAAAAAAACAGTGAAAACAAATGCTGTCCGTATCATTGAGCAGCAAAACATTCCCTATGAGCTATTAGGTTACAAAACAGAAGGGGGACAGCCCGCAGACGGTCTTTCCGTTTCACAAAAAATCGGATACGCTGCCGAATATGTTTATAAAACCTTAGTGGCATCTGCAGGAACAGATCGTTATTACGTCTTTGTCGTTCCCGTTGCAAAAGAACTGAATCTGAAAAAGGCTGCGAAGGCGGCAGGTGAGAAGAAAATAGAAATGATTGCCATGAAGGACCTTTTGGGAGTAACCGGCTATATGCGCGGCGGCTGCTCTCCGATCGGCATGAAAAAAAGGTTTCCGACTTTTATTGATAGATCCGCTGAAACACTGGAGTTTATGATTGTCAGTGCGGGGAAAATCGGAATGCAGCTGAAAGCAGCGCCTCAAGATTTAGCCGAAGCAAGCGGGGCGGTATTTACAGACATTGTATAAATGTCCGATGAATCTAATGGAATACACGTGTCAAGGGAGAATGATAATGAAAAAAAGATATGAAAACTTGAATGGCGTGAAGAATGAACATGGATTCAGGGACATGTTGAAATGGATGAAAGAACGAAGAGAGAAAAGTAAAGACTTAAGCGAGAACATTCCGAAAGCGGTCACTAGGGATGTCCGTGATGTTGCCGTCAATCGGACGGAAACCGCCATAACATGGATCGGCCATTCTTCATTTCTGATCCAAATACAGGGGCTTAACATAATGACCGACCCTGTATGGGCGCGGCGGATGGGTTTTCAAAAACGGCTGACAGAGCCGGGATATGAATTGAGCGAACTGCCCGACATTGATGCCGTGCTCATTTCACACGGGCATTATGACCATCTTGATTTTCCGAGCATAAAAAAACTGAGAGGAAACCCGGATTTTTACGTGCCTGCGGGACTGAAAAAGCTGTTCAACAAAAAAGGCCGCAAAAAGGTCCATGAAATGAATTGGTGGGATCGTTTTGAGATGCGGGGGGTGAATATATCATTTGTTCCGGCCCAGCACTGGACACGGAGAACGCTTTGGGATACCGATACCTCTCATTGGGGAGGCTGGGTCATAGAAAGCGAAAACGGCGAGTCCATCTATTTTGCAGGAGATACAGGCTATTTTGAAGGCTTTAAAGAAATCGGAGAGAGGTTTCGTATTAAGGCGGCTCTGATGCCGATCGGAGCATACGAACCGGAATGGTTTATGCAAGTGTCACATATCAATCCGGAAGACGCCGTGAAAGCGTTTTTGGAGCTGAAGGCTGACAGCTTCATTCCGATGCATTACGGGGCATTCCGGCTTGCTGATGATACAGGCCCGGAAGCATTAAGCAGACTGCACGGCGAGTGGAACCGGCTTGCATTACCTCCTGAAAACCTGAAAGCATTAGCGCTTGGCGAAACATTTTGGCTGTAACAGCAGGTTTTCGCTGCCGACACCAATCGTTTAAAAACGGTTGGTGTTTTATTGTCAATGTGAATAGCTCTGTATAAAACATGATTTTTCCGGAACCTGCGGTAAAAAACAAAACTTTTTACTCTTTTGTTTCACTATAAAATGAAAACGGTTTCGTATGTGCAGTATATTTAACCTATCACAATTGCTTCAGCAGAAACGGACAGGAAGGATAGAAAAACAGATGAAATACATGAATTCAAGGCAGAAAAAGATTTTGTATCTGTTGTTATCTGAACCTGATGACTACTTAGTTGTGCAAGATTTCGCAGACAGGGTCCGCTGTTCTGAAAAAACGATCAGGAATGATTTGAAAACGATTGAAGATTTCCTGAATGAACATGCTCAAGCTCAGCTGATCCGCAAACCGGGATTAGGCGTCTATTTACATATATCTGAACAGGAAAGGTCACAGTTAAGCCGGCAAATTTATAATGAGCACTTTACGTGCAGGCACAAGACCGATGAAGAAAGAATACTTCACATCGCTTATGATTTATTAATGAATTCAAAGCCCGTTTCCGCAAAAGAAATTGCCGCACAGCATTTTGTAAACAGAGCTTCCATTAAAAAGGATGTAAGTGCGGTTGAAGAGTGGCTGAAGCGATTTGATCTCACGCTGGTTTCTAAACAGCGGCTCGGCTTAAAGATTGAAGGGGACGAAAAAAACAAAAGAAAAGCATTGGCGCGAATTTCAGATTTGATTGATAATATGGAGTTTACAAGCCAATTTATAAAAAGTAAGTTTTTAAGTCATGAAGCGGACTTTGTGAGAAAAGAAATCAAGTTATTACAAAAAAACCATTCTATCTATTTTACGGATGAAACATTTGAAAGTTTGCTGCTGCATACATTGCTGACGATCCGCCGTATCAAAATGAAACAGCCGGTCGCCATTTCTGCAAGACAGCTGGACGCGGTAAAAAAGAAGAAAGAATATGAATGGACACTGGCTTGTTTAAAACGGCTTGAGCCGGTATTTGCCATCCGGTTTCCTGAGGAAGAAGCCGTCTATTTAACTTTACATATTATAGGCGGGAAAGTCCGCTATCCATCGCAGCAAGAAAAGAAGCTTGATCTTGAAGATTCTGAGCTTTCCAAAGTCGTCAGGCATTTGATCAACTGTGTTTCAGAACTGCAAATGCTGGATTTTCATAAAGACCAGGAACTGATCAACGGATTGAACATTCATCTCGATCCGGTGTTGAAGCGGCTGAGCTATGATCTCTCTGTTTCAAACCCCATGCTTCACGACATCAAAAAAATGTACCCTTATTTGTTTCATCTTATCATTGACGTTTTAGAAGACATCAATCAAACATTTGATCTCTGTATTCCTGAAGAAGAGGCGGCATATTTGACGCTGCATTTTCAGGCAGCGATCGAACGGCTGCGCCGAAGCAGCCATAACCCTAAAAGGACGATCATCGTCTGCCATATGGGCATTGGCATGTCGCAATTGCTGCGGACTAAAATTGAACGCAAATTTCATCACATTACGGTAAAAGACTGTATCGCAAAAGCGGAGCTGAAAGAGTATATCAAAAAGCATAAAGATATAGATTTCGTCATTTCTACGATAGGGCTTGGAAATGTAACGATCCCTCATATTGTCGTATCACCGCTTTTGGAGTCTGCTGATGAAAAGAAGCTCAGCGCATTTATGCAACAGCTTGATACATCACATCGCCGGGAGCAAAAAACGTTTAAAATGCTGAACGACACGACTCCGTTTCTCGTTTTTTTACAGCAAGAGACAGAGCACCGTTATCAGGTCATTGAAAAGCTGGCGCAGGCTTTGTATGAAAAAGGCTATGTAGAAAAAGAGTATGGCATTCATGCAGTAATGAGAGAAAAAATGTCGGCGACAAATATCGGGGCGGGTATTGCTATCCCTCACGCGAACTCTAAATATATCAAACAATCAGCCATTGCAATCGCCACCTTAAAAGAGCCGATTGAGTGGGGGACGGAAAAGGTGTCGCTCGTTTTTATGCTTGCCGTCAAACACGAAGATCAAAACAAGGTAAAGCAATTATTCAGTGAGCTTTCCTATCTTAGCGAGCAGCCGGCATTTATTCAAAAACTGACGGAAGAAAAAAATGTGATGACGTTTTTATCGTATTTAAACTATTAAAAGCAGGGAATGGCTCCCTGCTTTTTTTCTGTTTATAGGGAAAAATGCCGTTATTTCCGGAACTTATGGTAAAAAAACGCGCTTATCACAGGCTGATTTCAGTATAAAGTTGAGACAAGATCTTGAAATTCAGACTGCAAAGGAGGATTTATATGAAACTGTTAGCGATTACATCATGTCCGAACGGCATTGCCCATACGTATATGGCTGCTGAAAATTTACAAAAAGCAGCCGGCAGATTAGGCGTTGAGATCAAAGTGGAAACCCAGGGTGGAATCGGGGTGGAAAATAGGCTGACCGAAGAGGAAATCCGGGAAGCAGACGCAATCATTATCGCGGCGGACCGTTCGGTGAACAAAGACCGATTCGCGGGAAAAAAGCTGCTGGCTGTCGGGGTTCAGGAAGGCATCCGCAAACCGGAAGAATTAATTCAAAAAGCGCTTAGCGGTGAAGTGCCGGTCTATCAATCTGCTTCAAAAGCTGAATCCGCAAGTCAGCAGGGCAAAAAACAAAACCCGATTTACCGTCATTTAATGAACGGCGTTTCTTTTATGGTTCCTTTCATTGTCGTCGGCGGATTATTGATAGCGGTTGCATTGACGCTTGGAGGAGAAAAAACACCAAAGGGGTTAGTCATTCCGGACGAGTCTTTTTGGAAAACGATTGAACAGATCGGCAGTGCTTCTTTTTCATTCATGATCCCGATTTTAGCCGGGTACATCGCGTTCAGCATCGCTGATAAGCCGGGTCTTGTCCCCGGAATGATCGGCGGATATATTGCGGCATCCGGCAGCTTTTACGACAGTGCAAGCGGCGCAGGATTTCTTGGAGGAATCATTGCGGGATTTTTGGCGGGATATGCGGCGCTTGGAATCAAAAAATGTAAAGTTCCTAAAGCAATACAGCCGATTATGCCGATCATTATTATTCCGGTGTTTGCCTCACTGATCGTCGGTTTGGCGTTTGTATTTCTGATCGGCGCCCCCGTCGCTCATATTTTCGCATCATTAACGGTTTGGCTTGCGGGAATGAAAGGTTCGAGCTCAATTCTTCTGGCATTGATTTTAGGAGCGATGATCTCCTTTGATATGGGAGGACCCGTAAACAAGGTGGCCTTTCTTTTCGGATCGGCAATGATCGGAGAGGGAAATTATGAAATTATGGGCCCGATTGCCGTTTCCATTTGTATACCGCCGATAGGGCTTGGGATTGCGACGTTTTTAGGAAAAAGAAAATTCGCCGCCGCAGAAAGAGAAATGGGAAAAGCATCATTTACGATGGGCCTTTTCGGTATCACGGAAGGAGCCATTCCATTTGCGGCCCAAGACCCCCTTCGAGTGATCCCGAGTATTATGGCGGGTTCTATGACCGGCTCGGTGATAGCAATGATCGGCCATGTGGGGGACAGAGTGGCACACGGCGGCCCCATCGTTGCTGTACTTGGAGCAGTAGATCATGTATTGATGTTTTTTATCGCTGTAACAGCAGGCTCTCTTGTCACCGCTCTGTTGGTTAATGTACTGAAAAAAGATTTGGCGAAATCCCCCGCGTCCGGCGAGGTGCTGCCGTCTGCCGCACCAAATGAAGCTGCAGCGGCAAAAGAAACAAAGGAACCATCTCAGGCTGACAGCCGAAAAGCCGGGATGACCGAAATCAAAAAACTGACTGACATTATCAGTACGGACTTGATTGAACCGCATTTATCCGGCGAAACGAGGGATGACATTATCGATGAAATGATCGAGAAAATGTCCCGTCAAGGTATGCTGCTGTCTGACAGCGGATTTAAGCAGGCCATTTTGAGCCGGGAACAGCAGGGAACCACGGCGATAGGTATGAATATCGCCATTCCGCACGGAAAGTCTGAAGCCGTCAAAACGCCGGGTGTCGCATTCGGAATAAGACGTTCGGGTGTTGACTGGAACAGCCTTGATGGTTCTGATGCAAAACTGATTTTTATGATTGCCGTACCGAAGGAAAGCGGCGGAAATCAGCATCTGAAAATATTGCAGATGTTATCCCGAAAACTGATGGATGACAGCTATCGGGAAAGGCTGCTCTCCGTTCAGACAAAAGAAGAGGCGTATGAGCTTCTGGAAGAAATCGAATAAAGCGGGGGATGATCATGTCTACTGAACCGATATTTTTCAATCCGGTTTTCAAAGAAAGAATTTGGGGAGGCGCCGCCCTGCGTGATTTTCACTATAATATTCCGTCCGAGCGGACAGGGGAGTGCTGGGCCTTCGCCGCTCATCAAAATGGACAGAGCACAGTTCGAAACGGCATGTATAAAGGATGTACGCTCGGTGAATTGTGGGAGCATCACAGAGATTTATTCGGAAACCTTGAAGGAGACCGTTTTCCTCTTCTTACAAAAATTTTGGATGCGGACCAAGACCTGTCCGTTCAGGTGCATCCGAATGATGACTTTGCCAAAATGCATGAAAACGGGGAACTTGGAAAAACCGAATGCTGGTATATCATTGATTGTGCAAAAGATGCGGAGATCATTTTCGGCCACAACGCAACTACAAAAGAAGAACTGATATCCATGATTAAGCACGGAGAATGGGACGGGCTCCTGAACAGAGTTAAGGTAAAGCCGGGAGATTTCTTCTTTGTTCCAAGCGGCACCGTTCACGCGATTGGAAAGAGCACACTTATTTTAGAGACGCAGCAAAATTCAGATACGACTTACAGATTGTATGACTACGGAAGAAAAGATGCGGACGGCAGGATGCGCGAGCTCCATTTGGAAAAAAGTATAGAAGTGATAGACGTTCCATCTGTCCGTGAACGGCCGACCGTTCACTATAAACAAACAGATGATCTGCTTGCGGCTATTTTAATAGAATGTCCTTATTTTTCAGTCGAAAAGTGGGATGTAAAAGGTGAAGCAAATCTATTCCAGCATCAGCCCTTCCTTCTTGTCAGCGTGATCGAAGGAGACGGAATAATGATTGCAGGCGGGCATGAATATCCCTTTAGAAAAGGAGATCATATTCTCCTGCCTTCCGGTTTGGGAGAATATAAACTGGCCGGCCATGCAAATTGTATTGTGTCTCATCTGTGATCCTCAAAACCCTTCTCTAGCATCAGAGAAGGGTTTTTCATTATTTTTACAAAAAGGACGAAATTTCCAGTGTATCAGTGTTTTCGTTCCTGAACTTATTCTCTCAATTTGTATATCTCCCGAGCCATCGATTCAAGTATGTACATAGCGGGGATTTGGGTGGTGACATTCGCATTTTCAACCCATTCTTCCGTCACGTAATATGAAATATTCACATCGGACATTTTGGCAATGGTTGAATGTTTATGATTTGTAATACTGATGACCCGGCTGCCTTCTTGTTTCAGCTGATTCAGATGAGTCACCGTAGAATCTCCTTCACCTGAAACCGATAATGCGATCGTGATGCTGTTATGACGGAAATGGGAATGGGCCGGAAAGTAAGGATCTTTAATATACATTGAAAGTTTCCCTAAGCACGAAAAATATCTGGCTCCGTATTCGGCGAGGATTCCTGAACTTCCCACTCCGATAAAAATGACGCTTTCTGCATCGGCCGCAAGGGCTGCTGCTTCCTTCAGCTTTTCTTCCATGCCTCCGCTTACTGTTCTTTCAAAAAATTCGGCAACGGAATGATGAGGACTCTTTAAAATCGTTTTTTTATTTGCCTCCGTATACATTTTCAGCTTCACCTTAAACTCCGAAAACCCTTCACAGTTTATTTTTTTGCAGAAACGTAAAATAGAAGCCGTCGATACATGGGTTTCATTTGCCAATTCACGGATTCGCATATAGACGACTTTCTCGCTGTTTTGGGAGATGTAGTTGTATAAAGAAGTTTCAAGCTCATTAAATGAAGCAATCATTTCGTGTGTGAACATGCAGGGGGATTCTCCTTTTTATGAGAATGGTGAATGTACATCTAATCGTAACATATCATTTTTAAAAGAAACATAGTGTTATATTGATGTGACAAATCACTTTTTGTGTCATTCAAAACAAGACGTCATCCAATGATTTACGGCACGGAACACCTGTGGATATAATTCGTTCATACGCTTTATGCATGATCTCTTCAAGGGTCTCTGACAAAAGCGGCCGAAAAAAGGAGGACAATATGAGTATCAAACTGATAGCGGTTGATATGGACGGAACGTTTTTGAATGATGAAATGGCATATAACAAAGAGCGTTTTATGAATCAGTATCGTGAATTAAAAGCGCGAGGAATTAAATTTGCCGTAGCAAGCGGAAACCAATATGCGCAGCTTACATCCTTCTTTCCGGAAATCAAAAGTGAAATCGCTTTCGTTGCCGAGAATGGCGCTTTCGTCGTGAATGCCGGAGAAGAATTATTCGCGGGTAACATGTCTGAAGACACTATAAAAGCAGTAATCCGTGCTTTAGAGCAGTATGAGGTGAAAAACGTCATTGTCTGCGGAAAAAAAAGCGCGTATATTCATGAAAATGCCAGTGAAGATGAATATCTGCATGCCAGTAAGTATTATTATGTGTTAAAAAGGGTGCCGCATTTTGAAAACATCGATGATCACATTTTTAAATTTTCCATCAGCTTTCCCGCCGAACATTGTTCCGTACTTCTGAGCCATTTGAAAAACACCATCGGGTCTTTCGTCACGCCTGTATCAAGCGGGCACGGTGACATAGATCTGATCATACCGGGGCTTCATAAAGCAAGCGGGATTAAGCTTCTCCAGAAACAATGGGGGATAAATGATGAAGAATGCGCGGCCTTCGGAGACAGCGGCAATGATCTGGAGATGGTGTCCGCCGTGAAATACGGGATCGCCATGGATAATGCGCAGGAAAGCATTAAACAGGCTGCCGCGCATATCACGCAATCAAACAATGAAGAAGGGGTCTTAAATGCGATTGATTCCATCCTCAAATGTGAAAAACCCTTTGTCTGAAAAAGACATTTTAACTGCGGAGGTGCTGAACGATGATTAAATTAGTGATTACGGATTTAGACGGCACATTTTTAAATAATCAAGGCGATTTTGACAGAACGTTATTTGAAAAAACAAAACGAGTAATGGAGGAACAGCATGTCGCTTTCGCCCTCTGCACCGGGAAGCAGTGTGAAAGGGTCGAAGCTTTATTCGGAGAAGACGTGAAAGATTTTTGGATTTTAGGAGACAGTGCCACACGTATAAAAAAGAACGGCACATTCGTATATGAATCTTTGATCAGCAATGAAGCGGGACTGTCAATTATAGGCGCTTTAGAAAAAATCAGCTGCGGGCATAGCATTATCGCATGCACAAAAAATGGCGCGATCGTAAAAGAAAATCTGTCTGAAAGTGAGATGAAATATGTAAATGCCTCTTATGCACATGTAACGAGAATAACTGATTTTACCGAGATAAAAGACGATTTTATCAAGATTACGGTTCATGACCCCGACGCCAACTGTCCGGAAACGAGAGAAAAGCTGCATGAATTTTTTCACCAATTATATATCGTAGCATCAGAGGATACCTGGATGGACATATCAAATATCGGAATACATAAAGGAACAACAGTACAAGAACTGCAGCGATTATTAGGGGTTTCGGCTGATGAAACAATGGCATTCGGAGACGGCCGCAATGACAAAGAATTGATGGAAGCGGCATCCTACAGCTTTGCGGTTAAGAATGCCATTGACGAAATAAAAGATGCGGCGCACTTTGTCATCAAATCAAATGAGGAAAGCAGCGTCATGCACACGATTATGAGAATATTAGCGCTGCAAAAACAATGATGGGCTAAAGCCAATGCGGCAGGACTTACTAGGGAAAGAAAAAGCGGGCTATCCTCAGACTTTAATTCACTCCTGATTTCCCCGAAATATGTTAAAAGTGAATAAAACGGTGTAATATCAAGATGAAAAAAATCACTTCATATCAGACAAAAAGCAGGAACTGCCTCGTTTTGAAATTGGGAGGTGTTTGTATTAGCCCGCTGTTTAGTCCCGCGATATCATTCTCATTTTTCTTCCGGCAGCTTCTTTTCTGTTAGGGATATTAGGGTATTTCATCTTTAAAAAAGTATGGATGATGGTTGTTATTGTCTTCATTTTGTCCTTGATATTCATGTTTATTGTAATAGGTGCCGAGCCGACATTTTTCATTTGGGTGGCCATGATGACGGGGAGCTGTTTTGTCTCCGGTTCAATCACTAAGACGATATGGACTTTCGCAAAGCGAAAATATTAGACAGAAGAATCCTGTTTGAACAGCTATCCTTTTTTGTCGATTGAAGAAAAAGAAGTATAGAGTTATCCGTTATGTTCTTATATTTTGTCAGTTGTTGTCAGATCGGGCTTTCTGTTAAAAATGTCTGTCTATCGTTTTGTTCTTTTTTAACTAAGCGGAGCACTATAATTGAACTGTAGATACATAGAAAAACAAAAAAGGATAAGGAGGATTTTTATGTTTCAAACCTTAGACCATTTTTTGAAATCTTGGGAGTTCGAAGCCGATGCGACACAGAAACTGCTGAATCATCTGACTGATGAATCACTTAAACAAGAAATCACTTCACAACATTGGACTTTAGGCCGTATTGCTTGGCATACTGTCGCTGCCATTCATATCATTACCTCGAACACAGATTTAACGTTCCACGCTCCGGCTGAAGATTATCCTGTTCCTGCATCGGCGCGGTTTATTGCTGAGAGTTATCATCAAGCCAGTAATGCATTTGTACAGGCGTTAAAAACGCAATGGACTGACGATACACTTCAAGAATGTGTCAACTTTATTGGTCAGCAATTGCCAAATGGTTCACTTTTGATGTTTTTAATTCAACATCAAAACCATCATCGAGGACAAATGACTGTCCTTATGAGACAAGCAGGTTTACCTGTTCCGGGTATTTACGGTCCGGCAAAAGAGGAATGGATTAAATTCGGTTTGGAAGCTCCGAAATAGGATATTGTTGTAAGGGCTCGAATGAATAGATGATACCAATCGATGTTGGTATCTTTTTTGTTTTTGAGTTATTAAACCGGTATCCATGACATGCAGACGAATCAACAGTTCAAAAGATGTAAGTTAAGGTCAATAAATGCAGAAAGGTGATTATGATGATAACTAAAATGACGCGATTCAATATGAAAGACTTCAATAAACCAAACGAACCTTTCGTTGTTTCAGGGAGAATCATCCCTTCATTTGAGGACAATGTTTGGACATATACAGAGGAGAAATTTGCTGAACCTTATGTCAAAAAATATGACGATGAAGACATTGATGTCAGTTATATTGAAGCAGAGGATAAAGCTGTCTTTTTTTATTACGCAGAGAACGACTGTGTCGGCCGGAGTAAGCTTCGTTCTAATTGGAATGGATACGCACTGATTGAAGACATTGCCGTTGCAAAAGATTATAGAAAAAATGGTGTCGGGACGGCTTTATTACATAAAGCGGTTGAGTGGGCAAAGGAGAATCATTTATGCGGTCTTATGCTTGAAACACAAGATATTAATGTTTCAGCTTGTCATTTTTATGCCAAAAATAACTTTGTCATAGGAGCTGTCGATACAATGCTTTATTCCAATTTTTCAACAGCAAATGAAATTGCGGTTTTTTGGTACTGTAAATTTTAAATATAACAGTATTTGATGTTTCGTCATTTAGCGGGTGTGGTCGCAAAGTATTCAAAACATCGGCTTGAAGATTTATAATAAGGTATATCAATCAATGCAGGGGGAGTTATGTATGAAGTGCAAAAAAATGAACAGGGTACAATTAAAAGAGGGAAGCGTATCAATGGCCCTATAAACTGCGTCTGCCCTCATTAATGGAGGGAAATTTGTGAATACGCCTTATTCACAGTCAGCTTTACGGCACAACCAAGTGTTCATTTGGCTTTGTGTTCTGTCATTTTTCAGCGTATTCAATGAAATGGTTTTGAACGTCTCATTACCTGATATCGCCAACGATTTTCATAAACTGCCGGCGAGTGCAAACTGGGTGAACACGGCCTTTATGTTAACCTTTTCCATCGGAACTGCTCTGTATGGGAAGTTATCAGATCAGCTGGGCATCAAAAAGCTGCTTCTATTTGGAATTATGGTAAATGGCTTTGGGTCGATCATTGGATTTGTCGGACACTCTTTCTTTCCTGTACTCATTCTGGCCCGATTTATTCAAGGGGCTGGTGCAGCCGCATTCCCGGCTCTTGTGATGGTTGCAGTAGTACGCTATATTCCGAAAGAAAACAGGGGTAAAGCATTTGGTCTGATCGGGTCGCTGGTGGCAATGGGGGAAGGTGCCGGACCAGCTATTGGCGGAATGATCGCTCATTATATTCACTGGTCATATTTGCTGCTTATTCCGACAGCAACAGTTATCACCGTTCCATTCCTGATGAAACTGCTGGAAAAGGAAGAAAGAATCAGCGGGCGCTTTGATATGGCGGGGATTATATTAATGTCTGCAGGCATCGTATTTTTTCTGCTGTTTACAACGTCATATAGACTATCTTTTCTGATCATCAGTATTCTGGCTTTCCTGATATTTGTGAAACATATTAGGAAAACTCAAGATCCCTTTGTTGACCCTGCACTGGGGAAAAATGTCTTGTTTATGATGGGCGCCCTTTGCGGTGGCCTGATATTCGGCACTGCAGCAGGATTTGTGTCTATGGTTCCTTATATGATGAAAGATGTTCACCATTTAAGTACTGCGGCAATTGGAAGCGGGGTTATGTTCCCCGGGACGATGAGCGTCATCATCTTCGGTTACATTGGAGGATGGCTTGTTGATCGGAAAGGTTCTTTATATGTGCTGACCATTGGGATTGCATTGATGTCTTCCAGCTTTTTAATCGCTGCCTTTTTTATAGATGCGACACCATGGCTCATGACCGTTATCATCGTTTTTGTTTTTGGGGGGCTCTCCTTCACAAAAACGGTTATATCTACAATTGTGTCTGGCAGTTTGAAACAAAAGGAAGCCGGCGCCGGAATGAGTCTGCTTAATTTTACGAGCTTTTTATCAGAGGGAACGGGTATTTCGATTGCAGGCGGTTTATTATCGGTCCGCTTGCTGGATCAAAGGCTGCTGCCTGTTAACGCTGATCATTCCGCTTATTTGTACAGTAATATGCTCATTCTTTTTGCAGGAATCGTTGTTATGAGCTGGCTGGTAACCATGAATGTCTATAAACGTTCGCAAAGAAATGACTAAAAAGGGAAAAGGATCAAACTTGATAAAAGTTTTGATCCTTTTTTTAGGAGCTTCCTTATTCCGAAACCTTTTGTCGATCAATGAAAGGGGAGTTAAAGTGAATTACATTTATAAGAAAAAGGAAAAGAAAAATGGAAATTGTATCATTTCAATCAGAGATAAATGGGAGAATGCACTTATTGAGTTTGAACAAAAAAATAATCAAATTGAGATCATGATCAATTATCGTAACGAGAAAACAACCAAGTTTTCACTGCCAATCGAGACTTTTGAGAAAGTGTATGAGGATATTAAAATAGGCCGGAGAGAAAGTTAATCATTCTGTTTGAAAATGACCATGATGAAAGATTAGATTGTTAATAAATGATAAATAATATGGAATCATTAAAAATGGATTTTGGGCGGCTCTGATAGATATGGCATCAGTAGGCATTGCCTGCACCGATTATTAAGGGATTAGCGGAATGCAAAGAAGCCGGAATTTTAGACCGGCTTTAAAATGCGTAAATGAGCGGAAGGTGTCCCGCAAGTAATCATTGTAAAAGAATAACTATGTCCTATACGAACTGTAAAATCTCCCGTTCTTGTTTATACATCCAAGTATGGGTGAGAAATTTCATGACTTCTTAAAATCGTAATTTGTCTTGAGAATTAGTAGCGGATTTCTTTAATTGACGCATCCAAATAAAGTGTCGGATCAAATAAAAAGCAGTTATAAGGGCAATCATTAATAAAACCCATATTGATGAGAAAGAAAGGATAATTAAAAAGCTGATAATAAGCATTAATGATAAACTCTTTGAAAACTTACCAGGTAGCAGTTTATATGCAGACAAAATACCGCAAATCGCATTACTAATAAAGAAAGCATTTGCTATGCCGACAATTTGTTCAACATTAATGAAGTTTATAAATAAAAGAATAAAAACGATTGTATGAATTAATGTTAATAAGCCTATGGCTCCAATTGGTATGTTTGTTTTGGAGCGGAAAGAAATCAAGGTTGTTTTTTTATTCTCTGAGGCTATTAGACGTGATACTCCGCCAGTAACCAATAAATATGTGCTCATACATAATATTGTTGTGATGAAAGCCATTGTCGGTGAAGCAAACGTTCCAAGCAATGGAATTAAAATAATCGTTAATGTGTGTGTGTGATGTAAATCAATCCATTGATAAGAAGCAGCTACAACAATACAAACCGTTGTGATGACCACCGAGCTTATTACTATTGCTTGGGGAATCGTTCTTTTTCTGTTTTTGACATCCAAACTATAATTACCTATAATTTCCCAACCAACTAGAGCCCAAAAAAGTAATAGAATACTATTACCAAAATCATCAAGATGAAATGGTGTTTTAATAAAAGCTTTATCCCTCATAAAGGGAATTGAACTAATTCCGCCACTTAACAATATTGCTGTGGCAATTGTGGAGAACATAAATGACACTTTTCCTACAGAAGAGATATTCAATAATAGAACGAATAAACAAATCATCATCAGAATGATTCCATATGTCTCTAGCGGCCAACCATTACTTTTGAACAAAGCCTTTAGGTATTGACTGGCTGTCATGAGAACGGCAACTGGCCCCACACTGCCCGCAATAATAAAAAATACAGAAGTTAATTGTTTTATATGTTGTCCAAATGCAAGTTCGACTGTATGCGCAACACCAGATTCATTCGGAAATAAAACACTCAATTTTCCAAACAATGAAGCAAATAGAAAACTAATGATCATCATCATAAACCATGCTAATATGGCATAATCTCCAGTCTTACCATAAATGATTGGTGGAAGCAATATAATTCCCGATCCTAAAATAGGACCAACAATTAATCCGCTTAAAAGTACGGGGCCGAGTTTTCTTTCTCTCACTTTCCATTCCATCCTTTCCTAAACGTGTTTTACGATCATATTCCAATTGTAATTTGTTTCCTTTCATCGGTAAAATAGATATATATGAACTGTTCCATCGGAATTAGTGATGTTCAAAGGGGGAGACATGATGGAAATACGGCACTTAAAAACATTTATAACAATTGTGGAAAAGGGAGGATTTACAAAGGCAGCCGAATATTTGGGTTATGCCCAATCGACTATAACTTCACATATTAAAGATATTGAGCAAGAAATAGGAAAACCGTTATTTAATCGTTTTGGGAAGAAAATGCTGTTAACTGAAGCGGGGGAACTTTTGTTTCCTTATGCAAACGAAATGATCAGGATATCTGAAAAAGTAAAACAAATACAATCAAACGATGAACCGATGGGGACTCTCGTTATTGGTGCTCCGGAATCTTTAACGGTTTACCGTTTACCTCCAATTATTCACGAATTCAAAAAGCTCTTTCCTAAAGTGAAAATAACATTAAAATCATCGACATGCTGGGAATTAAAAAATGATCTCCGAAATGGGAAGGTGGATTTAGCGTTTCTTTTGGAGTACGAACAAGAGGAAGCTGATTTATATATAGAAAAATTGATAACTGAACCAATGATCTTGATATTCCCTGAACATCATCAATTGAAAAATATTCCATTTGATGAATTTTATTTTTCACCTGATGAAGTGATTTTATATACAGAATATGGGTGCAGCTACCGTACTTACTTTGAAGAGTATATGAAACACCAAGGACCGGTTTCGGAGAATACCTTTGAATTCTGGAGTGTTGAGGCAATTAAGCAGTGTGTGATGTGCGGATTAGGAATTTCGTTATTACCGTTGATCACTGTACAAAAAGAGTTGAAAGAAAACAAATTAAGTGGATTGATTTTGAATGAAACACGTATTTTAACGCAGATGGCTTATCATAAAAAAAGATGGCATTCCTTAGCGATGGCTGAATTTATAAATATCGTAAAAAAACATGCGGAATTATGGAAAAGAACTCAGACTTTATAGTCGATGCTCATTAAAGTTTTCGAGTCGGTGCAAAAAGAGGAGGGAATGAGACCCCTCCCTTAAAACCTTCAATTCCTCTAATTTCATTATAAGATATATTACTTTTTTGAAATGGGGATCCAAATTTCACTTTTAAAAGATGGCGATGTTACATCTTTATGCTCGTTCCATAGGATTTCTGGGCCTTCAATTTGTTCATAATGTGACGATGGAAACCATTCGGAATAAATCCGCCCCCATACTTCCTGCAGTGCATCCGGAAATGATCCGGCTGCTTCGAATACAGCCCATGTTGAGGCAGGGACTTCAAGCTGTGATAGGTGATTTGGGCAATGTTTCGTTGTGGCTGCGCCAATATAGTGATCAAGCTCTCCTGTTTCCTCTGTCCGGCCTTCAGAAAAGTTCGTGGATGCACTAATGAGTCCTACAGGCGCTACATTAGAAAGCTCTTTTAGTTGATTGATTGCTGCTTCATCTAAACTTTCCCACATCGATGCAATGTCAGGATTCACGCCTTTAAACAAAATAGGGACTCTTTTTTTAATGCCGACGATGCGAAATGCCTCTTTTTCTTCAATGCGATAGTTCATTTCATTTCCTCCTTTGATTGATAACTGGAAGGTCATTCGCGGATAAGCTTTAAGTGAATGGCCATTATGTTTAGCTTCTGATGGTTTTATGCCATGCAAATTTTGAAATGCTCGTGCAAAAGAATCTGGTGAGTGATAACCGTATTTTATTGCAAGATCAATCACCTTTACGCGGCTGTCTTTAAGTTCAAAAGCTGCAAGAGTAAGACGTCTGCGGCGAATATATTCCGATAATGAAATACCTGTAAGGAAGGAAAACATCCTTTTAAAATGATATTCAGAGCAGAAAGCAAGCCTTGCTGCTTCTTTGAAATCAATATCGTTCGTGAGGTTTTCTTCAATATACGTTAATGCGCTGTTCATCCTTTTAAGCGAATCCATTTATTTGACCTCCTTTAACAAAAGAATAACAGGAGCGAAATGTATCTACCCGACATTTCGTGCACAGTTTTGCAGGATAACTTATATGTAATAAATTAAGTTATTCACCTGTATTTGTACAGATAAAGAAAACACCTAATAACTGCTTGGGTTTCATAAGATGAAAGAAGTTATCATTGTTTTATATTGAAAAGAAAATAAAAAAAGCCGGAATGTCAGATCCGGCTTTTCGCTCATTTCCCCTTCGACTTCTTCCGCTTCTCTTTCTCCGCCCGGTAAAACTCATGGAACATTTTCATCAATGCGCGTTTTTCAATCCGCGACACATAACTCCTTGAAATGCCGAGCTTATCGAGATGGTATTTATAGACTGAAAGAGCAACTTAAAACTTTATTAAAATAAGAGAAGACCCTCTATAGGGGCCTTAACATTAATAAATTTGACATTTTTTATTTGCGTGCCCATTCATTCCATAAAGGTTCTAAGCTGTTTTTTAGGTCTATGAATATCCATGGGTAGAGTGAGAAAAAAATAAGAATAATAACAAAAATATAAGAAGAAAGTTCATTAAACAACACTTTTCTTCTGTTGAAAGAATTGTGTTTATAAATTGGTAATGCATTCTTGCCTGTTGAATAGAATACAAAAAGAGTAAGAATCAACATCCCTGCGCTTCTAAAAATGAAAAAATAAAAAGTAGTAGTATTCCATATACTGAATGTGTATTTAAATAAGTCTATAAGCCAAATTTTAAAGGAGGTGCCTCCTTCAAAATTTACTTTTATATGATCAGCAACTATTTGTAATTCCTGTGGTGCTGAAAAAAACAGCAGACTTAGAAGAATGCAACATAAAATTATTTGCTGGATAAAATTGATGAAGAATTTACTTTTGTCATATAAGTTTGATGTAAGCTTTATGGCAATTGAAAAACGAATAAACTTAATAAACCGGATTATAAAGACAGCCAACAGAATTGCAACAAACCAATAATAGTAACTAGTATAAAATGCACCAAAGATAATGATAGCTATATAAAAAAGAACAATCATAAAATAGTTATCTGAGCCGGGCTCCCTTTTTGCATTGGTGACTTTATCTATTTGGTTTTGACTAGGCATGAAAATGTTTATTATATTGATTTTCTTTTTTCCAATATGCACAGAGTTGTTATTGCCTCGTTGAATTATTTTAGTAGGAGTTTCTTTGGTAGCGGCAAACCCTAGAATTATTGTTATGATGGTTAACAATGATGCAATAATACTTAGACCGGTATTTGTAAGATCAATCAATAGTTAAACTCCTTCTGTTCTAAAAATGAATTATCAAACATTATTCAATATTCCTCTGCTATTTTTAGAACCTTGAATGCCAAGGACACTCAGAGTTATGTTCGGAAATTTCAGAACTATAGTCAAAAAACTTAATGTTGTTCTTCAAGCTTGTCCATTAAGTCTGTAAATGAATCACAAACATAGCTAATGGAACTTTTCTTATCTTCATAAGCGATCTCATGATCCCAAAAAACAATTGCAGGTTCTTGAGAAGACATTCTGTAATCAAAACAAAAGAGATTTCCCCCTGCATCTGTAGCAAAAGGTATAATCTTATCAACTAACCGGTCTTTAACATTATCAATTGTACTAAGGAGATCAATTGGTCGAGTAGGATCTCCTATGCTCAATAAATTGTTGATTGATTCTCGAGAGTTTTGAAATAAAACGACCTTTTTATCTATAGGGGAACATCCATTATGGTCTTTAATGAAATCTCTGTAATCTGTCGGGAACTTGATTTTTAATTTTTCTTCTACCTCTTCGATCTGACTGTTTGTCGCCTCTTGAAAAGTGCTTCGTTTTCTCCATTTAATACTTTGCATTGATTAACCTCCTATTTCTCATCTTTTCCCCAAATTTTATATCCGCCAGTGTGACCAGTTTTAGTATGAATGACTCGATCTACTAGCTCCATTTTTCCAGGAGTTTGATGGTGGTGCCATGTGTATTTCTCTGGTGTTATTCCATCTTGAAGATCAAGTAAATCATCTTCGTTCAAATCAAGCTTCTTAATCAATGATGGATCTTCTTCAATCTGCTTATATAATTGTTTATTTAATTTGTCAAAATGCTGGTCTCTACTTTTTTTAAAGTCGGCTTTATCGAGTGTGAGTGTATGTTTTGATTCGAATATTGGAAATCCGTCTTTATCATAGGGAACTTTTGTTACTGGATGGACATCATTTTTCAAATGACCCATTCTTAAGTTAATAGTCGTTGTTTTGCCCGCGCTGTTTTCGTACGTGTATGGTGCAGCTTTAACAAACTGATCATGTTTGGATTGTATTGCTTTTTTTAATATAGACGTATTCTTTACATTATGGGTATTCTCAATATCTTGTGCTATACCTACAAGTGCTAGATCATCTTTATTTCTAGATAAAGAATTTATGTAGTTTTTCCCTACGGTAATCCCTTTGTTTACATGTCTAGTAGCTGCTTTTTCTCCAGTTTCAATCACTTTATCTACTTTGGTAGCACCGGCTTTCCCAAGTTTGCTTGTTACTTTCACAGCAGAGCCAACGCCTTTTAGTCCAACAAGGCTCCCGACCACATAGGTAATATAATGAGATCGTGAGTATGCATCTCCGTTAACCATTTTATCATTCCATGAATCCGCTATGTTTGTCCATATGATTTTTGCATAGGAAGGTGTCTTCAATACAGCTGAAATTGTTTTGGCTAATTTTTGTTCTTCGGAGAGCTGGGAAAACTCCCAAGTCCCGACAGCTAAATCTTTAACGCCAGTCACAGTATCCTTAGCGACATCGTAGAGACCGACTCCAACTCCTTTCAGGACTTCCCATGTGGTTTCACCAACTTCTTCGAGCTGTTGTGCTTGTTCAAGCTGAATCACATATTTTTGCTGGGAAGGTTCAAGATTCTCGTAACCGATCTTCTTCGCAATTTCCAAGTATTCATCCGGATCGGTCACACCGTCAGCGAGCTTTTTCTTCAGATCCTTGATTTCCCGCTCTTTCGCTTCTTCCTTCTTAATCGTCAAATAAGCATCCGAATGTCTTGCAATCTCGCCTTTTTTCTTATGTATGTCACTTTCTCTGTACGCCTTGGCGTTATAGTGAAGTGGTGTTGCATTTTTTCCCTTACCCGTGGCATTTTGGAGCTGCTGAAAGTCGGCCTGGATGAACTGTTCGTTCGCTTCTGTTTCTGCGTATTCTTTCGTTAGATCGTGATCAAGCTTTCCGAGTTTATGTATGGTCTTATCCCGTTTTTTGTCTGCTGAATCCAGCTTTTGATCGACATCTTCTGTAGAGAAAACATCAAGATGAATGATATCGCTGATTTCATCAAGGATACCTTTCATTTCATTGCGCTGCTCCTGCATGATGGCTTTTGATTTATTCTTCGCATGAATCAGCTCATGTTCTAAAAAGGACTCTTCCATAAACGAATCGACTAATCCCGCATCAGTTACTTTTCCTGAGATACTGTTAAGAAAAGCAATCTTCATATCGATCAGATTAAGCCAGCTGTCTGTAACGCCTGCGTGGTCTTGAAAAAAGGCTTTGATATTGTCGGCGCCTTTGCCTGAAAACTCACTGTCGTCTAAGTCAGCCATCCCCTGAAAAGCTTTCCTGAGATTGATAAATTGTTCTCTAATCTGATCATATTCTTTTGCCCGCTTTTCCGCTGCTGAGATTAACGAGGATGCTTCAAATACTTTCATATCTGTCTCCTTCCCACTTAATCTTATCTAAATTTTACCACATTATATTACATGTAAGAAGCTTCTTCCTTTTGTTAAAGATACTTTCTTTAGGAGATTTGAACTTTAACAAAATCTTAAAATAGGATTAATTCAGTTGATGAAAAATGGAAGAAATGGTTAGGCATTGGTGCATTATCTCTAAGCTTTACTTTGGCTGCATGTGGGTCTGATTCTGCTTCTACAGATAAAACAGATTCAGATAAAGCTAAAACAACAGAGCAAGCAGCAGTTTAGCGGACGAAGGAGAAAAATCAGTTGCCTTACTTGAATACTGAATAGGTGTAAAAAAAGCGGTTATTCATACGGATTGAAAAAGAAGAACACGCAGCAGATTCACTTGCTCTTGTTTGGGGCAAGTGTTGACAACCCTATACTGGTTTAATTAAAGAAGGAGTATAAAACCTGTATCAATGGTGTTACTAGATATCTGCGACACAGGTTTTATATGTAGGTAACTAATATTCTGATATATGTAACATTGCATTTTTTTATTATGCAATAGTTCACTCTATTTCTGCTTTCAATTTTTCGAACCACTCTAAATTAACCAAGTGATGTGAACGGGAATTTTCATTCATGCGGCGAAAGTAATTGATTGTGCCGGGAATTTCTTGAGTGATGGACAGGTATTCATCAAGAAGCTCGATTCGAGTTTTAGTCTGATCGATTTGTGATTGGATCAGATCCAGTAATTTATTTTTGTCGAATTCATCGGCAAAGAGTAACGCCCCATAAAATGGCAGGTTCACATATTCCGATTTGGTGCCGTATTTGATCATTAATTTTTCGAATTCTGCCCTTCCCGAATCTGTGACTTTAAAGTTACGGATTTCACGCCCGCTGGTTGAGGGTTTCTGCTGAATCTGTTCAATCAAACACTTTTCTTCAAGTTGCTGCAGATTGTAATAAAATGAACCTTTCGTGAAGTTAACAATGTATTTGTAATGACGTTTTTCCATTAAAGCCAGAAGTTCATAGCCGTGAGCTCCGGGGTTTTGGATGAGCAAGCCAAGGATAAGTAAGGGAATCATGGTTTCATCACCTTCGCCATCCGCGCCTCAAATTCCGCGTACGTGATTTTACCCGAAGCCAAATCCATACTATGAAGGTAAATCTGTTCTGTTTTAGAATAGCCACCATGCACTTTCAGTGATTGCTCCTCTCCCGAAATGGGTTTCAGGATATGGTGCTTTTTCGAAAAAGCCTCGAAATAGCGGTAACCGAATTTACGTTGTGAAACTGCGTCTAAATGAATGCCATCAGGATTCGCAGTCAAACCTGCCGCAGTAACAAAATAACAATTCTGTTGTTCATTAGCAAAACGCAGCAATTGTTCATTAACCTGTCGAAATTCAGTCGCGTGCTGTCCAAAACCAGTCTTCCCAAGAAAGTCACCAAGCCCTCCAATAATCAACGGTACCTCATCAAGTTTCAACTCGTTTCTTAGCGTCTCGATGATAAGAGTTAATTTCTCGTAATAAGTTTCATGCAGCGAACGATAACTGTCACTCTCACCTTGGTGCCAAAGGATTCCGCAAATTTGACTGGATCGGAGGGCGAAGCGGGCTTCGGACAAAGCATGCTGAAAAAGGATGCCTTCCGGATGCCAGTCATTCAATGAACTGCCGCCTTCCGCACACGGGATCAAGCCAATTTCTTCATCGGGATGAGCTTTCGACCATGCATCTGCAAAAGATGCCGCCAGGCCAACGCCGGAAACCGGACGGTCGTAATTAATCGGCTCTGTCATCATCTGCCACTGTCCATTGCGCAGCATTTTTATTTTTTCATTATAGATAGGGTCTGCTTCATTCAAAAATCCACGGCCCGCCATATTCGACTGCCCCAACATTAAAAAAGACTTTATCATCTAATTTTTCACTTCTTTACATCAATATTTTAGTCTAATTAGACTATAGTCAATTCAGCTTGTCTTGTAAAGTTCTAATAAGGTCTTACTTTTATTAGTAGTATGTATGAAAAGCAAACTAACATTGAAAATTTGGTGGGTGTATTTGAGAAATAGCAAGTTCTTTTGCTTTAGATCTTGATAAACAATGAAAAACAACAAAAACCCTGTCATGTAAGGGTTCCTATGAGGTTCAAAATCATTAAAAAGGTTAACCATTGTACCAATTCTATTTATTTGTTATGTTTTATTTTTAAATCCTGAAGTTATACTAGAAGAGCAATGTCCTAAAATGCAGAAAAAGCCGGGATGTCAGATCCGGCTTTTCGCTCACTTCCCCTTCGACTTCTTCCGCTTCTCCTTCTCCGCCCGATAAAACTCATGAAACATCTTCATCAATGCGCGTTTTTCAATCCGCGACACATAACTCCTTGAAATGCCGAGCTCCTTTGCGATCTCGCGCTGCGTTTTTTCTTTTTTTAGATCAAGCCCGAAGCGGCCGACGATGACTTCTTTTTCGCGGTCGTCTAAAATGTCGATATATTTTTTGACCTTTTCAAGTTCCATGTTGAGCTGAATGGTGTCGATCACATCTTCGCTTTCCGACTTGAGGACATCGATCAGGCTTATTTCATTCCCTTCTTTATCCTGGCCGATCGGATCATGAAGGGAGACGTCTTTTTTCGTTTTTTTCAATGCGCGCAGGTGCATTAAAATCTCATTTTCAATACATCGTGCGGCATATGTGGCAAGCTTCGTGCCTTTCCCGGCTGAATAGCTTTCAATTCCTTTGATCAGCCCGATTGTACCGATGGAGATCAGATCTTCTGCGTCCTCTCCCGTGTTTTCGAATTTTTTCACAATATGGGCGACTAAACGGAGATTATGTTCGATCAGCATGTTGCGGGCGTGTTCATCTCCTTCAGCCATAAGGTCTAAGTATTTTTTCTCCTCATTATTTGAGAGCGGTTGTGGAAAGGCATTATTTTTCACGTATGATACTAAAAACACAAGTTCTTTCACAATAAACCCGAGCGCTGCAAAAACACCTGTCACCGTCCTCACCTCCACAAAGTTATGTAGGCAATCGCCTATATGTAACTGTATGTGTCGGTAGGGCTGTTTGTGTCTGTACAGGGAAATTAATCAAAATCGGGTTTTATTTCTCACAGCCTCTTGATTTTTGCTGATTGAGCCTGTATATTGTTAAAAAAAGTAAGGGTAAAAACAATATAACCGAAAAGCGCTGAAGAGACGAGTAGACAGATATCATTCATGACAGAGAGCTCCGGGAGCTGTGAAGGAGTATGAATGGATGTGTTGAAACAAACCTCTTAGCTTCGCATCGGAATCATGCAACACGAGGATGATGCGGCGGATACTCCTGTTACCGAGTAAGCTTTGTACCCGGCAAGGCCGGCACCAAACCGAATTGAGGTGGCATAGCGGGCTGTTTCCCGTCCTCAAGACTTTATTGTCTTGAGGGCGTTTTTTATTTCTAAGGGAGGGATAAGATGAAAAACCTGAAGTCTTGGCGGTACCCGATGTTTCTGTTAACCGGAATCGGGATAGCAAATATTGGTGAATGGATTTATTTTTTGTCTCTTAATCTTATTGTCTTAAAAGAAACGGGGTCTGCTTTTGCGGTTTCCATCCTTTATTTAATCAGGCCTGCGGCTGTTTTGATGACAAATGGGTGGGCGGGCAGCATCATCGACCGGTGCAACAAACGGAATATGATGATGTCGCTTGATTTCATCCGGGCTGCATTCATTGCCGTTCTGCCGCTGATGTTTACTGCACGGTCTTTATTTTCCGTTTATTGTATTGTATTTTTGATTCAAATGGCCAATGCGATGTTTCGTCCGTGTTCCATGGCGTATGTGACGATGCTTATCCCGGCTGAAAGGAGAAAACGATTCAATTCACTAAGGGCTTTGTCTGAATCAGGGGCTTTTCTCCTCGGTCCGGCTGCGGCCGGGCTGCTTTTTATCGCCGGCACGCCGATTTTTGCGATTTGGGTGAATGCGGCGGCTTTAGTGCTGTCCGGGTTCATCACGATGATGCTGCCGAACCTTGAAAATGAGCCTCACGTACATTCTCCCAGACAGAAGCTTTCTTTGACAGTGTACAAAGAAGATTGGAAGCTCGTCTATCGCTTCAGCCGAACGGCGCGAAACGTCATGATCATTTATTTTTTATTCAGTCTGGTCATGACTGTTATGCCATCCGCGCTTGATTCGCTTGAAGCCGCTTTTGCAAAAGAGGTTCTTCAGCTGACTGATGCCGATTACGGTTTTCTCGTCAGTGTCTCAGGGGCAGGCATTATTGCGGGGGCGCTTGTCAATGTGTTCTTTAATAAAAAAATGCCGGCTTCTTTATTGATGGGAATGGGCTCTTTATTCACAGCGGCCGGATATATGATTTATGCGTTTTCTGACGTTTTTTGGACGGCTGCTTTCGGATTTTTCCTTCTCGCTTTTTTTCTGGCGTTTGCCAATACAGGCTTTCTGACGTTTTATCAAAAGAATGTTCCGGTGGACATCATGGGGAGAGTGGGGAGCTTTTATTCATTAGTCGAAGCTGTCTTCATTATAGTGGTAACGGCGGTTTTCGGAGCGGCTTCTGTCAGTTCGTCCGTCCGCGGCATCGTCATCGCAGGCGCTGCTGTTATGCTGGCGTTGGCAGCCGTTTTATGCTCGTTCTTATTTGCGGCCGCAAAAAGGAGGACTCCTGATGTATTTCAAGCGGATCAATGTAAACAAACATAAAGAGACGGCCGTTTCATTTCGTGAGGATTCGTTTTTCGTCAGCTTTTCAGAGCGAAGGGTGTTTCGGAATATCACCTGAGAGTTTCGGGGGCAATAAAGCGGCTCTGTCATTTTACAGAAAGAAAAACATGGAGTGATCGGTTCAGAATGTAACGGAAAAGTTCTCAGAATGAGAGGAGCCGTACCGCCGGAATAGGGGGCGGTACGCGCTTCATTTTTTCGTTGTTTTTAAAAGGCCGTGAAACTTCTTATAAATGACCGCCATTAAGACGAGCATATACATTCCGTAAATCCCGAAAGACAGCAGTTTGTTGCTTGTAAATGAAGCGCCTGCGACTGTCACGATCACAATGTTCGGAATTTTGCCGAGCACCGACGCAGAAAAAAAGATCGGCCATCGGATATGACTCAGCCCGCAGACGGTATTCATGGCAAGCGACGGTATAATCGGAATCAGCCGTCCGAAAAGCACCGCCGTAAACGCGTGCTGATGAAATGAATCTTCATATTGGGCCGCGGCCGGGTAAGCCAGCAACTTTTTTCTGGCCCAGTCTCTGAATCCGTACCGGACGAGAAAAAACAATGCCATTGTTCCGAGCATTGCGCCTGACAATGTAATCCACACCCCGTTTACAATCCCGAAAACCGCTCCGTTTAAGGCCGCGATAATGGCGAATGGAACGATCGGAAAAAATACGTCAGCTGCGACCAGAAGGATACTCATAAGCACGGCGTACATGCCGCCCGCGCGAATCATGCTGAGCCAGACGTCTTTTTGCATAAAGCCGATCATCACGACAGCAATGATGACGGCAAGACTGAATCCCTTTTTTATCATCTGCACGTTCACCTCTTTTCAATTAGTATACAGCACAAATCTATCTCCTTCTATTAAAATAAGCTGTCCGATAAGCTCATTTGTTTATCAGCATTTGCCGTTTGATGAGAAACGGCTGCACCCGGATTTGGACAAAAACAAGCGGGAAGCGGGTGATGTGCATCATTTGATGCAGAGAATGATTTTTTATAAAAGGGGACACGTTAACAGTAGTGTTTACTGGAGGTGTAAACGTTGAGATGCTTTCATCTGATCATCATGATATGCGTCCTCACGAGTCTCACTGCCGTGTCCGCCGATGCGAAATCTTTAAAAAGAAGTGACATGGAGAAGACGGGAAACGTGTACTGGGATATAAGGTCTGAAAAAAAGAAACTATCTTTAACCTTCGATGACGGCCCCCATCCTGTCTATACGGAGGCAGTGTTAGACGTGCTGAAACAGCACAATGTGAAAGCAACCTTTTTTTGTGTCGGGAGCCGTATAGACAAATACCCCATAACGGCAAAACGCATCGTTGAAGAAGGGCATGAAATCGGCAACCATACGATGAACCATGTTTATTTTCACCGTCTGAAACGCAAAGACATTTTACAAGAGCTTCACAGCTCAGCGCATCATATCACATCGCTGCAGCCGGAAGGGGACAAGTTATTCCGCCCGCCGGGAGGGTCGCTGAATCATACGGCTTTCAAAAGCATCTTAAAAGAGGGCTATCATATCATCATGTGGTCATGGAACCAAGATCCGAGGGACTGGAAAAGGCCCGGGAAAGGAAAAATCGTCAGGCACGTTGTTTCTCATGCCAGAGATGGAGATATCGTTCTTCTGCATGACGGCGGAGGAAACCGGCGCCAGACGGTTGAGGCTTTGAAAGAAATCATTCCCAAGCTGAAAAAGCAGGGCTACACGTTTGTTAAGGTTTCGGATTTGATCGGACAGGATTCGGGCCCTTTTCATATCCAGTAAAGAGAGCGCCGCGTTGAAAGCCGCCAAAGAGATGTGTACCATAGGAGGTAAGGTTTGGGGGGAGAGAAAATGAAGTTTGCTGTTCTTTTTATTACGATAATCTGTCTGTTATCAGGATGCGCTGCGGGCAAAGAGAAAAGTGTTGTCGCGTTCGGCGACAGCAATACGCGCGGTTCCAACTGGGATTATCGTGATTATCCGAAGGCGCAGCAGTGGGTAAACATGTTAAAAACAGCGGAACGCGGCCGTCTTACGGTTATAAATGCGGGAATAGGCGGCCAGACGACTGAGGATGCGCGCCTGCGCTTTCAAAGCGACGTGCTGGACCGTAAGCCCCAATATTTATTTATCATGTTCGGAACAAATGATGCGGGCATTTTGACGGGCGATCAGCCGCGGGTATCAAAGAAACGGTTTAAAGAAAACCTGACTTATTTCATAAACGAAAGCAGAAATCACGGCATAAAGCCGATTTTAATGACGTGCATCCCGGTTATAGAAGGAAACGGAACGCATCATCTCTATTACTATTCGAGATATAAAGCCTCAGCCTTTAAAGAAAAAGGCGGCGCGAGAAAATGGCATAATTCCTATAACGGCGTTACGAGGCAGGTTGCAGCTGAGTTGAAAGTGCCGCTGGTGGATAACTGGAAACACTTTATACGCGCGGACGGCGGCAAAGATACAGACCGGGCGCTGATCCAATCCGGACTGATAGATCCCTCCGGAAATCATATGACGCCAAAAGGCGCCAGAATCTTAATTGAAGGCATAAAAAATGGGCGGGTTTTGGAACGCTGACGCCGTCAGCTGCCTAAACCGTTTTGCTTCTGCTTCATAGGCTGTAGAAAAAACATCTTTTTGGAGGCGATTGCTATGAACCGCGGTTTCCCTCTGCAATATCCTGTATGCCCGCCTCCTCGGGTGAATGCGGGGTACTGGTACGCATTTTTTGTTGTGCTGCTCGTCGTCATTCTCGTCCTGGGCGGTCTGTATTGGTTCAATATATAGCAGCCATCCTCTTAAACACCTCTATTTTAGGGGTGTTTTTTGTTGAAAGTGGTAGTAATGCGCATAACCGAAGTGATATAATATCAGTCATCTGAGTAAAAAAAGGAAATTCGCCCGGGAATTTTTTTCTGTTTAAGAAGAAACGGAAATAATGTGTCCGAGCGATCTTCTTTTGATTTCGTTTTCAATTAACTCGATAAATTCACGGCTCAAATTCATTTCAGTGGCTTTGAAATAAGATTCTATTAGTAATTCATCAGAAAGCTTTCTCATGCCGGGGACCCAATTAATGGGAGTGGCACCTCCTTACAATTGTAATCAATCATCAGACGCAAGCATATGATGGAAGGTTGCGTTTCAATCATGGTGAGGTTATCTTTAATCTACCATGAAATACAAATAAGAACAATCGTTCTGTTATCCACACTCGTAAGTGGATAACTTGTTAGTATCTTGTTTATAATCTGGATAAATCCGGATGTAATAAGAGTGGATAATGTGTGTAATTTTATCCACAACTGGTGAAGAAACCCAATTTTTGTCGAAATTTTTTTACTGAGTCCGACTTTGTTTTTAAATCTGACAGGTTTCGACATATAGATGATAGAAAGAAAAGGAAGGGTGCGGGTTTTGTTAAAAAAGTTTTTTTTACCTGACGAATTTGTGAAAAATATATTTCATATCACACCGGAAAAGCTCAAAGAACGCAATGTGAAAGGGATTATTACAGACCTTGACAACACGCTTGTGGAGTGGGACAGACCGAGTGCGACACCTCGATTGATCGAGTGGTTTGAAGAAATGAAGGAGCACGGCATTAAAGTCACGATCGTCTCCAATAATAATGAACGAAGAGTGAAATTATTCTCGGAGCCGCTTGGCATACCGTTTATTTATAAGGCAAGAAAACCGATGGGACGCGCCTTTAAAAGAGCCGTCAGCAGCATGGATCTGAAAAAAGAAGACTGTGTGGTCATCGGCGATCAGCTGCTTACTGATGTTCTCGGCGGAAACAGAAACGGGTATCATACGATCCTCGTCGTGCCTGTCGCTTCCTCTGACGGAGTCATGACGCGCTTTAACCGCCGGATTGAACGGAGAATATTGAGTTCTTTGAAACGTAAAGGCCATATTCAGTGGGAGGATTAGAAATGGAAAAGGTTGTTTGCATCGGCTGCGGAGTAGCGATCCAGACCGAGGATAAACAAGGTCTCGGATACGCGCCAAAGGCATCGCTCACGAAAGAGAATGTCATCTGCCAGCGCTGTTTCAGACTGAAAAATTACAATGAAATTCAAGATGTTTCATTAACGGATGATGACTTTTTAAATATCTTGCACACAATCGGCGATACTGACTCTCTAATTGTCAAAGTCGTTGATATTTTTGATTTTAACGGAAGCTGGATAAACGGGCTGAACCGCTTTGTCGGCGGTAATCCGATTATTCTTGTCGGTAATAAGGCCGATATCCTTCCGAAATCCGTAAAACGGGAACGCCTCGTTCAATGGATGAAACGCGAAGCGAAAGAATACGGCTTAAAACCCCTTGATGTCTTTTTAATCAGCGCTTCCCGCGGACAAGGGATGAAGGAAGTCATTGACGCCATTGAACATTACCGCGAAGGCCGCGATGTGTATGTGGTGGGCTGTACCAATGTCGGCAAATCCACATTTATCAACCGGATTATTAAAGAGGTCTCAGGGGAAGAGAATATTATTACCACCTCTCAATTTCCGGGCACGACGCTTGACGCGATTGAAATCCCGCTCGATGACGGATCTGCGCTTTATGATACGCCGGGAATCATTAACCATCACCAGATGGCGCATTACGTGGACAAGCGTGACTTAAAGGTGCTGACACCGAAAAAAGAACTGAAGCCGCGCACTTTTCAGCTGAATGAAAAACAAACGCTTTATTTCGGCGGGCTTGCCCGGTTTGACTATGTATCAGGCGATAAAACGGCGTTTGTCTGCTATATGCCGAATGAATTGATGATTCACAGAACAAAGCTTGAAAATGCTGATGCCTTATACGAAAAGCATGCGGGAGAACTGCTTACCCCGCCCGGAAAAGATCATTTGGATGAATTTCCGGAGCTTACGCCCCACACGTTTACGATTAAAGAAGGAAAGACGGATATCGTTTTTTCCGGTCTCGGCTGGGTCACGGTGCAGCAAGCAGATAAAAAAATAACGGCATACGCTCCGAAAGGCGTACACGTATTTGTCCGCCGTTCATTAATATAGAGAGAAGGGGAGAGGGAGCATGAAACAATTGTACGGAGTAATCGGAAATCCGATCGGGCATTCAATGTCACCCGATATTCATAACGCGGCTTTGCAAGATAAAAACATCAACGGGCAGTATTTTGCGTTTCAGGTGGAACCTCATCATCTCAAGGACGCCGTTAACGGAATTAAGGCGCTTGGCATCTGCGGAGTGAACGTCACAGTCCCGCATAAAGTCGCGATCATGGAGCATCTGGATGAAATACATGAAAGCGCGAAAGTACTCGGGGCCGTAAATACCGTCAAAAGAGAGGGAGACAGGCTCATCGGGTATAATACTGACGGAGATGGGTTTTATAAATCCTTAGTCAAAGTATTGGACAAACCGATATCAGAACTCTCCATCCTCATGATTGGGGCGGGAGGAGCGGCAAGAGCGATTTTTACGACGATCGTCCGCAGAGAGCCGAAACAATTTGACGTTTGCAACCGCACGCCGGAAAAAGCAGAAAGTCTGATTGCGGCTGCTCCCTCTTTTCAGCAGAAACGCGCCCTTACTATAAAAGAAGCTGAAAATCAGCTTGAACAATATGACGTCATTATTCATACAACATCTGTCGGCATGTATCCGAAAACGGATGCCGTGCCGCTCTCATTGGAATGGGCCAAAACGGGCGCCATCGTTTGTGATATCGTATACAACCCGATTCAAACGGCGTTCTTAAAAGAAGCTGAAAAAAGAGGTTTAACAACCCTTGACGGTGTCGGCATGTTTGTGGAACAGGCCGCACTGTCTTTCAAGCTGTGGACGGAACAAGAGCCTGACAGCGGCTTAATGAGAGCGATTGTTGAAGGAAAACTAGGAGGAACACAATGTTAACAGGAAAACAAAAACGGTTTTTGCGTTCAAAAGCGCATCACTTAACGCCTATTTTTCAAGTGGGAAAAGGCGGAGTCAACGAAAACATGGTAAAACAGATTGCCGAGGCTTTAGAAGCAAGAGAGCTGATTAAAGTCAGCGTGCTTCAAAACTGCGAAGACGATAAAAACGATGTCGCAGAAGCCCTTGTGAAAGGCAGCCGCTCACAATTGGTGCAGACGATCGGAAATACGATCGTATTGTATAAGGAATCAAAGGAAAATAAACAAATCGAGCTTCCGTAAGGTGGTTGACATGAAGAAAATCGGAATATTCGGGGGCACATTTGACCCTCCGCACAACGGACATCTTCTGATGGCTAATGAAGTCCTTCATCAGGCGGAGCTCGATGAGATTTGGTTTATGCCCAATAAAATCCCTCCGCATAAGCAGAATGAAGACTTTACAGACAGCCGGCACCGGGTGGAGATGCTGAAGCTTGCCATCAGCTCCAATTCCGGCTTTAAGCTTGAGCTTGCGGAAATGGACCGGAAAGGCCCTTCTTATACCTATGATACCGTCCGTTTACTGAAGGAGCGGCACCCGAACGACAAGCTTTTCTTTATTATCGGGGCGGATATGATTGAATATCTGCCGAAATGGTACAAACTGGACGAACTGCTCACGCTCATTCAATTTATCGGAGTGCGGCGCCCGGGGTATCATATTGAGACCCCGTACCCGCTGCTTTTTGCCGACGTTCCGGAATTTGACGTTTCGTCAACGATGCTGAGAGAACGTCTCAAAGCAAAAAAGCCGACGCAATACTTAATGCCGGATAAAGTGAGGCAGTATATAGAGGAGAATGATTTATATGAATCGTGAGGAAGCACTTGCCTGCGTCAAAGAGCAGCTGACCGAGCATCGCTACATCCACACAATCGGCGTGACAGATACGGCGGTTATTCTCGCAGGCCGGTTCGGAGCAGACCCGAAAAAAGCGGAAATGGCGGCTATTTTTCATGATTATGCGAAATTCCGGCCGAAAGAAGAAATGAAGCAGATCATCGTGCGGGAAAAAATGCCGGCTGAGCTCTTGGATTACAATGCCGAGCTGTGGCATGCCCCTGTGGGAGCGTATCTGGTTGAGAAAGAAGCGGGGATCACTGATCCTGAGATCTTGGATGCAATCCGCTATCACACGTCAGGGCGCCCCGGAATGACCCTTTTAGACAAAGTCATTTACGTTGCGGATTACATTGAACCCGGCCGCCATTTTCCCGGAGTGGAAGAGGTGCGCCGTCTGGCGGAAACGGATCTGAACGAAGCGCTCATACAAGCAATGAAAAATACAATGATATTTCTGATGAAAAAAAACCAGCCGGTCTTTCCGGAGACGTTTGCAACCTATAACTGGCTGGTGTCTCAAAATTGACAGGAGGAATTTGAAGAATGAATCAAGCTTCCGTATTAAAAATCGCGGCAAAAGCATGCGACGATAAACGTGCAGAAGATATTTTAGCGCTGGACATGGAAGGAATCTCACTTATAGCGGATTACTTTTTAATCTGCCACGGGAATTCTGATAAGCAGGTTCAGGCAATTGCGCGTGAAATTAAAGATCAGGCAGAAGAAAACGGCATTGATGTCAAAAAGATGGAAGGGTTTGATGAGGCCCGCTGGATTTTAGTTGATCTCGGCGACGTCATTGTCCACGTTTTCCATAAAGATGAAAGAAGCTACTACAATCTTGAAAAGCTATGGGGCGACGCGCCGCTCGCAGAGCTTGAGCTCGGCTTGAACTCATGATTTACCAAGGCTTCGCCGGCGTATATGACGAGTTAATGTCACATGCGCCGTATGATGAATGGGCGGGCTGGATCGAAGCGTCTCTTCCGGAAAAGGGAAGGGTGCTTGATCTTGCCTGCGGAACCGGAGAAATATCCATCAGGCTTGCTGAAAAAGGCTGCGAAGTCACGGGGATTGATTTGAGTGAAGATATGCTGAGCTGTGCCCAGCAGAAAAAAACGGGAAAGCCGATTCTTTTTCTCCAGCAGGATATGAGAGAGCTTTCCGGTTTTGAAGAACAGTTTGATGCTGTAGTCATCTGCTGTGATTCCCTAAATTACTTAAAAACGAAAAATGATGTCTTAAGCACCTTCAAAAGTGTTTTTCAAGTTTTGAAGGAGGGCGGCCTGCTTCTGTTTGACGTCCATTCCCCATTTAAAATGAAGGAGCTTTTTCCGGACAGCACCCATGCGGATCAGGATGAGCAGATCAGCTATATCTGGCAAAGCTTTGCCGGCGATGAAGAGCTTTCTGTCATCCATGATATGTCCTTTTTCGTATGGAACGGACAATCTTATGACCGCTACGACGAGACGCATGAGCAAAAAACATTTTACATTGAAGAATATGAACAAATGCTTGCAGAGACCGGATTTGAACTGAAGAAGGTGACGGCTGATTTTACAGACCGGCCTCCTTCAACAGAGTCTGAACGTCTTTTCTTCACGGCAGGCAAACCAAAAACCATCGTTTAAACGGAACGATGGTTTTTAAAATGCATTTTTTGCGATTGGCGCGATAAAGCACTTTATGGCATACTCAGTTACACGTGAAATTGCTTCTTCACTAACGATATATCTTCATCGTATTTGTCATGTGTACGCTGAAAGACACGGTTGAACATATCCTGAACACCGCTTTCGAGAGCCTTCAGCCCTTCCCCGGTGACGCCGCCTTTTACGCATACTTTTTCCTGCAAGGCGGGAAGCGTGTAACGCCCTGTTTCAAGAAGCTTTCCGAGACCGACAAGCATTTCCGTCGACATAATTACTGCTTCTTCTTTGGTGATGTCCGTTTCTTCCACTGCCGCGTCAATAAAGCGCTGAACGAGATAACTCATAAAAGCGGGCCCGCAGCTGACAATGTCTGACGCCGCTCTTGTAATGCCGCTGCTGATTTCTACAGGTTTTGAGATATGAGTGAACAGCGTTTGAATATCCGCTTTTGCAGACTCGCTGCAGCTTTTGCCGAACGTAACAAGCGAGACGCCGGCCAAGGCGCGGTTCGTAATGCTCGGAATGACGCGGACCGTCTGACACGGAACCGTATGTTCAATCTGATCCGTCTGAACGGGACTGGTAATGGAGATTAAAATGTGATCTTTCCGTAAATGCGGTGTGAGTTTCTTCAGCAAAGGATATATATCCAGCGGTTTTACACAAATGAATATTATTTCATTTTCCTGTACGAGCTTTTCCTGATCCTCGGTGACATGGATGCCGCTGAAACGTTCTTTTAGTTTTAATGCTTTTTCGATTGTTCTGTTTGTGATGGTGATATGTGAGGGATCGGCAGCGTTTGATTCGATAAACGATTCAATCAGGATCGTTCCCATGTTTCCGGTGCCGATAAAGCCTATTTTCAATGAATTCCCCTCCTTTTTCTCTTAATCCTCTAAACCTTATGCGGGGAGGCAATGCAATATGACGAAAGCGATGATGACGGAGCGGCTGCGGCGGAACCTGAAAATTCTGGGCGCTTGTCTTGCTGCAGGAGCGGTTTTTATCTGTATTTGGCTGTTTCGTTCTGAAAAGGAAGAGCCGGTCAAACAGCAGTCCGTGCTCGGCCAAACAGCCTCAGCATCCGTCGCGGACAAAAAAGACACCGCAGACGATAAGATTATGATTGATGTGAAAGGCGCGGTCCGAAATCCCGGCGTGTATGAAATGGAAGCGGGAGACAGAGTGACGCAAGCCATTGAAAAAGCCGGCGGCCTGAAGAAAAAGGCGGATGAATTGAATGTTAATTTAGCAGAGCAGCTGCAGGACGGGACGATTGTTTATATTCCGAGTGAAGGCGAAGAGGAGAATCGCCCGAAAACAACAGCGGGTGAAAAGGAGAATGCAGCTGTCAATATCAATACGGCATCTCTGGACGAACTTCAGGCGGTTTCCGGGGTGGGGCAGAAAAAAGCGGAAGCGATTATCGCCTACCGAGAAGAAAACGGACGGTTTCAGACTGCTGAAGATTTGATGAATGTATCAGGCTTTGGAGAAAAGTCATTTGAGCGGATAAAAACTTCCATTACGGTAAAGTGAATTGACGGTTTTGCTTAAATCTATGTAAACTTAGAAAAGCAACAAGACTTTTTGGAGGGAACACTTGTGGAACGAATCTCATGGAATCAATATTTTATGGCGCAAAGCCATTTGCTGGCGCTGAGAAGCACATGTCCGAGACTGTCAGTCGGGGCAACCGTAGTCAGAGACAAGCGGATGATCGCCGGCGGATACAACGGCTCAATTGCCGGAGGCGTCCATTGCGCTGATGAAGGATGCCTTTTAATAGATAATCATTGCCAGCGGACCATACATGCAGAGATGAATGCGATTCTGCAATGTTCTAAGTTCGGTGTTCCGACGGAGGGTGCCGAAATTTATGTGACGCATTATCCTTGTATTCAATGCTGTAAATCAATTATTCAGGCAGGTATCAAAACGGTTTATTATGCCGAAGATTACAAAACACAGCCTTATGCAAAAGAGCTGTTCAGCCAAGCCGGAGTCAAGGTGGAGCAGGTCGAACTTGATGAAATGATCATCGATCTGAAAAACCGCGAAAAATTGTCTTTTGTAGCAGGTCTGATTCAGCAATTATCTGATGCGGGGGTTAAGGCAGATGAACTGAAAAAAATTCATGAACAGGCCAATGAGCTGTTTACCAGTTACGTATAAATGAAATATAAATACCTTCTTCTGCCTCTGGCGGCGGTTTCTGCAACTGCGGGAATTGCCGCCGCTCATGTCTTCTGGGTTCTGCTCCTTTTTCTTCTGTATCTTCTCTTTATT
The DNA here is from genome assembly GCF_011800725.1 of Bacillus sp. EKM208B. NCBI lineage: Bacteria > Bacillati > Bacillota > Bacilli > Caryophanales > Bacillaceae > Bacillus > Bacillus sp. EKM208B. Next base: position 177,009 of record NZ_JAANHO010000002.1, on the reverse strand, counting down.
ATTGTAAAAACAAAGCAGCATGCTCCGGTTATTGTCTGCCTCGTTTCTTTTTGTCTTTATTTCTTTCTTTATACGGTTTGTGACGCTGCGAATGTAACGCGGTATCAGGCCGGCAGTTATACTGAACAGGCCGTCATCACTAACATTCCGAAGGTTGACGGAGCGAAAATGTCAGCCGTTATCCGTACACATGACAAGGAAAAATGGACGGCTTCGTACAAAATCCGGTCTCTTGAGGAAAAGAGACTCATTGAACAGCTTGAACCGGGGATGCGCTGCACGTTTACAGGTTCTCTGGAGCAGCCTGCACATGCGACGGTTCCCGGAGGTTTTGATTATAAGGAATATCTTTACTCTCAGCAGATTCACTGGTTATTTTCCGTGACTTCCATTCAGCAGTGTGAAAAATCCAAACAGCCGCTGTTTAAACTGCTGAACATCAGAAAAAATTTGATTTCGATCATTCGGAATCACGTGCCTGAATCTTCCGCCGGAATTGTTGAAGCGCTGACCTTAGGTGAAAGATTTTCTATAGAGGACGATATACTGAGTGCATATCAAAATTTGGGAGTCGTTCATTTAATGGCGATTTCCGGAATGCATGTCGGTCTTATTACGGCGGGATTATTTTATGCTCTGATCAGAATCGGGCTGACAAGAGAAAAAGCGGGAATTTTGCTGCTGTTGTTTTTGCCGGTGTATACGCTGCTGAGCGGTGCCGCCCCATCCGTATTGCGCGCATCCCTCATGCTGGGATTTTATATCGCCGGAACTCTTGTTAAACGCGGCATTCATTCCTCCGCTGCATTGTCCCTGTCTTATCTGCTGCTCCTGCTGTTTAATCCTTACTTCCTTTGGCAGGCGGGCTTCCAGCTTTCCTTTGCGGTAAGCGCCTCTTTAATTCTGTCATCCTCCATTTTAAAGAAAGCGGGGAAAAGCAGACTTGCCGGGCTTGCGATGGCTTCATTCATTGCGGAGCTCAGCTCACTTCCGTTTCTTCTCTATCATTTTCAGCAAATTTCACTTGTCAGTTTTCCGATGAATATGGTGATGGTGCCATTTTATACGGTATTTGTCATTCCGGTTTCTGTCATCGGTTTCCTTCTTCTTTTACTTTCAAGGCAGATGGGAGAATGTTTGTTTGATATGTTCGACCTTGTGATGAAGCCTGTGCATGATTTCATTACATATGCGGCATCCGTTGATTTATTTACTATGATTGTGTCAAAGCCTGACTTTGTTTCCCTTCTGCTGCTTGCGGTTTCCGTTTTTACGCTTTTTGCGGCTTTGGAAAAGGGAGGTTTTTTAAAACTCAGGAAAACGGCTCTTTTTTTCTGCGCGGTTTTGGCTTATTTAATATGCCATCCGTATTTCAGTCCATGGGGAGAAGCGGATATGCTTGATATCGGGCAGGGAGACTCACTGTTTATAAGCGCGCCGCACCGCAAAGGGACCGTAATGGTTGATACAGGGGGAGTGATTTCTTATACTGGAGAATCATGGAAAGAAAAACGCCACCCGTATTCTATCGGCGAGAAGGTTTTGATTCCGTTTTTAAACGGAAAAGGGGTGAAAAAGCTGGATGCACTGATTTTAACCCATGCGGATCAAGATCACATCGGAGAAGCCGGAGTGTTAATCAAAAATCATAGAGTCAAACGGTTAATTGTCCCCGTGGGATTCGTAAAAGAACCGAAAGATCAGACCATATTAAATATGGCGAAAGAAAACAACATTCCCGTTGCCGAAGCAAAGCGGGGCGACACCATTACAGCCGGTGATCTTCAGTTTCAGGTGCTGTCTCCGGAGTCGTCTGACGGAAGGAGTAAAAATGATTCGTCATTGGTGCTTTGGACGGTTTTAAGCGGAGTGAGCTGGCTTTTGACGGGAGATTTAGAATCGGACGGCGAAACGGAAGTGCTGAAAACGTATCCGAATCTGAAGGCTGATATATTGAAGGCGGGTCATCACGGCAGCAAAAGCTCAACGAGTGAAGCCTTTTTGAAACAGCTTCAGCCGGAAGCGGCACTGATTTCAGCAGGAAAAGAGAATCGATACCATCATCCGCATGAAGAAGTGCTGGATCGTTTGAAGGCGTACTCTGTCAATGTGCTTCGCACCGATATCAGCGGAACGATTCAATACAGATTTAAAAAAGGCGCCGGAACGTTTTCCGTCTTCCCTCCATATGATATAGAAGAAACCAGGGCGCAAGAAGTAAAAAAGACTGCCGATTGACAGCAGCCCGGAATGCGGCTAAGAGCCGATAAGATGGATGGCTGTTGCCATCACGAACAAAAAGGCGAAAAATCCGAAGGACACGACAAAACCGACAGCTGAGTCAACAGCATCATTTCGTTTGCTTTGAACGTTTTTTTCAAAATCATTCAATTTCATCCCTCCTGACTTCCCTAAGTATACTGGAATTGTTTTGAAAAATCTAGAAGTGATGGTAACGTTTTCTGTTCTTGTGATTATCGCCTTTTTACAAGCAGACCCGGGAGCTTGTGAATCAGGCGTTTATTATAAATGAGGAAGCTGTCCTTAAAGCTTCCTCTTTACTATTTGCCGAACTCAATTTAGGATAGAAGGGGATCAAGAAAGAGAGGAAGTCATACGATCATGGTATTTGATGTTTGGAAAGCCCTGAAAAAAGGGGATGTCCGCTCCGTTTATTGTTTATATGGAAAAGAAACGTATCTGCTCCAAGAAACTGTCAGCCGGATCAGACAAGCTGTCGTTGATGAGGAGACAAAGGATTTTAACCTGTCTGTTTTTGATCTTGAAGAAGATCCGCTTGACCAGGCCGTAACCGATGCGGAAACGTTTCCGTTTATGGGAGAGAAGCGGCTGGTCATCGTAAAAAATCCGTCTTTTTTAACAGGGGAAAAAAAGAAAGAAAAAATAGAGCATAATACAGCCGCTCTGGAGACTTATCTGAAGGAGCCTGCACCTTACACGGTCTTTGTGATTGTGGCTCCGTATGAGAAGCTGGACGAACGGAAAAAGCTGACGAAAGCGCTGAAGCAAAAAGCCCTTATGATTGAAGCTAAGGAGCTGAATGCAAAGGAGACGACTGATTTTACGATTAATCTGGCGAAATCCGAAAATAAAATGATCGATACAGAAGCTGCCGAGCATTTGGTTCTGCTTGCAAACGGCCATCTGTCTTCCATATATCAGGAAATACAAAAACTCTCCGCCTACACCGGTAACAGACATGAGATCACACTTGAAGATGTCCGGGAGCTCGTCGCAAGAAGTTTGGAGCAGAATATTTTTGAGCTGATCAACAAAATCGTGAACCGAAAACGGACGGAAAGTCTTCAAATATTTTATGATCTTTTAAAACAAAACGAAGAACCGATCAAAATTATGGCGCTGATCGCCAACCAATTCCGTCTGATTATGCAGACGAAGTATTTTGCGGGACAAGGATACGGCCAAAAGCAAATCGCTTCCAACTTAAAGGTGCACCCCTTCCGGGTAAAGCTGGCGATGGATCAGGCGAGGCTTTTTTCTGAAGAAGAGCTGCGGCGTATTATAGAAAGACTCGCAGTGATGGATTATGAAATGAAAACGGGGAAAAAGGACAAGCAGCTCTTGCTGGAGCTCTTTCTCCTTGAGCTTCTCCGGACTGAATGAAAAAAACGATCCCCGTTACAGGGATCGTTTTTGTATTATGCAGAAAGTCCGTTCACTTGTTTCGCAAGTCTAGATTTGTATCGAGCTGCGGCATTTTTGTGTACAAGACCTGTTTTCACTGCTTTATCAATGCGTTTCGCTGCTTCAGAAAGAGCAGTTTTCGCTTTATCCGCTTCGTTGTTAGCAACAGAAGCTTCAACTTGTTTGATTGCAGTACGCATAGCAGATTTGATTGTCGCGTTATGAGCGCGGCGTTCGTTGTTTGTTTTTGTACGTTTAATCGCTGATTTAATGTTTGGCATGTGTTTCACCTCCTAAGATACAACCTGTAGCACAGTGTCTTAAGGTTAAATCTTCTTCACAATAGAACAAATTGTATTCTATCAAACAGAACTTTAGATTGCAATATAAATGTAAAGTATTTTTCGTTGATGGGTAAATTCGCATGATTCGTTTTGTAAATGGCCACACTATGTACCACGATGATTGAAGGAGGTCTTCCCTGTGAAAAACAACGAACTGGATGTCAATCAATTTCTGATACGGACGGATTTAGCGGTAGAAACGAAACAGGCGGTAAAAGACGGACAAGCCGGTCAGAAAAAAGAAATAAACGGGTTTATTGAAAAAGAACGCGACAAGGGCGGCATTAAAGTCAGAACCGTCGATATTACCAAAGAAGGCGCCGAGCTATCGGGGAAAAAGCAGGGACGCTATGTCACGATCGAGGCTCAAGGGGTTCGGGAACACGACTCTGAGATGCAGGAAAAAGTAACGGAAGTGTTTGCCGAGGAATTTTCCGCCTATCTGTCGGCATTAAAGATTCCAAAGGATGCAAGCTGTTTGATCGTCGGTCTGGGCAACTGGAATGTGACGCCGGATGCGCTCGGCCCTCTCGTGACCGAAAACCTTCTCGTGACAAGGCATTTGTTCAGGCTTCAGCCGGAAAATGTGCAGGAAGGGTACAGGCCGGTCAGCGCGCTTGCTCCCGGTGTGATGGGATTAACGGGAATTGAAACGAGCGATATTATTCAAGGTGTGATCAAAGAATCAAAGCCGGATTTTGTGATCGCGGTAGACGCTCTTGCGGCAAGAGCCGTTGAAAGGGTGAACACGACCATCCAATTTTCTGATACGGGCATTCACCCGGGATCAGGCGTCGGCAATAAGAGAAAAGAATTAAGCAAGGAGACGCTCGGCATCCCCGTCATCGCAATCGGGGTACCGACTGTCGTTGATGCGGTTACGATCGCAAGCGATACGGTGGATTATATTTTAAAACATTTCGGCAGAGAGATGAAAGATGACAGCCCGTCAAGATCTCTGGTGCCCGCCGGAATGAACTTCGGCAAAAAGAAGGTGCTGACAGACGAAGACCTTCCCGGAGAAAAAGAACGCCAATCCTTTCTCGGTATTGTCGGCACGCTGGACGAAAACGAAAAACGCCAGCTGATTCACGAAGTGCTTTCTCCGCTCGGCCATAATCTGATGGTCACGCCGAAGGAGATTGACACCTTTATTGATGATATGGCGAATGTACTTGCAAACGGGTTAAACACCGCCCTTCATGAAAAAGTGTCACAAGATAACAAAGGTTCTTATAATCATTAAAATGGTTCTACCTCCTCTAGCTTGTTCATAGAGTAATTACTAGACAAGCGCTGGAGGGATTCAAATCATGAGAAAAAAACGCAGAAACCGTCAAATTGTCGTTGCAGTAAACGGTGGAAATGCGCTCAAGGGCATGTTTTTGTTTATGACAAGCCTTATCGTTATTTTCGTATTATCGGGTGTGCTCACATCGCTTCGCCCTGAACTGAGGCTTTCTTCGGATTCTCTTCACGGAATTGCCGGAGAACTTCCGGGTGACGCGTTTGCACACCTCCTCGGCATGGAAAATCATTATTTCGCCTCAGAGCTTCCTGAAAAAGACTCTTTTCAGCTGTCCCGGCTTTCCTTAAAACTGGCGACAAGCATTAATATGGAAGACCCGCGGAGTTTCTTGGGACGTGAGCTGCCGGGATTTGCCCAATACGATACGGAGATCCTTCTGGCGGGGCAGGGGACGGATTATACGAATATGCCGGCTGAATCTCCGCCGCCGTCAAAGGTGATGGAAAAAGAAAAAGAAGTGAACCTGGCAGAAATCGAAAACAAAACGAAAAAAGAAGAAACGGCGCCGCCGAAACATTCAACAGGCAGCAAAAAAGTCGTCTTTATTTATCACACTCACAATACCGAATCCTATCTCCCTCTGTTAAAAGGGGAAACAAATCCGGATAACGCCCGCCATTCGAAGGCCAATGTCACGCTTGTCGGAGATATGTTCGGAAAAGCGCTTGAAGCGCAAGGTGTAGGAGCGACCGTAGATAAAACCGACATTCAGGCCCGCCTGAACAAAGATGGCTTAAATTATGCGCGAAGCTACGACGAATCAAGGCCGGTCGTAAAAAGCGCGCTCGCCAAAAATAAAAACCTGCAATATACCATAGACATTCACCGGGATTCCCGCCGCAAGAAAAATACGACAGCCGACATTAAAGGAAAAAGCTATGCCAGAGTCGCCATCGTCGTCGGCAAAAAAAGCGCTAATTTTGAAGAAAACTATAAACTCGCAAGTGAACTTCATAAGCTGATGGAGAAAAAATACCCCGGCTTAAGCGTCGGTGTTTTATCAAAAGGCTCTCCGGGAGATAATGGAGTATACAACCAAGATTTAAACGATCGGTCACTTCTGCTGGAATTCGGGGGCGTGGATAACAATCTTGAAGAACTGAGGCGCGCATCAGATGCCGTGGCCGATGTGTTCAGCGAACTGTACTGGGATGCAGAAAAGGTCAGCTCGCAATCAGGAGAGAAGAAAAAACAATAGAAATCAGGTGATTCAAATGATCCGTTTTACCGGCAAATGCCTGCTGATCGCCATTGTCATGTTTTTCGGCGTTTTGTTCGGCATGCAGCAGGCAAACAGCGGAATGCTTGATATGAAAGGATACAAAGATCCCTCCTTAAAAGGAGCATTCACGCTCGGCGGCGGAGAAGGACAGGAAAAAGAAGCTTCCATTTTGGGACAAACCGTTACGGCGAAAGATCTGGAAGAAAAACAAAAACAGCTGGAACAGGCGGAAACCTTCAACCTGTTTTCAAAAGCCGGAGAAACCCTTTCAAATACCGTGACGGACTCGGCGCAGGCGATGTATGAGTGGGTTTCGAAACTGAACCGTTAGCATTGATGAAGAGAAAAGCGGATGATTCCTTAAAGGAAGCTTTTCTCTTTCTTGTTTTAATTGAATGTTTACAATCCTATTGATATAATCTAAACTAGTGTATTTTGCGTTTAATAGTAGGAGTGATAGATTGTGACAGATAAAGAAAAGCGTTTAGAGAGGCAGTCAAGAATCCGGAATTTCTCCATCATCGCCCACATAGACCACGGCAAATCGACCTTGGCGGATCGGATTTTAGAAAAAACATCGGCGATCACCCAGCGGGAAATGAAAGAACAATTGCTTGATTCAATGGACCTTGAACGCGAACGGGGAATTACCATCAAATTAAATTCCGTTCAGCTGAAATACAAAGCAAAAGACGGAGAAGAATATATATTCCATCTCATCGACACGCCCGGACACGTCGACTTTACATATGAAGTATCGCGAAGCCTGGCTGCCTGCGAAGGCGCGATTCTCGTTGTTGATGCGGCTCAGGGAATAGAAGCGCAGACATTGGCGAACGTCTATCTGGCGCTTGATAATGATCTTGAGATTCTTCCTGTCATTAATAAAATCGATCTTCCGAGCGCAGAGCCAGAACGTGTGCGTCAAGAGGTTGAGGACGTTATCGGCCTTGACGCTTCAGACGCCGTCCTCGCTTCAGCGAAAGCGGGCATCGGCATCGAAGACATTTTAGAGCAGATCGTAGAAAAAGTGCCGGCTCCCGCGGGAGATCCGGAAGCTCCGCTGAAAGCGCTCATCTTTGACTCGCTTTATGACGCGTACCGCGGAGTCGTCGCGTATATCAGAGTCGTAGAAGGAACGGTCAAACCGGGCCAGAAAATTAAAATGATGGCAACCGGAAAAGAGTTTGAAGTGACAGAAGTCGGTGTGTTCACGCCGAAAGCAACTCCGACAGATGAACTGACCGTCGGCGATGTCGGCTTTTTAACTGCTGCGATCAAAAATGTCGGTGACACACGCGTCGGTGACACGATAACAAGCGCGGCCAATCAGGCTGCCGAAGCATTGCCTGGATATCGCAAGCTGAACCCGATGGTGTATTGCGGTTTGTATCCGATCGATACGGCCAAATACAACGATTTAAGGGAAGCTCTTGAGAAGCTTGAACTGAATGACTCATCGCTTCAATATGAAGCAGAGACATCCCAAGCGCTCGGATTCGGTTTCCGCTGCGGATTTTTAGGTATGCTTCACATGGAAATCATTCAGGAGCGGATTGAGCGTGAGTTTAAAATCGACCTGATCACAACGGCACCGAGTGTTATCTATGATGTGTATATGACAGACGGCGAAAAGGTTGTTGTCGACAACCCGTCCAACATGCCTGACCCGCAAAAGATCGAAAGAATCGAGGAGCCGTATGTAAAAGCGACAATGATGGTGCCGAACGATTATGTCGGTGCGGTGATGGAGCTTTGCCAAGGAAAACGCGGCAATTTTATCGACATGCAATATTTAGACGCAAATCGTGTCAGCATTGTCTATGACATGCCATTAGCGGAAATCGTCTATGAGTTTTTTGATCAGCTGAAATCAAGCACAAAAGGCTACGCGTCCTTTGATTACGAACTGATCGGCTACAAACCGTCTAAACTTGTCAAGATGGACATTATGCTGAACGGAGAAAAAATCGACGCGCTGTCATTTATCGTGCATCGCGATTACGCGTACGAACGCGGAAAAGTAATTGTGGAAAAACTAAAAGAACTTATTCCGCGCCAGCACTTTGAAGTACCGATTCAAGCAGCGATCGGACAGAAAATCGTGGCCCGCTCGACCATTAAGGCCATGCGGAAAAACGTCCTTGCAAAATGTTACGGAGGAGACATCTCGCGGAAACGGAAGCTTCTTGAAAAACAAAAAGAAGGAAAACGCCGGATGAAGCAGGTCGGCTCAGTAGAAGTGCCGCAGGAAGCGTTTATGGCCGTTCTTAAAATGGATGACAGCCCGAAAAAATAACGGAAGCCGCCGCAGTCCCGCACTGCGGCTTCTTTCTGTAAAGAAGAAGGTGTTTCAAAATGAAATCAGCTTATATTCATATCCCGTTTTGTGAGCATATCTGCCACTATTGCGATTTCAATAAATATTTTATTCAGAGCCAGCCTGTCGATGAGTACTTAAACTCACTCGAAAAGGAAATGATAAATACAATAGAACGGACGGGACGCCCTGATCTCCGTACGATTTTTATCGGGGGAGGCACGCCGACATCGCTCTCACCCGTCCAGCTGGAAAAATTGATGGATTCCATTCACCGCGTGCTGAAGCCTTCTGACGGACTCATAGAATTTGCCGCGGAAGCGAATCCGGATGATTTGTCCCCGGAAAAATTAAAAATCATGAAAAATGCCGGTGTCAACCGGCTGAGCTTCGGTGTTCAAACCTTTGAAGATGAGCTTTTACAAAAAATCGGCAGAGTGCATAAACAAAAGGACGTATTCACTTCCTTTGAACGTGCGAGGGCTCTCGGCTTCGACAACATCAGTCTCGATTTGATGTTCGGCCTGCCGGGTCAGACGCTGGCCGATCTTGACAATTCCGTCAAAACGGCTTTGTCTCTTGATGCGGAGCACTATTCCGTTTACTCGCTGATCGTAGAGCCGAAAACGGTGTTTTATAATTTAATGCAAAAAGGCCGCCTGCATCTCCCGGCGCAAGAACAAGAGGCCGAGATGTATGAAACGGTCATGAGGCAGATGAGTGAAGCGGGCATCCGTCAATACGAGATCAGTAACTTTGCAAAGCCCGGATACGAATCGCAGCATAATCTGACGTATTGGAGCAATGAAGAGTATTTCGGTTTTGGCGCTGGCGCTCACGGATATATCAGCGGCACGCGCACCGTCAACGCCGGGCCTGTGAAACATTACATGCAGCTCATCGAAGAAAAGGGGCTGCCTTACCGTGACACGCACGAGGTGACACGTGAGGAGCAGATTGAAGAAGAAATGTTCCTCGGTCTCAGAAAAATGTCCGGCGTACAAAAGCAAGCTTTTCTCGATAAATTCGGACGCTCGGTCGACGAACTGTTTCCCGATGTTCTCAAAGATTTAACCGAAAAAGGCCTGATCTGTGACACGGAAGAATCGGTTGCATTAACGCATGAGGGCAAATTATTAGGAAATGAGGTTTTTGGCGCTTTTTTGGGTGAGTTATAATTGACATTTTTCTTTTGGTTTGTTACTTTTGATATAGAATTAGCACTCGCTGACCTTGAGTGCTAACAGGGGTGATGATGATGTTAACAAATCGTCAGCTGTTGATCCTGCAAGTGATTATTAATGATTTTATACAATCAGCGCAGCCTGTAGGATCAAGAACTCTTTCAAAAAAAGACGAGATTACATTCAGCTCTGCAACGATCAGAAACGAGATGGCTGACTTGGAGGAATTGGGCTTTATTGAAAAAACCCATTCATCCTCAGGACGGATTCCGTCGGAAAAAGGGTACAGGTATTATGTCGATCATTTGCTGTCACCCGTCAAGCTGACAAAAACCGATCTGGATTTAATTCACTCGATATTTAAAGAAAAAATCTTCGAGCTGGAAAAAACAGTCCAAAAATCAGCGCAAATCTTGTCCGATCTGACAAACTACACATCGATTGTCCTCGGGCCGACGCTGAGCGAGAACTATCTTAAACAGATTCAAATCGTTCCGATCCAGCCGGATAAGGCGGTCGCCATCCTCGTCACGAACACGGGGCATGTCGAAAACCGCACTATCAATTTCCCGGCTAAAGTGGATCTGGCCGATATTGAAAAACTGGTCAATATATTAAACGATCGATTAGCGGGCGTGCCGATGGACGAACTGAATGAGCGCATTTTCAAAGAGGTTGTCACATATTTAAGGCAGCATATCGCCAACTATGACAGCATACTTGAATCGCTCCGCTCCACATTCCATCCGGCGGCCCACGTTGAGAAATTATTTTTCGGCGGAAAGATCAACATGCTGAATCAGCCGGAGTTCCATGATATTGAAAGGGTCCGCTCGCTCTTATCTTTAATTGAAAAAGAGCAGGATGTTCTGAAGCTGTTTCAGTCATCAAAAGCCGGGATTTCAATCAAAATCGGCAAAGAAAATGACTACGAAGAAATGGAAAATTGCAGTTTAATCACGGCCACCTATACAGTTGATACGAAACAGATCGGATCAATCGCCATTATCGGGCCGACGCGCATGAATTATTCAAGAGTCGTCAGCCTGCTGCAGCACGTGACTTCGGACTTGTCAAAAGCATTCACAAGTTTGTATGATGAATAAGGGAATTTTGGCAATCATTTTCAGTCATCTTTTTACAGCATTTGAGGGAGGTGAACACAATGTCAGAAGAAAAACAAACCGCAGAACAGGTTGAAGCAGCAGAACAAGAAGAAGTGACAGAACAGGCAGAACAAGCCGCTTCACAAGAGCAGCATGAAGAAACGGCAGGTCAGGAAGAAGCCCTTCAGCACCAAATTGATGAATTGCAGGGTTTGCTTGATGAAAAAGAAAACAAACTTTTGCGTGTTCAAGCAGACTTTGAAAACTATAAACGACGCAGCCGCCTTGAAATGGAAGCTGCCCAGAAATACCGTTCTCAAAACGTCGTAACTGAAATCCTTCCGGCTCTCGACAACTTTGAACGGGCGTTACAGGTAGAAGCTGAAAGCGAGCAGACAAAAAGCTTGCTGCAAGGTATGGAAATGGTCCGCCGCCAGCTGATGGACGCACTTGAAAAAGAAGGCGTTGAAGCCATCGAAGCTGTCGGTCAGGAATTTGATCCGAACCTTCACCAAGCCGTCATGCAGGTGGAAGATGAAAACTTCGGCAGCAATATTGTTATCGAAGAACTGCAAAAAGGCTACAAACTGAAGGATCGCGTCATCCGTCCTTCAATGGTAAAAGTGAATCAATAACTACATAGCAGGAGGTAATTCAAAGTGAGTAAAGTAATCGGAATTGACTTGGGTACGACAAACTCATGTGTGGCAGTGCTTGAAGGCGGAGAGCCTACAGTCATCGCCAACGCTGAAGGAAACCGTACGACTCCGTCAGTCGTTGCATTTAAAAACGGCGAGCGCCAAGTAGGGGAAGTGGCGAAACGCCAATCAATCACAAATCCTAACACAATCATGTCTGTTAAACGCCATATGGGTACTGACTATAAAGTGGAAATCGAAGGAAAAGACTACACGCCTCAAGAAGTGTCAGCTATTATCCTTCAGCATCTGAAAGCATATGCTGAAAGCTACCTCGGCGAAACAGTTTCAAAAGCCGTTATCACGGTTCCTGCATACTTCAACGATGCAGAGCGCCAAGCGACAAAAGATGCCGGTAAAATCGCCGGTCTTGAAGTAGAGCGTATTATCAACGAGCCGACTGCAGCAGCGCTTGCATACGGACTTGATAAAACGGACGAAGACCAAACAATTCTTGTTTACGACCTTGGCGGCGGTACGTTTGACGTATCTGTTCTTGAACTTGGCGACGGCGTGTTTGAAGTCCGTTCAACTGCCGGTGACAACCGTCTTGGCGGGGACGACTTTGACCAAGTCATCATCGATCATCTCGTAGCAGAATTCAAAAAAGAAAACGGCATTGATCTTTCAAAAGACAAAATGGCGCTTCAGCGTTTGAAAGATGCGGCTGAGAAAGCGAAAAAAGATCTTTCCGGCGTATCATCCACACAAATTTCTTTACCGTTTATCACGGCGGGAGAAGCAGGTCCGCTTCACCTTGAGCTGACCCTGACCCGCGCTAAATTCGAAGAGCTTTCCGCTCACCTTGTTGAGCGCACAATGGCTCCTGTCCGTCAGGCTCTTCAAGATGCGGATCTTTCTGCAAGCGAAATCGACAAAGTTATCCTTGTCGGCGGATCAACACGTATTCCTGCCGTACAGGAAGCAATCAAAAAAGAAACGGGTAAAGAAGCGCATAAAGGCGTAAACCCTGATGAAGTTGTAGCGCTGGGTGCAGCGATTCAAGGCGGCGTCATCACGGGAGACGTAAAAGACGTTGTTCTTCTTGACGTTACACCGCTTTCTCTCGGTATTGAAACAATGGGCGGCGTGTTCACGAAACTGATCGACCGCAACACGACAATTCCGACGAGCAAGTCTCAAGTATTCTCAACCGCTGCTGACAACCAAACGGCTGTTGACATTCACGTGCTTCAAGGTGAGCGCCCGATGTCTGCCGACAACAAAACGCTCGGCCGCTTCCAGCTTACTGATATCCCGCCGGCACCGCGCGGCGTACCGCAAATCGAAGTTTCTTTCGATATTGACAAAAACGGTATCGTAAACGTAAGAGCGAAAGACTTAGGCACAGGAAAAGAACAAAACATTACTATCAAATCTTCTTCAGGTCTTTCTGATGATGAGATCGAACGCATGGTAAAAGAAGCGGAAGAAAACGCTGACGCTGATGCGAAGAGAAAAGAAGAAATCGAAGTCCGCAACGAAGCTGACCAGCTTGTGTTCCAAACGGAAAAAACATTAAAAGATCTGGAAGGCAAAGTGGACGAAGAGCAAGTGAAAAAAGCAAACGACGCGAAAGACGCGCTGAAAGCCGCTATCGAGAAAAACGAAATTGAAGACATCAAAGCGAAAAAAGATGAGCTTCAAACAATCGTTCAAGAGCTTTCTATGAAGCTTTATGAAGAAGCTGCAAAAGCGCAGCAGGCTGAAGGCGGAGCAAACGCTGAAGGCAAAAAAGCGGACGACAACGTTGTCGATGCGGAATACGAAGAAGTAAAAGACGACGAAACGAAAAAATAAGTTCTTTCCCGCATGGCTATAGGCGGAAGAACACACAGCATATTCTGATTCAACAGACAGAAAGTCAAAGTCAGGCATCTCTTGGCTTTGACTTTTTTTCTTGCCCGGGATAAAAGGAATTGAAAAAACATAATTCAAAATGATACAATCTAATTTATGTGAGAAATTCGGGAGAGTGAAGCGAGATGAGTAAGCGTGATTACTATGAAGTGCTTGGGGTAAGTAAGAGCGCTTCAAAGGATGAAATCAAAAAAGCCTATCGGAAGCTTTCAAAAAAATATCATCCTGATATCAATAAAGAATCCGGAGCAGATGAAAAATTCAAAGAGGTAAAAGAAGCGTACGAAGCGCTCTCAGACGACCAAAAACGCGCTCAATATGACCAATTCGGCCATACAGACCCTAACCAGGGATTCGGCGGCGGTTTCGGAGGCGGCGGAGACTTCGGCGGCTTCGGTTTCGATGACATCTTCTCAAGCATCTTCGGAGGCGGCACGAGACGCCGTGACCCGAATGCGCCGCGGCAAGGCGCGGATCTGCAGTATACAATGACCCTGTCATTTGAAGACGCGGCTTTCGGAAAAGAAACGATCATTGAAATTCCGCGCGAAGAGAATTGCGAAACATGTAAAGGGTCTGGCGCGAAGCCGGGAACAAAGCCGGATACGTGCTCGCACTGCGGAGGTTCAGGCCAGCTGAACGTCGAACAGAACACGCCGTTTGGCAAAGTGGTTAACCGAAGAGTCTGCCACCACTGTGAAGGAACAGGAAAAATCATCAAAAACAAGTGTTCTGACTGCGGCGGCACGGGCAAAGTGAAAAAACGGAAAAAAATCAATGTCACGATTCCTGCCGGTGTGGATGACGGACAGCAGCTGCGCGTTCCGGGCCAAGGTGAACCGGGCGTAAACGGAGGGCCTGCGGGAGATCTGTTTGTCGTATTCCATGTGCGCGCCCACGAGTTCTTTGAGCGCGACGGAGACGATATTTATTGCGAAATGCCGTTAACGTTTGCCCAAGCGGCACTCGGAGACGAAGTGGAAGTGCCGACGCTTCACGGAAAAGTGAAATTGAAAATACCTGCCGGCACACAAACCGGCACGAAATTCAGATTAAGAGGCAAAGGCGTTCAGAACGTCCGGGGCTACGGACAAGGCGACCAGCACATTGTCGTCCGCGTCGTCACACCGACGAATCTGACAGATAAACAAAAAGACATCATCCGCGAATTCGCTGAAGTCAGCGGAAACCTGCCGGATGAACAAGAAATGAGTTTCTTTGACAAAGTAAAACGCGCATTTAAAGGCGAGTAATGATTGGATAGGAGTTGGTAGTTTTGAAATGGTCCGAAATCAGCATTCACACAACACATGAAGCGGTCGAACCCATCTCAAATATTTTGCATGAAGCTGGTGCGAGCGGGGTTGTCATCGAAGATCCGCTTGATTTAATGAAAGAGCGTGAGAATGTTTACGGGGAAATCTACCAGCTCGACCCCAATGATTACCCCGATGAGGGTGTCATTGTCAAAGCGTATCTGCCGATCAACAGTTTCCTCGGCGAAACGGTGGACGGCATTAAAGAGACGATTAACAATCTGCTTTTGTACGACATTGATTTGGGCAGAAACAAAATCACCATTTCTGAAGTCAATGAAGAAGAATGGGCGACCGCTTGGAAAAAGTATTATCATCCTGTGAAAATTTCTGAAAAGTTCACGATCGTTCCCACATGGGAAACGTATACACCTGTTCATACAGATGAACTGATTATCGAAATGGACCCGGGTATGGCATTCGGTACGGGAACGCATCCGACAACAGTTCTGTGCATTCAGGCGCTTGAGCGTATCGTTCAAAAAGGCGACCGTATCATTGATGTCGGCACCGGTTCAGGAATTTTAAGCATCGCGGCCGCCATGCTTGAGGCCGAATCGGTTCATGCGTATGACCTTGATCCGGTCGCTGTTGAAAGCGCGCGTCTGAATGTGAAATTGAACAAAGTGAGTGATACGGCCGAAGTGAAGCAGAACAATTTGTTAGACGGCATCACGGGCGAACATGATGTCATTGTCGCAAATATTTTGGCGGAAGTGATTCTCCGCTTTACATCACAGGCGTACGACCTGCTCAAAGACGGAGGCCATTTTATTACTTCAGGCATTATCGGCCAGAAAAAACAGGAAGTAAAAGAAGCGTTGGAAAAAGCCGGCTTTACCATCATAGAAATTCTGTCTATGGAAGATTGGGTCAGCATCATCGCGAAAAAATAACAGTTAGTAGGTGTCACAGCGTATGCAACGATATTTTATCGAGCTCACGAAGCAGGAGATGGACGAAACTCCTGATTTTCAAATCACGGGGGAAGACGTCCACCATATAGCGAACGTCATGAGAATGAGTGCGGGAGACCGGATTATCTGCTGTTCGAAAGACGGCCATGAAGCGTTATGCCTGCTTAAAGAGGTTTCTAAAGATCATATATCATGCAGCATTGCTGAGTGGACGGGTGAAAACCGTGAACTGCCTTTGAAGATCAGGATCGCAAGCGGCCTCCCGAAAGGCGATAAGCTTGAATGGATTATCCAAAAAGGGACCGAGCTGGGGGCAAGTATGTTCATCCCTTTTCAAGGCGCCAGATCCGTCGTTAAGCTTGACGACAAAAAGGCAAAGAAAAAACGGGAGAGATGGGCGAAAATCGCGAAGGAAGCGGCGGAGCAATCGTACCGCAATGAAATTCCCGAAGTGAAAACCGTTTATACGTTCCGGCAGCTGCTTGAAATGGCGGAGAATGTCGATAAATGTGTCGTTGCATACGAGGAGTCATCAAAGCAGGGAGAAACGGGCGCTTTCGCCGCGGAGCTCAAAAGCCTTCCGCAAGGTTCGTCTCTTTTAATCGTATTCGGCCCTGAAGGCGGTCTGACTGAGTCTGAAGTTCATCAGCTTTCAGAAAAAGGCGCCGTCTTATGCGGCCTCGGACCGAGAATTTTACGGACTGAAACTGCGCCTCTTTACGCGTTAAGCGCAGTTTCCTATCATACAGAGTTATTAAGAGGTGATCAGTAATGGCAACTGTTGCTTTTCATACCCTTGGCTGCAAGGTCAACCATTATGAAACAGAAGCAATCTGGCAGCTGTTTAAAGATGCGGGTTATGAACGAAAAGAATTCGAACAGACAGCAGATGTATATGTCATTAATACATGTACGGTAACAAACACGGGAGATAAAAAAAGCCGTCAAGTCATCAGACGGGCGATCCGCCAAAATCCTGACGGCGTCATCTGCGTAACAGGGTGCTATGCGCAAACCTCTCCGGCAGAAATTATGGCCATCCCGGGTGTTGACATCGTCGTCGGCACGCAGGATCGTGAAAAAATGCTCGGTTACATTGAGCAGTACAGGGAAGAGCGCCAGCCGATCAACGGCGTCGGCAATATTATGAAAGCACGCGTGTTTGAAGAGCTGGATGTTCCCGCTTTTACTGACCGCACAAGAGCGTCGTTAAAAATCCAAGAGGGCTGCAACAACTTCTGTACGTTCTGCATTATCCCTTGGGCGCGCGGCCTGCTTCGTTCCCGCGATCCGGAAGAAGTCATTAAACAGGCGCAGCAGCTGGTGGATGCCGGCTATAAAGAAATCGTCCTGACGGGGATTCATACGGGCGGCTACGGCGAAGATATGAAAGATTATAATTTCGCCAAGCTTCTCCGCGAGCTTGATACACGTGTAGAAGGACTGAAGCGGATCAGAATTTCATCTATTGAAGCAAGCCAAATCACTGATGAAGTGATTGAAGTGCTGGATGCGTCTGATAAAATCGTCCGCCACCTTCATATCCCGATTCAGTCAGGATCAAACACCGTTCTGAAACGGATGAGACGCAAATATACGATGGAATTTTTCGCGGACCGTTTAAATAAGCTGAAAGAAGCGCTGCCGGGTCTGGCCGTCACATCTGATGTCATCGTCGGTTTCCCGGGTGAAACGGAAGAAGAATTTATGGAAACATACCGGTTCATTAAAGAACATAAGTTTTCAGAGCTTCACGTATTCCCTTACAGCAAACGCACCGGAACACCTGCGGCCAGAATGGAAGACCAGGTTGACGAGAACGTGAAAAACGAACGGGTGCATAAGCTGATCGCGCTGTCTGACCAGCTTGCAAAAGAATACGCCTCCGATTATGAAGGAGAGGTTCTGGAAATCATTCCGGAAGAGGCGTTTAAAGAGTCTGATGAAGACGGCATGTTCGTCGGCTATACGGACAATTACATGAAAGTCGTCTTCAAAGGCACGGAGGATGTAATCGGCAAACTTGTCAAAGTCAAAATTCAAAAAGCGGGCTATCCGTATAACGAAGGACAATTCGTCCGTGTCGTTGAGGATGAAATGACCCGGAACATGCGCATGTCTTCATAACAGATAAAAAAACCGGTGCCTTCCCGCATCGGTTTTTTTACGGTTTCGGAGGAATCAGCCTGTCAATCAGCCGGTAAAATAAATGTGTGAACGGCAGAAACAATAGGGCGGTGACTACGTTAAATAACAGGCTGAAATGCGCAATCATCTGCGCGGGATCATCAGACAGGCGCTCCGTAAAACCTGCTGATGCGGACAGGAAGGGAAATACGAGCAGCACGCCGAGAATATTAAACACAACGTGAGCACCGGCGGTCTGTCTGGCGGCATAACCGCCTGAAACAGCAGCCATGACGGCCGTGACGCATGTCCCGATATTAGATCCCAGAACGACGCTGACCGCTTGTTCAATGCCGATCACCCCTTCGTTCATAAAACTCATCAAAATGCCGATGCAGACGGAGCTTGAATGAATGATTGCCGTCAATATCATACCGATAAAAAGAGCGGACCAGCTCGAATCATTCACATGGCGCAAAACCTCCGCCCCCGCCTTCATTTCTGTCAGCGGAACGGCGAGCCGGCTGAAGCATGTGATGCAAAAAAAGATGATGCCGAGACCGAGGAAGCTTATGCCGATCTGCCTGAACGGATATTTACGGATGAGGATAAACACAAGGCCTCCGATAAAAAGCACCCAAATGAGCACATCCATCTTTATGGCTAAAAACTCCGTCGTAAACGTGGAGCCGACATTCGTGCCGAGAATCATCGGAATGGTCCGTTTAAAAGATAAAGCGCCTGCGCTGACAAAGCCGATGACAATGACCATGAAGGCTGAGCTGCTCTGAAGAAAACCAGTGAATACGATGCTTATGAGAAAAGCTTTCAAAGGGTGGTCGGTAAATAAGAGCAGGCTCTTCTCAATTTTTGAATACGTTAATGCGATCAGCCCCTGCCTGAGCAGGCTCATTCCGAGTAAAAAAATCAGGATAAGTGCGGTAAAGAGAATCAGTATCATCAAATGAAACACCCCTTTCCATCATTATATAGACAAGCAGCCTTATTCATGACGGAAAAGTGAGCTCGCTTAGTTGACCTGACTGATGGCTTATATTATAATGTCAAAGTACATGTTTATATATGTATCTTTTTAAAGGTAGTCGATTGGTGTATTCGGAGGGAGGGAAAGAGAATGTCAAAAACGGTCGTTAGAAAAAACGAATCGCTTGAAGATGCTCTTCGTCGCTTCAAACGCAGTGTATCAAAGACAGGTACTTTGCAAGAAGCAAGAAAGCGCGAATTTTATGAAAAACCTAGCGTAAAGCGCAAGAAAAAGTCAGAAGCTGCTAGAAAACGCAAATTCTAAAAGAGGGTGGATTTATGAGTCTTCTTGAGCGACTTAACCAAGATATGAAGCTGTATATGAAAAGCCGTGAGAAAGACAAACTGACTGTCGTTCGAATGGTGAAAGCTTCACTTCAAAACGAAGCAATTAAGCTTAAGAAAGACAGTTTGACCGAGGATGAGGAACTTACTGTCCTATCTCGTGAACTTAAGCAACGTAAAGACTCCCTCCATGAATTTTCAAACGCTAATCGTTTAGATTTAGTAGATAAAGTTCAAAAAGAGCTGGACATTTTAGAAGTTTATTTACCGAAGCAGCTTTCTGAAGAAGAGCTGCAGACAATCGTAAATGAAACCATCACTGAAGTCGGTGCGAGCTCCAAAGCGGACATGGGCAAAGTGATGAGTGCTATTATGCCTAAAGTAAAAGGTAAAGCTGACGGCAGCGTAATTAACAGACTTGTCAGCAGTCAATTATCTTAATTGACAAGAAAAAAGACATCTTTCCTAGAGAGATGTCTTTTTTTATACATAAAAAAATGAAACTAAAGTACATTTGTTACGTATATAAAGAAGAACGAAACGGGAAGGAGGGTATATTTGCCTTGTTCCGAAAAAAAACCGGAATTGCTGTTGCTCTATTGGGCTTATTTGTATTATCTTTATTAGGGGTTCAATTGAACGCGAAAGCTGATCATCCATCGGTTTATGTCATCCCGGTTGAGAAAAATGTCGAACAGGGGCTCGCCTCTTTTTTATCGCGTTCTTTCAAAGAAGCGAAGGAGTCCGGCGCGTCACACATTATTCTTGACATCAATACACCGGGAGGCGCCGTTCAATCAGCCTTGGATATTGCGGATATCATCGGCCGCGCGGATGTGCCTGTTACCGCTTACGTTAATAAACGGGCGCTTTCTGCCGGAGCGTATATAGCGCTTCAGGCAGATGAAATCTATATGGCGCCGGGCGGAAAAATGGGTGCCGCAGCCATCATCGACGGAAAAGGAAACGCGGCAGACAAAAAGGCTCAATCACTGTGGCATGCAGAAATGGAGGACGCAGCGGTTAAAAACAACCGAAATCCGAAATATGCGCTGGCCATGGCTGACCCCGCCATCAACGCAAAGGAAGCGGGCGCCCCAAAGGGAAAACTGCTGACACTGACAGCTGAAAAAGCTAAGGAAGTCGGATATTCGGAGGGCACGGTTTCAGACCTTGATGCTTTATATACAAAGCTCGGTTTTGACAAAGCGGATGTTCACCATGCAAAAGAAGGTTTCGTCGGCAAACTGGGCAGATGGCTGACAAATCCGTTTGTTGTCCCCGTCTTATTAACGCTTGCTTTGCTTGGTTTGACCATTGAATTGTTCTCGCCGGGCCTCGGGATACCGGGTGCCGTCGGACTGACGGCCATGCTGCTGTTTTTTACCGGGCATATCGCTGCCGGATTCGCCGGCTATGACAGCGTATTCTTATTTTGCGCGGGCTTGGTTTTTATCCTTTTAGAGATATTTCTGCCCGGAGGCATAATCGGTCTTATCGGTATTGCAGGCGTCATCGCGAGCCTCTTTCTCGCTGCGGGCAGCTTTACTGTAATGGCGGTTTCTCTCTTGATCGCCTTTGCTGTATCTATTACAGCTTTTATCATATTAACAAGGGTGTTGGGGAAACGAATGAAATTCTTTAAAAAATTAATATTAACTGATTCAACAAGCACGGAGAGCGGTTATGTTTCAAATCAGAACCGGACGGAGCTGTTGGGAAAAGTCGGCATTACCGCTACAGCCCTCAGACCGTCAGGCACCGTCATTATTGATGATGAACGTCTGGATGTCGTCTCGGAAGGATCATTCACTGAAAAAGACAGACAGGTGAAAGTAGTGAAAGCGGAAGGCTCACGCATTGTCGTGAGAGAAATATAGATGATAACCTTGAGGAGGAATTAGATGGAACTGTCAAGTTTGGCGATTTTAGCATTAGTTGCTGCTGCCATTATTGTGTTAGCCATATTCTTCACCTTTGTACCGGTGATGCTATGGATTTCGGCGCTTGCGGCAGGAGTCAGAATCAGCATTTTCACTTTGGTCGGGATGAGGCTGCGGCGCGTCATACCAAGCCGCGTTGTCAATCCGTTAATTAAAGCGCACAAAGCCGGCCTATCCGCAACAACAAATCAGCTCGAAAGCCATTATCTGGCCGGAGGTAATGTCGACAGGGTGGTCAATGCCCTGATTGCGGCACAGCGCGCCAATATTGAACTGACATTTGAACGCTGCGCAGCCATTGACCTGGCCGGGCGTGACGTATTGGAAGCCGTACAGATGAGCGTCAATCCGAAGGTCATTGAAACACCGTTTATCGCGGGTGTCGCCATGGACGGAATTGAAGTAAAGGCAAAAGCCAGAATCACGGTAAGAGCCAATATTGAGCGCCTTGTCGGAGGAGCGGGAGAAGAGACGGTTGTCGCCCGTGTCGGAGAAGGGATTGTCTCAACAATCGGTTCTTCACACAATCATAAAAAAGTGCTTGAAAATCCTGATATGATTTCGCAGACTGTACTTGGCAAAGGGCTGGATTCAGGCACCGCATTTGAAATTCTTTCGATTGACATTGCCGACGTTGATATCGGCAAAAACATCGGAGCGATTCTTCAGACGGATCAGGCAGAAGCAGACAAAAACATTGCGCAGGCCAAAGCCGAAGAGCGCCGCGCCATGGCGGTCGCCCAAGAGCAGGAAATGCGCGCTCGCGTAGAAGAAATGCGTGCAAAAGTCGTGGAAGCAGAAGCCGAAGTGCCGCTTGCGATGGCAGAAGCGTTGCGTGAAGGAAACATCGGCGTCATGGACTATATGAACATAAAAAATATCGACGCGGATACGGACATGAGGGATTCTATCGGCAAGCTGACGAATGACCAGCAAGATGAAGACCAACAATAACCTCTCTATTAAGGAGGGAGCCGCTATATGCACGAGATTCTGACAAATCCGCTCGTCATTGCCGCCGTCATCGGCATTATATCGGCAATATTCGGCAAGAAAAACAAAGATGAAAAACGTCCGCCGGGTACACGTCCCGGAAATCAGGCAAAAAAGCAGGATCAAAAACAGCCGCAGAAAGAGCATAAGCCGGAAGCGGAAGAATTGCCTGCCGTTTCAGAAGAGAACCCTTTTGAGCAAAAAAGAAGGGAAGCTGAAAAGCGCCTAGCGGAGACGGAGCAGATGTTTAACGGGCTTGAACATAAGCTGACATCCGCACGCGCACGAAACGCGTCTCTGAAGAAATCAGCCCTCAAAATAAATAAAGAAACTGCGGTTCAAGGCATTATATTCAGTGAGGTTTTGGGTCCGCCCCGTGCAAAAAAACCGCACCGGACCATGCGGAACATCGGTAAAAAATAAAGTGTTAGAACCCCTTTTCAAATCATACATATGAGATGAAAGGGGGTTCTTTTTTTATGGGGCAAAGAAAGAATCGTGTAAAGGCATGGCTGACAAGAGCATTGGAAATTCCCCCGGACGTTATGATGGATCTGCCTCGTATTACGATGGTCGGCAGACTTCATATCTACATAGAGAATCACAGAGGCCTCCTGCTGTTCAGCGAAGAAGAAGTCAGGCTGATGCTCAAGCAGGGGCAGTGTATCATATCAGGAAAAAACTTGGTCATTAAGGCAATCCTTCCTGAGGAAATCCTTTTGGAAGGCACGATAGATCACGTACGATATGTCGATTCATAAAGCCGGGGGGAAATAATGTGAAAAACAAATGGCTGTCATTTTTTTCGGGTAAAGTCCAAATGGAAGTCAAAGGAAAAGGAATTGAACGGCTGCTGAATGAATGCACGAGAAACGGAATCGCCATCTTTGCGGTGAAAAAAAAGCAAGACTGTGTCCTGCTGATGATTCAGCTTCAGGATGTACATGCTTTCAGAAGAGTCATCAGAAAACATGAATGCAAAGCAAGCTTTACAAAAAGAAAGGGTCTTCCCTTTCTGCTTCTCAAATCAAAATTAAACCTGGGCTTCACTGCGGGATTTGTGATATTTTTTGTTATATTGTTTCTTTTGTCCAACATGATTTGGGAAATTGATATTAAAGGGGCCAAGCCCGAAACCGAGCATCAGATGGTAAAGCACCTTGAAGAAATCGGTGTGAAAAAAGGCCGTTTGCAATTTTTAATGATGACGCCGGAGAAAATTCAAAAATCATTAACAAACGGTATCGATAATATTACGTGGGTCGGTGTGGAATTGAACGGGACAGCCCTTCATATGAAAGTGGTCGAAAAAAACGAACCGACAAAAGAAAAGTACGTGAGCCCCCGCCATATCGTTGCCAAAAAGAAGGCGGTCATCAAAAGGATGTTCGTGCAAAAGGGGCAGCCGATGGCTTTTGTGAACGATCATGTTGACAAAGGACAGCTCCTCGTCTCAGGACTGATCGGAAATGAAGACCGGAAAGTCGCCTCAAAAGCGGAAATTTACGGAGAAACATGGTACAAGTCAGAAGTAACCGTGCCTCTTGAAACATCATTTACGCTATATACGGGTAAAGTAAGGACGAAGCACAAGCTGTCTTTCGGATCATGGGGCGTGCCTTTTTGGGGCTTTGAATTTAATGAGAAGCCGCTGAAACATCCGAAAACAGAGGAAGAAAAGCATCCGTTTCAATTTCTGGGGATGAAGCTTCCGGTTTCTTACGTTCAAGAACAGACAAGAGAAAGTGAAACATCCGTGCGGACTTATACGAAAGGCGAAGCGGTTCAGGCCGGTATCAAAATGGGAAGACAAGATGTAGAAAAGCGATTAAACGGCAGCGGAGAGGTGGAAAGTGAAAAAGTTTTGCACCAATCCGTTGAGAATGGTAAAGTAAAGTTGATTATTCTCTACCAAGTTATAGAAGATATCGTTCAAACCACACCTATTGTTCAGGGAGACTAAAGAATGGCAGAACATTTACTTGCGATTAATCACAAACTGAAAAGCCCGGACGAAGCACTTTCTTTGTTCGGCAGCCAAGATGCTTTTTTACATTTAATGGAGAAGGATCTGGGCATTAGCCTCATCACACGCGGTGAAACCATTTACGTTTCCGGGAATGATGAAACATTTGAGATCGCTGACAGATTATTGGGCTCGCTCCTTACTTTAATTCGCAAGGGGATCGAGATTTCGGAACGTGATGTGCTGTATGCCGTGAAAATGGCAAAAAAAGATGAACTGGACTATTTTGAAAGCATGTATGAAGAGGAAATAACGAAAACGGCAAAAGGCAAACCGATCCGTGTCAAAACCATCGGCCAAAGAGAATATGTGGCGGCGATGAAGAAAAACGACATGGTGTTCGGCATCGGGCCGGCGGGAACCGGCAAAACTTATTTGGCGGTCGTAAAAGCGGTGCACGCTTTAAAAAACGGCCACATTAAAAAAATCATTTTAACAAGACCCGCTGTGGAAGCCGGCGAGAGCCTCGGCTTTCTGCCCGGAGATTTAAAGGAAAAAGTAGATCCTTATCTGCGCCCGCTGTATGACGCGCTCCATGATGTGCTCGGAAGCGACCATACGGAGCGTCTTATGGAAAGAGGGGTTATCGAAATCGCCCCGCTTGCCTATATGAGAGGGCGGACGCTTGACGACGCGTATGTGATTCTTGATGAAGCCCAGAATACCACTCCCGCTCAAATGAAAATGTTTTTGACGAGATTGGGTTTTGGCTCTAAAATGATCATTACGGGCGACGTAAGCCAAATTGACCTGCCGAAAGGCGTCACATCGGGACTTGCAGTAGCGAAGGACATGCTGAAGGACGTAAACGGCATCTCCGTGATTGAACTTGACCAGACAGATGTGGTCAGGCATCCGCTTGTTGCAAAAATTATTGAAGCTTATGATAAGCAAAAGTAATGCAAAAATGACCCGATCTCCCGTTATCGGGTCATTTTTATATGATGTGTTCCTGATGTTTCAGGGAGGAGGTTCTTGTTTTGAAAAAGAAGGGAAAGGGCAAAAGCGCCCGAGAACGGTTCCGCAGTTTCAGACATGCCCGCTCAGCCCATGTGCTGCTGTACCTGCTGCTTTCAGCGATCATGTTTGGTTTGCTCTTTATTCATGTAAAACCTGAATCACTTAATTTGGATTTGTTTTCAGTCAGTGATAAGACGATTTACGCGCCCGCCACAGTGGAAGATCAGCAGGCGACGGAATCGAAAAAGCAGGCGGCCGAAGATGCGGTGGAAGATCAATACACTCTGAAAAAAGGCTATACCGACAACCGGCTTGACCTGATCACTTCCATTTTTGACAGCATCGGCGAAGTGAAAAAAGATGCGGAAAAAGATAAAAAGTCACCTTCGGAAAAATCACTGGTAAAATCGGTGAAAAACAAGCTGACACAGGATGTCAATGAATCCGTCTCGGAAGATGCCATTAAATCGCTTCTCCATGCAAACAATGAAGATTTCTCATTTGTGAGGGATTCCGTCATTACCGCGGTGAATACGGTGATGAGCAGTGAAATTCCTTCTGAAAAGCTTGCCGAAGCGAAGGATAAGGTCGCAAAAGAGCTGAAAAGCGCTTCTGTGCCGTCAAAATATTTAGCGGCTGCGACTGAAATCGGAAAATACGCGGTCATCCCGAATTACGTGTTTGATCCGAAAGCGACGGATGAAAAACGCCAGGAAGCGTCAGACAGCGTCCAGCCGGTACAGATCAAACAAGGACAGGTTCTCGTGGAAGAGAATGATCTGATCGACCGGGAAGTATACAGGAAGCTCGAACTGACGGGGCTTTTGAATAATTCCAACCTGTTAAAACCGATCAGCGGTCTCCTTCTGATGATCGGGCTGTTTATTGCCACGCTTGTCTACTATTTTGAGAAACAGCAGCAGGAGCTTAAGCTGAAAAATAAATCTCTTTTGCTGTTTTCTATCATTACAACGCTTATTCTCGTCATTATGGAAGTCGTCAGTCTCTTTCAGAAGATTGAATACACCAATATCGGCTATCTTGTGCCGATCGCTGCCGGCGCGATTTTAATCAGGCTGCTGCTCAATGAAAGGCTCGCCATTTTAGGAAGCATCATTCTGGCGATCTGCGGCAGTATGATGTTTAATCAGGGTGTGACGGGAACATTTAATTACGTCATCGGCATTTACTATTTAATCAGCAGCATTTCAGGCATTCTGTTTTTGGGAAAACATAATGCGAGATCAAAAATATTGCAGGCGGGACTGTTCGTCTCATTTATTAATATGATTATCGTGCTGTCGCTTTTATTAATACAAAATACGGCGCTGTCACCGGTTGAAATCGGAACGCTGATGCTGATGGGGGCCGTCTCGGGACTTGCTTCATCCGTTCTGATTATCGGTCTGATGCCGTTTTTTGAGACGGGATTCGGCATTCTTTCAACAATGAGGCTGATTGAACTGTCTAATCCGAATCATCCCCTGCTTCGAAAGATTTTAACGGAAACACCCGGTACATATCATCACAGCGTCATGGTGGCAAATCTGTCGGAAGCGGCTTGTGAAGCCGTAGGGGCAAACGGTCTTTTAGCACGGGTCGGAGCGTATTATCACGATCTCGGCAAAACGAAACGTCCGCAATATTTTATTGAAAATCAGATGAATATGGATAATCCGCATGACAAGCTGTCTCCGCAGCTCAGCAAAAATATCATTATCGCACATACGACAGACGGTGCGAATATGCTCAGAAGCTATAAGTTTCCGAAAGAGCTTGTGGATATCGCGGAGCAGCATCACGGAACGTCCCTTTTGAAATTCTTTTATTATAAAGCGAAAGAAAAGGGCGACCAGATTACTGAGAAAGAGTTCCGCTACCCGGGGCCGAAGCCGCAATCGAAAGAAGCGGCTATTATCTCAGTGGCCGACAGCGTTGAAGCCGCCGTCCGTTCCATGCATAATCCCAATCCCGAGCGGATCGAAAAACTGGTGCGGGGAATTATATCCGATAAGCTTCAGGACGGACAATTCTCAGAATGTGATCTCACGTTCCGAGAACTGGATACGATCGCAAAAACACTATGTGCGACTTTAAAAGGAATTTTCCACTCCCGGATTGAATATCCGGAGGCTACGAAGAAGGTGAAATAAATGGGTTTACTCATAGATATTGTTGATGAAACGAACAGCGTCTCAGCTGATGCGCTCCAAGAAGTGGAGAAGCTGCTCCAATTCGCGGCGGAAAAAGAAGGCGTTCAGGATCAGGCTGAAGTATCGGTCACGATTGTGACAAATGAAGAAATCAGAGAAATCAACAGAGACTACCGGGGAAAAGACACTCCGACTGACGTCATTTCGTTTGCGCTTGAAGAAGAAGGCGAGGACGAGGTTGAAATCGTAGGCGCCGACATGCCGCCTGTTTTAGGAGATATTATCATCAGCGCAGACAGAACGAAAGAGCAGGCGGAAGAGTACGGCCATTCGTTTATGAGAGAGCTCGGTTTTCTGGCCGTCCACGGCTTTTTGCATTTGCTTGGCTATGATCACATGACAAAAGAAGAAGAGGAAGAAATGTTTTCAAAGCAAAAGGATTTGCTGGATGAGTATGGACTCACGAGATCATAAAAACGAGTGGAGCAGGTTCCTGAAGAGCTTTGTCCATGCATGGAGGGGAATCTGGAAAACGGCGCGGTCAGAGCGGAATTTTCAATTTCATATTACCGCGGCCTGCGCCGTTATCGTTTGCGGTTTTCTCACCGGGCTGAGCACAGCCGAATGGGCCGTTGTTTTGGTGCTGATCGGAGGGATGCTTGCTTTGGAGCTTTTAAATACGGCGATAGAGCATGTTGTGGATTTAGTTACCGATCAGTATCACCCGCTCGCAAAAGCGGCAAAGGACGCGGCCGCCGGAGCCGTTTGCGTCTTTGCCGTGATATCGTGTATCATTGGTTTACTCATCTTCTTGCCGAAGATATGTTAGCAGAAGATTCTTACAATTATTTTACATTGCCAAAAATGGGCGTGAAAAACCAATCATAATTATGTAAAATAAAAGTGACAGCGGTATCATACAGGATAAAGGTAAGAGAGGAATTAAGTACACATGAACAGACAAGAATTGATTGCAGAAGCATTAAAAGCGCGGGACACAGCGTATGTGCCGTATTCAAATTTCAGAGTGGGAGCCGCTCTTCTTACCAAAGACGGAAAAGTGTACAGAGGCTGCAACATTGAAAATGCGGCATACAGCATGTGCAACTGTGCTGAACGCACGGCGATATTCAAAGCTGTTTCCGAGGGGGATACGGAATTTGCGATGCTCGCCGTGGCTGCGGATACTCCGGGACCGGTTTCGCCGTGCGGAGCCTGCAGACAAGTAATTTCCGAGCTGTGCTCAAAGGATATGCTTGTTATTCTGACCAACTTACAAGGACAAATAAAAGAAATGACTGCGGAAGAATTATTGCCGGGCGCATTTTCATCGGAGGATTTACATGACGAACGAAAGCTTTAAATCAGGATTTGTATCTATCATCGGAAGGCCGAATGTAGGAAAGTCTACCTTTTTAAACAGGGTCATCGGTCAAAAGATCGCCATCATGAGCGACAAACCCCAGACGACAAGAAATAAAGTCCAAGGGGTGCTGACAACCGGCACGTCGCAGACCATTTTTATTGATACACCGGGCATTCACAAACCAAAGCACAAGCTTGGCGACTTTATGATGAAAGTGGCCCAGAATACGCTGAAAGAAGTTGACTTGGTGTTATTTATGATTAACGCCGAAGAAGGGTACGGAAAAGGCGACGAGTTTATCATTGAAAAGCTCGGACAGACGTCCACGCCGGTCTTTCTGATCGTAAACAAAATTGATAAGATCCACCCCGACCAGCTGCTTCTTTTAATTGATGAGTACCGTACGCGCTATCCGTTTAAGGAAATCGTGCCGATCTCAGCTTTGGAAGGGAACAACGTCGAAACCCTTCTCGCGCAGATTGAAGCGTATTTACCGGAAGGGCCTCAGTTCTATCCGAGCGATCAGGTGACTGACCATCCCGAGCGGTTCATTATTTCTGAACTGATCAGGGAAAAGGTGCTCCATCTGACAAGGGAAGAAGTGCCGCACAGCATCGCTGTCGCTATCGAGTCCATTAAAGGGCAGGAAAACGGCTCTGTCCATGTCGCCGCCACGATTGTGGTCGAGCGGGATTCTCAAAAAGGCATCGTCATCGGCAAAAAAGGAGCGCTTCTGAAAGAAGTCGGCAAAAGAGCGCGGGCTGATATTGAAGCTCTTTTGGGCTCACGCGTTTACCTGGAATTATGGGTGAAGGTGCAGAAGGACTGGCGGAATAAAATGTCTCAGCTGCGTGATTTCGGCTTCAAAGAGGATGAATATTAATTCATCTAAGGCGCATGCCTGAGGTGTGAGATTACCTCACAGAAGCAGGGATTCGTTAGCAAAATTTGTTTAACATGAAAAGGAGGACATCAGGTCAAGATAAGGGTAAGAATTTGGATTGCAAAGCTAGTTTAATGATGAAAGGTGGGTTTTTTGTGTTGAATTTTACCTGGAACGTATTTTCTCAAACAGGAAGTGTTGATACGTACCTTCTTTTTAAAGAACTGGAAAAAGAGAACCTGGAAAGACCCGAAGAACCGGAAGATGAGCTAGCCCGAATTGATTTTCCAATTTTGTAAACCTCTTGGCCCCTCCCGTTGTTGGAAGGTGCGGAAATGCTGACTAAATGTGAAGGAATCGTGCTCCGTACGAATGACTACGGGGAGACGAATAAAATCGTGACATTGCTGACGAGGGAACACGGCAAAATCGGCGTCATGGCAAGGGGCGCCAGGAAGTCAGCCAGCCGGCTGTCAGCAGTCAGCCAGCCGTTTTTGTACGGGTCATTTTTAATGCAAAGAACATCCGGACTCGGCACGCTCCAGCAGGGTGAAATGAT
This sequence comes from Bacillus sp. EKM208B, assembly GCF_011800725.1. Lineage (NCBI taxonomy): Bacteria > Bacillati > Bacillota > Bacilli > Caryophanales > Bacillaceae > Bacillus > Bacillus sp. EKM208B. The sequence goes on along the minus strand of NZ_JAANHO010000002.1, from coordinate 146,728 downwards.
TCTCAGCATGAGAACGATCAGAGAAGATTTATTTTTGACGGCGTATGCCGCTTTTATCGCTGAACTCACTGACAAAGGAACGGAAGAGAAGAAACCGAACCCCTATTTATTCGAATTGATTCTCGAATCCTTTAAGAGGCTGAATGACGGGACTGACCCGGACGTGATCACCTTCATCGTGCAGATGAAAATGCTCGGCGTCATGGGGCTGTATCCGGAGCTGAATCATTGTGTCCACTGCAAAAGCGGGGAAGGGACGTTTCATTTTTCGATAAGAGATAACGGGTTTATCTGCCACCGCTGCTTTGAAAAGGATCCGTACAGAGTTCCGATTTCGCCGCAAACGGCAAGGCTGCTAAGGCTTTTTTATTACTTTGATATCGGAAGGCTCGGCAGCGTCTCGTTAAAACAGGAAACCAAAAACGAAATTAAACGGGTCATTGATCTGTATTACGAGGAATACTCAGGACTTTATTTAAAGTCAAAACGGTTTTTAGATCAGATGGAAAGCATGAAGAACCTTTTGGATGAAAACAAAAGTTGACATTCTGCCCATCTTTTTATATGATCATTTATTATAAAATATGTTGCAGTGACAGAAAGAAGTACTTGCGTCCAACTCATACAAGCGACCTTAGGGCAGTGTAAGCTAAGGATGAGCGCGCAACGAAAGGCATTCTCGAGCAACCCTTTAAAAAGAGGCTGAGTGATTCACATCCTCAGCAACTAGGGTGGAACCGCGGGAGAACTCTCGTCCCTATGTTTGCGGCCGGCAAGCATAGAGACGGGAGTTTTTTGGTTGCCGCCGCACTTGTAAAAGAATGGAGAAAGTGGAGGTGCTTGAAATGAACATTCAAGATATGATTTTAACCTTGCAGAAGCACTGGTCGAATGAAGGCTGTGTGCTCATGCAGTCGTATGATGTGGAGAAAGGCGCAGGCACAATGAGCCCGTATACATTTTTACGAAGCATCGGGCCGGAACCGTGGAGAGTGGCTTACGTTGAGCCGTCCAGACGGCCTGCGGACGGACGGTACGGTGAAAACCCGAACAGGCTCTATCAGCATCACCAATTCCAAGTCATTATCAAGCCGTCGCCTGATAACATTCAAGAGCTTTACCTTGATTCATTGCGTGCGCTCGGCATTGACCCGCTTGAACATGATATCCGTTTCGTAGAAGACAACTGGGAAAACCCGTCTTTAGGCTGTGCAGGTCTCGGCTGGGAAGTATGGCTTGACGGGATGGAAATTACTCAGTTTACATACTTCCAGCAGGTGGGCGGAATTGAATGTAAACCGGTATCCGTTGAGATCACATATGGTATTGAACGTCTCGCGTCATATATTCAGGATAAAGAAAACGTCTTTGATCTTGAATGGACGTCAGGATTTACTGTGAAAGATTTATTTATGATGGCTGAATATGAGCATTCCGTTTATACTTTTGAAACATCTGACGTGGATATGCTTTTCCATTTGTTCAGCACCTATGAAAAAGAAGCGATCAGACAAATGGATAACGGGCTCGTGCATCCGGCCTATGATTATGTGCTGAAATGCTCTCACACATTTAATCTGCTCGATGCAAAAGGCGCGATTTCGGTGACAGAGCGGACGGGTTATATCGGCCGTGTCCGCAACTTAGCGAGAAAAGTGGCAAAAACGTATTATGAAGAACGGGAAAAATTAGGGTTCCCAATGCTTAAAGAGGAGGGCTCTTCCCATGAGTAAACAAGACTTGCTTTTAGAGATCGGACTCGAGGAAATGCCGGCGCGGTTTTTACATGACAGCATGGTGCAGCTCGGTGAAAAGCTGACCGGCTGGCTGGCTGAAAAAAATATAGCCCACGGCGAAGTGAAACTTTTTAATACGCCGAGACGTCTGGCAGTATATATAAAAGACGTAGCAGAAAAACAGGCTGATATTCAGGAAGAAGCAAAAGGCCCTGCGAAAAAAATCGCTCTGGATGCTGACGGAAACTGGACAAAAGCCGCTATCGGATTTTCAAAAGGCCAAGGCGCCGGAGTGGATGACCTGTATATAAAAGATGTAAACGGCACGGAATATGTCTTCGTTCAAAAATTCCAGGCGGGACAAGAGACGAAGACACTTTTACCGCAGCTGGAAAATTTGATTGCCGGAATGCATTTTCCGAAAAACATGCGCTGGGGCACGCAGGATCTGCGCTATATCCGTCCGATCAAATGGATTGCCGCCCTCTTTGGAAAAGACGTCATTCCGTTTGAAATCACAAATGTCGAGACGGGCCGGAACACGCAGGGACACCGCTTTCTCGGCCAAGAAGTATCTGTTGATACGCCGGCATCATACGAAAAACTGCTGAAAGAACAAAGCGTCATTGCTGACCCGAAAGAACGCAAACAAATGATCCAAAGCCAGCTGGACGCGCTTGCGGCCGAGAAGAAATGGAACATTCCGATCGATGAGGACCTGCTGAACGAAGTCAACCATCTGGTGGAATACCCGACGGCGCTTTACGGATCTTTTGAATCCGAGTTTCTTTCTATCCCTGAAGAAGTGCTTGTGACAACAATGAAAGAGCATCAGCGCTACTTCCCGGTAAAAGATGAAAACGGGAATCTGCTGCCTCATTTTATTACGGTAAGAAACGGGAACAGCCATGCAATTGAAAATGTTGCCCGCGGAAACGAGAAAGTGCTGAGAGCAAGGCTTTCAGATGCTGCGTTCTTCTACAAAGAAGACCAAAAGCTGAACATTGATGAAAACGTGAAGAAACTGGAAAATATCGTTTTCCATGAAGAGCTCGGCTCCCTTGGAGATAAAGTAAGAAGAGTGGCCGCCATTGCGGGCAAACTTGCCGTCCGCCTGAAAGCGGATGAACAGACGCAAAAACTTGTGAAGCGCGCCGCAGAGATTTCTAAATTTGACCTGGTTACACATATGATCTATGAGTTCCCTGAGCTTCAAGGCGTAATGGGAGAAAAATATGCGCGCATGCTCGGTGAAGATGATGCCGTCGCTGCCGCTGTCAATGAGCACTATATGCCGAGAGCGGCCGGGGGAGAAGTGCCTTCAACCTTTACCGGCGCGGTCGTGGCGTTAGCTGATAAACTGGATACGATTGCTTCCTTCTTCAGCATTGACGTAATTCCGACAGGTTCTCAGGATCCGTACGGATTGCGCCGTCAGGCAAGCGGCATCGTTTCCATTCTGATCGACCGCAATTGGGACATTTCGTTTAAAGAGCTTCTGTCATTGACAGAAACGGAAAAAGAAAATGAGCTCCTCGATTTCTTTACACAGCGTCTGAAATACGTCTTAAACACTGAAGACATCCGTCATGACGTTATTGAAGCCGTTCTGGACAGCACAGAGCTTGAGCCGTATGCAGCCGTTCATAAGGCAAGAGTGCTTGAGAAGCACCTCGGCGCACCCGGCTTTAAAGAAACGGCTGAATCACTCGGCCGGGTTATCTCTATCAGCAAAAAAGGCGAGAGCCGGGATATCAAGCCGGATCTGTTTGAAAATGAACAGGAGGAAAAGCTGTTTGACGCTTATCAAAAAACAAAAGACAGTGTCGCGGAAAGCTTTGCCTCCAAAAACTATGAACAGGCGCTTGATGTGCTCAGCGGATTAAAGGAGCCGATTGAAGACTACTTTAATCACACGATGGTAAATGCGGACGATGAAGCATTAAAAACCAACCGTTTAGCGCAAATGACCGCTCTTGCAGATGTGATCAAGTCTTTTGCTAATATGAATCATCTTATTGTAAAATAAAGAAAAAGACGGTTGCTGTGTGATCGGCAATCGTCTTTTCCCCTTTTACATAAACATCACAGAATGAAAACATAGATAAAGAAACCCTTCCATAAAGGTGGTGAGTACGATCGAATTAAATAAACGGCAAGAACAAATTTTACAGATTGTAAAGGAAAACGGCCCGATTACCGGCGAGCATATCGCAGAACAGCTCAATTTAACGAGGGCCACGCTGCGGCCAGACTTGGCCATACTCACCATGTCAGGCTTCTTAGAGGCCCGTCCGCGGGTCGGTTATTTTTATACGGGGAAAACGGGAAATCAGCTGCTTGCGGATAAACTGAAAAAGCTGCAAGTGAAAGATTTTCAATCGATCCCTGTTGTCATCAATGAAAATGTCTCGGTATACGATGCCATCTGCACCATGTTTTTAGAAGATGTCGGCACGTTATTTGTCGTAGATCGTGATGCTGTCTTAGTCGGTGTGCTGTCACGCAAAGATTTGCTGCGGGCGAGCATCGGCCAGCAGGAACTTGCCTCAATACCGGTTCATATTATCATGACAAGAATGCCGAATATCGCCGTCTGCCGGCGTGATGATTATGTGATGGACATCGCCAAGTATTTAATTGAAAAACAGATCGATGCCCTGCCCGTTATTAAAGATACGGATAAAGGCTTTGAGGTCATCGGCCGGTTTACCAAAACGAATATGACTAAGATACTTGTCAGTTTATCAGAAAATGAAATCATATAAGCTTGAAAACTAACGGGGGGATAACATGGACAATCGCATCATTTATGTAGTATCAGACTCAGTCGGAGAAACCGCCGAACTCGTTGTAAAAGCCTCGCTCAGCCAGTTTAACGGCTCAGCCGATGATACGCATATCAGAAGAATACCTTATGTGGAAGATATCGGCACCATTAATGAAGTCGTGTCTCTCGCCAAAGCGGACGGCGGCATTATTTGTTTTACGCTCGTTGTTCCTGAAATGCGCAAATACCTGGTTGAACAAGCTGAAAAAGCGAATGTGCTGTATTACGATATTATCGGTCCGCTCATCGATAAAATGGAATCGGCTTACGGTCTGACCGCCAAATATGAACCGGGCCGCGTCCGCCAGCTTGATGAAGATTATTTCAAAAAGGTCGAGGCGATCGAGTTTGCCGTCAAATATGACGATGGCAGGGATCCAAGAGGCATTTTAAAAGCCGATATCATCCTGCTCGGAGTATCCAGAACGTCTAAAACCCCATTATCACAATATCTTGCCCATAAGCGTCTGAAAGTGGCCAATGTGCCGATCGTTCCTGAGGTCGATCCGCCGGAAGAACTGTTCAGCGTTGATCCGAAAAAATGCATCGGCTTAAAAATCAGCCCTGATAAACTGAACCATATACGTAAAGAACGGTTAAAATCTCTCGGCTTAAATGACAAAGCCATTTACGCCAATATCAACAGAATTAAAGAAGAGCTGGAGTATTTTGAGAAAATCGTGGACCGGATCGGCTGCCAAGTCGTTGACGTTTCGAATAAAGCGGTCGAGGAAACAGCGAACATCATTCATCATCTCAAAACAAAGGGCCGATAACTCAGGACGCTTTATCCTGGGTTTTTGGGTATGCAAATAGGGAATAAACAAAAAGGATGGCATCTTCGCGAAGTTTGTATTATAATAAAAAATTGTGATAAAATGTTTATTTTTAGGTTTAAGCTTCGTGTGATACGAATAAACTATTATGGGTAAGATGTCAAGAATAACTCCCGGAAATTTTTCGACAAAGCTCAAAATAGATCCGCAGTCATGGAGCATATGCGATTTCGCTTGTTTTTATGCAGGAGATTGATGGAGGGATGGAGAATTAGTCTTCTAAATGAAAAAGAAAAGACGATTTTTGTCGATGCAGACGCATGCCCCGTAAAAGAGGAAATAATGCTCATTGCATCGCAATTCAGCGTTCGGGTTATTTTCGTCGCATCATTTGAACACTACCAGCTTTCCAGAAGCAAAGACGAGAACTGGGTATACGTTGATCCTCATAAAGAAGCGGCGGATTTATATATCGCAAACCATGTGAGATCGGGAGACGTCGTAGTCACGCAGGATATCGGTTTAGCCTCTCTTTTGCTGAACAGAAATATTGCCGTCTTATCGGAAAGGGGCCGTTCTTATACTGAAGACACGATTGACTTCGCTCTGATGAGCCGTCATATGTCAGGCAAAATGAGAAGAAGCGGCATTCATTCCAAAGGACCTAAAAAATTAAATAAAGAAGATCGGAATCGATTTGTTACCCTGCTTAAAAAAATCCTGTCGAATGATGAAGGGATTTCAAATCAAAACATCGAATAATGTACGACGGAGTGTTATAAGATGGGAAACCGCATACCAGATGAAGTAGTTAATCAGGTGCAGCAGTCAGCAGACATTGTTGAAGTCATAGGTGATTATGTCCAATTGAAAAAGCAAGGCCGCAACTACTTTGGGCTCTGTCCGTTTCACGGGGAAAACACGCCCTCGTTTTCCGTCTCCAGCGATAAGCAGATCTTTCATTGCTTCGGATGCGGTGCGGGCGGGAACGTTTTCTCTTTCTTACGGCAGATGGAAGGCTATTCATTTACGGAAGCTGTTTCTCACCTTGCGGATAAATATCAGATTGATTTCCCTGATGATATAACGATTCACTCTGCATCCAGGCCGGAATCTTCCGGAGAGCAGAAGATGGCGGAAGCCCACGAGCTTCTGAAGAAATTTTACCATCATTTGCTAATAAATACAAAGGAAGGCCAGGAAGCGTTAGATTACCTTTTATCAAGGGGTTTTACGAAAGAGCTCATAGATGAGTTTGAAATCGGCTACGCGCTGGATTCCTGGGATTTCATGACGAAATTCTTGAAAAAGCGCGGTTTTGAGGAAGAACTGATGGAAAAAGCGGGTCTGCTGATCAGAAGGGAAGACGGCAGCGGGTATTTTGACCGTTTCAGAAACAGAATTATGTTTCCCATTCATGATCACCACGGAGCCGTGGCGGCTTTTTCAGGAAGGGCGCTCGGAAGCCAGCAGCCGAAATATATGAACAGCCCGGAAACGCCGCTGTTTCATAAATCCAAGCTTCTGTATAACTTTCATAAGGCGCGCCTGCCGATCAGGAAAGAGGAGAGAGCCGTTCTGTTTGAAGGCTTCGCTGACGTCATATCCGCCGTCAGCTCAGGCGTAAAAGAAAGTATCGCCACAATGGGGACGTCGCTCACCGAAGAACATGTGAAAATCCTCAGGAGAAATGTTCAGGAGGTCATTCTCTGTTACGATTCGGATAAAGCCGGGTACGAAGCTACGCTGAAAGCGGCCGGCCTGCTCCAGAAAGCCGATTGTAAGGTAAGAGTAAGCATGCTGCCTGACGGGCTTGATCCTGATGATTATATCAGAACCCGGGGCGGAGAAAAATTCCGGACCGATATCATTGATGCAAGCGTTACGGTCATGGCTTTTAAAATGCAATATTTCCGCAAAGGGAAAAACTTATCTGACGAAGGAGACCGGCTCGCTTACATGAAAGAAGTGCTGAAAGAAATCAGCGCTCTTTCCGGGTCGCTTGAGCAGGAAATGTATGTGAAGCAGCTCGCCTCGGAATTTTCTCTTTCGGTAGAATCTTTGACGGAACAGCTTTCCATCTACGCCAGACAAAACGCCCCCGGCGACAAAAACGCTGAACCGCAGACAAGACGGGCCCGGGTGACGACAAAAGCGAAACGGCGCCGTCTCCGTCCCGCCTATGAGAACGCGGAAAGACTTCTGCTCGCTCATATGCTGAGAGACCGAAACGTCATAAAGAAAGTGATTGAGCGTGTCGGCTTTGAATTTAACATTGACGGACATCGTGCGCTGGCAGCATACCTGTACGCTGTTTATGAAGAGGGTGCTGACATGACGCCGCAGCATCTTATGGCGAGAATGCAGGATGAGGAAATCAGCCAGCTGCTTTCAGATATAGGGATGCTCCAAGTAAACGAGGAGCTCTCAGAGGCCGAGTTATCCGATTACGTAAAAAAAGTGTTGGATCACCGAAAATGGTCAATGATAAAGGAAAAAGAAGCAGAAAGAGCGGATGCGGAGAGGCAGAAAGACTTCGTGAAAGCTGCGTCTCTGGCTCAAGAAATTGTTGCATTGAACCGATCATTAAAGTAACACCAAAAAGAGGCTTGCGTTCTGATTGGCAATGATTCCTTGCGGAGGAGCAAATAGATCGCTTAACCTCATCATGAATTGTCATTTATTATCCGCAGCCCTGCATGCTGAAAAAGAGAGAAGGCTTCCGGGTCGGATAAGAAACATACCGCTTTTAGAATTCGTTGCAAGCTTTGGAAGGAGGGATCCATAATGGCTGATAAACAAACCCACGAAACAGAAACAGAACTTACATTAGACCAGGTAAAAGAGCAGCTTACTGAAACTGGAAAAAAACGTGGCGTTTTAACATATGAAGAAATTGCTGAACGCATGTCCAGCTTTGAAATTGAATCAGACCAAATGGATGAGTATTATGAATTTTTAGGAGAACAAGGTGTTGAATTAATTAGTGAAAATGAAGAAACGGAAGATCCTAATATTCAACAGCTTGCCAAAGCCGAAGAAGAATTTGACCTTAATGACCTCAGCGTACCGCCTGGCGTAAAGATCAATGATCCAGTCCGCATGTACCTTAAGGAAATCGGACGGGTAAATCTTCTTTCTGCTAAAGAAGAAATCACCTACGCTCAAAAAATTGAAGAGGGTGACGAGGAATCTAAACGCAGACTGGCTGAAGCAAACCTTCGTTTAGTTGTCAGCATTGCTAAACGGTATGTCGGCCGCGGCATGCTTTTCTTAGACTTGATCCAAGAAGGAAACATGGGTCTCATGAAAGCCGTCGAGAAGTTTGACTACCGTAAAGGATATAAATTCAGTACGTATGCGACTTGGTGGATCAGACAGGCGATTACACGCGCCATCGCTGACCAGGCGAGAACAATCCGTATCCCGGTTCACATGGTGGAAACCATCAACAAATTAATCCGGGTGCAGCGTCAGCTTCTTCAGGATCTTGGCAGAGAGCCGACACCGGAAGAGATTGCTGAAGACATGGATCTTACGCCTGAAAAAGTCCGTGAAATATTAAAAATTGCTCAAGAGCCTGTTTCTTTAGAAACGCCGATCGGTGAAGAAGACGACTCACATCTCGGTGACTTCATCGAAGACCAGGAAGCGACATCTCCGTCGGATCATGCGGCATATGAGCTTTTAAAAGAACAGCTGGAAGATGTGCTGGATACGTTGACAGATCGTGAAGAAAACGTGCTGCGTCTCCGTTTCGGTCTGGATGACGGACGCACAAGAACTTTGGAAGAAGTCGGCAAAGTGTTTGGAGTAACGAGAGAGCGTATTCGCCAAATTGAAGCAAAAGCGCTTCGCAAATTGAGACATCCGAGCAGAAGCAAGCGTCTGAAGGATTTTCTCGAATAGAATGGAACGGGTCTTTTTGATCCGTTCTTTTTTATGTATAAGATATATGGATAATATACCTTTATTTTACTGGATAAGCATATGTTTTGCAAATGAGTTCGGAAAAAATGCGGCATGTCCTGAAAGGGGGAAAATGAGATAAGTTTATTTATATTCTTTATTGTAAGCGTATACAATTCATTATACAATAGAATAAAGATAATTTTGTGATAAACAAAACAGTTATTTTTGCTTTTTGTATAAATTGTGAAATCAATGAAATTGCTGAGCAAGACCATTTACTTTTTGTAAAAATAAGTTAGAATTAGAAGTGTTTACATAGGGGGAGAATGAAAAAGGGGGATGGAGATATGAAGTGGAATCCGCTGATTCCTTTTTTGCTCATTGCAGTGCTGGGAATAGGGCTGACTTTCTTTTTAGCTGTAAAAGGCAACGGAGATGCGCATCAGATCGCAAGCGGCGGTGAAAGCAAAAATGCCGAGAAGGAAACTGCAAACGCTTCACCTGAAGAGATTTATAAAGCGAACTGCATCACCTGTCACGGGGAAAACTATGAAGGTGTGTCAGGGCCGAACTTAAAAGGCGTCGGCAAAAGAAAAGATGTCGCTGAGATTAAAACAAAAATTGAAAAAGGCGGCAACGGGATGCCCGCGGGCCTTGTGCCGGCCGAAAAGCTGGATGACATGGCAAAATGGGTTTCTGACATTAAATAAAGCTTTACCGGTCCCTATATAAAAGACATATGAAAAACTCTATCCGCCGCTTGGATTCCGGGCGGTTTTTTTATATGATAGTAAAGGAAAAAGAACCTGAGAAAAGTTGTGATATTGTGAATGAAATGAAGTTATCTAAAAGATTGCAGTCTGTGGCGGAATATATCCCTCCGGGTGCCCTGGTTGCTGATATCGGGTCGGACCACGCGTATCTTCCTTGCTATGCCGTTTTGAATCATTTGGCAAGCCGGGCAATCGCCGGTGAAATTACAGACGGGCCGTTTCTATCCGCCAAACAGCAGGTGGAAAAACTGGACTTAAGCACTCTTATCTCCGTAAGGAAAGGTGACGGGCTGAGCGTCCTTGAAAAAGGAGAAGCCGGCGCCATTACAATCGCGGGCATGGGCGGAGCACTGATCGCTCATATTTTGGAGTCGGGAAAAACGAAATTGACGGGGCGTGAACGGCTGATTCTGCAGCCGAATATTCATGCCGTTCATATAAGAGAGTGGCTGTATCAGGAAGGCTATGAACTGCTTGATGAAGTGATTCTCGAAGAAGACGGAAAGTGTTATGAAATCCTCGTTGCGGAAACTGGCGACCGTGATACGCCTTATCGGGACGTGCCGATGGCTGCCGGAATGCTTGCGGGTCCGTTTTTATTAAAAGAGAGGAATGAAGTGTTTCTTCGGAAATGGAGCCAGGAACTTAAGCATACTGAACAAATTTATGAACAGATCAGCCGCAGCGCAAAGCATGAAAATCATGAAAAATTAGCTGAATTGAAAGAGCGGATCTCTCTGTTGAAGGAGGTAATCGGACATGCCTAAACATGTAAACGGACAGGAAATCATCCAGCTGTTTGAACAATTTTCACCGAAGGCTTTTGCGGTGGAAGGAGATAAAATCGGCCTGCAGATCGGTACATTGAATAAGCCGGTGAAAAATGTCATGGTGACATTGGATGTTCTGGAACAAACGGTAGATGAAGCCATTGAGAAAAAAGTTGACTTAATTATCGCCCACCACCCGCCGATTTTTCGGCCGCTTAAACAGATCACCACTGATCAGCCTGGCGGAAGACTGATTGAGAAATGTATAAAGCATGATATTGCCGTATATGCGGCTCATACGAATCTTGATGTGGCGGACGGCGGTGTGAACGATCTGCTTGCCGAAGCTCTTGGCCTGACAGAGACAGAGGTGCTCGTCCCGACATATTCGGACCCGTTGAAAAAGCTTGCCGTATATGTTCCGAAAGACTATGAAGAAGCTGTAAGAACTGCACTTGGCAACGCCGGAGCGGGACATATCGGCAATTACAGCCATTGCGCGTTCTCCTCTGAGGGAATCGGCAGCTTTAAGCCGCTGGACGGGGCAGAACCGTTTATCGGACAGACGGGAGAACTGGAGCTCGTCCATGAAGTGAGACTTGAGACCGTTTTTCCGGCAAGTATGGAGAAAACCGTCGTAAAAGCGCTGAAAAAAAGCCATCCGTATGAAGAAGTGGCATATGATATTTATCCGGTGGAGCAGTCTCCGCTTGAAAAAGGGCTCGGCCGCATCGGAAAACTTCAGCAAGACATGACGCTTGAAGAGTTTGCGCTGTTTGTGAAAGAAAAGTTTGACGTTAACGGAGTCCGGATGGTCGGAGAGCGAAACAGCAAGGTGAAAAAAGTCGCGGTTCTTGGCGGTGACGGAAATAAATATATTTATCAGGCAAAGCGGAAAGGTGCAGATGTTTACGTGACGGGCGATCTTTATTTCCATGTAGCGCATGATGCGATGATGATGGGACTAAACGTTGTGGACCCGGGGCATTATGCTGAAAAGATCATGAGAAAAGGCACGGCTGAGAAGCTTACGGCAATGGCCGGAGAGAAAAACTATGATGTGCGCATTTTCGCTTCCGAAACAGATACAAACCCATTTACCTTCTTATAAAAAAACTGAGGCCTAGGGCCTCAGTTTTTTATTTTTACTTTCGGAAGGATTTTTTTAAGCGGCACACTGTGTTCAAGCTGCCATGTCGATTCATCGTTGTGGTCAAACTGCTCTAAAAAGCGGATGACTTCCTTTGTAATCGGTGTCGGTGTTGATGCGCCTGCGGTAACGGCGACGGTATTGACGTCTTTCAGCCATTCGAGCTTCAGTTCACTGATGTCTCCGATTCGGTAGGCTTTTGTTCCGGCGATTTCTTCTGACACTTGCGCCAGTCTGTTGGAGTTATTGCTTTTCGGATCGCCGACAACAATGGTTAAGTCCGCTTTCTTTGCCTGCTCTGAGACAGCTTCTTGACGAACCTGTGTAGCCAGGCAGATTTCCTGATGATATTCCACGTGCGGGTACTTTTCTTGAACTGATTCCATAATATCATGGACGTCCCACTGGGACATGGTCGTTTGGTTTGTAACGATTAATTTCTCAGCCTGAATATCGAGGTTTCTCACGTCTTCCTCTGTTTCAACGAGATGAACGATTTCAGGAGCGACGCCGACGGCTCCCTCAGGCTCGGGGTGGCCTTTTTTACCGATGTATATGACGTGATAGCCTTCAGCTTTTACTTTTCGGATTAAGTCATGTGTTTTCGTGACGTCCGGGCATGTGGCGTCAATCGTAACAAGCCCTTTTTCCTCAGCGGCTTTTCTTACTTCGGGAGATACCCCGTGAGCCGTGAAAATAACGGTTCCTTTTTCCACCTGCTTTAAAATCTCCAGACGGTTTGTGCCGTCAAGCGTGTAAATGCCGTCTTCCTCAAACGCATCTGTGACATGCTTATTATGAACAATCATTCCGAGTATATATATAGGTCTTGGCAGTGTTTTATCGAGTGACGCGTTTTTGGCTATGACCATGGCATCAACAACGCCGTAACAGTAGCCGCGCGGCGATATTTTGATAACGTCCAATGTAGATGTCCTCCTATCAAAAGTGAGTGTAGAGGCAATATAAAAAGCCGTAGTTAAACGGCTCAAATCTTGCATTCTTCTGATCTCATTATAGCTAATCTTTCGTGAGATATCAAAGAATGTTAAATATATAATTTCGGCTTTGATCTGCCCGATGTTCTTTTTGGAAGCGGCTGTTCCGCTGAGTCCGCCTGTGCGGCGTCTTTTTCTTTTGAAGCGGATGCTTTTTCGGACGTCTTCTTTGATGTTTTGGATGAGGCGTCTGATTTGTTTTCATCTTCTGTTTCATCTGTTTTTTCAGCTTCATCCTTTTTGTCCTGTTCGTCTGTTTCTTTTGTCTCGTCAGATTCATTCTCGTCATCACTGCTGCTTAATTGGCTGTAAAGCTTCATCATGGCGGGCAGACTCCGTACTAAAGGACCGTACTGCTGGATCATCGGCGTAACCTGCTGCGCCACGCCGAGCACCTTCTGAACGTTGCCGAGCATGCTCGACAGGGATGCCGGACTTGCCAGGTTCTGTATTCCCTGCAGTCCTGCACCTGCTCCTCCGCTGGCCGCCGCCGGTGCCGACGCGGCAGCGCTTCCTCCTCCTGAACCGGGTAAAAAACGGGAAAGCATCCCTTTTAAGCCCCCTCCGCCGCCCGTGCCTGCGTTTCTCAGGCCCGCTCCGGCCATCTGCTGCTGAGGGAAAAGCTGCCGGCCCTGCTGCATCAGCTGCCGGCCCGGCAATGACGGTCTTCCTCCCATCATCATACGCGGATTCATAAACGGCCGGCCCTGCTGCGCCATATTTCTCATCGGCTGCTGTGGAAACATACTTGTACCTCCTTTCTGTCTCTCTGCTATTACAATATGCATCGGAGGGGGCATTTGCTTTTCTGTCTCGAAAACAGGATTCCCCCAAGACATGGTGTTTTTAAGTAAAATCGGTTATAATGTGATGATGGACACAGAATGTGCCGCTTTAAGGAGCTGGGAAAAATGAAAGAAACTAAATTTGATGGATACAACTTAAAACCGTTTATTATAGATGCAGTTCACCGCCTTGGTTTTTATGAACCGACAGATATTCAAAAGCGTCTGATACCTGCCGTACTGAAAAACGAAAGCGTGATCGGGCAGTCCCAGACGGGGACGGGGAAAACCCACGCCTATTTATTGCCAATTTTGAATCGGATTGATCCGGGTTCTGATACGGTACAGGCTGTTATCACGGCGCCGACGAGAGAGCTTGCCAATCAGATTCATCAGGAAGCGCTCAAAATCACACAGGGTGCGGAAGATGAGCCGATCCGGACAAAATGCTTCATCGGCGGGACGGACAAGCAAAAATCAATTGATAAGCTGAAAACACAGCCTCATCTCGTCGTCGGAACGCCGGGCCGGATCGCGGATCTGATTAAGGCGCAGGCATTGAACGTCTATAAAGCGCAGTCTCTCGTCATTGACGAAGCTGATCTGATGCTTGACATGGGTTTTTTAGAAGACGTTGATTACATCGGATCGCGTATGCCGGAAGAACTTCAGATGCTTGTGTTCTCAGCTACGATTCCGGAAAAGCTGAAGCCGTTTTTGAAAAAGTATATGGAAAATCCGAAGTACGCGCATGTTGAGCCGAAAAGAATCACAGCCGAAAAGATTGAACATGTTTTGGTTCCTTCTAAACAGCGTGATAAAGACAAACTGCTTTTTGATATGATGTCTCATCTGAACCCTTATCTGGGCATTGTGTTTGCAAATACGAAAAACACGGCTGACCATATTGCGAAATACCTGACTGAAAAGGGTATGAGGATCGGTCTTCTGCACGGGGGATTAACGCCGCGTGAGCGTAAGAAGGTAATGAAGCAGATTAATGATCTGGAATTCACTTATGTCATTGCGACAGACCTTGCGGCAAGAGGAATTGACATTAAAGGCGTAAGCCACGTCATCAACTATGAGCTTCCGGACGATCTGGATTTTTATGTTCACCGTGTCGGAAGAACCGCACGCGCCGGTTCATCAGGCCAAGCACTGACCATTTATGAGCTTTCTGACGAAGATGCGCTCGTAAGACTCGAAAAGATGGGTATTGTGTTTGACTATGCGGAGCTTGTAAACGGCGAATGGAAGAAAGGCGATGACCGCCACCGCCGCAAAAAACGCAAAAAATCGGAGAATGAGGCCGACCAAATGGCGAAGCGCCTCGTGAAAAAACCGAAAAAAGTGAAGCCGGGCTATAAAAAGAAAATGGGCTACGAAATGGAAAAGATAAAAAGAAAGCAGAGAAGAAACAAATCTAACAAAGGAAAGTAGGGGAATCGGGTTGCTGAAAATAGGTTCACACGTCTCAATGAGCGGAAAACATATGCTCCTTGCCGCAAGCAAGGAAGCTGTTTCGTACGGGGCGAATACATTTATGATCTATACGGGCGCTCCCCAAAACACGCGCCGCAAAAAAATTGAAGACTTGAATATTGAAGCGGGCCGCGCCCATATGAAGGAAAACGGCATCGACGAGATTGTCGTGCATGCGCCGTACATCATTAACATCGGAAATACGACAAATCCGGCAACGTTTGAGCTGGGCGTTGATTTTCTGCGTTCTGAAATTGAAAGAACGGCAGCGATCGGCGCGAAACAGATCGTGCTTCATCCAGGAGCGCATGTCGGAGCCGGGGCTGAGACGGGCATCAAAAAAATCATTGAAGGTTTAAACGAAGTGATTGTTCCCGGTCAAAACGTGCAGATTGCGCTGGAGACAATGGCGGGCAAAGGATCAGAATGCGGGAGAAGCTTTGAAGAGCTGGCCGAAATCATTGCGGGAGTCACGCATAATGAACATCTATCCGTCTGCTTTGACACTTGTCACACCCATGACGCCGGGTATGATGTCGCTAATGATTTTGACGGTGTTCTTAACGAGTTTGATAAAATCGTCGGCATCGATCGGATAAAAGTCCTTCATGTTAACGACAGTAAAAATATCAAAGGCGCCCGGAAAGACCGCCATGAAAATATCGGGTTCGGAGAGATCGGTTTTGACGCTCTGCAGTACATCGTTCATCACGAGCAGCTTGCCGATATTCCGAAAATCCTCGAAACACCGTATGTAGGCGAAGACAAGAAAAATAAGAAGCCGCCGTACCGTTTTGAAATCGAAATGCTGAAAGAAAAACAGTTTGATAAGGAGCTTCTCGAAAAAATATCAGCTCAATAAGAAAGAAAGGAGGGGCGGGTGTCCCTCCTTTCTTACCCTGAGAATTGATTGAAAAGTTCGTCAACTTTCCGCGCCGTTTCTTTTGAGGTTATCGTTTCCACTTTTTTCAGCAGGCGCAGCCGCTCCTGATCATCAAAAATATTGATGTTTTTTCCGTGCATCAGAGCCGCTACCTCAGCCGCTTGACTCCTCGTAATGCTGATTCCGTATTGCTTGGAATATTTCAGCAGATCGTCCGCAGTGACTTGATTGAGCCGCTGCAAAATAATTCTTTGTATTAAAATCATCGATACTTTCACCTCTTTAGACATAATGTATTGAGCAGATCATTAAAATGTTACAGCTTTTAATGGTAAAATAAAGTTGCTTACTGTTTAAAATAGTTATTATAGGAAAGGAGATTTTATGACCCCAAATAAACAGCATAAAAGAGAATCATTTTTACACTTTATCTTCAGGGTCATTATGATTCTGATCGGGGCGGGTTCAGCCGCCGTAAGTATTGAATTGTTTCTGGTCCCTAATAATTTTATCGACGGAGGCATTATCGGTGTTTCATTAATTTTAGACCACCTCTTTATGTCCAATCCCCTCCTCAATTTTGCCTTATTCGTTGTGTTACTCAACATTCCATTTATGATTTTCGGATATAAATATATCGGAAAAACATTTCTCATCTCTACTGTTATCGGAATCGTCGGTTTAGCGCTGATTGAATCCTCATTGCACCATGTGGAGGCCATTACGACCCAGCCTATTTTGGCGACGGTATTCGGGGGGCTTTTGCTCGGTTTCGGGGTAGGCCTTGTCATCCGAAACGGAGGCTCGATGGACGGTACTGAAATCCTCGGTATCCTTCTCACGAAAAAGCTGCCCTTTTCAGTCGGGGAATTCGTTATGCTCATCAATGTGTTTATTTTCATTTGGGCCGGTTTTGTGTTCGGTCCGGAGCAGGCAATGTATTCTTTCATGACCTATTATATTGCCATGAAAACGATTGACGCCGTCATCCAGGGGCTTGATGAAACAAAAGCGGTCATTATTGTTGCAGAGCAATATGCTGAGATCTCAGATGCTATATTGCACCGGCTTGGACGGGGAACCACCAAGCTTCAGGGAAAAGGCGGATATACGGATGAAACCAAAGAAGTCATTTACGCGGTCGTGACAAGGCTTGAAGTGACTAAATTGAAATCCATTGTGTTTGAAATTGATAAAAACGCCTTTATTACGATCATGAATACCCATGAAACGAGGGGCGGTAAGTTCAAAACCGCGATTCACTAGGCTTTCATTTACTTTTCATCATTTTATAGGTATAATTTGATACATCATAAGAAAATGGCCTGCTGTTCAGACAGCTGCCATTTTCTTTTTGGAGCGATACCGTGTTGTAAAGGGGAGGTCCTCATGAACGTACAAGAAGCGTTGAACCTGCTGAAAGAAAAAGGGTATAAATATACGAGTAAGCGAGAAGACATGCTGCAGCTTTTTGCTGATTCTGATAAATATCTGACCGCCAAAAACGTGCTTGCCGCATTAAATGACGACTATCCGGGTCTGAGCTTTGATACCATATACAGAAATCTTTCGTTATATGAAGAACTCGGCATTTTGGAAACGACGGAGCTTTCCGGAGAAAAACTGTTCCGTTTTACATGCTCTTATACCCATCATCATCACCATTTTATCTGTTTAACCTGCGGGAAAACGAAGGAAATTGAGTCCTGTCCGATGGATAAGCTGCACGATGATTTGGAAGGGTATGAAATCAGCGGCCATAAGTTTGAAATTTACGGCACCTGTCCGGCGTGCCGATAAAAAACCTCCTGCTTATACAGGAGGTTTTTTTTCAGCTTTTCACATGCTGAAAGCTATGTTTGTTTTTATTAATCCAGGCGACGGCTTCAAGCCAATTCTGCACCCTGATAATATTGGAATCGATGGGGAGCTGATTATATGGGGAGTTAAAAAGGATAACCGGAATGCCTGTTTCTTTTGCGATCATTGTCGCATTGCCGTGGTGATCTTCGAAAAATAAATCAATGCCGTGTTTTTTGACGGCTTCCACTTTGTGATGGCCTCCGACAAGCTCAATGTGATCGTAATGAATGTCCCGGTTTGCAAACCAGTCCAGCGTAACATCTTCTAAGTGGCCGCGTCTTGCCGTAATGTAGATCAGACGGTGCTCTTCTTTCAGTCCGTCCAGTGCCTGCTTGGCAAAATCCGCGAGCTTCGCTTCTTTATATATGGCTGCTTCATGAACGTTCATCCATTCCCAAAATTCCTCGTCTGTAATGTTCAAAAGCTTCGTCAGATCATAATCAGTCATATCATCCAAGGTAATGGAAAGATGAAATGAGCGGTTTAAATAAGGGACAAATGTATCCTGTGCCGTAACTGTGCCGTCAATATCTATACCTAACCGTAACATGTCCACACTCCTATAAATTCATCCCTTCAAGTGTAACATAAACAATTAACAATACCAGAAAAGTTTAGCAAACATGAATCCGTAAAAAACGCGGAAACTAAAAAAGCTCCTTTCATAAAAGAAAAAGGGGGAATTGAAGGTGGCATACGATTACGAAAATCGAAAAGGCAACGACTACTATGTGGATCATGGATCGGAAGGAACCGATATCACGCGTGATGTTTATTCAGAAGAAACAGCGGCTGAAATTTCAGAGCCATATCGTGCTTCTGACCGGGCAGCAGACCGTGATGATAACCGGGACGGAGTAAGTGAAGGCCGGGGGATAGGGTATGCAGCATTGGCTATTTCTATCATTTCCCTGTTTGTGCTCCCTGTTTTATTAGGGGCATGCGGCATTATCGTCGGCTATATCGCCAGAAGAAGAGGAGCAGGCGCTTTAGGCGGATGGGCGATGGGAATCGGTATTGTTTCCCTTGTGCTCGGCATCTTCATTACACCGTTTTTTTAACACAACGCAAAAAAAAAGCTTGGCGGAATATCCGTCAAGCTTTTTGTGTTTCTTGTTCTGCTTTTGCTTTTTCCGCTTCAAGCTTTGCGTAGTGTTCTTCTGCCAGCTTATCGATTTCTTTTTTCAGCTCATCGACCATGGTTTCTTCAGGGACTTTGCGGACGATTTGGCCTTTGCGGAAAAGAAGTCCTTCGCCGCGCGCGCCGGCAATCCCGATATCGGCTTCTCTTGCTTCACCCGGTCCGTTAACGGCGCATCCGAGAACGGCTACTTTAATCGGCGCTTTGACTTTAGAAATATATTCTTCCACTTCATTTGCGATGCTGATAAGATCAATTTCGATCCGTCCGCATGTCGGGCATGAAATAAGCGTAGCCGCGTTTGAAGCAAGACCGAATGATTTCAGCAGTTCTCTGGCTACTTTTACTTCTTCAACCGGGTCGGCGCTCAGAGAGATCCGGAGCGTGTTTCCGATTCCTTTGCTTAAAATCGCTCCGAGTCCGGCCGCGCTTTTTACCGTTCCGGCAAACAGCGTGCCCGATTCTGTAATTCCGAGGTGGAGCGGATAATCAAATGCTTTTGACGCTTTTTCGTATGCTTCTATGGCTAGATTGACGTCAGACGCTTTCATGCTGACGATGATGTCATGAAAGTCAAGGTCTTCCAAGATTTTGATATGATGAAGCGCACTCTCAACCATTCCGTCAGCAGTCGGATAGCCGTATTTTTCTAAAATGCGTTTTTCCAAAGAACCCGCGTTTACGCCGATCCGGATCGGAATTCCTTTTTCTTTCGCCGCTTTTACGACGGCTTCCACTTTTTCGCGGCGGCCGATGTTACCCGGGTTGATTCTGATTTTGTCGGCGCCGCCCTCAATTGCTTTTAATGCAAGCTTGTAGTCAAAATGAATATCGACAACGAGAGGGATGGAAATTTGTTTTTTGATGTCGGCAATCGCGTTAGCGGCGCGTTCGTCCGGACATGCCACCCGGACAATTTGGCAGCCGGCTTCGGCTAAACGGTTGATTTCCGCAACTGTTGCTTCTACGTCGTGTGTTTTGGTCGTCGTCATACTCTGAATGACGACTTCGTTATTTCCGCCTATTGTTAAAGGTCCCACTTTGACGGGACGCGTTTTTGTACGATGTGTGATTTCACTCACTTGTCAATCGCTCCTTAATTGTAGTTACCGCTTTTGCAGGCTGAGCCTTTTACATGTCAGGCAACTTCTATTTACATGTTATATTGTAACAGTGTATTTGCCGAACTGACAAGAAATTAACGTTTAATTGCGGTAGACGGGGAATTTATAAGCGGTGCCTGCCTGAATGGCGTTTGCTTTTACATTCGGATTCAGCGCTTCAAAATCTTGTGCAATATCATCTGGCGCTTTATGTGCGCCGACTATCGACATCACCGTATCGCCTTTTTTGACCGTAACCGTTCTGTATGAAGCTTCCTGTTGGGCTGGCTGCGCCGCCGCTGCGTATGCCGGAAGGTCTTGAGAAGGGATCGTGCCGATTTTAAGATCGTAAAAGATAATGAATATCACAAATAAACTGCCGAATACAAAAGTAAGCCGCTTCATTCCAACCGCCTCCCGCATACATTTTTACTTCATTGTATGCTTGTCCCATTTTGTTCATGACAAAAAAGAAGACCGCCGGGGGCAGTCTTTGTTACACAGCTGTTTTTCTTGGCGGTATCTCTTTTAAGACGAGGAAAAGGATGATAAAGTTTACAAACCAATTCACTAAAAATTCACTCGGCACCGTAATAACAAGCGCGCGCATGATCGTAAAGAATATGGTCGAAAGTGTAATGGAATAAGCCGAAAGCTTCCAGAGCTGCTGGTAATTCAATGTCTTTCTTTGCGCATTTTTCAATATCAGGCCGATGACGGCGAGAAATGATACTTCAATGAATTTTCCGGCCGCTGTCATGATGAACAGCAAAACGGACAGGACGGTGACGATCATTGTTTTATTTTGGTTTAATGCTGATATGATTTCTTTTTTTGTGATATCAGCAGGCATCAGCGAATAATTCATTTCTGTCGCCTGTCCGTCTACAGCAAGCACCATTTTATTTTTCAAAATGCCGATCGCATTTTGTTTCGCCGCTATTTGTTTAGCGCCGTAAGCATCCGTCGGATCAAACACGATGACGAACCCGTTCGCTTCCGTTTCCTTAGAGGCGGACGCTTTCGTCTGCAATTCTCCGTTTGAAATGCTGAAATCAGGGAAATCTTTCTTTAACACGGTTTTGAAACCGTTCATTGAGTTTACGGTGCCGGAGCAAAGGTAATAAGCGCTTGGCAGCGTAAAAAGGACAGACAGCAAAAATACATAAAGGATCGCTTTTCCTATCCCCTGAAACCGTGTTTTTGCAATATCTGCCGGAGAGTATGTACTTTTCAATAAAGCCGTAAATATGTTCAACATCTTCACTTCCTAGCCTAAACTGGTATATGTTGCTTATTGTATCGTTCACAGGGGATGAACACAAGTGAGAGTATTTAAAGCGGTGATAAGGAATCATACATAATAAGATAAAGCGGGAAGCGGTGATCGCCCGCAAAACAAAGGAGGGTGTTTTTGTCATGAGTGTTTTGTATTGGCTGATGATCATTGCGGTCTTCGTCATTGCTTTTATCGGGCTTGTATATCCGGTGATTCCAAGCGTTATTTTTATTGTGGCCGGTTTTCTTCTCTACGGATTTTTGTTTTCCTTCAGTCCTTATTCTTACCTGTTTTGGCTCATTGAGGCGGTATTTGCGGCCGTTTTATTCGCCGCTGACTATGTGTCAAATTTACTTGGCGTTAAAAGGTACGGAGGAAGCAGGGCGGCAATCTGGGGAAGCACGATCGGATTATTGATCGGGCCCTTCGTTATTCCCGTGGCAGGCATTATATTAGGCCCGTTTATCGGTGCTCTCTGCGCTGAGGTGTTTGTTCATCAAAAGGATATCAAGTCCGCGGCAAAAGTGGGGCTCGGCTCGTTAATCGGCTTTTTAACAAGCGTGGCGGCAAAAGGCGTCATTCAGCTCTTTATGATCGGATATTTCTTATGGACGGTGCTTTAGAAAGGTTTAATTTCGGCCGTGAACGGATAAAGTGTAATATGTCTGCTGGAATCGCCGGATTGTGAGCTTTTTCATTGATTACCACGCTTTCTTTTGTTACATTGAGATTAGAAAAGTTCGCGTTAAGCGGCATTTCAGTACATATATTTAAAGGAGGAAAAAATTATGGCTTACAAACTTCCAGAATTGCCTTACGCTTATGATGCTTTAGAACCGCATATCGATAAGGAAACGATGACGATTCACCATACGAAGCACCATAACACATACGTGACAAACCTCAACAAAGCGATTGAAGGATCAGCGCTTGCAGAGAAATCTGTAGATGAGCTTGTTGCTGATTTGAACGCAGTGCCGGAGGACATCCGCACGGCAGTCCGCAACAATGGCGGCGGACATGCAAACCACTCTTTATTCTGGACTCTTTTATCTCCGAACGGCGGAGGCGAACCGACTGGTGAGCTTGCTGAAGAGATCAAAAGCACGTTCGGAAGCTTCGATCAATTTAAAGAAAAATTCGCCGCAGCAGCTGCAGGCCGTTTCGGTTCAGGCTGGGCTTGGCTCGTTGTAAACAACGGCAAACTTGAAATTACAAGCACGCCAAACCAAGATTCACCGCTTTCAGAGGGTAAAACACCTGTTCTCGGTCTTGATGTTTGGGAGCACGCGTACTACCTGAACTACCAAAACCGCCGTCCTGATTACATTTCAGCTTTCTGGAATGTTGTGAACTGGGATGAAGTTGCCCGTCTTTACAGCGAAGCAAAATAATTGAGTTGAATGATCACAAGGTCTCCCGCGGGAGACCTTGTTTTTTTATTGACTTTGATTCCTCTTACATATCTCAGTTTGAGTGAGACAAACTAATGTGTAGTAAAGGGGAGTCAATGATGAGCAAAATAAAAAAAATTATCGGCGACATCGAAATAAATAAAGGGCTGCTGCTGTTATTGACGATTGGCGGCCTTTACTCATTGGGCATCGCGCTGTCAAATACATTTGTCAACGTGTATTTGTGGAAGCAGTCGGGAAAATTTATTGATTTGGCCATATACAATTTGTCGGTCGTGACGATGCAGCCGGTTACCTTTCTGCTGGCGGGCCGGCTGGCTAAAAAAATTGACAGAGTGTTTATTCTAAGGTTCGGCGTTATCTTTTTGGCCGCTTTTTATTTAAGTGTGCTGCTTGCCGGAGAAACTGCGGCTTCCCGTCTCGTTTTGATAGGGGCCGTGCTCGGAGTTGGATACGGCTTTTACTGGCTGGCTTTTAATGTGCTGACTTTCGAAATCACGGAACCGGAAACGAGAGATTTTTTTAACGGGTTTTTAGGCATTTTGTCTTCATCGGCGGGCATGATCGGTCCGATTGTGGCCGGATATGTCATTTCAAGACTTGAAAACAATACGGGTTATACAATCATTTTCAGCCTGTCGCTCGGTTTATTTGCCCTTGCCGTGGTCATGAGCTTTTTTCTGAAGCGGAGGGAGTCGAAAGGCCGGTTTATGCTGAAAAAAGTTTTTGATGAGCGCCACACGAATCTGAATTGGCGCCGGATTACCAACGCGCACTTTTTTCAAGGCTTGAGAGAAGGGATTTTTGTTTTTTTAATCAGCGTATTTGTATTCATTGCGACAAACAGTGAGCTGGCGCTCGGAACATTCGGCCTCGTCAATTCCGCGGTTTCTTTTTTTGCCTATTATTTTGCATCAAGGCTCATCAAAAAAAGAGCGCGGAAAAAGGCGATTCTTATCGGCGGATTGATCTTGTACGGCGCTCTGTTTCTCATTATTTTTAAAATGAGCTTCACGACGCTCCTTTTGTACGGAGTGTTTATTGCGATCGGCTATCCAGTTCTGCTCGTGCCGTATGTCTCGCTTACATATGATGTGATAGGCCGGGCGCGGCTTGCCAGAAAAGCCAGAATTGAATACATTGTGCTCAGGGAGTTATTTTTAAATGCGGGCCGGATCGTTTCCATCCTTTGTTTCCTTGTAATCGTTACATTATTCAAGGAAAAAGTGGGGATACCGGCGGCGCTCGTGCTGCTCGGAGCCGGGCATCCGCTGATTTATTACTTTATAAAAGACATCAAACTGGATACGGAAACTTCTGATGAAACAGTAGAAGAAGACCGACAAAAACAGGCGGCGGAACCGAATTTTATAAAAGGAGAAAGATAAAAGGGTTATCTGTAGAAAAATATCGAAAAAACCTTTAGAATGAAAAATGGCACCTGAACAGAAGGTGTCATTTCTTTCTGTAAATAAGAAAAGGTGATGTCATGAGGAGAAATAAAAAGAAAATAGCTGTAAACAAAGAAAAGAAAAAATCACTGCCGATCCGGCTTAATTTTTTGTTTTTGGTTGCGTTTCTTATTTTCACTTGGATTATCGTCGAGCTTGGCATCAAGCAGATCGTTCAGGGTGATGATTATAAAAACGCCGCTAATAAGCAAGAGGAGTCTGATGTCAGCACGGCGGTTCCGAGAGGGAAAATTTACGACCGGAACCTAAATCCCATCGTAACGAATAAAGCATTAAATGCGATTACATATACACGTTCAGCCTCAACCACCCAGGCGCAGCGTTTAAAAATCGCAAAAAAACTGGCGGGTATGATTAAGGTAAGCACCAAAAAGGTGACTGAGCGGGATAAAAAAGACTATTGGATGTTAACGAGGCCTGATGAAGCGAAAAAACTGATTACGGCTGAAGAAAACCAAAAAGCTGAAGACAAAAAACTGTCTGACGATGATTTATATCAGCTTCAGCTGAAACGCATCACAGACAAACAGCTGAATGAGCTCACTTCAAAAGACATGCAGATCCTTGCGATCAAAAGACAGATGGATTCAGGATACTCCCTGACGCCTCAATACATCAAAAATGAAGGCGTGTCGGCAAAAGAAATGGCCGTCGTCAGCGAACATTTAGATGAACTGCCGGGGGTTGACGTGACGTCTGACTGGGAACGGTCTTATCCAAATAAAGGGTTGTTAAAATCAGTTCTCGGCAGTGTCTCGAGCTCCAATGAGGGACTTCCTTCAAATCTTCTTGAGCATTATTTGTCACTCGGCTACAGCAGGAATGACAGAGTAGGAAAAAGTTATTTAGAGTATCAATATGAAAATCTGCTGCAGGGCCAAAAAGAGAAAGTGAGAAATGTGACAGATTCCTCTGGAAACGTAACAGATACAGAAACGGTATCAAAAGGTAAAGCCGGGGATGATTTAGTGCTTACTATAGATACCGAATTGCAAAAAGACGTTGAAAAAATTATTGAGAAAAATTTAAGGGCTGCAAAGGCAAGACCGAGTACACAGTTGCTTGACAGAGCATTTGTCGTAATGATGGATCCCCGTAATGGAGAAGTGCTTACAATGGCGGGTAAACAGATTAAACAAGTAGACGGCAAATATAAAATTGACGATTATGCACTAGGAACAATGACTTCCTCTTACAACATGGGCTCAGCTGTAAAAGGGGCAACACTGTTAACAGGTTATCAAACAGGTGCTATTAAAATCGGAAATATATTTACGGATGAAGTTTTAAATATTAAAGGCTCTCCTCCTAAAAAATCGGTAAGTGTAATGGGGCCAATAAATGATTTAACTGCACTTGAGCGTTCATCTAACGTTTATATGTTCAAAACGGCAATTGCAATTGGTAAGGGTAAATATATATCAGGACATTCACTGCCGCTTGATTACAGCGCATTTGATAAATTTCGTTATTACTTCAGTGAATTCGGTTTAGGGGTAAAAACAGGAATTGATCTGCCTAACGAAGCTACAGGATATGTGGGAACTAAAAGGCAGTCAGGTTTCTTGCTTGATTTTGCGATTGGCCAATATGACACATACACTCCGCTTCAAATGGCTCAGTATGTATCGACCATTGCTAATGGTGGCTATCGTATGAAGCCCCAAGTCGTGAAAGAAGTAAGAAAACCTTCAAAAAAAGGTATCGGGGCCGTCGTTGAATCTGTTAATCCGGAAGTGATGAACCGTCTTGATATGACGGAAAGTGAAATTAAACGTGTTCAACAAGGTTTTAAACTTGTTATGAATGGAGCTCAAGGGACTGCGAGAGCAAATTTTGCTAATAAAAGTTATAACCCTGCCGGTAAAACTGGAACAGCACAAGCTTTCTATGACGGACCTATAAAATCAAGAACTGGTGCTTATACTTATAACACAACCTTGGTGGCTTATGCTCCTGCAGATCATCCTGAAGTTGCTATTTCGGTAGTGGTTCCATGGGCTTATGAAGATTATAATGACAGGTATTCTATAACTAACGACATAGGGGAAGCAGCTCTGGACAAATACTTTGAGCTGAAAAAGAAACAAGAAGATAATAATACGAAGCAGAAAAACGAAGATAAAATTCAGGAAGACGCTGAAAACGGCAATACAAACAACTAATAGAAAAACGCTCACAACTTGTGAGCGTTTTTTTTATACAAAAAAACATCCGGATTTACAAAACCTTAACACTTGATTTATACGCATTTTACAAGAACCCTTTACTCTATACGTGTAGGACAAATTACACATTAAATGCAGGGGGAATTCAGGAAATGAAAAAAAACAAATGGATGCTTATGCTTCTGATGGCTGCTGTTATGATTGTTGCTGCAGCATGCGGAAATGCAAAGGAAAGCGGCAAGACAGACAGTCAATCTGCAAGTGAGGATAAAAAAGCATCAGGTTCTTTAACCATTTCTGGTTCATCAGCCATGCAGCCGTTAGTACTGGCAGCGGCGGAAAAGTTTATGGAAAAGCATCCGGATGCTGATGTGCAGGTGCAAGCGGGAGGTTCAGGAACAGGTCTTTCGCAAGTGTCTGAAGGGGCAGTGCAAATCGGCAACTCAGATGTCTTTGCTGAAGAAAAAGAAGGCATTGATGCAAAAGCCCTAAAAGACCACCGAGTAGCGGTAGTGGCGATGGCGGCTGCGGTCAACCCCGGTGCGGGCGTAAAGGATATAACCAAAAAACAGCTGACAGACGTCTTTACAGGTAAAATTAAAAACTGGAAAGAGCTTGGCGGTAAAGATCAAAAAATTACACTCGTGAACCGTCCTGATTCATCAGGAACACGCGCTACGTTCGTCAAATATGCGCTTGACGGAGCAGATCCTGCTGAGGGCATTACAGAGGATTCCTCCAATACAGTCAAAAAAATCATTGCGGAAACGCCGGGAGCTATCGGTTATCTGGCATTCTCTTATATAAACGATGACAAAGTAACGCCTTTATCGATCGGAGGCATCAAACCGGAAGAGAAAAACGTCGTCACAGGCGAGTATCCGATTTGGGCTTACGAGCACTCTTATACGAAAGGTGAAGCGTCAGGCCTTACAAAAACGTTTCTTGACTATATGAACAGCGATGAAGTACAGAAAAGTATCGTAAAAGATCAAGGCTACATTCCGATCTCTGATATGAAAGTCACACGTGACGCAAACGGCAAGCAAAGCTGAGGGGAGGGCGGGCTCCCCGCCTCTTCTTCCTTATAGGAGTGTAAACAAATGATAAATCACAGAGAAAAAGAGTCTGTAAGCGAACGCTTAATAAGCTCAAAACAAAACAGGCAATTGGATGAAGTCCGCGGAAGGGTGATTGTGTCTGTGTGTGCCGCGATTATCATTGCGGCATCAGCGGCGATCACAATTTTTCTCGGCATAAAGGGGCTGCAATCTTTTTTTGTAAATGGTGTAAGCCCGATTGAGTTCTTAACAAGTCTGAATTGGAATCCAACCCAGGCAAAACCTGAGTTCGGCGCGCTGCCTTTTATTTTCGGATCATTTGCGGTCACGGTTCTGTCCGCTTTGATCGCAGCGCCCCTCGGTATTGCGGGTGCCGTGTTTATGACGGAAATTGCGCCGACTTGGGGAAAAAAGGTGCTGCAGCCGGTAATTGAGCTGCTTGTCGGCATTCCGTCCGTCGTTTATGGATTCATAGGTCTTACAGTATTGGTTCCGTTTATCGGCTCTTTTAAATCAAGCGGAACGGGTCACAGCCTTCTGGCGGGGACGATCGTACTCTCGGTAATGATTCTGCCGACTGTTACATCGATTTCCGCTGATGCGCTTGCGTCACTTCCGAAACACCTTCGCGACGGTTCATATGCGCTTGGTGCGACGAGGTGGCAGACAATCAGAAAGGTGCTTATCCCGGCGGCGTTTCCGACATTGCTGACCGCTGTCGTGCTCGGGATGGCAAGAGCGTTCGGAGAAGCACTCGCCGTACAGATGGTTATCGGAAATACAAAGCTTCTGCCGGAAAGCCTGCTTGATACGGCGGGAACATTAACGACGATTATTACGTTAAACATGGGCCATACCACATACGGCAGTATTGAAAATAATACGTTATGGTCTATGGGGCTCGTTCTTCTCATCATGTCGTTTCTGTTTATATTGCTCATACGCTACTTGTCATCTAGGAGGAAAGTGTAATGAACCGGAAAATAACGGATAAATTGGCCACCGGTGTATTCGGGTTATGCGCCGCTGTAATCGCGGCGATTTTGGCAGGATTGTTTTTGTACATTCTTATTCACGGCGTCTCTGAAATCTCCTTGCATTTTCTTACGTCAAAATCGAGCGCCATTGCGTCAGGCGGCGGAATACGGGATCAGCTTTTTAACTCCTTTTACATTCTGTTTATCACCATGCTGATCACGATACCGCTTGGTGTGGGGGGCGGCGTCTTTATGGCTGAATATGCGCCCCAAAATAAAATCACTGATTTTATCAGAACGTGTATTGAGGTGCTGTCTTCGCTTCCGTCCATTGTCATCGGGATGTTCGGCATGCTGATGTTTGTCAACCTGACCGGATGGGGCTACACGATTATCGGAGGCGCGCTCGCATTAACCGTCTTTAACCTTCCCGTTATGGTCCGGGTGACAGAAGGCGCGCTCACTGCAGTTCCTAAGGAGCTGAAAGAAGCTTCTCTCGCTTTAGGTGTATCGAGATGGCATACCGTCAAAACGGTGCTGATTCCGAGTGCGATTCCTTCGATTTTAACCGGAGCCATTCTCGCATCAGGAAGAGTATTCGGAGAAGCGGCCGCATTGTTATTTACAGCGGGACTGACAACGCCGCGGCTGAATTTTACGGATTTGAACCCGTTTTCTGAATCATCTCCTTTCAACATTTTCAGGCCGGCTGAGACGCTGGCGGTTCATATATGGAGTGTCAATACGCAGGGAATCATCCCTGACGCCGAAGCGATTGCAAACGGCGGCTCGGCGGTGCTGGTGATTTCGGTGCTCTTGTTTAACCTTTGTGCAAGATGGCTCGGATCTGTCATTTATAAAAAGCTTACGGCAAACTAATCGGAAAGAGGCGAAAACATGATTGATCACATCATCAGGGAACATGCGGAACAGACAAAGCGTTCGCCGGAGTCTTCAATTTTGGAAGTGAAGCATTTATCAATTTATTACGGTGACAAACAAGCGGTTAAAGATGTAAACATGGATATTGAAAAACATGCGGTGACGGCTCTGATCGGTCCGTCCGGCTGCGGGAAATCAACATTTTTGAGACAGATTAACAGAATGAACGATGCCATTCCTTCGGCAAGAAGCGAGGGAGAGATCCTTTATGAAGGGCTGAATATTTTGGGGGAAGCGATTAATGTCGTGTCTCTCAGACGGGAGATCGGTATGGTGTTTCAAAAACCGAATCCGTTTCCGAAATCCATTTACAATAACATCACACATGCGCTGAAGTATGCGGGTGAACGCAGGAAAGCCGTTTTGGATGATGCGGTCGAGGAAAGCTTAACGAAGGCTGCGCTTTGGGATGAAGTCAAAGACCGGCTTCATTCATCGGCTCTTTCGTTATCAGGCGGCCAGCAGCAGCGCCTTTGCATCGCCCGTACGCTTGCGATGAAACCTGCCGTGCTTCTTTTAGATGAACCGGCTTCAGCTCTGGACCCTATTTCAAACGCCAGAATCGAGACGCTTTTGACAGAACTGAAAAAAGATTATTCGATTATTATCGTTACGCATAACATGCAGCAGGCGCTGAGGGTGTCTGACCGAACGGCTTTCTTTTTAAACGGGGAAGTGGTGGAATACGGGCAGACAGAACAAATTTTTACGAGTCCTAAAGCGCAAAAGACAGATGACTACATTAACGGAAAGTTCGGATAGGGGGAAGGACTGTGAGCCTTGTGAAGGAAGCGGTGCACACACAGAATTTATTTGATATTTACGGCATGAACGTATGGTACGGAGCTCATCAGGCTTTAAAAGACATTACGATCGGTTTTGAGGAGCGGAAGGTAACTGCGATCATCGGT
This sequence comes from Bacillus sp. EKM208B, assembly GCF_011800725.1. NCBI lineage: Bacteria > Bacillati > Bacillota > Bacilli > Caryophanales > Bacillaceae > Bacillus > Bacillus sp. EKM208B. The sequence goes on along the minus strand of NZ_JAANHO010000002.1, from coordinate 116,298 downwards.
CCGTCCGGCTGCGGGAAATCCACTTTTATTAAAACATTAAACTTAATGCTGCAAATGGCTCCGAATGTCAAAGTGACAGGCGACATGATCTATAACGGGCGCAATCTGCTGAAAGAAAAGACGGATGCGGCAGAAGTAAGAAAACAAATCGGTATGGTGTTTCAAAAAGGCAATCCGTTTCCGCAGTCAATATTTGAGAATGTCGTGTACGGTCCGAGAATTCACGGCGAAAAAAATAAAAAGAAACTGCTTGAAATCGCCGAGGAATCTTTAAAGGCAGCTGCGCTCTGGGATGAAGTGAAAGATCGCCTTCACCAGCAGGCGCTTTCACTGTCAGGCGGTCAGCAGCAGCGGCTGTGCATCGCAAGGGCGCTCGCCACCAAACCGGACGTCCTTCTGATGGATGAACCGACGTCCGCTCTCGACCCCGTATCCACGCGGAAAATAGAAGAGCTGATTTTGACATTGAAAGAAAAGTATACAATCGTCATTGTGACGCACAACATGCAGCAGGCTGCGAGGGTCTCTGATCAAACCGCGTTTTTCTATATGGGCGAACTGGTAGAGTGGGGGGATACGGACAAAATATTTTCTCAGCCGGATCATCAAAAAACACATGATTATATCACCGGAAAATTCGGATGAAAAAAACGGGCCCGGCCATTGATCGGGTCCGTTTTATATTGCTTATTAAAAAAGCCTGCCGGCCGTATCCATCTGAATGGACGATGCCTGCAAGCTTTTTTAGCGGGTTAATGTTTTGACGATTTTTTTAAAGCTCATATCTGAGTCGACTTTGAAATGGCCGGCGCGGATTTCTTTATGGTAGCCTGCGTCAATGACGTAATCATTAAAGTCCTTCGCTGAAGGAATAATCCCTTCTTTTTCAAGAATGGATGACACATCAGCAGTGCTCATTCCGTTTTTAATCGTCAGTTTGTATGTTACTTTTTTCTTTTTGTCGTCTGTGTTTTGGTCGTTGTTTAACGCTTTTTCTTTAGAATCAAGAAGTTTTTGATAGTCATCCCGGTTGACGGAGACTTTTTGCTGATCGTCGAGGTAGCTGTTTACTTCTTTTTCTGTCAATGCTGTTTTTTCGGTTTTAACGGCGGCTGCCTGGTCATGGTCAGTCAAATAGAAGACAGCGGCGAGAACGGCCGTCGCTAAAATCATGCCTGCTGCAAAAGCCTGAATGCCCCGTTTTGTCATACGAGCACCTTCTCATTATCTTTAATAATGGTATTGACGTCCTCGACAGACACGTGCTCCGCTTTTGCGATGGCTTCCGCAGACATTCCGTTGTTATATTTTGAAATGATTTGTTTGGCGATTTTTTGGTTAATGCCGCTGCTTTTGGCTTTGCGGATCACGAGGTTGGTTTCCAGCAATTCTTCTTCAAGCACCGTCATTTTCTTTTTCAACTTGTAAATTTCCTGCATGGCGGAAAGCTGAAGCGTTTCAAGCTCCTGTTCCACGTCTTTCATCGGATCTCTTTGAGAATATGAGAATGCAATAAGCGCTATACTGACGATAAACAACGCAATAATAGCAATTTCCACGTTTCATCACCTTCTATTATTAATTTGCCCTTCTTTTTTATACCATAAAACGCCGCCATTCTAAAGGAAATAGAGAAAAAAACGGAATTTTGTCGGGAAATCTTTTTTATTCGGGGAGCAAACGGTTATTTCTCTATAGATTTCGTATCAGAAAGTCCTTTTTTGTCCTGTTTCGTCATATTTTCCCTTCATCTGACGCAGGCTCATTCAGAGGATCAGAAGCGTAAACTGATATTTTCTGCACTTAAACAACATTTCATGTAAATCACTCTAGCATTCCGTCCATTATAGTGGTATTATATATAAGTCTGAATAAGTAAATGATATTTAGTTTGGAGGGAAAATAATGCGCGTTAATATTACTTTGGCTTGCACTGAATGTGGTGAGCGTAACTATATTTCTAAAAAGAACAAACGCAACAATCCGGACCGCGTTGAATTTAAAAAATATTGCCCACGTGATAAAAAATCTACGTTACACCGTGAAACAAAATAAGCTGTTTAAAACAGCGGAAAAAGCTGGAGCTTTCAATAAAGTTCTGGCTTTTTTGTCTTTCTGGGAGGTTTGAGAAACGTGAAAGCACAAATCAGAACCGATATAAAAGCAAAGCTTTCTGACATGACAGAAAGTGAAAGGGAGAAAAAATGCCGCAGCATGCGTGAAACGCTGTTTTCTTTAAAAGAATGGAAACAGGCCCGCGTGATCGCCGTTACCATCTCGACACGCCTGGAAATTCCGACACGGCCGATTATTGAACAGGCCTGGAAAGAGAAAAAACAAGTCTGTATCCCAAAATGCTTTCCGCAGACGGGAGCGATGGAGTTCCGTACATTTTCTGCGTATGATCAGCTGGAAACCGTATATGCGGGCCTCAGTGAACCGATCGAGAGCCTGACGGAAAAAGCCGCCCAAAAAGACATTGACCTTGTGATTGTGCCCGGCGTGGCTTTTGACCGGGAAGGCTTCAGAATCGGATACGGCGGAGGATATTATGATCGGTACCTCTCCGGTTATAAAGGCCGTACCGTGTCGCTTCTCTTTGACTGCCAGCTGACAGACCGCATTCCCCGCATGCCCCACGATATTCCGGTCGATATGATCGTGACTGAATCTGAAACCATCGCTTAATCGCATAAAAAACTTCTTGCACCGGAATAATTCTCGCTGTTTGACAAACGATAGGGGCAGGAGGGATAAGATGAAAAAATTGTTGATCTACTCATTATGCGCCGTATCTGTTTTAGCCGTTTACCAAAACCGCTACCGTCTGATGAACAGCGTGCTCAGCCAGCCGGGGATCAGACGGTCATTCATTCATTTCTTTTTAAAAATACCGTTTATCAGAAACAAATTCATTCAGCAGGCATTTTAAACAAATCCCGTTTTTCAGCAGGCATTTTAAACAAATCCCGTTTTTCAGCGGGATTTTTTGCATAAGAAAACCTGCCGGTAAAAAACGGCAGGTTTTCTCGTATTGTCAGCTTTTTTTCAGGAAACCGAGCAGAATTGAGATCATAGGAGAAATGTACAGGAAAAAGGTAAACGGCAGGTAGTCGATGACGGAAACCCCTAATGCGCTTGCCATAAAAGCGCCGCTTACTCCCCAGGGAATCAGCGGGTTGATCAATGTTCCGCCGTCCTCAAGCGACCGCGCAAGGTGAATCCGCTTAATGCTGAGCTTGTCATATAAAGGTTTATAAGATTGGCCCGGAATTAAGATCGACAAATACTGCTCACCTGTCGCAAGGTTTACGCCTATACTTGAGAAGACGGTCGCCATGACAAGACGTCCTTTCGTATGCACGCCTTTTATCAATCCTTGAAGCAGCGCCGCGATCAGGCCCGTTTTTTCCATCAGGCCGCCGAGCGCAAAGGCGATCATGATCAGAGAGACTGATCCCATCATCGATTGGAGCCCGCCTCTGTTGATAATGCTGGCCACAGCCTGGTCGCCGGTTTTAAACGCCGTCCCGCTTTGCAGGGCGGATATAAATCCTTGAATGCTGCTGTCAGGAATAAAAACAGCAGTCAGAAGCCCTGCGGAAATAATACCGGCGGTAAGCACCGGAATCACGGAAACCCGTCTCACAGCTAAAATGATCACCAACAGAGGTGAAAGAAGCGACCAAGGCGTAACGTGAACGGCCTCTTTTATTCCGGAAATGACCGCCTCAATATTTTGCGTTGAAGCGGCATTTATTGAAACCGATGAACCGAGAATATAAAAAAGAACAATCGTGATCAGCAGTGCCGGAACGGTAGTGCCCATCATATGGCGAATATGCTTAAAAATCGGAATTTCGCCGATTCCGGCGGCAAAATTCGTCGTGTCGGACATCGGTGACATTTTATCACCGAAACAAGCCCCGCAAATGACTGCTCCCGCCGTCCATTCGAGCGGAACTCCCGCCGCGCTTGCTACCCCTAACAGCGCGACGCCGATTGTACTGACAGTTGTCAGACTTGAGCCGACAAGCGTGCTGATAATCATGCAGGAAAATAATGCGGTCAAAAGCAGCTGACTCGGCTGTATAATTGACAAAGCGTAAACGGTGACGGTGGGAATGGCGCCGCTGTACATCCAGGCGCCGATCAGCACACCGATCAAAGCCAGCACGATAATCGGCTGCACACCGTTTTTCAATCCGCTGACAATTCCTTTTTCAAGACTGTCCCACGAGAAACCGAGCCACAAACCTGCCAGAGACAGAATAATGACGCAAAAGAACAGCGGCATATGCGGCTCTGTATGAAAGAAAAACAGGCAGGAAATAATGACTGCTAACATCAAGACAAATAAACTGATGGCTGAGATGAACGTCAGCCTTTTTTCTTGTTTCAAAACAACACCCCATCAAACTTTAATCCTTTTGTGCTTTTGGGCACGAAAGTATTGTAACAGAAAAACGCATAAATGAGTGTTTTTTTACAATTTTGAATATACAATTTATGAAAATAATACAAGGATATTTTCTCCAATCGTTTTTTGCTTGACGCCCGGATCAGTGATGAAATACGCTTATACTAAGAAGAATAGAAATGGTGAAGAAGATGAATTCATTTTATGACGTGCAGCAGCTGTTTAAGTCATTCGGACATATCGTTTATTTCGGTGACAGACAAGCCGAAATTGACTTTATGAAAGATGAATTAAAGGAAATGTACTTGTCAAACGTGATTGAAAGAGAATTATGGCAAAAAGCCGCCGGAGTTCTTCAGAGAGAATCGGAGCGGATCAAAGGCAGATAACACAGCAGGATTTTAATAAGAAAAGGAGATTATTATGGAAGATACATGGTTTGCGGGGATTGATCTTGGCGGAACAACCATCAAGCTGGCCTTTATCAACATGTACGGTGAAATTCAGCATAAATGGGAAGTTCCGACCGATAAATCAGGAAATACAATTACGGTCACGATCGCCAAAGCGCTTGACCAGAAGCTGGAAGAACTGAACAAGCCGAAACGGATCGTAAAATGGATCGGAATGGGAGCGCCCGGACCCGTGGAAATGGCGACGGGAATGGTCTATGAGACGACAAATATGGGGTGGAAAAACTATCCGCTGAAAGACCATCTCGAGGCGGAAACGGGTATTCCGGCCGTCATTGAAAACGATGCCAATATCGCGGCGCTCGGAGAAATGTGGAAGGGTGCAGGTGACGGGGCCAAAGATGTCATTTTAGTGACGCTCGGAACCGGAGTCGGCGGAGGCATCATCGTCAACGGAGAAATCGTTCACGGTAAAAACGGGGCCGGCGGAGAAATCGGTCATATTTGCAGTATTCCGGAAGGAGGAGCTCCGTGCAACTGCGGAAAATCCGGCTGCATCGAAACGATTGCGTCCGCAACAGGCATCGTCCGCATCGCGAAAGAAAAGCTTGCGGCGGTTTCCGACTCTTCGCTCTTACAAGTGGATGATCTGACGGCACGTGACGTGTTCGAAGCGGCTAAACAGCAGGATAAGACAGCGCTTGAAGTCGTCGATTATGTCGCAAAACATTTAGGCCTCGTGCTCGGAAACCTGGCAAGCGCCATGAACCCGACGAAAATCGTGCTCGGCGGAGGCGTGTCTAAAGCGGGTGAAATCCTGCGGTCAAAAGTGGAAGAGACCTTCAAAATCACCGCGTTCCCGCGTTCTGCGGAAGCGGCCGATATTTCGATTGCGGCACTTGGAAATGACGCCGGAGTCATCGGCGGGGCGTGGATTGCCAAAAATGAATGGCTCAAACATCAAAACTGCTGAAGAAAGTCTGCCTGCCCATATCGCGGGCGGCTTTCTTTTTTTATCTCCCCTGTCATATAGTTTTTAAAAAAGGGGGATGAACATGGCGGGAATTCGTGTCAAACCTGAATTGAAACAGCATATGAAAGATATCGCAAAGGTGCTTTCAATTGATGAAAAACTGTTGAAAGCCGCTGATAAAACGGCGGAAAACGATGAATTATTTTGTCCCGGCTTTGCTGTGTGCGGGCAGTCAGAGAGTCCGCCGCTTGAGACGCTGAGCGGGCTTTCGCGATACATCCGGCACTGTGAAAGGATTCTTTCCGATGATCAATGGGTGAAGGAAGAAAAGGTGTACGGCTCCCAATCGGTTTATGAAGAAATTGAGAAAATAACGGATGTCTTTCCGTTTGTCACGTGCCGTAAAATCGGCAGTTCCGTATTGGGAAAGCCGCTTTATGAGCTGAAAATAGGTGCGGATACGGCTGAAAGAAAAGTCCATGTAAACGCCTCATTTCATGCCAATGAATGGATCACCACCTCGGTCGCGCTTAAATGGTGTAAAGAATATTGCGCGGCATTATGCGAAAATAAAACTGTTTTCGGGCACTCTGCGCTTGATATATTCAGCCTGACATCATTGTCATTCGTTCCGCTCGTAAATCCCGACGGTGTTGATCTCGTACTTTACGGATGTGAAGATTTATCAGAAAAAAATGAATTTCTTAATCAATTAAATGAGCACCGCCCGGATTTCCGCGAATGGAAGGCGAATATAAACGGTGTGGATTTAAATAAACATTTCCCATCCAATTGGGATATTGAACAGAGGCGCAAACCGAAAGCCCCTTCATACCGTGATTTTCCGGGGACGGCGCCGCTCACTGAACCGGAGGCGCAGGCGATGCACCGGCTGATAACGGAGCAGCCGCCTGACAGGCTGATCGCGCTTCATACGCAGGGAGAAGAGATTTATTGGGGATACGAAGGATGTGAACCGGAGCAATCATCCCGGATGATTCGGGAGTTTGAAGCGATAAGCGGAAACTGCTATCAAGGCGTTAAAACCATTGACAGCCATGCCGGTTTTAGGGATTGGTTTATACAGCAGTATGGAAAAGAGGGCTATACCATTGAGCTCGGGAAGGGAAAAAACCCTTTGCCTTTTCATCAGTTTGCTGATATTTATCAAGCGACGGAAGGTATTTTGTGGAGGTCGCTTGTTTTTTGAGACATCTGTGAAATTTCTCATTTGTTTACATAAACAAATATGGGACAATAGAAAAGAATGGAGGGAAGGCTGGTGAGATACTTGGTTTGTGTTCTGCTGTCCGCATTCGTTCTGTGTTTAGCGGCCTGTGAACCATCTCATCAGCAGCAAGACACAGGCGTTTCGGCAAAATCGGCAGAACAGAAAATCGTTCCGCTCAGTAAAAAGGAAGCGGAGAAAACGGAAGGATGGCTGGATAACAGAACGATCCTGTATACAGCACATCATCAGCTGATGAAATATGATCTTTTCAGCGGAAAATCCGAACGGCTCTATGAAACAAAGGGCCATATTGTCAATGTAAAGATCAGCCGGAAAAAACAGCTGATTCTCGTACAGGTGACAAGCAGCGGTCAGACTGAGCTTGTGCTTATGAACAAGCAGGGGAAAAGACTTTATCACAAAGCCTTTAACTCTTATGAGCTGGAGACGGCTTGGAATCCGTATGACCCGTATCAAATGATGATTACCGTTTTTACTGAAACATGGGACTTCACAGCCTATACGGCCGATATGAAAAACGGCATTTTAAAAAAGAGTCCCGTTCAGGCCCCTTTTGTCCATTGGACCTCCACTGATGAATTCCAATATATTAAGCAAGGAAAAACGGAGGAAGAGGGTCCTTTATATTCTTATGACTTGCAGACAAAAAAAGAAAAAAGAGTGCTTCATCACGTCATCTGGGCCGATTCCCGCCCGGGCATGACGATTGCCGTCAGACAAACGGATCAATCGGACGGAGACGGCGAGTTCCTTTTCCAAAAGCCGGCATCCGTGACACACCGTTTTCCTCTCCAAGAAAAGTATAAGAGCTTTGCGCCGATGGAATATGATTACGATCAGACACACAAGCGGTTTTACATATTTAAGCCTGAAGGCCGCTCTTACAATCTGATCAGCTTTGACTTAGGAGACGAACGGGAGCGGACGGTGCTCAAAAACACGGAAATGGAGCCGATTCAGATCTCTCCGAACGGGGAATACGCTTTATACGGCTTTACGTATGACCGTCTGATTTCACTGAAAACAGGCATGACAGAACCAATCATAACAAATGAAAAAGGAGTTTGAACCAAATGGCAATTGCAGATGTGACAATCATTCCGATCGGAACAAAAACACCGAGCGTCAGTGAGTATGTAGCGGATGTGCAAAACATTTTGGAGGGTTACAAAGCTGCCGGCAAAATCAAATTTCAGCTCACGCCGATGAACACGTTGATTGAAGGTGAGCTGAGCGACTTATTCGCAGTCATTCAGGACATTCACGAAGCTCCGTTCCAAAAAGGGCTGCACAGAGTGGCGACAAATATCCGCATTGATGACAGACGTGATAAAGAAACAACGCTGGAGAGCAAAATCAAAAGTGTCAGCAAACATTTGCAGCAATAAAAAATAAGCCTGTATCCATTGGATACAGGCTTTTAATGTGCAGTCGGATAGCCGCTGGTTACAACGGTCATTACGGTAAACCAGCCAAACACGCCCAGCGTGGCGGCGGCTAACAAAAATCCCAGGATATTTCTCTGTCTGACAGCCCGCAGGACTCCTAATACAGCTAATAATGCGACAAGGCCGAAGATTACAACAAGTAACATGATGCTCCTCCTTTGTCATTGGAACCTGAAAATCTTTCCATTTTATTTTAACCGTTTTCATTTTGTTTGTCGATAGCGTTTTCCCGGCCGCATTCATTGAATCTTCCGCAGAAAACCTTCATAATAAGGGCATATACATAAAGAGGTGATGAAAGTGAAATGGAGACGAATGCCGGCCGGTCCGATTCAGGCAAACGCGTATTTTCTTGTCAGTGAGGATCAGTCCTGTCTTATTTTTGATCCGGGCGGGGAAGCGGACAAAATCAACAATTACATAAAAGAAAACAATCTGAAGCCGTTGGCCATCTTACTGACGCACGCTCATTTTGACCATATCGGCGCGCTTGACGAAGTAAGAGACAGATGGGATGTTCCCGTATATCTTCACAAAAATGAAGAAAAGTGGCTGGAGGACTCTTCCTTAAACGGATCAGGCATATTGCGGGGCATCGCCGTAACGGCACGGCCCGCCGAACGGCTGATTGAAGGCGACGGCATATTGGACATCGGGCCTTTCCATTTGGAGACATTGTTTACGCCGGGACATTCACCGGGAAGCGTTTCTTATTATGTGAAGGACGCGGATCTGGTGATTTCAGGTGATGTGCTCTTTCAGGGAGGCATCGGCCGCACTGATTTACACGGCGGAAGTCAGAACGTATTGCTTGATTCCATTCATCAAAAACTGCTCACGCTTCCCGGACATACACTTGTATTAAGCGGACACGGGCCGGAAACGGATATCCAGACAGAGCAGGAGCGAAACCCGTTTATTAATGGTTTTTCACTGTAAATGAAAAAAGACAGACCTAATCGGTCTGTCTTTTTCTGTCAGTGGGTTCCGCCGCCCGGTGTCATAATAAAAATTGAGTAATATGTAAATCCGGCGAAAAATACGGTTAAGTAAGCTCCGAAAATATAAATATACATCCGCTCAGTCAGATTCAAATAAGAAAGAAATACGAAAAAGATCGTCTGTCCAAAAAACAAAAGAGAAGCGTCTTTCATGCCCCCTAAAAAAAACATGACTGCAAATATCCCCGTCCAAAATCCTAACACCCGGAACATGCGATTCATTCCTTATCCCCTCCCGAGAGTCTATCTGAAGTTTATTATAATAGATCGGCACTCGAAATGTAAACATTTTCATGATTATATTTATTGTGGAATTTATGTCTTTCCCTGTGTTTTATATCTTATGCCGCTCTCTGAAAAAGATCCGAAAAATTTTTTTGAAATATGTTTAATGAAAAAAAGTTCAGGGTACTTATGTTAACAAAGAGACGGATTATCCGAGGGAGGAATTTTTAAAAATGAAAGAACTTATTTTTTATTCATACCCGAGCTGCACATCATGCCGAAAAACGAAACATTGGTTAAAAGCCCACAATGTTGACTTTCAAGAGCGCCATCTATTCAGGGAGACACCGACAATTGATGAATTGAAGCAGATCTTATCATTAACGACCGAAGGAATTGATGAAATATTGGCGACGAGAAGCCAAACATTTAAAAACCTCAACCTGAACATTGAAGAAATGACTGTAAATGAAGTGCTGAAGCTTTTGACTGAGAAGCCGAAACTGCTGCGGCGTCCGATTCTGATCGATCGCAATAAGCTCGTTATCGGATACAATCCGGGAGAACTGATGAAGCTGACGAAGAAAAAAACGGTACATCAATCTGTATCATAAGAGAAAAACGAAGATCCGCTGATCAAAATTTATCAGCTAATCTTCGTTTTTTGCGGTTGCGGGACTGGGCTAGCTGGATTCGAACCAACGATCACGGAGTCAAAGTCCATTGCCTTACCGCTTGGCTATAGCCCATCGGATGTAATTACAGTATGTGCGTCCGGCGCCGATTTATACATACAAAGGAATTTGAATGGAGGAGACCCGTGAAACATTTGAACGAAACATTATCTCGAACCTTAATTGAAGAATCAGGTGAAATCACACGCCAGTGGCTGCTCATACCAAAATCGGGGCGGCCTTCAGACGATCAGAAAGCGGAAATGCAGCACCGTCTGTTAATTGAAATCGTTGCCGGCATTCTATCGGAAAAAGACGGCGGGGAAGAGGAGCTGACAAAATGGGCGCTTCAGTTCGCAAGGGACCGGGCCGTCCATGAAGTACCGGTCTATGAAAGCGTCACGAGCTTTAAAGAATTCCGGAGATTGGTCTGGAACCGCATACAGACATGCTGTGAAAAAATGTCTGAGAAGCCTGGGGCGAATGCGGTATTCCATTGGGGAGAGAAGCTGAACAAAGCAATTGACCATATGATTGAAGTATTTACAGAGGAATATTATAAAGTGACGGTTACACAATTAAACGCCCAAAAAGAAATGATTAACGAACTAAGCGCGCCGATTATGCCGATTGCCGACGGTATTGGAATTTTGCCGCTCGTCGGCGAAATTGACACCTACCGGGCAAAAATGATTTTGGAATCGGTGCTTGATCAATGTTCTTCACTCCGGCTTTCTTATTTATTTTTAGATATATCAGGTGTGCCGATTGTGGATACGATGGTCGCTTATCAGATTTTTAAAGTGATTGACAGCACAAAACTTCTTGGCATAGAAACGACAATCTCAGGCATCAGGCCGGAAATCGCGCAGACCGTCGTGAAGCTCGGCATTGATTTTTCTCAGGTGAAAACGGAGCAGAGTCTGGCGAAAGCGCTGGCAAAAAACGGATTTATCGTAAAAGAATCATTAAGATGATAAAAAGCTGAATGGCCGGGAGGGATTTCTCCCTCAGCTATTCAGCTTTGTCAGCTTCAATCGTAATGATATGATGGCTGTCGATTTCTTTTACCGTAAATGTGTAGCCTTCAAAATCAATGGTGCTCCCGGGCTTCGCGTCAATATGCTGAGTAAGAAACCAGCCCCCGAGTGTATCGACTTGATCAGCCGTAATCTCTGTTCCGAGTACATCATTGACGTCACTGATCAGCAATTTGGCGTTCAGGAGATAGCGGTTCTTCCCAAGCTTTTGAACGGAAGGTGTTTCGTCCGTATCAAATTCGTCGCGGATTTCGCCGACGATCTCTTCAATGATATCTTCCGCCGTTACTAATCCCGCGGTTCCGCCGTACTCATCAATGAGAATGGCCATATGGGCGTGTTCCCGCTGCATTTTAACGAATAATTGATAAATCGGAATCGTCTCAATCACGTGGATCGCCGGCTGGATGTAAGGGCTGAGTTCGTGTTTTGTAAACGCCGCTCCTTCTGACAGGAATCTGAATAAAACTTCTTTTATATTGATGATGCCGACTACATGATCTTTATCTCCTTTTACTACGGGATACCGGGTATATTTATTTGTTTTGATAATGTCCCGGAGCATATGTCCCGATCCGCTGTCTAACGGCAGGCTCACCATTTCATTCCGGGGCACCATAATTTCTTTGGCAGTGCGCTTATCAAATGTAAAAATGTTATTTACGTAATGCAGCTCGCTTTTTTTAATCATGCCGCTTCGATAGCTTTCGGCAAGGAGCACCCGCAATTCCTCTTCCGTATAAGCCATTTCATGTTCGGAAGCAGGCTTCAAGCCGAACATTGCTGTAATCAGGCGGGCGGAATGATTGAGCAGCCAGATGAACGGAAACATTAACTTATAAAACAAAATCATCGGTCTGGCAGACAAAAGTGTAATCCGCTCGGCTTTTTGGATAGCAAAACTTTTCGGGGCGAGTTCGCCGATGACGACATTCACATATGTAACCAGCAGAAAGGCGATGATCAATGACAGGACTTGGGCAACCGCTTCGTGAACTCCGGTCTTTAAAAATAACGGCTGAAGCATTGCTTTGACTGTCGGTTCACCCAGCCAGCCGATTCCCAAAGCGGTGACGGTGATACCCAATTGGCAGGCCGATAAATATTCATCAAGGTGTGTAATGACATGCTTGGCTGCTTTTGCTCCTTTTACATTTTCCTCAATGAGCTGATTAATGCGGGAGCGCCTTGCTTTAACGATTGAAAACTCTATGGCGACAAAACACGCCGTTAATAAAATAAATAGTACGATGGCAGATAGTTTGATGATATACAATGTAACGCCTTCCGCGAAGGAAGGCTTGCACCTCCCTTTTTTCGGAATAATACCACTGTAGAAGGCTGCTCAAACATCGAACCTGGTTTAGCCTGCTTCATTTACGGTAATAAAACAAGAAAGCGATACTGGAGGATGACAAGAGATGAAGGTACATTCGGGTGCGGACTGGCTGTGGTACCAGCTCGGTCCGCATGAAAAAACAGAAGCGAAAAAAATGATCCATCACAATCACTGGCCGCAATGCGAAAAGTGGTTTGAACATGAAAATCATATAAACTTTCTGCGCTCAGATACAAATGATCAGAATAATGAAGCGGTTTTCGGTTCTTTAATCTATCATCAAGGATTAGATGATGAAAAAAACCATACCGTATTTCACTTTTATATTACGAGAGACTTCTTTTTTACAATTAATTTTGATTTTTCGCTGCTGCGCGGTGTAAAAGAAAAGCATGCCACACAGCAGATTCAAACCTGTGAAAATCCGATTGAAGGCTTTTTCGTTTTACTCGGAGAGCTGATGAATTCCTATCTGATCGGACTGGATGAATTTGAAGTCAAGCAGCGGACGCTGAAATGGCAGATTCATGATGACAACAGCAAAGGAATCTTGGAAAATGTGCATAAACTGCGCCATGAGCTGTTCATTTGGAAAGGTCTTACACTGGGGGCTAAAAAAGTAGAAATGGCTTTAAAAGAAGCTTTTCTTCCGAAAAATGACAGGCAGAAAGATTACCTCAGAGCTCATCAAAAGATGGAAAGAGGAATTACATATATCAATGAGTTTGATCAGGAATTGAGCAATCTGCTGCACGCCGAGGAAGTCATTACCTCCCAAAGAGGAAATGAAATTGTGAAAGCCTTGACGATCTTTACAACACTCTTTACACCGATGACGGCGCTTGGAGCTCTCTGGGGGATGAACTTTGATAACATGCCGGAGCTTCATTGGAAATATGCGTATATCTGTTCCATCGTGCTCATTATTGTATCAACCCTGCTGATTTATATTTATCTGCGGCACAAAGGCTGGACAGGGGACATTTTGAGGGAGCATCAAAAAAAATATTTGCGGAAAGAAAAGAAACGCTAAGAAGAGCAGGCATTCGCCTGCTTTTTTTGATGGCTGAAAATGGCCGAATGGTTCCGGATTTCATTCGGTAAATCAATGTCAGGGGGCTTGTTTTTTATTTTTTTGCGTTTTACACAGTGTAAAACGCATAATCTCTCCTTTGCCGGCTTTTGTGTATCTGATTTACAATACGTGCGGAAGGAGGGAAGTCTTGTGAAAAATATTGAAACATACAGCAGGAACATCATAAACGAGGCCTATACGGCAAGGGCTTCAGATATACACATTGTGCCGAGAGAAAGGGATGCTTTCATTCATTTTCGCATCGGCCATGCTCTTGTGAAAAAAAGAGTCTTAAAAAAAGAGGAATGTGTAAGGCTTATTTCTCATTTCAAGTTTTTATCGGCCATGGATATAGGAGAAAGACGAAAGCCGCAAAACGGGTCATTGTCTCTGCCGCTTCCGACAGAAACCGTTCATTTGAGAATGTCAACCTTGCCGACAATGAATGATGAAAGTCTTGTCATCAGGCTTTTGCCTAAGCAGCAGATTCCCCCTCTGGATAAACTGTCCTTATTTCGGGGGGCAGGCGCCGCACTATTGTCCTTTCTGAAGCATTCGCACGGCCTGCTTCTGTTTACCGGCCCGACCGGATCTGGAAAAACGACCACTCTTTACTCGCTTGTCAACTATGCAAAACGGCATTTCAACCGGCGGATTGTCACGCTTGAAGACCCCGTAGAAACAAGAGATGAGGATGTGCTGCAAGTTCAGGTGAATGAAAAAGCCGGAGTCACATATTCCGCCGGTTTAAAAGCGATTTTAAGACATGATCCCGATATGATCATCTTAGGGGAAATCAGGGATGCCGAGACGGCTGAAATCGCAGTCCGCGCGGCAATGACGGGACACCTCGTTCTTTCAAGCCTGCATACAAGAGATGCTAAGGGCGCCATATACAGGCTGCTGGAGTTTGGCGTGAACATGACAGAAATTGAACAAACCGTCATTGCCATTGCCGCTCAGCGTCTGGTTGATTTAACATGTCCGTTCTGCAAAGAGGAAAACTGTTCCGTGTACTGCCGGATGTACAGGCAGACACGCCGTGCGGGCATTTATGAACTGCTCTACGGGAAAAACCTCACCCAATGCTTTCAGGAAGCAAAGGGAGAGCACGCCAATTTTCAATATCAGACGCTCCGCAGGCTGATCAGAAAAGGAATCGCGCTCGGCTATGTCACGACCGACAATTACGATCGGTGGGTGTATCATGAAGCGGATTAAACGAACCTGGCCGTTGAAGGATCAAGCGGCTTTTTTGAAAAGGCTCGGTGAAATGACGGAAAAAGGATACAGTCTGATTGAAGGGCTAAGACTGCTGAAACTCCAGCTGCATAAACGTCAGCTTGCAGAGCTGACGGACGGAATCCGCCGGCTGAGGGAAGGTGATGCGTTTTACCAAGTGCTTGAGGCACTGTCTTTTCACAAAGAAGCCGTCTCTATCTGCTATTTCGCTGAGAAACACGGGGAATTGCCGGGGGCGATGAAACAAAGCGGCGACTTGTTACAGAGAAAGCTCATGCAGACGAATCAAATCAAAAAAATGCTCCGGTATCCGATGTTTTTAATATCTTCCGTCTGTGTCATGTTTTATATCCTGCAAAGTTTAATCATTCCGCAGTTTTCTGGGATTTATCAATCAATGAATATGAATACATCCGGTGCGACTGCTTTGATCTTTGCGTTTTTTCGGCATTTTCATGAAGCCTGCGCACTGGCGCTGTCCGCCGCTTTCTGCTTGTTTTTGTACGTTTGGTTCTTATGTAAGAAAAAATCCCCGCAAGATAAAATGCTGATTGTTGTGAAAATCCCCCTATTAGGAAAAGCGGCCGTTCTTTTTAACAGCTACTTTTTCTCTTTACAGCTCAGCAGTCTTCTGAAATCCGGCCTTTCTATCTATGACAGCTTAACAGCTTTTAAAGAACAATCTTTTCTGCCTTTTTATCGTGAAGAAGCAGAGATGCTCATTACACGTCTGAAAGCCGGAGAAACCATAGAATCCGCTCTTTCCGGGCATCCGTGCTATGAAAAAGACCTTGCGGCTGCAGTCAGCCACGGACAGGCAAACGGCCGGCTTCACCGCGAACTTTATACGTACAGCCAGTTTATGATGGAGCGTCTTGAACAAAACGCGGCGAAGTATACCGGCATTCTCCAGCCTGTCATTTACGGTGTTGTGGCCGGTATGATTTTAATTGTCTACATGTCAATGCTGATGCCGATGTACCAGATGATGAACCAAATGTAAGGGAGTGCTTCGTCTGAAAAATCAAGATGGATTTACTTTAATTGAAATGCTGATTGTTTTATTTATCGTTTCCATTCTGCTTTTAATCACCATTCCTAACGTTACAAAACATAATCAAAGCATTCAGCGTAAAGGCTGTGAAGGACTGCAGAATATGGTGAAAGCCCAAGTGACGGCGTACGAAATCGACCATGAAGGTAAAATGCCGGATATGAACGATTTACAATCAGAGGGGTATATCAAAAAGAATACAGCCTGCCCGAATGGTAAACAGATCTTAATTAGTGGCGGAGAAGTTACAGTTGAACAATAACAGGCGGACAGAAAATGGGTTTACCCTTCTTGAAAGCCTGATTGTGTTAAGCCTGGCGTCCGTCCTGCTGACGGTTTTGTTCACGACGGTTCCGCCGGTCTGCACCCACCTTGTCGTGCGGCAAAAAACAGAACAGCTCCAAAAAGATATTCAGCTTGCTCAGGAAACGGCTATCGCAGAACATAAAAGAACAAAAATCACTTTTCTTCCAAAAGAGCATAAATACAAACTGCAGTCAGGCGGAAGGATTGTCGAGCGTTCTTTTGATTCGCTTCACATTACGCTTGTGACTTTACCGGAGAGCCTTGAATTTAACGAAAAAGGCCATCCGAATTCGGGAGGAAAGATTCAATTGAAGAGCGCCGGGTTCACCTATGAGATCACAGTTTACTTAGGGAGCGGAAATGTCCATGCTAAACGGAAATAAGGGGTTCTCTACTATTGAAACGCTATCAGCAATGGCCATTTGGCTGTTCCTTATGACGTCTATCATTCCGGTCTGGACGGGCATGCTGACAGATGGCCTGAAAATAGAAGATCGCCAGGAAGCGTACCAGCTTCTTCAGAAACATATCAGCACTTATATGATGACCGGAAAAAAGCCGCCGTCTCCCGGTGTGAAGTGGAAGGAGGATGGTGAGTATTACAAAGTGTGTGCGGCTGACCCCGGCGAAAAAGAAATGTGCCTCAGCATTCTCAAAACAGACTGGCTTTACGCTTCTTAATGTTTTGTTCTCCTTGGCAGTCTGTCTTTTCCTATCAGGCACCCTGGGCCCGATTTTACATCTGTTCTTATCAAACCGGACCGATAACGGCGGATTAGACAGCCGGGAGCATCAAATTGCCGTTCAGCAGATCATGAACGAATGTAAACAGGCTGAGACTGTGAAGCCGGCGGACGGCGGACGGGCGTTAGCATGCCGGAAAACAGGAGGCGAAGAAGTGCGTTTTGAAATTTATCATAAGATGATAAGGAAAAGAGTAAACGGAAAAGGCCACGTGCCGATCCTGCAAAACGCGGCATCATTAACGGCTGATGTGAAAAATGGCCTGCTCTTATTAGAGATCTCAAGCGTTACAGGTAAAAAGAATCAGGCGGTCATTCCGGTTTACAGCTCTTTTAAAGGTGATTAAATGTACAAATCTGACGGTTTTATATATCCCGCGGTTCTGTTTGTTTCTGCCGCAGTTTTACTTGTCATCAGCTATACTTCATCTGATTTCATCACCCGAAAAACATTTGCAAAAGAGGCCGGGGAGTACTGGATCGGAGAGAACCTGCTCCAAAACGGCGCGCTGCTGTCAAGCCGCCATATGACACAGGGACAAAAGGGCCAAACTGGTACACAGCGTTTTCCGTACGGCACCGTTTCTTTTCACATCACCGGGAGTGATCGAAGGGAAACGGTTCAGGTTACAATTCAGGCGGAAACCACGACAGGCACGAGACGGGAGGCTCACCTTTTGTTCGATCAGAAGAAGAAACAGCTGATTCAATGGACGGAAGTATAAAAAAGAGGCGGCGGGACAACACTTCATAGTAAAGACAGCACTATGAGGTGAGAGCCGTGAAAACAAATGATTATGTAAAATATATGACTGAGCAATTCGTTAAATATTTCGATACGCCGAAACAGGAACGGAGAGAGCGAAAAGAAGTGCGGAAAGAAAAGAAAGTGCCGGCTTCTCAGCACTGGTTCGGAATATTGCCGTACAGTTTTAAGCTGTGGATGCAGCGGAAAAAATAAAGTTGAATCACACGAAAGGTCCTCCTGATACAGGAGGGCCTTATTGGTATTCCTCAATGACGGCAATTTTATTTACTTTTTGGCTGTAGGGATTAAAAGAAATCGTAACGAACACACCAAATTCTTTTGCGCCATCCCGCAATGTCAAGTGGTATTGCTTGACTGCTTCATCCGTTCTTTTCCGGTCCCACACCTTTTGAATAAATAACGTTTGGGCGAGCGGATATCTTTTTTTAGCTTCTTTTTCTGCTAACTTTTCCCATTTTGATTTATGGTGAACAGCATAATAAGGCACCGTTTCCGCCTGAGCTGTTCCTGAAACCCCGAAAACAAGAAGAGAAAGGCAAATCAGACTTTGTTTGATCATCATTCTTCGTCCTTTCGCTGTATATACTTTCCATTTTGTGCTAGGCACCTCGTTATTTTCTCACGTTTTATTAGAAAAAATTCCAAAAAGGTGTGTAATTTGAAGCAAAACGATGTTTTTGAAAGATACCATTCTCAAAAACGAACAATTTGACCGAATTTGACATTTTTCAAGACGATAATCCTTGATTATACTTTGTTCATACAGTTCTTTAAAGAGAACGGTTGTCATATTTATTAACAGTTTTACAGGGGGTAAGGCATGTTCCGATTGTTGCGAATGGAAAAAAAGGGCAAGGTGAGATGGCGGATGATGCTATTTTTACGGCTTTCGTTCATTTTTTGCCTGTCCGTGATGATATGTGCTCAGTTCACAGGTGATACAAGTTCCTCCTTCAATGATGTGAAAAGCTTCAGTCTCCCGGTTCAAACTTGCGGAGATTTTCAATATACGGATGACGATTGCCGTTATGACGAACGCTGGGATCAAAGTGATTTACATATAACAAATCAAACTGATACGTCAGGCACCGTGTGTGCGCCGCTTCAGCTCTATGCCGAGCTGGAGAATAAGGGAAAAGAGCGGACTGTTTCTGACTGGAAATGGGAGCTCCATAAAATCACTTCTCAGCAGCAGCCTTTACGAAACGGCAATGTTGTGGATAAAGGGCTTATTACTGATAAAAAAAGCAAAACGATTTATAAAATTGAGTCAAAACGGTCTTTGCAGCCGGGCATATACGCATTCAAGGTTTACAAGCCTGAAGGGTACCCGGCCGACGAAGAAAAATTTGAGTGGTCAAAACCGATGAAACTCGTCAAATGCCGGGAACAGGCGACCGTTTCCGATCTAAAGAAAACGGAGAAAGAGCCGGCTGAGCCGGTAAAAGAAAGCGGGGAAGAACATGAAAAAAACGCTGAAACTGATCAGTAATATTTTGTATGCCGTCATCTTCAGCTTGATTATTGTGCTGACGTTAACGGTGATTTCGACCCGGGCTTCCGGGGGTGAGCCGGCCATTTTCGGCTATACGCTGAAATCCGTGCTGTCGGGTTCAATGGACCCGGAATTTAAGACGGGTTCGCTCATAGCGGTAAAGAAAATTTCTGACGTGAATGACTTAAAAAAAGGGGATGTGATCACCTTTACGCAAGATGACGGAACAGCCGTCACACACAGAATAATCGGGATCACAAAAAAGGACGGGAACCTGCTGTTTGAGACAAAAGGGGACCATAATGCCGCCCCGGATGCCGCACCCGTTCAAGCTGAAAAAGTGGCGGCCCAGTATACGGGATATCAGCTTCCGTATGCCGGATATGTCATACATTTGGCCAGCCAGCCGATCGGAACGGCGATTCTGTTAATCGTTCCCGGCGTCATGCTTTTGATTTACTCAATAACAGTCATTGTCAGCGCCCTCCGCGATATTGAGCGGAAAACGAAAGCGCTGGAAGAACATGCGAAAAAGGGAACCATCTCCACATGAATACGGTTGCAACCTGGCGACAGGATTTGATAACAAAAATAAAAAGTAAGGGGAGAGTACAAACATGGGTATGAAAAAGAAATTAAGCTTGGGCGTTGCCTCAGCCGCACTCGGTTTAGCATTAGTAGGAGGAGGCACATGGGCCGCATTTAATGATGTGAAGTCGACGGACGCTACATTTGCGTCAGGAACACTTGATTTATCGGCTAAAGAACAATCAGCCAATGTCAATTTGTCAAACTTAAAACCAGGCGATAAATTGACGAAAGATTTCGAATTCAGAAACAACGGTTCACTTGCCATTAAAGAAGTGCTGATGGCTTTGAATTTTACTGACTTTAAAGGAGCAAAGAAAGGAAATGAATCTGCGGAGGATTTCCTCAGCCAGTTTGAAATTACGGTTCTGACAGTCGGTAAAGAAGGGGGCAACGGCTATCCTAAAAATATCATTTTGAAGGCGGCCAGCCTGAAAGACTTATACTTAATGTCAACAAAACAGGATAAAGCAGCTGCCGAAGCGATCAGCAAGCACATTGATCCGAAATTCCTGAGTGAGAGCGGAAAAGTCAATGTAGCAACCATTAACGGCAAAACAGCTCCTGAGTACGACGGAGTTCCGAAAACGCCTGCTGATTATGACCAGGTGAGAATGGAAATCCAATTTAAAAATGACACCGCAAAAACTGCGGACGGATTAAGTGTGCAAAACAAGTTCCAAGGCAATGCGATTTCTCTTCAATTCTCTTTTGAAGCAACGCAATGGAACGGCTTGACCATTACGAAAGATCATACGGATAAAGACGGTTACGTCAAGGAAAATGAAAAGGCTCACAGTGAGGATAAAAACTAATCCGAAAGTCGGACAGTTAAAAGAGGAGTTGTGCACATATGGCGGCACTACTCCTCTTTTTGCGCTTTTCTCCATTTTTGATAATCTAAAAATTCACGAAATTGTTTTTTTGATACCCCGGATGTCATTGCATCGCGAACTAATTTCTCCCATTCACTATCTAATTGACCATCGTATTCGGTTTCATGTTTTTCATCAAGTAAAGTATGAACCGAGACGTCCAGAACAGCGGAGACTTTTTCGAGAAATTGAATGGAGGGGTTCGTCTGTAAATTTCGTTCTATTGAGCTTAAATAAGACTTCGCTACCCCAGCTTTTTCAGCTAGTTCTGATAGTGAGTAGCCTTTTTCTTTTCGGTATTGTTTAATACGCTGGCCAATCAATGTCATCACCTTCCTTGTGATATTATAGCACATTCAGAAAGGATTTACGGTATGACTTCTGGCTGCCTGGATATGTTGAGAAGACTTTTTATTCGAAAGCAGGTATTTGCGTATTTCTTCTAGGCTGATATTTGCTTTTTGGGCTTCTAATATCAGCTCAACCCATTCCTTATCTAATTGCGAAAATTCTGTTTTTGCATTTTTCATGCATTTTCTCCTCCTAAAATACTTGTTTATGTATTTCAGCCAATCCGGCCATGACCTTATCTTTACATGTCTGGAAGTGATTCATCGCATGCGAAACGCCAGAAATTTTTTCTATATACTTTTATTATAATATAGAATTTCCAGAAAAAACGGGAAAGGTGTCGAATGGATAACGCTTATCCAGAAAAATTACTTTGCAGGAAAAATAAACCGCCGTTTTCAATCTGAATGTGAATTTTCGGCTGATATAAGGCTTTCAGCGCTTGTTTTTCCAAATGATATTCCTCAGGTTTTTCCTCTGTCTGCTCATAAAACTGATCGAGCAGCCTGAGGTCCTTTTTCCATCTGGCGATCGCGCTGTCAGCCCAGTCTGATGGCTCTTTGGCGGCAGCGTCTTTTAAGTAATGCTCCATCCTTTTAATCCCGCTTTCCGGCTTAATCATCGGCGATATGGTAAAGCAATAGTCTGATATTTGCGAGGTCAGCGGAAGCGGTGCAAGCTTCTGCTGAAACCCTTCTATAATTGTTCCAGAAACAAGATGCAGGCCTAAAGACAAAAGTCTGTCTTTTTTCATGTCGGATTGGTATGAAATCACTACATTTAATCCCAGCCAGGGCTGAAGCGGCACTCTGGCTCCGGCTGATACAATTTTCTCATATATTCTTGTAAATCTCCCATTTTGTTTAACTGCTTGAAAGATTTGAAAGAGGCGCGGGGCTCCAAAGTAAATAAATTCGCCGTCCATATCCTCCGGAGCCGTTTCTTTATCAGTGATGAACGTGATCTTCATCGGGTTCGGTTCGCCGCCCGTTTTTTCACGCCAATGCCAATAAAACGGGCGGTTCATAATTTGTTTGTCCATCTCGACCGTCAACTGAACCGTCATAAAACCCGGCCCGTGTTCTGTAATCGGACAGTGGTTCGCTTCAAAAAAGCGCAGTAAAAATTCGTGAACCTCCTGCTGTCTCATGTCGCGCTTCCTCCTTTTAGATTAAGATCCTTTTTTTCTGGCGGGCTTGTCCGTACCGTACGACAGAAAAGAGGTGAGATTGTCCATTTTGATTCTCATTTCTTCCTCTGTCAGCGAATGGCATAAAATATCATGCAAATGGTCTTCAAAATTGCTCACTTTGATTTTTGTTAAAATGTCATCTAATTCTCCGACGACATTTTCAAATAAATGAATTTTGTCATACAGAAGTTTTAAGATATGCTCTTCCACCGTATGTTTTGTCGCCATATTGTAGATATGGACATCTCTTTCCTGACCGAGTCTGTGAATCCTTCCGATTCTTTGTTCAAGCCGCATCGGGTTCCACGGGAGGTCATAATTGATAATATGGTTGCAGAATTGCAGGTTGATCCCCTCGCCTCCGGCTTCTGTAGCGATCAGCACCTGCACTTTGCCGCGGAAGAGATCCTTCATCCAGTCTTTTTTTCCGCGTTTAAATCCGCCTCTGAACGGAACGGAGCTTATGCCGTTCTGCTGAAGGAACCATTGCAGGTAAATCTGTGTCGCCCTGTATTCAGTAAAAATAATGACTTTATCATTAATCTTTTGGATCAAGTCAACAACTTGAATTGCTTTTGAGTTTTGCGTGACTTGATTGATGCGGTCCATTAAATTAGCGATCGTCTGGTCATCGAATGCGGGCGCATGTTTGTCTTTTTGGTCAAGCATTTTTTTGAGCGTCATATACACGGCTTCCCTGCTTGAACAGCACTCTCTTTGCAGCGTCATAATGGAAAATGCGCTTGCGGGCTTTTCCGTGCCGTTTTTCAGTGCGGCAATGTCATCGTAAAGCGCCTGTTCCGTCGGTGAAAAGGTGATCGGCACTGTTTCCACGTGGCGCTTCGTCCATGTAAGGCCGGTGTCGCTCCGCGTGTTGCGGATCATCACCTTATTGACGAGCTCTTTCAAATGCTCATGAGCGTCAATCCCGTCCTTCTGATTGAAGGTTTCTTGAAATCCGCTTTCATTTCCTAAATGGCCGGGCTTTAACAGTGACACTAAATTGAAGATTTCTTCGATCCGGTTTTGAATCGGCGTCGCCGTCAGAAGCAGGCAGTATTTCTTCACAAGACTTCTCGCAAATTCATAATTTTTCGTTTTGCTGTTTTTGAGCTTGTGCGCCTCGTCAATAATGACGAGATCATACGGAATAGAAAGCACAATGTCCTTGTGAGGCGAGCGTTTGGCCGTATCAATAGAAGAAACGACGATATCGCACTGTTCCCACACATAGCTTTTCTTCTGTTCAACAGCGGGTATCAAAAACTTCTCCTGAAGCTCTTTGACCCACTGGGAAACGAGTGATGCCGGCACAAGAATCAGGATTTTTTTGGCCAGCCCGCGAATCATGTATTCTTTTAAAATCAGGCCCGCTTCCACCGTTTTTCCGAGCCCCACTTCATCAGCTAAAATCGCCTTGCCGTTCATTTTTTCAACGACTTTCTGCGCGACTTCAAGCTGATGGGGAAGCGGAGTGAAATCGGGCAGGTATAAAGGAGCCCTCAATCCTTCAAATTCAGGAATGGCAAGGGTCTGCTGGACTTCAGCCGACAGTTTGTACATCTCCCAATTTGACCAGGGACCGTCCGTTTTCAGCCGCTCAGAAAACTCTCCCGGCCAGTTTGCATCAAATATGATCTCTGCTGTCATATGTAACAAAACCGCCTTTCTTTTAAAAAACTGATTTATCATAATTTTTGTTGCCGGACGTAAGTGAGGGTGGTAGGATATAAGTAATGATTTCACTAAAAGATATTGCTTTAGTATGTCCATAAAATTGGTAAATATGAGCGAATGACAGCAAGGGGAGAGACTCGGACGAAAGATGGGCGTCCGGGCGCCGAAGGAGCAAACTGCGGAGTGAATCTCTCAGGCAAAAGAACTCTTGCTCGACGCAACTCTGGAGAGTGTCTGCACTTAGAAGAAGCAGGCCACCAAAGGGGACGTCTTTATGATATGTTCATAAAGTAAACTTTCAGGTGCCGGGACAGAGAAACCTTCATTTTCATGAGGTGTTTCTCTGTCCTTTTTTATATGTTTTTACAATGCGCCAATGACTGAAGGGGGAAGATGATGCTGAAACGAACACCGCTTTATGACGTGTATAAAGAATACGGCGGAAAAACGATTGATTTTGGAGGATGGGAGCTGCCGGTTCAATTTTCTTCTATTAAAGAGGAGCATGAAGCCGTCCGCACAAAAGCGGGCCTGTTTGATGTGTCTCATATGGGGGAAGTTGAAGTATCCGGTAAAGACGCCCTGTCTTTTCTGCAAAAAATGATGACAAATGACGTTGCCGATTTAAAGCCGGGAAACGCGCTCTATACCGCCATGTGTTATCCTGACGGCGGTACGGTGGATGACTTGCTGATCTATCAGAAAAGCGAGAGCTGCTATCTGCTCGTGATTAACGCGTCCAATATTGAAAAAGACATCGCTTGGCTGACGGAACATGCAGAAGGCGATGTCACGCTGACGAATCAGTCTGACGGGATTTCACTGCTTGCCGTTCAGGGGCCGAATGCTCAGTCGGTTCTTGCGAAGCTGACTGAATGTGATTTGTCCTCCTTAAAGCCGTTTACGTTTATTGATGGGGCGGACGTTGCCGGACGACAAGTCCTGCTTTCAAGAACAGGCTATACCGGTGAAGACGGGTTTGAGTTATATTGCCGCAATGAAGATGCAGTTCATCTATTTAAGGAGATACTTGCAGCGGGAGAGTATGAAGGTCTCGTTCCGTGCGGCCTCGGCGCCCGTGATACGCTGAGATTTGAAGCGAAGCTTGCTTTATACGGTCAGGAATTGACGAAAGATATTACACCGATTGAAGCCGGAATCGGATTTGCCGTGAAACACAAGAAAGATTCCGATTTTTTCGGGAAGTCTGTATTGCGCGAACAGAAAGAAAAAGGAGCCCCGCGAAAGCTGGTCGGACTTGAGATGATTGAAAAAGGGATTCCGAGACACGGGTACGCCGTGAAAAAAGACGGTGTTCCGATCGGTGAAGTCACGACAGGCACGCAATCTCCGACTTTAAAGAAAAATATCGGCCTTGCCTTAATCAAAACGGAATTCAGTGAAGTCGGAACGGAAGTAGAAGTGGAAATCCGTAAAAAAACGGTAAAAGCGAAGATTGTCCGCACACCGTTTTATAAACGTCCAAAACAGAGCTGAAAAAGGAGAGTCATATGAAGCATCGATATTTGCCCGCGACAGAACAGGATAAAAAAGAAATGCTGAAAGCCATCGGCGCAGAAACAATTGATGAACTGTTTGCCGATATTCCGGAAAATGTACGGTTTCAAAAAGACTACCGCATTAAACAAGCAAAGTCAGAAACTGAGCTGACGAGAGAGCTGACAAAGCTTGCGGCGAAAAATAAAGACGCTGTTACATATGCATCTTTTCTGGGTGCAGGAGTGTACGATCACTACCAGCCGGTTATCGTCGATCATGTGATATCCCGATCAGAGTTTTACACGGCATATACGCCTTATCAGCCTGAAATCTCACAAGGAGAGCTGCAGGCGATTTTTGAATTTCAAACGATGATCTGTGAATTAACGGGAATGGATATCGCAAACTCCTCTATGTACGATGGGGGAACGGCGCTGGCGGAAGCGGCGATGCTTGCGTCGGGCCATACGAAAAAGAAAAAAATCGTCATTTCCGCAGCCGTTCATCCGGAATCACGGGATGTTTTGAAAACATACGCAAAGGGCCAATATATTGAGGTTGTAGAGGTTCCCGCGAAAAACGGCGTCACAGATCTTGAAGCATTGGAACATGCCGTTTGTGATGAAACGGCCGCCGTGATCGTCCAGTATCCGAACTTCTTCGGACAAATCGAGCCGTTAAAGGACATTGAGCCGCTCGCACATAAAGGAAACAGCCAGCTGATTGTTTCTTCAAACCCGCTCGCGCTCGGTATTTTGACACCGCCCGGGGCATGCGGAGCTGATATCGTCGTCGGGGACGCGCAGCCTTTCGGCATACCTGCGGCGTTCGGCGGCCCGCATTGCGGCTATTTTGCAGTAACGAAAAAACTGATGAGAAAGGTGCCGGGCCGGCTTGTCGGCCAAACGGAAGATGAAAACGGGCGAAGAGGCTTTGTTCTCACTCTTCAGGCGCGCGAGCAGCATATCAGAAGAGACAAAGCCACGTCTAACATTTGCTCAAATCAGGCGCTGAATGCTTTAGCGGCTTCAGTCGCGATGACGGCGCTCGGAAAAAACGGCGTCAAAGACATGGCCCGCCAAAATATATTGAAAGCTGATTACGCGAGACGCCAAGCGGAAAAAGCCGGCTTGCACGTAGCATTTGACGGCCCGATATTTAATGAATTTGCCGTCAGGCTGAATCTTCCCGTCAAGGAAGCAAACCGGCGGCTCCTGCAAGACGGCATAATCGGCGGATATGATTTAGGCCTTGCGTATCCGGAACTGAATCAGCATATGCTCATTGCCGTCACAGAGCTGAGAACAAAAGAACAGATCGATTCGCTTATTGCGGGATTGGGGGATCAACATGAATAATCAAGATCAGGCGCTTATTTTTGAAATGTCCCGCGAAGGGCGTATCGGTTACAGCCTTCCGGAGCTTGATGTGCCGGAAACAGAGCTTGAAAGTCTTCTTCCCGGTGACTATATCCGCGATGAAGACGCAAAGCTGCCGGAAGTATCAGAGCTCGATATTATGCGGCATTATACCGCTCTTTCTAAGAGGAACCACGGAGTTGATTCAGGCTTTTATCCGCTCGGCTCCTGTACGATGAAATACAATCCGAAATTAAATGAAAAAATTGCCCGGATCGCAGGTTTTTCCGCTATTCATCCGCTTCAGGACGAGGACACGGTTCAGGGGGCGCTTGAGCTTTTATACGATTTAAGCGGACACTTGGAGGAGATTACGGGCATGGACGAGGTGACGCTGCAGCCTGCGGCGGGCGCTCACGGCGAATGGACCGGTCTGATGATGATCCGCGCCTATCACGAAGCGCGGGGAGACTTCGGACGGACGAAGGTGATTGTCCCTGATTCAGCCCACGGCACGAATCCGGCATCCGCCACGGTCGCCGGTTTTGAAACGATTACCGTCAAGTCAAATGAGCACGGGCTGGTTGACATTGAAGATTTGAAAAGAGCGGTAAATGAAGAAACAGCGGCGCTGATGCTGACGAATCCGAACACCCTCGGGTTATTTGAGGAAAACATTACGGAAATGGCTGAAATCGTCCATCAGGCCGGCGGAAAGCTTTATTATGACGGAGCGAATTTAAATGCCGTTTTAAGTAAAGCAAGACCGGGAGATATGGGATTTGACGTCGTTCACCTTAATCTGCATAAAACATTTACCGGCCCGCACGGCGGGGGAGGACCTGGCTCAGGGCCGGTCGGCGTAAAAAAAGAATTCATTCCGTATCTGCCGAAACCCGTTCTCACGAAAAAAGAGGGCCGTTTGACTTTTGACTATGACCGGCCGCAGTCGATCGGGCGCGTAAAACCTTATTACGGTAACTTCGGCATTAATGTCAGAGCCTACACGTATATCCGGTCCATGGGGCCTGACGGCTTAAAAGCTGTGACCGAAAACGCGGTTTTAAATGCAAATTATATGATGAGAAGACTCGCGCCTTATTATGATCTCCCGTATGACCGTCATTGCAAGCATGAATTTGTGTTATCGGGTAGAAGGCAGAAAAAGCTCGGCGTACGAACGCTTGATATTGCCAAACGGCTTTTGGATTTCGGCTATCATCCGCCGACTGTGTATTTTCCTCTCAATGTTGAAGAAAGCATCATGATCGAACCGACGGAAACGGAATCAAAGGAAACGCTTGATGCGTTTATAGATGCCATGATTCAAATTGCGCGGGAAGCGGAGGAATCGCCTGAAATCGTTCAGGAGGCGCCGCATACAACAGTTGTCAAAAGAATGGATGAAACCAAGGCGGCAAGAAAGCCGGTTTTAAAGTACGAACATACACCTGACGTCAGCCGCTGACACGGTGTAAAAAAAGAGCTTCCGTATAAAACGGACAGCTCTTTTTTCATGATTAGTTTTTTGCTTTAATTTTTCCGCCCCATTTTTTAAATCCGCCTTTCAGGTTGTAAATATCTTTACAGCCGTGTTTGCGGAGCGTCTGTGCCGCGCGTCCGCTGCGGACATTGTTTTGGCAGTACAGATAAACGGGTTTATCAGGACGGATTTCACTTTTGCGCTGTTTCAGCTGTGACAGCGGAATGTTGCGCGCGCCGAGAATATGGCCGCCTTCAAATTCATTCGGCTCACGGACGTCAATCAGCTGCGCTTTTCTGTAGCCCGCGCGGAATTCCTCTTCCGTAAGTGTTTTCATTAAACGCTGCTGGTAAAAATACGACACGATCATATAAACGATAAACGCCGCAACAATAATTAAAGCAATCATATTAGACAATGCGATTCTACTCCTTTAGCTTATAAAATAAAACCCTGCTTCCTGAAAACAAGGCTTACCGGACGTTTTGGGACAAATACTATTATAGTAAAGCATGAAGCGATTGTCATCCTTAATGAAACGAAATATTTTTCATTTTCAAGGCAGTTTGTTAAACTGATTTTATTAAAACGATAAAGAAGGGTTCAGTGTATGGAAAAAGAAACATGGCGGTTTATTGACTCAGGGAATGAAAGCCCGGCATTTAACATGGCGCTGGATGAAGCGCTTTTATATTGGCACAGCCAAAAAAAAATTCCTCCGGTGATCCGTTTTTACGGCTGGAATCCGGCAACTTTGTCTGTCGGGTATTTTCAAAATATTAAGAAGGAAATTAACTTTGACGCAGTACATAAACACGGCCTCGGGTTTGTCAGAAGACCGACAGGCGGACGGGGTGTTCTGCATGATAAAGAATTGACATACAGCGTAATCGTTTCAGAGGATCACCCGGAAATGCCGGCCACGGTGACAGAGGCGTACCGGGTGATTTCAGAAGGTATTCTGCAGGGATTCAGAAACCTTGGACTTGATGCCTGCTTTGCGATTCCCCGAACGGAGAAAGAAAAAGAAAGCTTGAAAAATCCGCGCTCGTCCGTCTGCTTTGATGCGCCTTCGTGGTATGAACTGGTCGTCGAAGGACGGAAAGTTGCCGGAAGCGCACAGACACGCCAAAAAGGCGTCATTCTTCAGCACGGTTCCATCCTGCTTGACATTGATGAAGATAAGCTGTTTGATCTGTTTTTATATCCGAGCGACAGAGTCCGTGAGCGCATGCAGCGGAATTTCAAAAACAAAGCGGTAGCCATCAACGCCTTAGCGCCGAAACGGGTAACGATGGATGAGGCCAGAATCGCTTTTAAAGCCGGTTTTGAGGAAGGGCTGAACATTCATCTTGAGCCTTACACACTCACGTCTGAAGAGCTTGCATTTGTCAATGAGCTGGCTGAGACGAAATACGCGTCTGATGAATGGAATTATAAGCGCTGATAAGGCTTGACAGACCGGAAGCATCCTTGTTTTTTCATGACCGTTAGTGTAAACTTGTAATGGTTTATAAAGTTAAGGTGCTTTTTGGGAGGGTTACTTATGACAACACCAAGTATGGAAGATTATATTGAACAGATTTATATGCTGATAGAAGAAAAAGGATATGCACGGGTTTCTGATATCGCGGAAGCTTTGGCAGTCCACCCCTCCTCTGTAACGAAAATGGTTCAAAAACTAGATAAAGACGAGTATTTGATTTATGAAAAATATCGCGGGCTCGTATTGACGTCAAAAGGCAAAAAGATCGGCAAACGGCTCGTATACAGACACGAATTGCTTGAGCAGTTTTTAAGAATCATTGGTGTTGATGAAGAGAAGATTTACAATGATGTTGAAGGAATCGAACATCATCTGAGCTGGAACAGCATTGACCGCATCGGCGACCTCGTTCAGTATTTCGAAGATGACGAAAGCCGGAAAAAAGAATTGAAATCCGTACAGAAAAAAACCGAAAATCCCGGTGAATAAAGGGCAGCCCGAAATGGGGCGCCCTTTTTTTAATGTCTTCATTCTTTGGTCTATTTCGCCCAGCCGTTTCTTAAAATAATAATACACCTTGAGATGGAAGGGAGAGGGCGCGCTATGCAGATTGACGGCGTATTTTCGGGCGGGGGGATAAAAGGGGTGGCGCTTGCCGGCGCTTATGAAGCGCTGGAAGAAAAGGGCTTTCGCTTTGAAAGGCTCGCCGGAACAAGCGCCGGCGCAATTATTGCCGCATTTATCGCTGCGGGCTATACGAGCAGAGAGGTTCATTCCATCATAGATGAGGTGGACGGAAGGCAATTGCTTGATCAGAGATACTCATTCCTCCCGCTGAAAATCCTGCAGTGGGTGTCGATATATTGGCGCCTCGGACTATACAGAGGCGATATGCTGGAAAAATGGATTGCGGATAAATTAAAAGCGAAGGGCATCATCGCGTTCGGTGATTTGAAAAAAGGTTCGCTCCGTCTCATCGCTTCAGATCTGACGAACGGAACGATGATCGTGCTTCCTGACGATCTTCCCCGCTACGGATTAAATCCGGAAATGTTCCCGGTTGCCAGAGCCGTCAGAATGAGCTGCAGCATTCCTTATTTTTTTGAACCGATAAAACTGAAAACCGAAAAAGGCACCTCGACGGTCGTTGACGGCGGCGTGTTAAGCAATTTCCCGATTTGGCTGTATTCAAAAGAACGCAAACGGCCGGTCATCGGAATTTCACTTTCGCCCAACGAAAAAGAGCGCCCGAAAAAATCAATCCGCAACGCTTTTGAGCTGTTCGGGGCTTTGTTTGAAACGATGAAAGACGCTCATGATGCCAGGCATATCGCGACAAAGTACGAACAGAATATTATTTTTATTCCGGTGGAACATGTGATGGCGACGGAGTTTCATCTCACACCGCAAAAAAAACTAGCTCTCATTGAGCTAGGAAAAAGCAGAACAGAGCAATTTTTGAAGCAATGGAGCTATTAAAAAAGCGCTCTGTTTTTCTTTTTATTCTTTTTGCCTTCTATGACGGTAAGCTGGGTCTGGCTTTTTTTCTTAAGAATCATCGGCTTCGGTCTGCTGCTGCTCGGCACGCTCCGCAAATGGCTGACCCGGCCTCTGTGTCCGGCGCGGTGCTTCGCTTTTTGCTCCTTCATTCGGAGCCGCGATTGTCTGGCCGCTTTTCTGAAAGCGGTTCCGTCACGGCCGGTGCGGCGGTTCAGGACCGTCCTCACGATAAAATAAATAATGATGCCTGCGATAATAACGGTGATCGCTCTTGAAATCATCTGCCCGGGGTTGGTTACCGCGGCATAAATGAAACCGAATGCGCCAAGCGCTATCAATACAGCAAAAAAAGGTTGTACACGATGATTCATAACTGCCCACCTCCAAAATAATAACGGTAACGGTTCAGATTACGTTGTGAGACGGCTTTTCGCTCTGTTCTGAAATGTCTTCCAGTCTGAGAAGCTCGTTAAAGCTTTCTATGGCAACCTCGACCTGGTCATCCGCCGGTTCCTTTGTCGTTAAAAGCTGCAGCCACAGGCCGGGATAACCGAGCACTTTCAAAACGGGGATATTCCGCACTCTGTTCGTCAGCTGGAGCACTTCAAAGGAGATGCCGAGAACGACCGGTATAAGCGCAATCCTGTCTAAAATCCGCACCCAAAGCGGATCTGTCGGAACGAGTAAATAGACGAACATGCCGACAATGATCGTAAATAAAATAAAGCTTGAACCGCAACGGTAATGAAGCCGTGACTGTTTCTGAACATTTTCTATTGTAATTGGCAAATTCTGTTCATAACAGTTTATGACCTTATGTTCGGCTCCATGATATTGAAACACTCTTTTAATTAACGGCGTCATTGATAAAAAATAAATGTAGCCGAGAAGCAGAATAAGCTTAAACAGACTTTCGATTCCGATCTGCGCGGCGTCTGAGGAAAATACGGGCCTTACAAGCTCCGCTAAGAAGACCGGGACGAGCGTAAAAACGAATTTGCTGAACAAAAACGACAGAACGCCGATCACCGCCAGGCTGAAAAACATCGATAAGCCCGAACCCTTCTTATCTTCCTGCTCCAGCTTGGCGTCATCTTGAGGATCAAGCCCGTATCGTTCGCTGGAAAAGTTTAAATGCTTTGTGCCGTTGGCGCTCGCCTCAATGATGGCGACGATTCCCCGCAAAAAAGGAATCTTTTTTAAAGCCGAAAGCTTGGCGTTCGGCACTCTGGGAAGCTTGAAAAAATCAATGCTTCCGTCATTCCTGCGGATGGCGGTAACATAATTCTTTCTGCCGCCGAACATGACCCCTTCAACGACAGCCTGCCCGCCGTATGCAGGGGGCGTTTTTTGTTTGGACATTGTTTATCAACCTGCCTGTTTTTTTAGGATTTACTAACCATTTCCTTTCACTCTATTGTACAGGAAACCGCGGTAAACCTCTAGTTAGACAGTTGGGAAATCAATGCTTTTTCTACATGCAGTATACCCCGTTTCTTTAGATTTTACTCATTGAATGAAAATATGGCGCAGCTTTTTATGACTTTTCAATTTTGGGGCAGTCTATGACTGGAGGTGCCATGATGACAAGCGAAAAACATTCAGAACAGGAAGAAAAAAAGAAGCGGGATGATGATCAGCAGCCTGTTTCATTTACCGGCAGAATTTGCGGTATCGGATTTGCCGGCGGTGTATTTTGGAGTTTGATCGGCTATCTCGGGTATGTCTTTCATTTTTCAGAGATCAGCCCCAACATGATTCTTCAGCCGTTTATGATCGGAGAATGGAAAAAACAATGGCTCGGCACGATGGTCAGCATCGTTGTCATCGGATTCATTTCAATTGCCGGGGCGTTTATTTATTTCGTCTGCCTGAAGCGTTTTAAAACGATGTGGCCGGGGATGGTGTACGGCGTCATTTTATGGTGTGCGGTTTTTTTCTTATTCAATCCGATTTTCGAAGATGTGAAATCCATCACTGAATTGAAATCAGATACAATCGTGACGACGCTTTGCCTTTACATTCTGTACGGTTTGTTTGTCGGCTACTCAATTTCCTTCAACTACAATGAACTTACGTCAGACAAGCTTGCAAGGGCGCTCGGCAACAAGTGAATAAGTGTATAAACCCTGTCCGGTATGGTAAAATGTTCACGAGAAGTGAACATTTTTTATGCTGAAAACCGGGCGGGGATGCTCCCGCGTTGTCAGGCGGCAGTCAAGAATCGGCGAGGAGGAGAAAGGGAATGAAACTTGAGAAATTGCGAAATCTTTTCGGTCAGCTGGATATAGACGGAATGTTGGTGACAAGCTCCGCCAATCTGCAGTATATGACGGGATTTACGGGTTCGTCAGGCCTTGCGGTCATATCGAAAGAACGTGCGGCATTTATCACGGATTTCCGTTACACCGAGCAGGCGAAGACGCAAGTGAAGGGTTTTGACATTATCGAGCACGGCGGAAGCTTAATCCAAACGGCTGCGGATACGATTCTTGAGTACGGCATTAAAAAACTCGGCTTCGAGCAAAACAGCATGACGTACGGAACATATGCATCCTATCAAGCGGTGCTGCAGGAAGCGGAGATGGTTCCCGTCGCGGATTCGGTTGAAAAGTTGCGCTTGATTAAGTCAAGTGAAGAGATTAAGATATTAGAGGAAGCTGCGAAGATTGCGGATGATGCGTTTGAACATATTCTGACGTTTATCAAACCGGGCATCTCAGAGATTTCAGTTGCAAACGAGCTTGAATTTTATATGAGACGTCAAGGAGCGGACGGCTCTTCCTTTGATATGATCGTCGCCTCGGGAGTCAGATCCAGCCTTCCCCACGGAGTGGCAAGCGGCAAATTGATTGAAAAGGGAGACTTGGTCACGCTCGATTTCGGCGCTTATTATAAAGGCTATTGTTCTGATATCACACGCACCGTCGCGGTCGGAGAGCCAAGTGATAAACTGAAAGAGATTTATCAGGTCGTATACGATGCCCAAGCGCTTGGTGTCCTGCATATTAAACCCGGCATGACGGGGAAAGAAGCGGACGCTCTGACGAGGGATCACATCACCGCAAAAGGCTACGGACAGTATTTCGGCCATTCGACAGGACACGGGTTCGGAATGGAAGTCCATGAATCACCGGGGCTGTCTTTCAGGTCATCGGCCGTTCTTGAGCCGGGCATGGCGGTAACGGTTGAGCCGGGCATATACATACCGGAAGTTGGGGGCGCAAGAATCGAAGATGATATCATCATCACTGAGGACGGCAACCGGACAATTACGCATTCCCCTAAAGAATTAATTATTTTGTGATCGGAATATAGGAGGACATCAAACATGATTTCAGTTAACGATTTTCGTACAGGACTAACGATTGAAGTAGACGGCGGCATTTGGCGCGTCGTTGACTTCCAGCACGTAAAGCCGGGAAAAGGAGCGGCATTTGTCCGTTCTAAATTGCGTAACCTGCGCACGGGCGCTATTCAGGAGAAAACATTCCGTGCAGGTGAAAAAGTCGCGAAAGCGCAAATCGAAACAAAAACGATGCAGTATCTTTATGCCAACGGCGATCAGCACGTGTTCATGGATACAAGCTCATATGAACAGCTTGAATTGAACGAAAACCAAATCGAAGAAGAATTGAAATACCTTCTGGAAAATATGTCTGTGCACATCATGATGTATCAGTCTGAAACGCTCGGTATTGAACTGCCGAACACAGTTGAACTGAAAGTTGTTGAAACAGAGCCGGGAATTAAAGGCGACACGGCGTCAGGCGGCACAAAACCTGCCAAAACGGAAACAGGTCTTGTCGTAAACGTACCGTTCTTCGTGAACGAAGGCGATACGCTTGTTGTAAATACATCAGACGGTTCTTACGTGTCAAGAGCGTAGTTAAAGAAATTCGGAGTCTGCTCCTTTTACGGGGCAGGCTTTTTTTGTGTTCTGCATCAAATCTTTCTTCTATATCAAAATAGTGAGACTACTTCCGTCAGCTAGAGCATATAGTGTAACAAAATGCTTGAAGTTGGGGGATTGCAATGAAATTTTTGTTTGGTTCAATCAATTCTACTGTTTTAACGATGGCCGGTTTACGAGTTTTGTCCTCGCTCATTGAATTATCGGCCGCTATTATCATGCTTTTGACAAACGACATCAGAAAAGCGGTTGTGGTGAATAGTATTTTGGCAATCGTCGGCCCGCTGATCTTTATCATCACAATGACGATCGGCATTTATCAGATTGCCGGACAGCTCTCATATGCAAAGTTAATATTGATTTTTGCGGGAGTGGTGCTGATTTTGGCCGGTGTGCATAAATAGAGGGCCGGGGTGTCATAAAGTCTGTCCCGGATCATACATTTTAAAGAAGCCAATCGGTAAAAAAGGAGGAGACTCTATTGAATGAGATTACAGAGGTTCTCCCTGAATTATTGAGAGATGCCATCTCCGCCGTGCCCGAAGAAGCGAGGCGGGATACAGAAGAAATCAGAATCCGCGTCGACAGGCCGGTTGAACTGATCCAAAAAGGACAACCTTTGTATTTGTCATATGTGTGCACGGCCGGCGACGCACAGCTGATCCTCAGCCGGCTCAGCAATTACAGTATGTACACGCTGGAAGAAGAGCTGAAAAAAGGATACATCACAATCAGAGGAGGCCACCGTGTGGGGCTGGCCGGAAGAGTCATCGTCGAAAACGGAGCCGTCAAAGGACTCCGGGATATTACTTCTTTTAATATCCGAATCGCCCGGGAGAAGCTGGGGATCGCAGAACCGCTCATTCCTTTCTTATGGAAAGAAAACTGGCTGAACACGCTGATCATCGGTCCTCCGCAAACGGGGAAAACGACCTTGCTTCGTGATTTGGCCCGGCTTTCCAGCACCGGATCAAAACGCATTCCTGCAAAAAAAACAGGTATCGTAGATGAACGGTCGGAAATTGCCGGCTGCCTGCGGGGCATTCCCCAGCACAGTTTCGGCCGCAGAATCGATGTCCTTGATGCCTGTCCGAAGGCGGAAGGGCTGATGATGATGATCCGCTCTATGAGTCCTGATGTCATAATTGTGGATGAAATCGGGAGAATGGAAGACTCACAAGCGCTGCTGGAGGCGCTCCATGCGGGCGTATCCGTTATCGTATCTGCGCACGGGTGGGACATGAAAGACTTGGTAAAGAGGCCGTCGCTGAAAATGCTTTGGGAGGAAAACGTGTTTGACCGGTATGTTGAACTGTCAAGGCGCCGCGGTCCGGGAACGATCAGCAGGATGTACGGAAAGGACGGGGAACCTGTTCCGCATGCTGAAAGCGTGATGACATGCTGAAGCTTTTGGGTGCCGTGTTTATTCTGACAGCGACGACTTGGACCGGATTTGAGATCGCCAAAATGTATATTGAAAGGCCGAGGCAGATCCGTCAGCTGCGCGCGGCGCTCCAATCGCTTGAAGCGGAAATCATGTTCGGGCATACACCGCTGCATACCGCCTCGGGACAAATTGCCGCACAGCTTTCCAAACCTGTATCGTTATTGTTTCAAGCTTTCAGCAGAAGGCTTGAGCAGGGAAGCGATTCCGCCAAAACGGCTTGGGAACAGAGCTTGAAACATAACTGGTCTTCCATGGCGATGAAAAAAAGCGAATATGATGTGCTGAAGCAATTCGGAGAGACGCTCGGGCTCCATGACCGTGTTTCTCAGCAGAAACATATCAAGCTTGCGCTTACACATTTGGAAGCGGCGGAAGCGGATGCCGGACGGGCGCAGGCGAAAAATGAAAAAATGGTGAAAAGCTTAGGATTTTTAGCCGGACTGTTACTCATTCTTCTATTGATGTAAACATGAGGGGAGCAAACATAAAATGGGAGTCGACGTAAATGTCATTTTTCAAATCGCCGGAGTCGGTATCGTGGTTGCGTTTCTGCACACCATACTTGATCAAATGGGAAAAAAAGAATACGCCCAGTGGGTGACGCTGCTTGGCTTTATCTATATTTTATTTATGGTGGCGACGATTGTCGATGACCTGTTCAAAAAGATCAAAGCTGTGTTTCTATTCCAAGGATAGGGGGGCTTACAGATTGAGATTGTTCAAATTGTAGGTTTAGGCCTGATCGCCACATTTCTCTCCCTGATCGTAAAAGAACAGAAACCGACTTTCGCGTTTATGATTGTCGTCTTCAGCGGCTGCGTGATCTTTCTTTATCTCATCGACCAGATTTACGACATTATCAGAATGATAGAAAAAATAGCCGTCAATGCAAATGTCAATATGGTCTATGTGGAAACCATTTTAAAAATTATCGGCATCGCCTACATCGCTGAATTCGGAGCGCAGCTTACAAAGGATGCGGGCCAGGGAGCGATTGCTTCGAAAATAGAGCTGGCCGGAAAAATTTTGATACTGGTAATGGCCGTGCCGATACTCACCGTCATTATTGAAACGATTCTCGGACTTATTCCTTCTTGATCATAAATAAAATGGAAAGGGGGGCACAAAAAATGAAGCGCTTTCGGTGGGCGGGAGCTTTTTTGTTCATCCTCTTATTTTTTCAGACTGAATGTGTACAAGCTGCCGGAACAGACGGTGCGTCGCAGGAAACCGCAGTTCACCAAGAATCCGCTGATGAAGTGGCGAAAAAGCAGGCCGAAGCGCTGAAAACAGAAGGCATCGGAAAGTTTTGGGACGACATCATGACAGAATACGGCGGTCTTCTGCCTGAAAGCCAAAAGGGAAGCATCATCGACTTTATTAACGGAGAAAAAACGTTCTCACCGGAGGCATGGCTGAAGGCTTTATTTTCATACTTGTTTCATGAAGTGCTCGCAAACGGAAAGCTTCTGGGAACTTTGATTCTTCTCACCATTTTTTGTGTCATTCTGCAGCTCCTGCAAAATGCGTTCCAGCAGAGCACCGTCAGCAAAGTGGCTTATGCAATCGTCTACATGGTGCTGATTATTCTCGCTTTAAACAGCTTTCATGTTGCCGTCAATTATGCCAGTGAAGCGATCCAGACGATGACAAGCTTCATTCTCGCGCTCATCCCGCTTTTACTTGCGCTTTTGGCGTCTTCCGGGGGAGCCGTTTCTGCTGCTTTTTTTCACCCCGTTATTTTATTTCTGATGAATACGAGCGGCCTTCTCATTCAAAACATCGTCATGCCGCTTATCTTCCTGTCAGCGATTTTAAGCATCGTCAGCACGATGACGGATCAATATAAAGTCACGCAGCTTGCCAATCTGCTCAGAAATATCGCGATCGGCGCGCTTGCCGTATTCCTCACTGTGTTTCTCGGCGTCATCTCCGTACAGGGGGCTTCGGCTGCCGTGACGGACGGGATTACGCTCAGGACTGCAAAATTTATAACAGGCAATTTTATTCCCGTGCTCGGCCGGATGTTTACGGATGCGACGGATACGGTCATCAGCGCCTCGCTCCTATTAAAAAACACCGTGGGAATCCTCGGAGTCGGAATTTTGATCTGCATCTCCGCGTTTCCGGCGATCAAAGTGCTCTCGCTCGCTTTTATTTATAAGCTCGCGGCCGCTATTCTGCAGCCGCTCGGAGGCGGGCCCGTCATTACGTGCCTCGGTGTCATCAGCAGAAGCGTACTGTATATTTTCGCGGCGCTCGCCATCGTCTCTCTCATGTTTTTCCTCAGCATCACAGTCATTATTACAGCAGGCAACCTCACCATGATGATGAAATAAAGGAGGCCCATTGGATATGAGCTTTTTAACAGAATGGCTGACAAGCATTATTTTATTTATCTTATTCGCCATCGTCATCGACATGCTGCTGCCCAGCTCCAGTATGCAAAAATACGCAAAGATGGTTGTCAGCCTGCTGTTAATCATTGTCATGCTCAACCCGATATTCAAACTTTTCAAAACAGACCCGGAAATCATCTTCGATTAT
Source organism: Bacillus sp. EKM208B (assembly GCF_011800725.1). Classification (NCBI taxonomy): domain Bacteria; kingdom Bacillati; phylum Bacillota; class Bacilli; order Caryophanales; family Bacillaceae; genus Bacillus; species Bacillus sp. EKM208B. The sequence continues at coordinate 76,912 of NZ_JAANHO010000002.1, read as the reverse complement.
TTGACAAAACAAGAGCAATCTCAATCCGCTGATATAAAAAATCAAATCAAATCAGAAAAAAAAGAAATACAAGCATCAAACCGCGCATATGTTTTAGAAGAAATGGCTGTCCAACTAAAAAAGAAAGCGGAGGAGATGTTCAGTCATGACGAATACAAAATAGACGACATCCGCCTTACAGCGGAAGAACAGGTTCGTTCAGAAGAAGATGTAAAAACGATCAGCGTGTATATGGCCCCATCTTCTGAAAAAACCGTGCAAACCGTCGCACCGATCGACATCCGCACAGACCGCAAATACGAACCGGAAGGCGCAGCCGACAAAAAAGAGGCCGCAGACATCAAAGGAAAACTTGCGGATATATGGGAAATCGGCAGTGAGAAAATTACGGTTTATATGGAAGGCGGGGAGAAAAACGGCCATGAATAAAAACGGACTATGGACCATACTCAAAAAACAGCTGATGATCGGACAGGCGAAAGACGGAGAAAAACCAAAACTGACAAAATATCATTACTTTCTGTTCGTGTTTGTGCTCGGGGTATCTTTTATGCTGGTCAGCCAGCTGTTCTCTTCACCGGAGAAAACCGGGAAGGACCAAACGGCGCAGACCGTCATGTCCGGCCGAACGGAAGACAAAAGCGGGCAAAAAAGCGCACCCGTTTTTAAGGCATCGAAAGACGGCAGCGCCAAAACCACGATCGATGATTACGAAAGAGACTATGAAAACCAGCTGAAAGAAATCCTTGAAACGATTATCGGCGTGGAGGATGTCTCAATTGTCGTAAATGTAGACGCAACATCTTTGAAAGTGTTTGAGAAAAATAAAACGAAAAAAGACACCACTACTGAAGAAACCGATAAAGAAGGCGGCAAAAGAAGCGTAACCGATCAAACCTCTGAAGAACAAATTGTCATGATTCGAAACGGGGACCAGGAAACCCCGGTCGTCGTCCAGACGAAAAAGCCCGATATCCGCGGTGTACTCGTTGTCGCTCAGGGAGTGGACAACGTTCAAATAAAAAAAACCATCATTGATGCCGTCACAAGGGTGCTCGATGTTCCGAGCTACCGTGTAGCGGTTGCCCCTAAAAAAATCAAGGAGGATTCATAAATCATGCTGAAAAAACAAACGGTTTGGCTTTTAACAATGCTCAGTCTCGTCGTGGTATTAAGTGTTTATTATATTATGTCGCCGGAAAGCAAAAATGCCGTGCAGATGAAAAGCGAAAAAAGCAGCGGAGAAGTCGCCACTGAAAAAACGCCGGCTCCTGAAACGAAAGATAAGAGCGGAAGCGGCACGGAAAAAGAAGACGGCACAAAAGGAACGAAAGATTCTAAAGGCACAAAAGAGGATAAAGAAACATCAGCCGAAGCATCGGACAAAGACGGATCGGTCGCCACAGAAACAGCTGATGAAAACTTATTTACCGCATACCGTATGGAACTTGAAGACGCGAGAAGCAAAGAAAGGGAACAGTTAAACAGCATTGTTTCAAGCGATGATGCGACCGCAAAGGAAAAAAGCGAAGCCTACGATAAAATGACGGCGCTGAGCAATGCTGAAGGGACGGAAAAACAGCTGGAAACGCTGATTAAAACACAAGGCTACAAAGATGCGCTCGTGGATGCTGAAGGAGACAAAATCAACATTACCGTCATGTCTGACAAACATTCAAACGCAAAAGCTTCCGCTATCATTGACCTGGTGGAAAAAGAAATCAAGACGATGAAAGACGTCGCCGTCACGTTTGAACCGACAAAGTAAGAGACCTGAACCGCCCGCACCCGCTGCGGGCTTTTCTGATGTCATTTTAGATCAGTGTTGAATTTACACAAGCGCTCCTGTAAGATAAACATAGTATGTACTTTTAGTAGCAACCCATAAATTTCTATTTTTTATACATAGGAGTGGAAACTGATGTTAAAAATCAACGAAATTCATGAACTGATAAAAAGAATCGATGAATCTTCCATCGACGAATTTGTTTACGAAATTGAAGGCGTAAGCCTCAAACTGAAAAAAAATGAAGCGCCGGCAGTGAATGTAACGGGACAAGCCCAAGCCGTTCCCGCCGCTTACGCACCTGCTCCGCAGGCTGCAAAACCGGAAGCGCGTGAAGCCGCTCCTGCTCAGGAAGCGCCGAAACAAGACGAAAACCTGCACAAAATTACGTCTCCGATGGTCGGAACGTTTTATGCTTCTTCATCGCCGGAAGCCGGCCCTTACGTAAACCAAGGTTCAAAAGTGAGCGAAAATACAGTTGTTTGTATCGTAGAAGCAATGAAACTCTTTAACGAGATTGAAGCCGAAGTAAAAGGAGAAATCGTTGAAGTGTTAGTTGAAAACGGCCAGCTGGTCGAATACGGACAACCTCTATTTCTTGTAAAAGCTGAGTAAGGAGACCTGCTATTATGATTAAAAAGCTATTGATCGCCAACCGAGGAGAAATCGCCGTCAGAATCATCCGGGCCTGCAAAGAGCTGGGCATTGAAACTGTAGCCGTTTATTCTGAGGCAGATAAAGACGCCCTGCATGTCCAAATGGCCGATGAGGCTTTTTGTATCGGGCCGAAAACATCAAAAGAAAGCTATTTAAATGTAACGAACATCGTCAGCGTCGCAAAACTGACCGGCACGGATGCGATTCATCCGGGATACGGGTTTTTAGCTGAAAACGCCGACTTTGCCGAGCTGTGCGAGGAATTAAACGTAACGTTTGTCGGCCCTACGGCTGACGCCATTTCAAAAATGGGAACAAAAGATATCGCGCGCGACACGATGCAGCTGGCGGGCGTGCCGATTGTGCCCGGTTCAAAAGGAATCATAAAAAATACGGAAGAAGCGGTTTCGCTTGCAGGTGAAATTGGGTATCCTGTCATTATAAAAGCCACTGCGGGCGGAGGCGGAAAAGGCATCCGGGTCGCACGCACAGAAGAAGAACTGATCAAAGGCATTGAAATTACCCAGCAGGAAGCCGCTACGGCATTCGGAAATCCGGGTGTGTACATCGAGAAGTACATAGAAGATTTCCGCCATGTTGAAATTCAGGTGCTTGCGGATAATTACGGAAACACGATCCATCTCGGAGAGCGTGACTGTTCTATCCAAAGACGTCTGCAAAAACTTCTTGAAGAGTCACCGTCACCTGCGCTTGATTCTGAAATCAGGGAGCAGATGGGCGAAGCAGCGGTAAAAGCAGCGAAGGCCGTCGGTTACACGGGAGCCGGTACAGTAGAATTCATTTATGACTACAGAGAACAGCGCTACTACTTCATGGAAATGAACACGCGTATTCAAGTAGAGCACCCTGTCACAGAAATGGTGACGGGAACGGATCTGATCAAAGAACAGATCAAAGTGGCATCCGGACAGGAGCTTTCGCTCAGACAGGAAGACGTTGAATTTAACGGCTGGGCGATTGAATGCCGCATCAACGCTGAAAATCCTGCGAAAAACTTCATGCCTTCACCCGGTAAAATTAACATGTACCTGCCGCCGGGCGGACTTGGCGTACGCGTGGATTCAGCCGCATATCCCGGCTATTCGATCCCGCCGTACTATGACAGTATGATTGCTAAAGTCATCACATACGGAACAACGCGTGATGAGGCAGTCGCACGGATGAAACGCGCGCTGAGCGAATTCGTGATTGAAGGTATTGAAACGACGATTCCGTTCCATTTGAAACTGCTTGAACACGAAACATTTGTCAGCGGAGAGTTTAATACAAAGTTTTTAGAAACATATGATGTAATGGGCTCATAATTTTTGCGGGAGGTGAATTGAATGGAAGACAACAGTGTGCTTAAAATGGATCATGATGAGGCTCATTTAGGCAAGGTTGAAATTGCTCCTGAGGTCATTGAAGTCATTGCCGGCATCGCCGCTTCCGAAGTTGAAGGAGTTGCTGAAATGCGCGGCAATTTCGCCACGGGCGTCGTAGAACGCTTCGGCAAAATCAATCACGGCAAAGGCGTAAAGGTCGATTTAGCCGATGACGGGATTACCATCGACGTCTATTGCGTCGTTCAATTCGGGATCTCGATCCCGAAAGTGGCGGCAAGCGTTCAGGAGAATATCCGACAAACCTTATTAAACATGACGTCTCTTACCATTAATGAAATCAATATTCATATCGTCGGCATTCAATTTGACACGAAAGCCCAAGAAGTCGAAATCGACGAAGAAATGTAATGAGCGTATAAAAACCAAGGGGATGGGCAGCCCTTTGGTTTTTTATACGTTTCCCGTCATTTCAGGCATGAAGAAAGCCGGCTTACAAACGGCAGCCGAGTTTCTTCATGCTGTGAAATCCGAATGAAATTAATACGGTTTGTGAAAATATTCGGCATTAGGGTGAAAAAACCTAAATTTCGACATGCGATTGAGAAAAAAATATGTTATGATCTCTTTAAGCTTAACGACAAGCGGATAAAGCGGATCTGAAGGAGAAAGAAAATGAAAAGAAGAACAGCTAGAGAAAAAGCTTTGCAGGCACTTTTTCAGATTGATGTCAGCGATATTGCACCGAACGATGCCATTGAGCACGCGCTTGATGGTGAAAAAACAGATGCCTTCTTTGAACAGCTGGTGTACGGAGTGATCGAACATCAGGTCCAGCTTGATGAAATGATTTCCGGCCATCTCGTCAATTGGAAGCTTGACCGGATTGCAAACGTAGACCGCGCGATCCTGCGTCTGGCGGTGTATGAAATGGTTTATTCTGACGACATTCCTGCTAACGTGTCATTAAACGAAGCAATCGAGCTGGCAAAACGGTTCGGCGACGATAAAGCTGCAAAATTCGTAAACGGGGTTCTTTCTAACATTAAAACTGATATCGAATCATAGGAGGAAAGAAAATGACTGCAACAATCATCGACGGAAAAGAAACGGCTAAAGAAAAACGCGAACAATTGGCAAAAGAAGTAGAAGAGCTGAAAGCACAAGGCGTAGTGCCTGGCTTGGCGGTCATTTTAATCGGAGACGATCCCGCTTCTGTTTCATATGTGACAGGCAAGAAAAAAGCCGCTGAAACAATGGGAATGAAATTTAAGCTTGACCGCTTTGACTCAAGCTTAACCGAGGCGGAGCTTTTAACAGTGATTGATCAGTATAATCAAAATCCGGAATTCCACGGCATTCTCGTCCAGCTGCCGCTCCCGGATCATATTTCTGAAAAAGCCGTAATCGAGCGGATCTCCCCTGATAAGGATGTTGACGGTTTCCACCCTCTCAACGTCGGGAAAATGCTGCTTGGCGAAGATACATTTCTTCCATGCACGCCGCACGGAATTGTCGAGTTACTGAAAAAGACGAACGTAGATCTTTCCGGCAAAGAAGTTGTTGTAGTCGGACGAAGCAATATTGTCGGTAAACCGGTCGGCCAGCTGCTGCTGAACGAAAACGCGACCGTCACATATTGCCATTCCCGCACGAAAAATATGTCTGAGCATACGAAAAAAGCAGATATTCTTGTGGTAGCGGTCGGTAAAGCGAACTTCATCAAAGCCGATCAAATCAAAGAGGGCGCCATTGTCATTGATGTCGGCGTCAACCGTCTCGAAAGCGGAAAACTCTGCGGAGACGTTCAGTTTGATGAAGCGAAAGAAAAAGCATCTTTCATTACGCCGGTGCCGGGCGGAGTAGGTCCGATGACCATCACAATGCTTGCGCATAATACTGTTAAATCTGCCAGACGTACGTTATCATAGATAACCGGAGACAGTCACAGAAAGTGTGACAATGAGCACGATACCCGCTTCTTAAGGCTCCTTTCAGCCAGAGCGGGTTTTCTTAGTTTAGGGCAAAAAGCCTTTATGAAAGGAGTGCAGGATGTGAGTGAAGCGGCATATGTCACGGTTTCCGCGCTGACCAAATACATTAAAAGAAAATTCGATGTGGACCCTCATCTTGAAGACATTTGGATTAAGGGTGAGCTCTCCAATGTTAAAATCCATACGAGAGGCCACATTTATTTTACATTAAAAGATGAGCATGCCCGCATGCAGGCCGTCATGTTTCAGAGGCAAAGTTCGAGGCTTGCGTTTAAGCCCGAGGACGGAATGAAGGTCATCGTAAGAGGCGGCATCTCCGTCTATGAACCGAGCGGAAGCTATCAGCTGTACGCGAAAGAAATGCAGCCGGACGGTGTGGGGGCGCTCTACTTAGCATATGAAGAATTAAAGAAAAAACTTGCCGGCGAAGGGTTGTTTGATGACCGGCATAAGCAGGCCATCCCCGCTTTTCCGGCTACGATCGGGGTCGTCACGTCTCCGACGGGAGCAGCCGTCAGAGACGTCATTACCACACTCAAAAGAAGATATCCCCTTGTGAAAGTCATTGTGCTTCCCGCGCTCGTTCAAGGTGAAAATGCCAGCAGATCGATTGTGAAGCGCATTGAAGAAGCCAATGCACAAAAAATGTGTGACGTCCTGATCGTCGGAAGGGGAGGGGGCTCGATCGAAGAATTGTGGGCATTTAACGAAGAAATCGTGGCCCGGGCGATTTTTGCTTCCGCCATTCCGATTATATCAGCCGTCGGACATGAAACAGATTTTACAATCAGTGATTTCGTCGCGGATATCCGGGCGGCAACGCCGACAGGAGCGGCAGAAATCGCCGTTCCTCACACGACGGACTTAATGGAACGGACAAAAACGGCGGAAGTCCGCCTGACAAGAGCGATGCAGCAGCATATCAGCAAGAAAAAAGAACGGGTTCAATCGCTCCAGTCATCCTACGCGTTCCGTTTTCCGAAACGATTGTACACCCAAAAGGAACAGCAGTTTGACCTTTTGTATCAGCAGTTCCAATCACAGCTCACAGGGCTTACGGACATGAAACAAAGGCAGCTGGAGCGGAATACGTACAGATTAACGGCGCTCCACCCTGAAACCCAGCTGAAACAGGCGAAAAAACGGTACGAGGAGCGCTCAAATCAGCTCGCCCGAAGCATGAATGTTCAGCTGAAGCAGCTTCATTCGCAGTTTCAGACGGTTCTTGGTAAACTGAATGCATTAAGTCCCCTTCAGGTGATGGAGAGAGGATACAGTCTGGCCTATAAAGACAAAGAGCTGATCAAAAGCGTTGACCAAGTGGAACAAAATGATACGCTTGAAGTAAAGATGACAGACGGCGTTCTGACGTGTGAAGTATTGCAAAAGAGAGGCGAACGATAATGACAGAAACCAAAAAAAGTGAAGAGCTGACATTTGAAGAGGCGATGAAAGGCCTTGAAGGCATTGTGGCAAAGCTTGAAGAAGGAGACGTGCCGCTGGAGCAGGCGATTAACTATTTTCAGGAAGGGATGGCCCTTTCAAAAATGTGCCATGAAAAGCTTCAGCATGTCGAAAAGCAAATGGACTTTATTTTAAAAGATAACGGAGAACTTGCACCTTTCAGCGTTCAGGAGGAAGACGAAGGTGACAAATAAACTGGACGCATTTTTAGCATCGCGCAAACAACTGATTGAACAGCAGCTTTCTTTATATACAGAACGGCTTGCGATGCCGGAAACCCTCAAAAAATCTATGCTGTATTCTTTGGAAGCGGGCGGAAAGAGGCTGCGCCCCCTCGTCGTCTTAGCCGTTCTGAATGCTTACGGAAAAGATGAAAAAGACGGGATTCCGGTTGGGTGCGCTGTCGAAATGATTCATACGTATTCTTTAATCCATGATGATCTTCCTTGCATGGACGATGATGATCTGCGCCGGGGAAAGCCCACAAACCATAAAGTCTTCGGAGAAGCGGCGGCCGTATTGGCCGGAGACGGGCTTCTGACAGAAAGCTTTAAATTGATCACATCTCACGTGTCTGAGGCGGTTTCAGCAGAAAAACGCCTCCGTCTCGTCGATGAGCTGATTAGTGCGGCAGGAACGGAAGGAATGGTCGGCGGGCAGGCTGCCGACATGGAAGCGGAACAAAAGCGGATAACGCTTGAGGAGCTGGAATCCATCCACGAGCGGAAAACGGCCAAGCTCCTCGGTTTTTCCGTGACGGCGGGCGCCATTTTGGCAGATGCGCCGGAGGATGAAGTCGAAAAGCTCCGTTTGTTCAGCAGCCATATTGGCATCGGATTTCAAATCAGAGACGACATCCTTGATATTGAAGGGCATGAGGAGAGGATCGGCAAACCGGTCGGCTCAGACACGTCGAACGAAAAATCAACGTATCCGTCGCTTTTAACGCTTGAAGGCGCGAAAGAAAAGCTTGCGTATCATATCAGCGAGGCGAAACAGATCATCAGCGGCCTTTCTCTTCAGAAAGAATTGCTGCATGACCTCTGTGATTTAATCGCGGCGAGAGATCATTAAAAACGGTCCTGATTTGAAGGGGCTGCCGCTCCTATGGTAAAATGTAAGCAGTTTCGATGAAAATACAAAGGGAGTCTTTTTCTTTTTTCAAAAAGACACTGTTTAATTTGCAGAAATTCATGCTGAAAGTGAGTTGATCCGCTTTGGATCTTTTATCAATACAGGACCCGTCATTTCTTGAAAAGATGTCAATTGAAGAGCTGGAAGAGCTGAGTGAGGAGATCCGCAATTTCCTCATCACATCGCTGTCTGCCTCTGGCGGCCATATCGGGCCGAACCTCGGGGTTGTCGAGCTGACAATTGCGCTTCACAAAGAATTTGACAGTCCGAAAGATAAATTTTTATGGGATGTCGGACATCAGTCCTATGTTCATAAACTGTTAACCGGACGCGGCAAGGAGTTTGAAACCTTGCGCCAATATAAAGGGCTTTGCGGTTTCCCGAAACGCAGCGAAAGCGAACATGACGTATGGGAAACAGGCCACAGCTCAACCTCGCTCTCAGGCGCGATGGGAATGGCTGCCGCCCGTGATATTAAAGGATCGAAGGAATATATCATCCCGATTATCGGAGACGGCGCTTTAACCGGAGGAATGGCGCTTGAAGCGCTGAACCATATCGGTGATGAGAAAAAAGACATGATCGTCATCCTGAATGATAATGAGATGAGTATTGCGCCGAATGTCGGGGCGATTCATTCTATGCTGGGACGGCTTCGGACTGCCGGCAAATATCAATGGGTAAAAGACGAGCTTGAATATTTATTTAAGCGCATCCCGGCCGTCGGCGGAAAATTGGCCGCCACAGCGGAACGGATAAAAGACAGTTTGAAATATATGCTTGTGTCAGGCATGTTTTTTGAAGAGCTGGGCTTTACGTATTTAGGCCCGGTTGACGGTCATTCCTACCACGAACTGTTTGAAAACCTGCAATACGCCAAAAAAACGAAAGGCCCTGTCCTGTTACATGTCATCACGAAAAAGGGCAAAGGCTATAAACCGGCTGAGACCGACACAATCGGCACATGGCACGGAACGGGTCCGTATAAAATCAATACGGGTGATTTCGTCAAGCCGAAAGCCGCGGCGCCTTCATGGAGCGGACTTGTCAGCGGCACCGTGCAGGAGCTGGCGCGCGAGGATGACAGAATTGTCGCCATTACACCAGCCATGCCGGTCGGCTCTAAACTGGAAGGGTTTGCGAAAGAATTCCCTGAACGCATGTTTGATGTCGGAATCGCAGAACAGCATGCGGCGACAATGGCCGCGGGAATGGCGCTTCAGGGTATGAAGCCGTTTCTTGCGATTTATTCGACCTTTTTGCAGCGGGCGTATGATCAGGTCGTCCATGACATCTGCCGTCAAAACGCGAATGTATTTATCGGCATTGACCGCGCCGGTTTGGTCGGCGCTGACGGGGAGACACATCAAGGCGTCTTTGACATCGCCTTTTTGCGGCATATACCAAACCTCGTTTTAATGATGCCGAAGGATGAAAATGAAGGCCGCCATATGGTCAATACAGCCCTTAATTATGAGGAAGGTCCGATCGCGATGCGCTTCCCGCGCGGAAACGGGCTCGGCGTAAAGATGGATAAAGAGCTGAAAACCATTCCGATCGGAACATGGGAAGTGCTCCGTCCCGGAAAAGACGCGGTCATTTTAACATTCGGTACGACCATTGAAATGGCGCTGGAAGCGGCTGAAGAACTGCAAAAAGAAGGCCTGTCCGTGCGTGTCGTGAATGCGCGGTTCATAAAACCGATTGATAAACAAATGATGAAGGTCATTCTTAATGAAGGTCTGCCGATTTTAACGATAGAAGAAGCCGTGCTTGAAGGCGGATTCGGCAGCACGATTCTTGAATTCGCTCATGACCTCGGCATGTATCATACACCGATTGACAGAATGGGCATCCCAGATCGGTTTATTGAACACGGCAGCGTAACCGCCCTGCTTGAAGAAATCGGTCTCACGAAGGCTGAGGTTATGAACCGGATAAAACTGCTGATGCCGCCGAAGACACATAAAGGAATTGGATCATGACAGCAAAAAAAGAACGATTAGATGTACTTCTTGTAGAAAAAGGCCTTGCGGAAACGCGGGAAAAAGCGAAACGCGCCATTATGGCGGGCATCGTATACTCAAATGAAAACCGATTGGACAAACCGGGTGAAAAAATCGCCCGGGATCTTCCGTTAACGGTAAAAGGAAACCCTCTTAAATACGTCAGCAGAGGCGGATTAAAGCTTGAAAAAGCCCTGGAAGTGTTTCCTGTCTCGGTAAAAGGCAAAACGATGATTGACATCGGCTCGTCTACAGGGGGATTCACGGATTGCGCCCTTCAAAACGGAGCCGAGCGGTCCTACGCAGTGGATGTCGGCTATAATCAGCTTGCCTGGAAGCTCAGACAGGACGAGAGGGTCGTCGTCATGGAACGGACGAATTTCCGCTATTCCGAGCCTTCCGATTTCACAGAGGGTTTGCCGGAATTTGCGACAATCGATGTTTCTTTCATCTCACTCCGCCTCATTCTACCGGTTTTAAAAACGCTGCTTGTACCGGGGAGCGATTGTATCGCACTGGTGAAGCCGCAATTTGAAGCCGGACGGGAATCCGTCGGAAAAAAAGGCATTGTCAGAGATCCAGGCGTTCATACTGACGTTCTCCGCCGCATGAATCAATTTGCCGCTTGTGAAGGATATACAGTGAAAGGACTGTCCTTCTCACCGATTACAGGGGGAGACGGCAATATTGAGTTTCTGCTTCATTTGGAATGGGGCGGAGAAGACGGAAACGGCGCTGAACTGCCGGAAGAAGACATTCTCCGTACCGTCCGCGAAGCACATGAAACATTAAAAGCCAAAAAGACAGATGTACCGGAATAATAGGGGGCTATTATTCCTTTTTTCTGCCATCATGTACTTTTTATCAAGAAGCGGTTAACATAATGACAAGAACAGCTTGAAAACAGAGGTGCTTATATGACAAAAGGCCAAAGGCATATAAAAATCAGAGAGCTTATTACAAGCCATGAGATTGAAACGCAGGATGACTTAGTTGACATGCTGAGAGAAGAAGGATATAAGGTAACTCAGGCGACTGTCTCCAGAGACATTAAAGAGCTGCATCTCGTAAAGGTGCCGACGAACAACGGCTCCTACAAATACAGCCTGCCGGCGGATCAGCGGTTCAATCCGCTGTCAAAACTGAAGCGTTCATTAATGGATGCGTTCGTAAAAATTGACTCAGCAAGCCATATGATCGTATTAAAAACGATGCCGGGGAATGCTCAGGCAATCGGCGCTCTGATGGATAATCTCGAATGGGAAGAAATCATGGGCACGATCTGCGGAGATGACACAATTTTAATCATCTGCAGGACGCCTGAAGATACAGAAGGCGTACAAAGCCGTCTTTTGGAGCTGCTGTAGCGTAATTATCAGATAAAAGGTGGAATGCTGTTTGTTAGCTGAACTATCAATAAAAAACTTTGCCATTATAGAGGAACTGACGATTTCGTTTGAACGGGGGCTCACCGTCCTGACGGGAGAAACAGGGGCCGGCAAGTCAATTATTATAGACGCCGTTTCCCTATTAGTCGGCGGCCGCGGCTCGTCTGAATTTGTCCGTTACGGTGAAACAAAGGCCGAGCTTGAAGGACTGTTTCTATTGGACAGCGGTCATCCCGTTTTTGAAGTATGCCGTGAGCAGGGAATAGACGCATCTGACGACATGATTGTCATGAGAAGGGACATTAATGCCGGAGGAAAAAGCGTCTGCCGTGTCAACGGAAAATTAGTGACGATTGCGGCTTTGAGGGAAATCGGCAGACTTTTATTAGATATTCACGGACAGCATGATAACCAGCTGTTAATGGAGGACGATAAACACTTAGAGCTGTTGGACAGGTTTGCGGGCGCTGAGGCCGAATCCGCGCTTCAGGCTTACCATGAAGGCTATGAGCGTTATATGAAGCTGCTCAAAAAAGTGAAGAAGCTGTCAGAAAGCGAGCAAGAAATGGCGCATCGGTTAGACCTGATTCAATTTCAGCTTGAAGAAATCGAGTCGGCGAAGCTTGAATTGAATGAAGACGAACTTCTTCAGGAAGAGCGGAAGCAGATATCCAACTTTGAAAAAATTTATGAATCATTGCAAAACGCCTATAATGCGCTCCGCAGCGAGCAGGGGGGGCTTGACTGGGTCGGAATGGCCTCTGCCCAGCTTGAAGATATTTCGGATATTAATGAACCGCTGCAAAAGCTGTCTGAAAGTGTGTCAAGTTCCTATTATCTGCTGGAGGATGCCACCTTTCAGATGCGCAATCTGTTAGATGATCTGGAATATGACCCGGAACGGCTGAATTTTATTGAAACCCGTTTAAACGAGATTAAACAGCTGAAGCGCAAATACGGAGCGACGGTAGAAGACATTTTGGAATACGGCTCCAAAATAGAAGAGGAAATCGATCAAATCGAGAACCGCGACAGCCACCTTGAAGCGCTGAAGAAGGAACTGGAGTCGGTCGGCAAAGATGTGGCCGTAGAAGCCGCCAATTTATCAAAAATCAGAAAAGCTTGGGCTAAGAAACTGGCGGAAGCGATTCATCAGGAATTAAAAAGCCTGTATATGGGCAAATCAACGTTTGATACGGAATTTCTCGTGAAAACCGATCCGTCAGCAAGTGAAGCGCCGGTTGTTAACGGGCAGCCCGTGCAGCTTACCCAAAAGGGGATTGACCTTGTGAAGTTTTTAATTTCAACAAACACCGGTGAGCCTTTAAAACCGCTGTCAAAGGTCGCTTCCGGAGGCGAGCTTTCACGGGTGATGCTGGCGATGAAGAGTATTTTTTCTTCCCAGCAGGATGTCACCTCCATCATCTTTGACGAAGTGGACACCGGTGTAAGCGGGCGGGTTGCCCAAGCCATCGCGGAAAAAATCCATAAAGTATCGACCGGTTCACAGGTGCTCTGCATTACACACCTGCCGCAGGTTGCCGCCATGGCGGATACGCACCTTCTGATCGCAAAAGAATTCAAAGACGGCCGGACGACAACGCATGTCACGCCGCTTTCCAAACAGGACAAGGTAGCGGAAATCGGCCGCATGATTGCGGGCGTTGAAGTGACCGATCTGACAAAACGGCATGCACAAGAGCTTTTAAAACAGGCCGGACAGGTAAAAACGACAGGATAAGCTGCTGATACAGGCAGCTTATTTTTTTGTTCCATTTCTCTAACAGTGTATCCAATGTTTTTCTTCGTATGCCGGTTATAAATCAAGCGCAGGAAGGCAAAAGTATAGATGTAGCAGAAAAAGAAAGTGGTGTGGGATAGGAGCGAGGAGAGTGAAGGAATGAATGCACGATAACATGAGGAAAGCAATAGGTGTAATTCTCCTTGTTTCTTTACTAAGTGTAGGCTTTTTTAAGCCGTTTAAAGAATATTTACTGATACCGTCAGAAATGAGCGTCTTTGAAAACCAGACACAAGCCGTTCCGGTCAATGCATCAATAAGCGCTGAAAAGGGCGAATTATCAGAAGCCTTTACGCTGAAAGAAGAGCACGGCCATGCAAACATAACAGGGCAAACACAAGGCCGGTCAGAAGTAGTATATGATCTTGCCGGGTTTCCCATTAAAAAAACGAAAGTGCGTGTCCTTCCAGAATTGAAGGTCATTCCGGGCGGACAGTCCATCGGTGTAAAACTGCATTCAGTCGGTGTTTTGGTCGTCGGCTTTCACCAGGTGATGACAAAGGATGGGAAAAAGTCTCCGGGAGAACAAGCGGGAATTGAATCTGGCGACATCATTATTAAAATGAACGGACATAAAATTGAAAAAATGAGCGATATCGCCCCGTTTATTCAAAAAGCGGGCAAAACCGGTGAATCTTTGGATTTATTGGTGAAACGCGATAAGCAAAAAATCAAAACAAAGCTGATTCCGACAAAGGACGAAGCCGAGGGGAAATATCGAATCGGCCTTTATATCCGCGATTCGGCAGCCGGCATCGGCACCATGACATTTTTTGAACCGAAAACAAAAAAATACGGCGCATTGGGCCACGTCATCTCTGATATGGATACAAAAAAACCGATTGTTGTAGAAGACGGAGAAATCGTCCGTTCAACTGTAACATCGATTGAAAAAGGAAAAGGCGGCAATCCCGGCGAAAAACTGGCAAGGTTTTCGTCAGAACGGAAAACGATCGGCGATATTAACCGCAACAGCCCGTTCGGCATTTTCGGGAAACTGCATCAGCCGATTAAAAACAACATTTCCGACAAAGCGCTTCCGATTGCTTTGTCAAATGAAGTGAAAAAAGGACCTGCGCAAATGCTGACGGTTATTGAAAACGATAAAGTAGAGAAATTTGATATTGAAATCGTCAGCACCACGCCGCAAAAATTCCCGGCGACAAAGGGAATGGTGTTGAAAGTGACAGATCCGAAACTGCTGAAAAGAACCGGCGGAATCGTTCAGGGGATGAGCGGAAGCCCGATCATCCAGAACGGAAAGGTCGTCGGAGCCGTAACCCACGTATTTGTCAATGATCCGACAAGCGGCTACGGCGTTCATATCGAATGGATGCTGTCTGAAGCGGGTGTTGATGTTTACGGGAAAGACAAAGCAAGCTGACTGCCGGATGATCCGGCAGTTTTTTTATGTGATGCGTTCTTCACTTCTTTCCTGGATTCATGTAAAATAAGACATGAAGATTTTTCGACAAATTCACGTTTCCTGATTTGTCAAACTTAATTTTTAGTCGAAAAACCTAGAAAATGCTAGAAAAACAAAGATATACCACTATTATTGGTAAATATGGATTTTTTAAAAGGGGAAGTAGTGGTTTTGTCGAATGTAACATGTAGCAGTCAAATGGGTTGCGTCCTGTTAATACATTGGGGGAGGAAGAAACGTGGAGAAAATTAAAGTTTGTGTTGCTGATGATAATCGAGAGCTTGTAAGCCTGTTGAGTGAATATATAGAGGGACAGGATGATATGGAAGTGATCGGCGTTGCTTATAACGGACAGGAATGTCTTTCTTTGTTTAAAGATAAGAATCCCGATGTGCTCGTTTTAGACATTATCATGCCGCATCTGGACGGACTTGCAGTTTTGGAGCGTCTGCGGGAATCAGAGCTCGAGAAGCAGCCGAACGTCATCATGCTGACGGCATTCGGTCAGGAAGACGTTACGAAAAAAGCCGTCGATTTAGGCGCGTCCTATTTCATCCTGAAGCCGTTTGATATGGAAAACCTTGTCGGCCATATCCGCCAGGTAAGCGGAAATGTCAGCAGTGTCACACACCGTGCGCCGTCCGCGCAAAGCAGCATTATCCGCAGCCAGCCGGAGCCAAAGCGGAAAAATCTCGATGCCAGCATTACAAGCATTATCCATGAGATCGGTGTGCCTGCCCATATCAAAGGCTATCTTTATTTGCGTGAAGCCATTTCCATGGTGTATAACGATATTGAACTCCTCGGCAGCATCACAAAAGTCCTTTATCCCGACATCGCCAAAAAATTCAACACGACCGCAAGCCGTGTAGAACGGGCCATCCGCCACGCCATTGAAGTCGCATGGAGCAGGGGAAATATTGATTCCATCTCTTCACTGTTCGGATATACGGTAAGCATGACAAAAGCAAAACCAACCAATTCAGAATTCATCGCGATGGTTGCTGACAAGCTGAGATTGGAGCATAAAGCTTCGTAACAAGCTTTTGGCTAAATGTCTTTTTCGCGCCTTCTATTCCGTGCATGAACGCGGAAGAGAAGGCGTTTTGAAATTTTGCTGACGAAAACAATGGGAATCACTCACGCCGGTACTTGTTCTATACATAAATGCGGGGTTTATGCCGTCTACACGTATAATACCGGGGCTGATATTTTAATGATTTTGCCGTCTCTGAAATAAAAGCGGGGGACGCGGCGGCTTAACACAGATAGGACTTCGTAGCTGATCGTACCGAGCATTTCGGCAATTTCATCAACGGAAATCTCGGCTCCTTGTTGTTTACCGTAGATGACGACTTCTTCTCCTTGTTTGCCCTCATTCTCACCTAAACTGACCATGATCATATCCATTGTCACTCTCCCCGCCACCGGCACCCGTCTGCCGCGGTGAAGAATAAACCCGCGGTTGGACAGGGCGCGGGAGTAACCGTCAGCATAGCCGATCGGAATCGTCGCGATGATTTCACCCGGTTCGGCGATATATGTGGCGCCATAACTGACGGTCCGGGGATCTGTCACCATAGCTTTCACATAAGCGATACGCGCCTTTAAACTTAGCGCGGGTGTGAGATCCACGAGGTTCAGTTCCTTTATCGAGGCGGACGGATATAAACCATATAACCCAATGCCTAAACGGATCATGTCGGCGCTGAATTCCGGGAATGCGATAGCGGCGGCTGTGTTGCACATATGCACGGTAGGCAGCGTAATGTCTTGATTTTTTAAAAAGCGGAGAAAGCTGATAAACTTTTCATGCTGCAGCATCGTCAGCTCAGTGTCCGGTTCATCCGCTGTTGAAAAATGTGTAAAGATGCCATCCCATGACAGGTATGTACTCGACTTGAGCGCTTTCACCACTGCTAAAAGGTCTTCTTCCGTACGCACACCCAGCCTGCCCATTCCGGTATCCACATTGATATGAATGGACAGCCGTTTCGAATCTGCTTCTTTTTCCAATATCCGATTCGCTTTTTTGATCCAGCTGACCTGAAACGCTGATAATGTTATGTTCCAAACGGCAGATTTTTTCACACAGCTGAGAGCTGTGAAGCCGAGCACAAGAATAGGTGCCGTAATTCCCGCTCTCCGTAACACAATTCCCTCTTCGACGCTGGCGACAGCGAGCTCGCTCGCCCCGCTTTCCAGTGCCTGCCGCGCTACTTCCACAGACCCGTGGCCATAAGCGTTCGCTTTTACGACGGCCATAATTTTAGACGTATTCGGAATATGGCGGCGGATCGCCCGTACGTTCTTTTTTATCGCATCAAGGTCAACTTCAATCCAAACTTCCCGGCAAAGTTTTTTCATCACGATTCCTTCTTTCCTTAATGAGATTCAGTACTCGCTTTCAATCTGCATTCTATTCATCTTGAACTGAAATCATTCAAAACAAGGGAAGGTGATCGCTGATGTTTAAAAATCTAGCTTTCGGGAAATCAGTGAGCCTGCTTTATTTATGCTGAAAGGGCTGCTTGTCAGCCCTTAAATTGACTTTACAATATTCTGATCTGAAAATTGATGTTCAAACATTTTGGTGTGGCTCACAGCATTGTTTTGAATGACAATGCCGATATTTCCCCCTCCGGCACCGAAAACGGTTTTTGATGCAGTCAGCGGACTGATGGATATGGCGCCGCCAACATTGACAACTCCGTTTCCTGATACGTTGTTTATCGTAATCGGGCAACCGCTCATTCTATTTTTTCTCCTTTCTCTCACAGTCTACTAACTATATGTACGCTGTGATATGGAATAAGATTAAACAAAACGGCAAAAAGAATCCGGCTGCTGCCAGCCGGAAAGGGAGGGAAATACGATGTCATAGTGTTTTCGTTACATTTTGATCAGAGTATTGAGAGCTTGAAGATTGAGATGTACTGGATTGATTCATTTGCAGGACCAACCCTGTATTTCCCCCTCCTGAGCCGTAGACGGTTTTTGATACGGTTAAAGGACTTATCGAAAACGCACCGCCGACATTGACAACCCCGTTTCCGGAAAGACTGTTAATCGTAATAGGAAAACCAGCCATCATATACGGTCTCCTTTCTATTAATCTATTTACTATATGTACGCTGTGTGTTAGAAATAGGAGTAAACAAAGCGGTAAAAACTTGTGAATCAAAAAAACTGCCGGACATCCGGCAGTTTTTTAGTCTACTTTTCAAACGGCACCCAGCCGCCTGTATTCTGAATCATTTCCCATAACGGTTCAGGAAGTCGGTATTTCTCAATTTCAGATGCTTGAATGGCTTTTTCGATTTCCTGTTCGCGGCCTTCTTTGACCAGTACCGCCCATTCGGGGTTAATCAAAATGACACGTCCCAGAGCCACCAGCGGAATTCCGCTTTCTAATACGGCAAGCGCTTCGTCCGCGGTATAGATGGAACCGACGGCCATCAGCGGCACTTTATGGCCGACGCGTTCGTTTAATAAATCCATCCGGGTCCGTGAAGTATCCGCCCCGCGGCGGGCTTTGGAATTGACATCCATCAGTGAAATATGCAGATAATCCAAGTTCTCTTCCGCAAGCGCGTCGGCGAGAATGAATGTTTCTTTCATTGTAAGCCCCGGTGTTTCCGGCTCTTCCGGTGACAGGCGGTAGCCGAGAACGAATGGATTTTCAGCGTGTGTATCAATTGCCTGTTTGACAGCGTTAACGACTGCAAGCGGGAACGCAAGGCGCTTTTCATCGCTTCCGCCCCAGCGGTCTGTGCGCCGGTTTGTTTTCGGTGAATAAAATTGGTGAATCAGGTACCCGTTTGCCCCGTGAATTTCAACACCGTCAAAGCCGGCTTCAATCGCTCTGCGTGTCGCTTCGCCGAATGCTTTCACGATGTGCTCAATTTCTTGTTCGGTGAGAGCCCGGGACGTTTGTCTCCCGTCTTCTTCTGAGCCGCTCGGACTGACGACGTCGTTGTTTGGCACGAGTTCAGGAGGGCATTCCAATCCTCCGTGGTGAATCTGCACAACGGCTTTCGCTCCTTGAGACTGGATCGCCTGAGCGAGTTTTTTCAAGCCGGGAATGTGAGAATCATCATAGATGCCGGGCTGGCCTGGAAACGCTTTGCCGTCTGGCGTTACGTTTGCACATGCCGTAATGACCATGCCCATTTCTTTTGAACGGGGAGTAATGTAGCTTAATTCACGGTCGGAAATCGTTCCGTCATCATTTGATGAATAGTGTGTCATGGGTGCGACTGAAATACGGTTTGGTATGGTGACGCCGCTTTCGAACGTAAAAGGTTCAAACAGCGGTTTATAAGTTTGCTTCATCATTTCGCCTTCTTCCTTAGGAGTTTAACTCGTCCGTATTCTAGCTTATGTTTTAATTGTGTGCAATTATTTTGCTTGTTCTTCTTCCTGAGGTTATGACCGGCTGAACCATTTAAACGAATGAAACGGTTTTCTCCGTTCTTTTTCAGGATCTTTATATCCTCCTGAAATTTGATGGCCGATCGAGCTGAATATGACAGCGGCGGCGAAGAGGAGAATGATTTTTTTCATATGCATATCTTCTTTCTTATCTTTTACAAGGTTATTTATAAGCATACGCTTGTGCGAAAAAACCGTCAATTTGTTTATTCTTTTTTCCACTTTCCTGCGGCGAATATCGTTCCGATCTGAATCACAACACTTAACAGAGCGCACACTGCCACAACTGTGTTGCTGTCCATAGAAGACACCCTCCTTTTTGTTAGGTTGATGTATCATATGACAGCTGTCTCTGTTTTGACAAAACCGTAATGCGGTGTTTCATATTTTTCAACACAAAAAGAGCGCTTTTTTAAGCGCCTTTACTTTTTTTTCAGCCGGTTCAAAGCGATTTGAACGGCGATGGCGTCATCCAGGTAGCCGATCGGAAACATGTAATCCGGAATGACGTCGGTCGCTAAAATATAATACAGCAGCGCGCTCCCGAGAATCGCGCGGTCTTCAGCCGGTGTTGATTCATCCATATACTGATGATGCATGTTTTTCAAATGATCAATAAAAGGGCCGACGCTTTCTTCATTGTCCATTTTCTTTTGAAACTCATCGCAAATCAGGCGATGGCCTTGCTGGGTTTTGGCATATTGTTCATATCTGGTCAGTTCGCGTTCAATTTGCTCCCGGGAAAAAGGCTGATCAAACATCTCGGCCATATTCAGCATATCCTGAATCGCGTGCATCGGGTCTTGCGGCGCAGCTTCTTTTTCATGGCCGATGTCTATGCCTGACGCCTCAAGCAATTCCTCCAGCGGGGTGCGGAGATGTTTTGAAAATTCCTGAAGATGCTTTAAATTGGCCTTCTGTTTTCCGTTTATAATCCGGGAGATGGTGGCCGTATCAATGTTTGTTAAGGCGCCGAGTTTTCTCATGGAGAGCGAGTGCTTATCAAGCAGTGATTTTAAAAGGGGCCCCAGTGTCTTATTTTTATTTTCTGTCAAGGGTGTCACCTCGTTTCCGCCGGAATGATGATCATTAATCAATAATTTTTGCAGAAAAGGTACCTTTTCTGTGCTGCTGAATAGGATAGTGTAGATTCAACGGCACAACATGTTGAAAAGACATCAAAGAATGGAGAGAAACGAACATGGCTTGGTTATTGATTTTAGGTTTGGCAGTGTCCTCGAGCATTGATAATTTAGGAGTGGGGATGTCATACGGCATCAGAAAAATCAAAATATCGCATGCGTCGAATATGATGATCGCTTTTATCTGTTTTGTATTCAGTTATATCGGAATTTATTTCGGCAAATGGATTTCAGCCGTTTTACCGGGCTTTCTTCCTGTATTGCTGGGGGCGTTTATTTTATCTGTCATCGGTATCCGCATCATTCTGCTGGCTGTGCCGAGAAAAACAGCGCGTGTTGGCGCGTCAGGAAAAAAAGCCCGTTTTGCCGGTCTGCTGCAAAATCCGGAGGCAGCGGATGCCGACGGTTCGGGAGAAATCGGTATATTGGAATCCATGGTTCTCGGGGTGGCCGTATCCGCAAATGCGCTGACCAACGGATTAAGCGCGGGGTTGATCGGGCTTTCTCCCGCTGCCATTTCCATCACTGCGGCGGTCGGAAGCTTTTTGACCATATGGGTCGGCTGCTCGCTTGGAAAAAAAGCCGCATCATTGCGCATCGGTTCTTTTCACGTCGGACAGTTCAGTACGGTGCTGAGCGGAGTGATTATTCTCATCATTGCTGCCAATACGCTGCTCTTTTAAGTTGTCCCGTTCATTTTATGAAAAGCTCAAAATAAATATGAATGTTTCTATTCGGGAGAGCGCATGACGCGGCTCTCTTTTTTTGCCGATCTGATATTTTTTCAAAATGAACAGAAAGTCGTCCGTTTCCGTTAAATTCTGCATATTCGGCCTTCAGACAGAACCTTTTTCATAGACTGATCAGCTTGTTTTCTTTCTAAGTTCAGGTAAATAGCAGGCCAGATAGCCTTCATTCCAAATATGTAAAAGCGCTGGAGGAATGAAGGCTCCCTTTACAAATCGGCCATTCTGTTCAAAGATAAAGCCGAATGAGAAAACGTGAGGTGATCTGTGTGAAGTCTGTCATACTTCTGATCTTCACCGCATGGCTGTTATCAGGCTGCGAGTATACCGCGGAGGCTGATGCGGCGCCGTCATTTACACAGGAAGGAACATTTATAAAAGCGGCCGGAAACGATACAATCGCGGTCGAAATTGACGGAGAAAGGCAAGAGGTGAAGGTGCCTTTCGCCAAGCGGTTTGAATGTCAGTCTCTGCCTGAACATACGGCGGTGCAAATCACCTATAAAAAAGAGAGCAACGGACAATTACGGCTTGAGGAACTGAAAAAAGAAACAGATATGTGAAAACGGGGAGGAAAAAAACGTGGGTTTACTGACAAAAAGCGCTGCTGCCTTCGGTGCCGCTCTGCTTCTGCTTGCGCCGTCTGCTTATGCAGCTGAACCTTTGCAAGGGAAAACCATTTATATCGATGCCGGACATGGCGGAGAAGACAGCGGGGCTGGCGGAAATGGACTGCTTGAGAAAAACATCAATTTAGCGGTGTCAAACAAGGTGATCGCCAAATTGGAGACAGAAGGCGCAAAACCTGTAGCTTCAAGGACTGACGATACTTTTTTACGTTTGGACGAGCGGGTGGCGAAAGCAAGCGCCAGCCAATCCGATTTATTCGTCAGCCTCCATACGAATTCAGCCGTATCAACGGCAACGGGCACGGAAACGTATTTTAATTCGACATATGAAGGCGCAGACAGCGAAAGGCTTGCTTCCGACATCCAGCAGCAGCTTGTCACGTCTTTAGGGATGAGGGACAGAGGCGTAAAAGAAGCTCCTTTTTATGTCATTACATATTCAAAGATGCCGAGTGTGCTGGCTGAATTAGGTTTTATCACAAATCCTCAAGATGCGGACAAGCTGAAAAGCGATAACGGACAAGAGCACGCCGCGGACGCCGTTGTAAACGGAATCGAAACCTATTACAGCGGCCGGTAATTATAAAATATGTGTAAATAGCGCCCTCCTTATGTGCATAACGATTATAATAGAGAAAACCGATGACAAACACCTGAGGTGACACATATGACGAATATTTTTGCCCACCGGGGGGCGTCGGGCGACTGCCCGGAAAATACGATGCCCGCGTTCAAAAAAGCGATTGAGGACGGGGCTGACGGAATTGAACTTGATGTACAGATGACAAAAGACGGCCGCATCGTGGTCATTCACGATGAAACCCTCGACCGCACGACGTCTTTGAAAGGATTTGTGAAAGATACGGCGTATGACAAAATCAGAACCGCCGATGCCGCCGGAAAATGGAAAGATGCTTTTAAAGGTGTCAGAATTCCGCTTTTGTCAGATGTGCTGCGTTTTGCGGAACGTGCTGATTTTCTGATAAACATTGAGCTGAAAAACAGTGTATTCCGTTACGAAGGAATGGAAGAAGAAGTGATTAAAAAAGTCAGATATTACGGACTGGAAAAGCGCGTTATTTTTTCTTCATTTAATCATGAGAGTCTCGCGGTTTGCCACGCCCTGGCGCCTGAAATTGAACGGGCGGTGCTGACGATGGATGTGCTGTACCGGCCTGAACGGTATCTTGCAGCCATTCCCGCTTCGGGTTATCATCCGAAGCTCGGTACGCCGGCGGTGAGCGCTGAAGTGATCAAACATCTTGCAAAACACCAAGCGGCGCTCCGTCCGTTCACCGTCAATCGTCCTGAGGATATGAAGCAGCTGATGAAAGCGGGAGCAGACGCGATTTTTACCGATTATCCAAAGCTGGCTGTTTCTATAAAAGAAGAATGCCGCAGCTGAGAAGACTGTTCAGACAGTCTTCTTTTTTTTATGGGCGGGAAAAAGGCGGTGCAATCATAACTCGGTCAGCCGGTTCATATATTGTAACAGGGCGTTTTGTGTAAGCGTTATCTTTTATCTTATTGAAAGTGAGGCAAAATTGTGGGAAAAACGGTTATCGTCAGTGCGGCAAGAACGCCGTTCGGAAAATTCGGCGGCGCATTAAAAGAAGTAAAGGCAGCCGAGCTTGGCGGCATTGCCATAAAAGAAGCAATCAAGCGCGCCGCTATCAGTGAAAGCGAAGCGGAAGGAGCGGTGATGGGAATGGTCGTCCAGGCGGGTGCCGGGCAGATTCCGGCACGACAGGCTGCAAGATATGCCGGGCTTCCGTGGTCCGTTCCGGCTGAAACCATTAATAAGGTCTGTGCATCAGGGCTCAGGGCCGTTACCATCTGTGATCAAATGATCCGGGCGAAAGATGCGGACGTGCTGATTGCAGGCGGAATGGAAAGCATGAGCAACATTCCGTACGCCATTCCGGCCGGCCGCTGGGGTGTGAGGATGGGGGACGGGGTGTTTCAGGATTTAATGGTTCATGACGGGCTGACCTGTGCGTTCGACCAGGTGCATATGGCTGTCCACGGAAGCACTGCGGCCAAAAAGTACGGCATTTCCCGGGATGAACAGGATCATTACGCTCTTTTGAGCCAGAAACGTGCGGCAGAGGCGTCTGAAGCGGGCAAATTGCGTGAAGAAATTGTCCCTGTCACCTGGACCGGCAAAAAAGGCAAACAGCATACTGTTGAAGCGGATGAGGGGCTGCGCCCTGATACAAGCCTTGAGCAGCTCGCAGCGCTCAAGCCAATTTTTACAGCCGACGGAACGGTTACAGCCGGAAACGCTCCAGGTGTAAATGACGGGGCCGGAGCATTTGTGCTGATGTCAGAGGAAAAAGCCGCAAAGCAGCATGTCAGGCCGCTCGCAGCGATACTTGGCTTTGCGTCAGTCGGACTGGAAGCGTCCGAGCTGGCAAGCGCGCCGGGAGAGGCCATCAGCCGGCTCTTGAAAAAAACCGGACTGTCCGTTGACGATATTGATTTGTTTGAAGTAAATGAAGCATTTGCGTCCGTCGTGCTCGTGAGTGAAAAAATAGCCGGGTTCAGCCGGGAAAAAGTGAATGTAAACGGAGGGGCGATTGCGTTCGGCCACCCGATCGGCGCAAGCGGAGCGAGAATCATCATGAGTTTAATATACGAATTAAAGCGTCGCGGAGGAGGTTTAGGCATAGCGGCTATATGCAGCGGAGCGGCTCAAGGAGATGCCGTCCTGCTGGAGGTGTACTGATCAAAGGAGGGAGCGCCGGATGAAGATGAAAACAATCATGGTCGCAGGTGCCGGTCAGATGGGAGCAGGCATCGCTCAGACGGCTGCAGAAGCCGGGTTTGCCGTCAAGTTATACGATTGGGAGCCGGAAACGGTAAAAAAGGGTCTTCACCGCATAAAGGCAAACCTGGAGAAAGAGCAGGCAAAAGGACGGAAGTCACAGCAGGAGACAGATGCCGTTTTCAGCCGTATTTCTCCGGCAGAGCTCACAGAAGCGGGAGATGCTGATTTTGTAATTGAAGCCATTGCCGAAAACAAAAAAGCAAAAGCGGAATTGTTTGACACACTTGATAAAATCTGTCCCCCGCATGCCGTATTGGCAAGCAATACGTCTTCTCTTCCCATTACGGAGCTTGCCGCGGCCACAAAAAGGCCTGAAAAAGTAATCGGCATGCATTTTATGAATCCGGTTCCTGTCATGGAGCTTGTCGAAGTCATCAGAGGACTCGCCACATCGGAAGAAACAGCGGAAACAGTAAAGAAGCTTGCCGTCCGGATGAATAAAACCCCTGTCGAAGTCAATGACTTCCCGGGCTTTATATCTAATCGCATATTAATGCCGATGATTAACGAAGCCGTTTATTGCCTTTACGAAGGAGCAGCTTCAAAGGAAGCGATTGATGCGGTGATGAAGCTCGGCATGCGGCACCCGATGGGTCCTTTAACATTAGCTGACTTCATCGGGCTGGATACGTGCCTTTCCATTATGGAGGTTCTCTATGCGGGGCTCGGAGATCCGAAATACCGCCCATGCCCTCTGCTCAGAAAATATGTCAGCGCCGGCTGGCTCGGCAAAAAAAGCGGGCGCGGTTTTTATGAGTACGGCAGATGACGTAAAGATCATGAGGGGAGACGGCAGCCATGCATTTTACAGAAGAGCACATCATGATGAGAAAAATGGTGCGTGATTTTGCCCGAAAGGAAATCGCGCCGGTGGTTGAGCTCATGGAATCAACAGATGAATTTCCGGAGCGGCTGATTAAAAAAATGGGCGAAGCGGGATTGATGGGCATTCCCGTCCCGGAAGCTTACGGCGGGGCGGGTGCTGATACAACATCTTACATTTTAGCGATTCATGAAATATCAAAAGTCAGCGCGGCCGTCGGCGTCATTTTGTCCGTCCACACATCGGTAGGGACAATCCCGATTTTGCATTTCGGAACAGAAGCCCAAAAACAAACGTATATTCCGAAGCTGGCAGCAGGCGAATATATTGGGGCATTTGCGCTTACTGAGCCTCAATCCGGATCTGATGCGGGAAGCCTGAAAACAACGGCCGTGCGAAAAGGCGGTTCATATATTCTGAACGGTTCAAAAATCTTTATTACAAACGGCGGAGCGGCAGATCTGTATCTGACATTCGCCATAACCGATCCGGGTAAGGGGAGAAAGGGGATTTCCGCGTTTATCGTTGAAAAAAACACACCCGGTTTTTCTGTCGGAAAAAAAGAAAAAAAGCTCGGATTGTTAGGTTCCAATACTGTCGAATTGCAGTTTGACCAAGCGGAAATTCCGATTGAAAACCGGCTCGGCGAAGAGGGCGAGGGCTTTTCAATCGCCATGAAAAACCTTGACGTCGGACGGATCGGCATAGCGGCTCAGGCGCTCGGGATTATCGAAGCGGCGCTCGGCTGCTCGGTGGAGTACGCCAAAACCCGCAGCCAGTTCGGCAGACCCATCGCTTCGAATCAGGCCGTTTCATTTAAATTATCTGACATGGCGACGAATGCGGAAGCTGCCAAATTATTGGTCTATCATGCTGCTGATCTGTATCAGCGAGGGCTTCCGTGCGGAAAAGAAGCATCTATGGCGAAGCAATTCGCGTCCGATGCGGCGATGAAAGCGGCGGTGGAGGCTGTGCAGATTCACGGCGGCTACGGCTATATGAAAGAATATCCCGCGGAGCGTTTATTTCGGGATGCGAAAGTCACGCAAATCTATGAAGGAACCAATGAGATTCAAAGGCTGATTATTTCTAAGTATCTTCTTCAATAAAAAGTGCGCAAAGGAGCGAAACCATGGAATCTTATTCTCCCGGTTTAGATGGCGTCATTGCGGTGGAAACGGGGATTTCTTTCCTGGATACACAGCAGGGCAGTATTTTAATCAAAGGCCACGATCTGATTGAGCTTTCTAAAACGGCCGGCTATATGGACATTGTTCATCTCTTATTGGAAGACAGACTTCCTGATGCGAAAGAGAAGGCGGCGCTTGAAGAAGACGTTCGGCGCGGCGGACATCTTCCCGAGGAAATCTTGCACATATGCCGTCTGCTGCCCGAACATACTCACCCGATGGACGGACTGAGGACGGGTTTGTCCGCCCTTGGAGGCTTTGACAAGGACATCGATGACCGTTCATCTTCCGTAAATCAGCACCGCGTACGCGGACTGATAGGCAAAATGCCGAATCTGACGGTCAACAGCTATCGAGTCATCAACGGGCTGGAGCCTTTGGCGCCGGTCGGAACCTTATCATACAGCGCAAACTTTTTATATATGATTACCGGAAAAACGCCGTCATCTTTGGAAGAAGAAATCTTCGACCGGTCGCTTCTTTTATACAGTGAGCATGAATTGCCGAACTCAACGTTTACGGCCCGTGTCATTGCTTCGACGCAATCGGATATTTACGGCGCGCTGACCGGAGCCGTCGCCTCGCTTAAAGGAAACCTTCACGGCGGCGCGAACGAAGCGGTTATGTACATGCTTGAAGAAGCGAAGGATACAGACGGGTTTACACAATTGTTAACTCAAAAACTCGCAAACAAAGAAAAAATCATGGGCTTCGGCCACCGTGTCTACATGAAAAAAATGGACCCGAGGGCGCTCATGATGAAAGAAGCGTTAAAAAAGCTGTCTGATCTTTCAGGTGATTTCCGTCTTTATAATATGTGTGAAGCCGGTGAAACCGTCATGAGGGAGAAAAAAGGCCTTTATCCGAATTTAGATTACTACGCAGCGCCGGTCTATTACATGCTTGGCATCCCGATCCCGCTGTACACGCCTATATTCTTCAGCGCACGGACGGTCGGACTGTGCGCCCACGTTATTGAACAGCACAGCCGAAACCGGCTTTTCCGCCCGCGTGTCCGCTATACCGGAGCGCGCCTGTAAACAGATGAGAAAGGAAGATGAAAACATGACAGAACCCCGCCGAATGGACGCTGTAATCGAAGAGATTTCTGACTACTTGCTCCATCAGGAGATTGACAGTTCAGAAGCATTCACTACGGCAGGACATGTGCTTCTTGATACGATAGGCTGCGGAATTTTGGCGCTCAGCTATCCCGAATGTACAAAGCTGCTCGGCCCGATTGTCCCGGGAACCTTCGTGCCCAACGGCAGCAGAGTCCCGGGCACGCCTTTTGTTTTAGACCCGGTCACGGCTGCTTTTAATATCGGCTGTATCAACAGGTGGCTCGATTATAATGATACGTGGCTTGCTGCGGAATGGGGTCATCCGTCTGACAATCTCGGAGGCATATTGGCTTGTGCGGATTATATATCCAGAGTGCGGATTTCAGAAGGGAAAGAACCGCTTACCGTGCGCGATGTGCTTTGCGCAATGATCAAAGCGCACGAAATTCAAGGAATTCTCGCTTTGGAAAACAGCTTAAACAGAGTGGGGCTTGACCATGTGCTGTTTGTGAAAGTGGCGACTGCGGCTGTTTGCGCACAAATGCTGGGCGGCTCAAGAGAGGAAATCAATAACGCCGTATCTCACGCTTGGATTGATAATTCAAGCCTCAGAACGTATCGTCATGCGCCGAACACCGGATCACGCAAATCATGGGCGGCCGGCGACGCGACGAGCAGAGGCGTATATTTGGCCCTTATGGCGCAAAAAGGTGAAATGGGGTACCCGACGGCCCTGACTGCATCTGGGTGGGGATTTCAAGACGTACTGTTTAACCGGCAGGAAATGAAGCTTGCCCGCCCGCTTGGGTCCTATGTGATGGAGAATGTTTTATTTAAAGTATCCTACCCGGCTGAATTTCACGCCCAGACAGCGGCGGAATGCGCGGTCCGGCTTCATCCGGAGGTGAAAGACCGCATTGAAGACATTGATAGGATCACGATTATGACCCATGAGTCGGCAATCCGGATTATCGATAAAAAAGGGCCGCTTCACAATCCGGCTGACCGGGATCACTGCCTCCAGTATATTACGGCAATCGGGCTGCTTTTCGGAGATATCACGGCGGATCATTATGAAGAGGAAACGGCGTCTGACCCGCGAATTGATACATTGCGGAGCAAAATGGAGGTGACGGAACACAAAGCGTACTCAAAAGATTACTTAGACCCGAATAAGCGATCCATATCAAATGCCGTACAGGTGCATTTTACAGACGGCACGGCTACGGGACGGATTGAATGTGAATACCCGCTCGGACACCGGTTCCGCAGAAAAGAAGCCGTTCCGAAGATTCTTGCCAAGTTTTCAGCAAACATCAGTACTCATTTTTCATTGAAGCAGCAGCGAAAAATCGAAGAGACCTGCGAACATAGCGGCCGAATGCAGAAGCTCAGCGTTAGTGAATTTATGGACTTATTTCTCGTATAAAATAGGAGGGTGACAAACATGACGTGGATCGTCAGCAAGCAGTCGTCTCAAGAGGAGCTTGCAGAGCGGTTCCGTACGCTGATGGCAGCGCCGGATCTATTGCAGATCCCCGGCGCTCACGATGCGATGGCCGCTCTTATCGCCAAGAAAACGGGGTTTTCGGCTCTTTATTTATCAGGCGCGGCTTACACGGCGAGCAGAGGGCTGCCCGATTTAGGGATCATCACGTCGGCGGAAATGGCTGAACGGGTTAAAGATCTGGTCCGCTCGTCTGATCTGCCCGTCCTTGTCGATATTGACACGGGTTTCGGAGGAGTGCTGAATGCCGCCCGGACGGCGAAAGAAATGTATGAAGCGCGCGCGGCCGCCGTCCAGATGGAGGATCAGCGCCTGCCGAAAAAATGCGGACATCTGAATGGGAAGCAGCTCGTGCCGATTGAAGAAATGGCGCAAAAAATCCAAGCGATCAAGCAGGCCGCGCCGACCCTTCTTGTTGTTGCGAGAACAGACGCCAGACAGCAGGAAGGGCTGGAGGGGGCATTAACAAGGGCGTCCGCTTATATAAAAGCGGGTGCTGACGCTGTTTTTCCGGAAGCGCTCCAA
Organism: Bacillus sp. EKM208B; assembly: GCF_011800725.1. Taxonomy (NCBI): domain Bacteria; kingdom Bacillati; phylum Bacillota; class Bacilli; order Caryophanales; family Bacillaceae; genus Bacillus; species Bacillus sp. EKM208B. The sequence goes on along the minus strand of NZ_JAANHO010000002.1, from coordinate 47,023 downwards.
TCCGAAAGTGAATTCAGAGCGTTTTCCAAACAAATCAGTGTGCCGATTCTCGCTAACATGACTGAATTCGGAAAAACGCCGTATTACAGTGCTGATGAATTTTCCGATATGGGCTGTCAGATGGTCATTTACCCGGTCACGTCACTCAGAACGGCGGCCAAGGCTTTTGAGCGTATTTTCCGCCTTCTGAAAGAAGAAGGCTCGCAAAAAGAGGGGCTTTCAGATATGCAGACGAGAAAAGAATTATATGAAACGATCGCTTACGATGACTATGAAGAACTGGATCAATCCATTGCCAAAACGATACTGCCGGACGACTGAAAAAGCCCTTTTTTTGCAAGGGCTTTTTTTACAGCTTTTTTTTCCTGAACCGCGGGCTGACTTGATTGCGTTTCCGATCTCTGTACAAAATAAACCCGGCCAGAACATAAAGGCCGAACAAAAAAAACGCCAAACCGGCCGCCCCCTGAAGAAAAAGGGACGGAAACGGGGAAAACACATGCCCGAATAATGCATCTCTCATCAGCTTAATGCCGAGCGCCGCGACAGCGCCGGGGAGGACCAGAATCAAAAGCGCAACAAGCCGGCTCATATTCAGAAAACCCCTTTACGATATGTTTTCCTTTATTGTCCAATCGAAAAAATATTTTGTCAAGAGATCAAAACGTGGTAACATAGGGGTTGTGCAAATTATTGCAACGGAAAATACAGGTGTGCAAATTTTTTCATATAAAGGGGTATCGGGATGCAGAAGGTGCTGATTATAGGTGCTGGTAAAGGAGGCACGGCGCTCCTACAGATTTTGATGAAAACAAAGCTGATCCGGATTATTGCGGTGGTTGATCAAGATCCGGAGGCGCAAGGGCTGCAAGAAGCCCGGAAATATGGAATTGCAACCTCATCAGATTGGAAACCTTACATAACCGAAGATATAGATATTATCATCCATACAACAGGCGATAAAGCGGTCATGGATGAGCTGCTCCATGAGAAAAAAGAACAAACCATCGTCATGCCGGGAAAATTGGCGTACATGGTGTTTCAGCTGATGGAGGAAAAACAGCAGCTTATCCAAATGCTCAAGTCGCAGACGTATAAGCATGACCGGATTTTTAATTCAACGCACGACGGCATGATTTTTATAGACGTCAACGAAACGATCATTTTATTTAATCAGATGGCAGAAAAAATGGTCGGCCAAAAACGGGAGGATGTCATCGGCCGCCAAATTAAAGACGTAGTGCCGAACACAAAGCTGCCGCGGATTCTGGAAACGAGAGAGCCGGAATATAACCAGAAGCAGCTTCTCGGAAAGCACTTGCAGATTGTCACGACAAGACTGCCGATCATTGATGAAGGCGGAAAACTTCTCGGCGCGTTATGCGTGTTTAAAGACATCACCGACGCAGTTGAACTGGCGGAAGAGGTTACGAACTTAAAACAAATCCGCACCATGCTTGAAGCGATTATTCAATCCTCAGACGAGGCCATTTCCGTCGTTGATGAAAACGGCATCGGAATGTTAATCAACAAAGCGTATACAAAAATGACCGGGCTGTCAGAAAGCGAAGTCATCGGAAAACCCGCTTCCACCGATATCTCAGAAGGGGAAAGCATGCACCTGAAAGTATTGGGGACAAGGCGGCCCGTGCGGGGTGTGAGGATGAAGGTCGGCCCCAATAAAAAGGATGTTATCGTAAATGTTGCCCCCGTTATTGTGGACGGTATTTTAAAAGGCAGCGTCGGCGTCATTCACGATGTGTCAGAAATTAAAACGCTGACTGCTGAGCTGAATCGGGCGCGCCAGATCATCCGCACGCTTGAAGCGAAATACACGTTTGACGACATTATCGGCACGAGTGAACAAATGCTGGTCGCCCTTGAACAGGCGAAGCTCGGGGCGAAAACGCCGGCGACGATTCTGCTGCGGGGAGAATCCGGCACAGGAAAAGAACTTTTCGCCCACGCCATCCATAATGAAAGCGACCGAAAATACAATAAATTCATCCGGGTCAATTGTGCGGCCCTGTCTGAATCCCTGCTAGAATCCGAGCTTTTCGGCTATGAGGAAGGCGCGTTTACGGGCGCGAGGCGCGGGGGCAAAAAAGGACTTTTTGAGGAAGCGAATAACGGCAGCATTTTCTTAGATGAAATCGGAGAGCTGACCCAAAGCACCCAGGCAAAGCTGCTCAGAGTTCTACAGGAAAAAGAAATTATCAGAGTCGGCGGCGCTAAAGCGATTTCTGTCAATGTCAGAATTATCGCAGCGACAAACGTCAACATCGAAAAGGCCATGGCCGAAGGCGCGTTCCGTGAAGACCTGTATTACCGGATTAACCGCTATCCGATCTCAATCCCGCCGCTTCGGCAGCGCAAAGAAGATATTGAAGCGCTGAGCATTCGGCTCATTGAAAAAATCAATCAGGATTACGGCCGCAATGTAAAGGGGCTCGCGCCGAACGCGCTGCGAGCTTTATCAGCCTACAGCTGGCCGGGAAACGTCCGGGAGCTTGAAAATGTTCTCGGACGGGCAATGATATTTTTAGAGCCGCACATGGAACGGATCGAACAGCAGCATCTGCCTGTTTTTGAATCAGAGCTGAATGAAAAAAACGGCACCCAAAGTGATTTTCCGGATGTGGAAGGGGAAAAGCTGTCTCAGGCTGTTGAAAAATTTGAAGCGCACGTCATTCAAAAAACACTTGAAAAGCATAAATTCAACCGAACCAAAACGGCAAAAGCGCTTGGTGTCAGCATTCGGAATCTGTACTACAAAATGGACAAGTACGGCCTTGCAAATGACGGCATGCAATAAATTGCAGAGAAAGCGCAAACAGCTGCATGTTTTCTTGAAAAAAGCCGGAATAAACCCTCCCGCATATTTGGCACGGAACTTGCATTGTTAAAAGCGGATTCGCACAAGGAAGGTGGTACAAAATGAAGCTGAGAGACCTAGTTGAAAAAGCCGCGGCAAAAAACGCAAAAACCATTGCAGTGGCCCACGCAGCAGATAAAGAAGTGATCCAGGCCGTCAAAATGGCGGCAGAACACTTGTCGGCACGATTTTTACTGACGGGTGACAGCGGAAAGCTGAAAGAGCTTCTGGCAAATGAGCCGAAGTTCAATGCTGAAATCATCCACGCCGATTCACCCGAAGAATCTGCGGCAAAAGCAGTGCGCGCAGTGCGTGAACAAGAGGCGGACATTTTAATGAAAGGGAATCTCCCGAGCTCAACTCTTCTGAAATCGGTTTTAAACCGCCATGAAGGGCTTCGTTCAAAAAGGGTGTTATCACATGTAGCCGTTTTTGAGGTGCCGGACTATGACCGGCTGATGTATGTGACTGATTCAGCGCTGAACATTGCCCCGTCTCTTGAAGAGCTCGGGCATATTCTGCAAAATGCGGTTCATGTCGCACATTCAGTAGGGAACCCTATGCCGAAAGCCGCAGTCCTTGCCGCTATTGAAACGGTTAATCCGAAAATGGAGGCGACGCTGAACGCGGCTGCGATCGTCCAGATGTGCAACAGAGGACAGATTACCGGCTGCATTGCGGACGGACCGCTTGCTTTGGATAATGCCGTATCCCAAGCGGCTGCGCTGCAAAAAGGGATTTCCGGAAGCGTAGCGGGCCAGGCGGATATTCTCTTGGTTCCTTCAATCGAGGCCGGAAATATGCTTTATAAGTCAATGATTTATTTTGCGAAAGCAAATGTTGCTGCCGTCATCGCCGGTGCAAAAGCGCCGATCGCATTAACGAGCAGAGCGGATACCGCAGAAAATAAACTGTATTCAATTGCGCTTGCGATTTGCGCATCACAAGAACAGTAGGAGGAACGAACCTATGGAAATTTTTAAATATATGGAGACTTATGATTACGAACAATTGGTATTCTGCCAAGATGAACAATCCGGATTAAAAGCGATCATCGCGATTCATGATACGACGCTCGGCCCTGCACTCGGCGGAACAAGAATGTGGACATATGACAGTGAAGAAGCGGCGATTGAAGATGCACTAAGACTCGCAAAAGGCATGACTTATAAAAATGCGGCTGCCGGTTTAAACTTAGGCGGCGGGAAAACCGTTATTATCGGAGACCCGCGCAAAGATAAAAATGAAGAAATGTTCCGCGCGTTCGGCCGGTACATCCAAGGCTTAAACGGAAGGTATATTACGGCGGAAGACGTCGGCACCACCGTGGAAGATATGGACATCATTCATGATGAAACAGACTATGTAACCGGAATTTCTCCGGCATTCGGTTCATCAGGAAATCCGTCCCCGGTTACGGCGTACGGCGTCTATAAAGGGATGAAAGCCGCAGCGAAAGCGGCGTTTGGCACTGATTCACTGGAAGGTAAAACAATTGCCGTGCAAGGCGTGGGAAATGTGGCTTACAATCTATGCCGCCACCTTCACGAAGAAGGCGCTTCTTTAATCGTAACGGATATCAATAAAGAATCTGTTAAACGTGCTGTTGAGGACTTCGGCGCCCGCGCAGTTGATCCCGACGACATTTACTCACAGGCGTGCGATATTTATGCCCCATGTGCTCTCGGCGCCGTCATTAACGATGACACGATTAAACAGCTGAAGGCGAAAGTCATTGCGGGAGCGGCCAATAACCAGCTGAAAGAAACACGTCACGGCGATACCATTCATGAAATGGGAATCGTGTACGCTCCGGATTATGTCATCAATGCAGGCGGCGTCATCAATGTAGCCGATGAGCTTTACGGCTACAATGCTGAGCGGGCTTTGAAGAAGGTTGAGGGCATCTATGCAAACATTGAGCGGGTGCTCGATATTTCCGCGCGTGACGGCATTCCGACATACTTAGCGGCTGACCGTTTGGCTGAGGAACGAATTGAGCGCATGCGCCGTTCAAGAAGCCAGTTTCTGCAAAACGGCCAAAGTATATTAAGCAGACGATAGGAATTTGATCTGGAGGTATGAAAATGTTCGAAAAGGAAAAACGCATTCTCATTCTGAATCCAGGCTCAACATCAACGAAAATCGGTGTCTTTCACAATGAACGCTGTATCTTTGAAAAGACGCTGCGGCATCCCGAAGAAGAGCTGAAAACATTTAACAGCATTATCGACCAATACGAATTTCGAAAAATAAGCGTTCTTGAGTCTTTGCACGAACAGGGCATCAACATTTCAAAGTTCGATGCCGTTTGTGCCAGAGGCGGCCTGCTCAGACCGATTGAGGGCGGCACATATGAAGTGAATGACGCCATGATCACTGATTTGAAAAACGGCTACAACGGCCAGCATGCTTCTAATCTGGGCGGAATTATTGCCAGGGAAATAGCTGACGGATTAAATATCCCCGCGTATATCGTCGATCCGGTCGTGGTGGATGAGATGACTCCGCTCGCTAAAGTATCAGGAATGCCTGAAATCAAGCGGAAAAGCATTTTCCATGCTTTGAACCAAAAAGCTGTTGCCCGTCAGGCGGCGGCGTCCCTCGGCAAACGGTATGAACAGATGAAGATGATCGTCACTCATATGGGCGGCGGCACCACAGTCGGTGTCCATGATTGCGGACGGGTGACGGATGTCAACAACGGGCTTCACGGAGAAGGACCCTTCAGCCCGGAGCGTGCGGGAACCGTTCCGGCGGGTGATTTGGTAGAGATGTGTTTTTCCGGCAAATATTCAAAAGCCGATATGATGAAAAAACTTGTCGGCACGGGCGGACTCTCCGGCTACCTGGGGACAACGGACGCGGTGAAGGTGGAAAAACGCATTCAGGCCGGAGATGAAAACGCGCGTCTCATTTATGACGCCATGGCTTATCAAGTAGCAAAAGAAATCGGGGCGGCAAGCGCCGTTTTAAAAGGAAAAGTAGACATTATCGTCCTGACGGGCGGATTGGCGTACGGGAAAAGTTTCGTATCCGCTATCAGATCGTACATAGATTGGATTTCGGATGTACTGGTGTACCCGGGAGAAAATGAACTGCAATCTCTCGCGCAAGGCGCGCTTCGGGTTTTAGCCGGTGAGGAGCAGTCAAAGCAATATCAGATCGGCGAAGGAGTGAAAACAAATGGCGACTGAGTATGATGTGGTCATTCTGGGCGGCGGCACGGGCGGTTATGTAGCCGCCATCAGAGCGGCCCAGCTCGGCTTAAAAACGGCCGTTGTAGAAAAAGAAAAGCTCGGCGGAACATGCCTGCATAAAGGATGTATTCCGAGTAAAGCGCTGTTAAGAAGCGCGGAAGTGTACCGAACCGCAAAGGAAGCGGCAGCATTCGGCATTGAAACGGAAGGTGTCTCCCTCCGCTTTGACAGCGTGCAAAAACGAAAGCAGGGAATCGTTGACCGGCTGGCCGGCGGTGTCGCCCACTTGATGAAAAAGGGGAAGATTGATGTATTCAACGGGTACGGACGTATGCTCGGCCCTTCCATCTTCTCACCTCTTCCCGGTACGGTTTCCGTCGAATACGCAAATGGTGAAGAAAACGACATGCTGATACCGAAACAATTGATTATCGCAACCGGTTCAAGGCCGAAAATGCTGCCGGGTTTAGAAGCAGACGGTACATATATTCTGACATCAGATGAAGCGTTAGAGCTTGAACGTCTGCCCCAATCCATGATGATCGTCGGCGGCGGTGTCATCGGAATTGAATGGGCATCCATGCTGAACGATTTCGGCGTCAATATCACTGTGATTGAATATGCGGACCGCATTTTGCCGACGGAAGACCGTGATATTTCAAGCGAGATGGAAAAACTGTTAACGAAAAAAGGAATTAAGATCGTGAAGGGTGCGAAAGTGCTTCCGGATACATTGGAAAAAGCGGACGGCGTTTCAATTGCCGCTGAAAAGAATGGAAAAAAAGAAACGTATCACGCGGAACAAATGCTTATTTCCATCGGCCGCCAGCCGAACATTGAAGGGATCGGCCTTGAAAACACGGACATTGAAGCGGAAAACGGTTCTATCATCGTGAACGAAGCCGGGCAGACGAAGGAATCGCACATTTATGCGATCGGTGATGTTGTCGGCGGGCTGCAGCTTGCGCATGTGGCCTCCCGTGAGGGCATCATTGCCGTTGAGCATATGGCGGGTCTTAATCCGGCTCCGCTTGATGCCGCTCTTGTGCCGAAATGTATTTATTCAAATCCGGAAGCGGCGAGCGTCGGTCTGACAGAAGAGGAAGCTCTTCGAAAAGGGCATGAACTGAAGATCGGGAAGTTTCCGTTCATGGCGATCGGAAAGGCTCTTGTATACGGAGAAAGCGACGGCTTTGTCAAAATCGTCGCCGATCGGAATACAGATGATATTCTCGGTGTTCATATGATCGGCCCGCACGTCACCGATATGATCTCTGAAGCGGGGCTTGCCAAGGTGCTCGACGCGACGCCTTGGGAAATTGGCCAGTCCATACATCCGCATCCGTCGCTGTCAGAAGCGATTGGAGAAGCTGCGTTAGCCGCAGACGGAAACGCGATTCATTTTTAAAAGGAAAGAAGGAGGGGTTTGAATGACTACAAACCGCCATCAAGCATTAGGGCTCTCTGACGAAGAAGCCGTTGAAATGTATAGAACCATGCTGTTAGCCAGAAAAATCGACGAAAGAATGTGGCTCTTAAACCGCTCGGGCAAAATTCCGTTCGTTGTTTCATGTCAAGGACAGGAAGCGGCACAAGTAGGCGCGGCCTATGCCTTAAACCGTGATACCGACTATGTGCTTCCTTACTACAGAGATATAGGGGTTGTGCTTGCATTCGGTATGACTGCAAAGGATTTGATGATGTCGGGTTTTGCGAAAGCGGCTGACCCGAACTCAGGCGGAAGGCAGATGCCGGGCCACTTCGGGCAAAAGGAAAACAGAATCGTAACGGGCTCATCCCCTGTTACGACGCAGGTTCCTCATGCAGTCGGAATCGCGCTTGCGGGACGCATGGATAAAAAGGATATCGTCTCTTTTGTTACCTTTGGAGAAGGATCTTCCAACCAGGGGGATTTTCACGAAGGGGCAAACTTTGCCGCCGTGTATAAACTGCCGGTCATTTTCATGTGTGAAAACAATAAGTATGCCATTTCTGTCCCGTATGACAAACAGGTGGCGTGCGAGAAAATATCCGACCGGGCGGCAGGCTACGGCATGCCGGGAGTCACTGTTGACGGAAACGACCTGCTGGAAGTTTACCGGGCCGTAAAAGAAGCGCGCGAACGGGCGTCTAAAGGCGAAGGCCCTACATTAATAGAAACGGTTTCCTACCGTTTGACGCCGCATTCCAGTGATGACGATGACAGCAGCTACAGAGAACGCGAAGAAGTAGAAGAAGCGAAGAAACAAGATCCGCTTCTTTTATACAAAGCATACTTGCAAGAAGCCGGGCTTCTAGGTGAAGAAGAAGAAAAGACCATGCTGGATGACATCATGGCTATCGTAAACGAAGCGACAGACGAAGCGGAGAAAGCGCCATACGCATCTCCTGAATCAACGCTTGATCACGTTTATGCGAAGTAGGGAGGAATACTTATGTCTGTAATGTCTTATATTGACAGTATTAATGCAGCAATGAAAGAAGAAATGGAAAGAGATCCGCGCGTTTTTGTTCTCGGGGAAGACGTCGGGAGAAAAGGCGGCGTGTTTAAAGCAACGGCGGGTCTCTATGAACAGTTCGGAGAAGAGCGGGTGATGGATACGCCGCTTGCTGAATCAGCGATTGCCGGTGTCGGGATCGGCGCCGCGATGTACGGCATGCGCCCGATTGCCGAGATGCAGTTTGCCGATTTCATTCTGCCTGCGGTCAACCAAATCATTTCAGAAGCGGCAAAAATACGCTACCGTTCAAACAATGATTGGAGCTGTCCGATGGTCATCAGAGCGCCTTACGGCGGCGGCGTGCACGGCGCGTTGTATCATTCCCAATCTGTGGAGGCCATTTTTGCCAACCAGCCGGGCCTTAAAATTGTCATGCCTTCAACTCCTTATGACGCAAAAGGGCTGTTGAAAGCTGCAGTCCGTGACGAAGATCCGGTGCTGTTTTTCGAACATAAGAGGGCGTACCGCCTGATTAAAGGCGAAGTCCCTGCGGATGATTACGTCCTTCCGATCGGAAAGGCGGATGTAAAACGCGAAGGCAGCGACATTACTGTCATTACGTACGGATTATGCGTCCATTTTGCTCTGCAGGCTGCCGAGCGTCTTGAAAAAGACGGAATTTCCACGCACGTATTAGACTTGCGTACGGTTTATCCGTTAGATAAAGAAGCCATCATTGAAGCTGCTTCTAAAACGGGAAAAGTATTGCTGATCACGGAAGATACGAAAGAAGGCGGTATTATGAGCGAGGTCGCCGCCATTATTTCAGAAAACTGCTTATTTGATTTAGACGCGCCGATCAAGCGGCTTGCAGGTCCTGACGTTCCGGCAATGCCTTATGCGCCGACAATGGAAAAATACTTCATGATGAATCCTGACAAAGCAGAAGCCGCGATGAGAGAATTAGCGGAGTTTTAAAGACGTAAGGAGGTTTTTGACATGGCGATTGAACAAATGGCTATGCCTCAGCTCGGAGAGAGCGTGACGGAAGGGACGATCAGCAAGTGGCTGGTATCCCCCGGTGATCAAGTGAATAAATATGACCCCATCGCGGAGGTCATGACGGATAAAGTGAATGCGGAGGTGCCGTCTTCTTTTACCGGTACGATTACAGAACTTGTAGGAGAAGAAGGCCAGACTCTTGCAGTCGGCGAGATTATCTGCAAAATTGAAACAGAAGAAACGGAAACCGAAGAGGCGCCGAAGCGGGAAGAAGAGCAGAATACCCCTTCAGACACCGGTGCAAACCGTCAAGGTAAAGATCAGTCAAATAAAGCGCGTTATTCGCCGGCCGTGCTCAGATTAGCGGGAGAACACGGCATTCAGCTTGAAGAAGTTGAAGGAACGGGTGCAGGCGGAAGAATTACGCGAAAAGACATTCATAAGATCATTGATTCGGGAATGAAGCAGAAATCGGAAGCACCGGCGCCGGCTGCTGTTCAAACAACGCAACAAGCGCCGAAACAACAGCAAAAACAAGCACCGGCACCCGCTCTGTCAGCCGGTGATATTGAAATTCCGGTTACAGGCGTCAGAAAAGCCATCGCCGCCAATATGCATAAAAGCAAAACAGAAATTCCGCATGCCTGGACGATGATGGAAGTCGACGTCACGAACATGACGGCGTACAGAAACAGCATTAAAGACTCATTTAAACAAAAAGAAGGCTTCAATTTAACGTTTTTCGCTTTCTTTGTAAAAGCGGCGGCGCAGGCTCTCAAAGAGTTCCCGCAGATGAACAGCATGTGGGCGGGAGACAAAATCGTCCAAAAGAAAGACATCAACATCTCCATTGCCGTTGCCACGGAAGATTCGCTGTTTGTTCCGGTTATTAAGCATGCTGATGAAAAAACGATTAAAGGCATAGCCAGAGAAATAACGGACCTTGCGAAAAAAGTGAGAAACGGAAAACTTACCGCGGAAGATATGCAGGGCGGCACATTTACCGTCAATAACACGGGATCTTTCGGCTCAGTTCAATCTATGGGCATTATCAACCATCCGCAGGCGGCGATTCTTCAGGTAGAATCTATCGTCAAACGACCGGTTGTCATGAATAACGGGATGATCGCCGTTCGTGATATGGTTAATCTTTGCCTGTCTTTAGATCACAGAGTGCTCGACGGGCTCGTGTGCGGCCGATTCCTCGGACGCGTCAAAGAGATCTTAGAAAACATTGATGAACATACGTCAGTATATTAAAAAAACTCCTTTTGCCCGGGCGGCAAAAGGAGTTTTTTATTTTCATTGTGAATCCTCGGGAACAAGCATAGTGAGATGATGTTTTTTCACTTCGATCGTACAAGGTGTTGTTCCGTATACCTCGCCATCTGTATCCGCGTCCATCTCACGTCCGGTTTCGATTTCAATCCTGGAGGCCTGAATATAGGACAGCTCCCCTTTGAAATCATCAAATGAACCCTGCTCCATCGTCATCAGCTCCCGCAACGCGGCAAGGCTTGTGTTGCGGCAGATTAACACATCGGCTAAGCCGTCCCGGAGGCTGGCATCAGGCAGGGGAACTCTGTTTGTCCCGATATAATGCCCGTTCATGACAAGCACCATTACGGCTTCGTCTTCTTTCACCTCGCCGTCAATCGTCAATTTGACAGGAAACGGGTTCGCGCTTGTCATCGTCCGCAAGGCGCTCGTGAAGTAGCTGATTTTACCAAGCCATGCTTTTTCAGTTTCATTGATATGGCTTGATGCTTCGGTGATCAATCCGATGCCCCAGAAGTTCAGAAAATAGCCGTCATCCGTTTTACAGACGTCAATCATCTGTTTATGTCCGGCCGCGAGCGCTTCAGCGGCCTTTTGAAGGTTTTGCGGGATGCCGAGCGCCCGGGAGAAATCGTTGCACGTTCCTCCCGGCAAAATGCCGACAGCGGGTCTGTGATCAAGCTTGCTGATGCTGTTGATGCATTGATGCACAGTGCCGTCCCCGCCTAAAATATATAAATGGTCAACTGAACTGTCGAGATTTTCACAATACTGACGGGCATCATCCTGATGTTTGGTCGGTTTAATCAAAAGTTCGTCAGCTGACTGGGCCAAAATGGGGACGACCGTGCCGAGCGTTTTATCAATCTGTTTTTGTCCGGCGTTTCCGTTATAAATTAATACTGCTTTCCGTTGGCTCATACGACTGCTCCTTTATTTCAGACAATCTCCTTAACAAGTTTCCCGTTTTTAAAAGGTCATAAACTTACATAGGGAACATAAAAGGGTCAAAAAACAATTGGTTATGAGCGGTGTCATTTGCCGATAGGGAGGTTCCTTGCTATCATAAGAAGAGATGATCAAAAAGGAGAGGTCCCAGTTGAATATGGATTTTAATTTATTTATGAATGATGTCGTGCGTCAAGCCCGCCAGGAAATCACGGCTGCCGGGTATACAGAGCTGAAAACCGCTGAGGAAGTGGACGAAGCGCTTTCGAAAAAAGGAACGACACTCGTTATGGTCAACTCTGTGTGCGGATGCGCAGGCGGTATTGCACGGCCTGCCGCGTACCATTCCGTACATTACGATAAACGACCGGATCAGCTTGTGACGGTATTTGCCGGACAGGATAAAGAAGCGACAGCCAAAGCGAGAGAATACTTTGAAGGCTATCCGCCGTCCTCTCCGTCATTTGCCATTTTAAAAGACGGGAAAATCATGAAAATGGTGGAACGCCATGAAATTGAAGGCCATGAGCCGATGGCCGTCGTCACAAAACTGCAGGAAGCATTTGAAGAATATTGTGAAGAAGTATAAGTGAAAGAAAAACCCCGGAGCCAAGCGCTTGCGGGGGTTTTTTATATGGAATCTGTATAAATATAAATATTTATACATCGGTGTTCAGCTGTCACTAATCTGAAAAACAATGACTATAATAAACACAGAAAGGAAAATATATTTTTCAAAAATAGTATTGCATCACACTTAAAAAGTGTTTAAAATACAAGTTAACGAATAAATATTCAATTTTAAGAGATCAGTAGATATGGGGGAAATGAATCATGAAGAAATGGCTGTTGGTATTAGCTGCCGCATGTATCACCTTTGCGCTGTCCGCCTGCGGATCAGGCAATTCAGGATCAGAGGGCGGAAAGAACAAGCTGATTATGGGTACATCGGCTGACTATAAACCATTTGAATATAAAGACGGCGATCAGATCACCGGGTTTGACGTTGATCTGGCGAAAGCTCTGGGCAAAAAGACCGGCTATGACATTGAGGTGCAGGACATGGACTTCAACAGCCTGATTACAGCCTTGAAGTCCAAGCAGGTAGATATGATTTTATCTGGAATGACACCTACGCCGGAACGGAAAAAGCAAGTTGATTTTTCTGATATTTATTATACTGCTAACAATATGATTGTTACGAAAAAGGGAAGCAGCATTAAATCCCTGAATGATCTGAAAGGCAAAACCGTCGGTGTGCAGCTCGGCTCCATTCAAGAGGAAAAAGGCAAGAAGCTCGCTTCGAAATACGGTTTTCAGCTCGAAGACCGCAACCGGATCTCAGATTTAACCGAAGAGATCAAATCCGGGCGTTTTGATGCCGCGATTATCGAAGACATCGTAGCACAAGGCTATTTCAGTTCAAATCAAGATCTGCAGGGCTTTGCGTCAGCAGATGCGAAATCAGACGAATCGGGCTCCGCGATTGCGTTCCGCAAAGACAGTGATCTGACAGCGAAGTTTAACAAAGCGCTGAAAGAAATGGAGAAAAACGGAGAAATCGAAAAACTGAAGAAAAAATGGTTCACCAACGAGAAATAAAAGAAAGCTCAACTTTTCGTTGAGCTTTTTATCTTGAATAAAGACAAAGGAGATCACACGTATGAATTTGGATTTCTCAGCGACAATCCCCCAAATTCCTTTTATATTGGAAGGCCTTGCGGTCACATTGAAAATTGTGCTCGTTTCAGCGGTCATCGGTCTTGTATTAGGAATCGTGCTCAGCTTATTTAAAATCAGCACGATCAGTCCGCTGAAATGGATTGCGGATTTTTATACTTCGATATTCCGCGGCACGCCGCTCGTGCTGCAGCTGATGATCATCTATTTCGGCATGCCGCAGCTCCTCGGCTTTCAGATCGATCAATTTTGGGCGGCAGTCACCGCATTATCGCTCAATTCAGCCGCTTACGTCTCTGAAATTATCAGAGCGGGAATCAACGCAATTGACAAAGGACAAAAAGAGGCTGCCGTCGCTCTCGGCGTGCCGTACGGAAAAATGATGAAAGATCTGCTGCTGCCGCAGGCGTTTAAAAACATTTCTCCGGCTATTATTAACGAATTAATCACCTTAACGAAAGAATCGGCGATCGTCACAGTTATCGGTCTCGGCGACATTATGAGACGGGCCTACCAGTCCGGCGCCGCAACATACAACTATTTAGAACCTCTTATTGTGGCGGGCTTAATCTATTACGTGCTCGTTTTGATCTTAGCATTCATCGGAAAAGGCGTAGAAAGGAAGCTGAAAGCCAATGATTAAGGTCGACAACCTGTCAAAATCATTCGGGAAACATGAAGTACTGAAAAACATTTCAACACAGATCGAAGAAGGGGAAGTCGTCGCTGTCATCGGCCCTTCAGGTTCCGGCAAATCAACGTTTCTGCGCTGCTTAAATCTGCTGGAAACCCCGAGCGGCGGAACGATTGCCATTAAAGAAAACGAAATTACCGCAGCTAAAACGAATAAACTGAAAGTGCGGGAAAATATCGGCATGGTATTTCAGCATTTTCATTTGTTTCCTCATAAAACGGTGCTTGAAAATATCACATACGCGCCGGTCAGCGTGAAGAAAGAGTCTAAAAAGGAGGCGGAGGAAAAGGCGTGCGCTCTCCTTGAAAAAGTCGGACTGCTTGACAAACGGAACGACTATCCGAACCGTTTGTCAGGCGGACAGAAGCAGCGGGTCGCCATCGCGCGGGCGCTTGCCATGAATCCTGACATCATGCTGTTTGATGAACCGACCTCGGCTCTTGACCCGGAAATGGTCAAAGAAGTTCTTGAGGTGATGAAAGAGCTTGCGCAGACGGGCATGACAATGGTGATCGTAACGCACGAAATGGGATTTGCCAAAGAAGTCGCAGACCGCGTATTATTTATGGATGAAGGGACGATCGTGGAAGACGGGCACCCGGAAGAATTTTTTCTTTCTCCGAAGTCAAAAAGAGCACAGGACTTTTTAGAAAAAATATTATAAAATATAACTGGAAGAAAAGAAGAAGAATGCTCTTCTTCTTTTTTTTGAGAAAGAAACAAACAGAATGGAGCAAGCAATGTTTAAAATCGGTTACCGCACACTAAAGACCGCACTTGGAACGGCGCTGGCCATTTATTTAGCCCAGCTGTTGCATCTGCAAAACTTCGCATCCGCAGGAATCATCACCATATTGTGCATCCAGATTACGCAAAAGCGGTCGCTTCAGGCCTCGTGGGCCCGATTTGCCGCCTGTTTATTGGCGATCGTCTTCTCATATGTCTTTTTCGGGCTGATCGGCTATTACCCGTTTGCGATCGGAATATTGCTGGTGCTGTTCATTCCGACTACAGTCGTTTTAAAAATAAACGAAGGGATCGTCACCAGCTCAGTAATCATTCTTCATTTATATATGTCCGGCGGCATTACGATGGCGTTTATCTGGAATGAGTTCCAGCTGATCACCGTAGGTATCGGCGTCGCGCTGTTAATGAATCTGTATATGCCGAGCCTCGACAGAAAACTCGCGGCGTACCGGAAAAAAATCGAGGACAACTTTTCCGTCATCTTCGCCGAAATCGAACGGTATTTGTTAACTGGTGAGCAAGATTGGTCGGGGAAGGAAATACCGGAGACGCATCAGATGATTCAAGAGGCGAAAAACCTCGCCTATCGGGACGTGCAGAATCATATTTTGCGCCATGAAAATCTTTACTATCATTATTTTAAGATGAGACAGAAACAATTTGAAATCATTGAACGGCTGCTGCCGAAGATTACCTCTATTTCAATAACGGTGGAGCAAGGCAAAATAATCGCCCATTTCATCCGTGAATTAAGGGAAGCCATTCATCCCGGCAATACCGCTCATAAATTTTTAAAAAGACTTGCAGAAATGAGAACGGAATTTGAAGAAATGCCGCTCCCGGCAACGCGCGAGGAGTTTGAAGCGCGGGCGGCTTTGTTCCACCTCCTCGGTGAGATGGAACAATATCTCGTGATTAAAAGTTATTTCAAAGGCATAAAGCTGTAAAAAACATATGGATCAATCGCATGAGTCCTCCTTTCATTGGTCATTCTAATGAAAAAAGGAGGGGAGCCCATGCGATTTTTTTTATTGTCAGCCGCCCTGCTGCTGTCTCCGCTTTGGCCGCTTGGCGCAAACCCTTTGCCGGGTGACCCTTATATTATCGTCAATAAAGCCACAAATGCGCTTGCTGTTGTGAAGGATAACCGAATAGAAGGCATTTATCAGGTGGCGACGGGAAAAACGGATGATTTGACGCCTGAAGGAGAATTTACGATAACGGTCAAAGCCGTCAATCCGTATTACCGGAAGAAAAATGTAAAGGGAGGCGCGCCGGAAAACCCGCTCGGCGTCCGCTGGATCGGTTTTGACGCGAAAGGCACCGACGGCAGGATATACGGCATTCACGGAACAAACAGAGAAGAGCTGATCGGGGGGTTTGTATCGAACGGCTGCATCCGTATGAAAAACCGGGATGTCATCCGTATTTTCCGGATTATCCCTCCCGGAACGAAAGTATTGATTACAAAAGAAAACCGCTCATTCGAGGACATTGCAATAGAGCGGAAAGCCCTCATAAAAAAGCAGGAAACCCCCTTGCAATGAGGCGCCTGCTTTTTTACCGCAAATACATCATAATGCCTGAGAGGAGGGTTGAAAGTATAAATACGCCCAAAATGACGATGACGGCGCTTTTCATAAATTTTTGAGACATTGTTTCACTCCTTAAGATTACTGTCTATCATTTTAACGTGTTTTGCTTGTATGAACAAGCCATATCCTATGGCGGAAAGCAGGTGGCCGCGCTATGAAAAAACTTGATCATGTCGGCATTGCCGTCAGCTCTATTGATGCCGCGAGAGGATTTTACGAACGGATGCTCGGGTTTACGTATATGGGAGACGAGCTGGTAAGCGGCCAAAATGTGAGAGTTGCTTTTTTAGAAGCGGGAGGCACAAAGCTTGAGCTGATTGAGCCGCTGTCGGACGCGTCTCCCGTCAGCTTTTTTTTACAGAAAAGAGGCGAAGGACTGCATCATTTGGCATTCCGCTGCGCCGATATGAAGGAAACGATCAAGGAGCTTGAATCATGCCGCATGACTTTGATCCATCATGAACCGCAAAACGGCGCGGGCGGGAAGAAGATCGCATTTCTCTCTCCAAAAGAGGCGAACGGGGTCCTGATTGAGCTTTGTGAAACAATTGAAAAAGGAGAAACTCAAGATGAGCATGAGTGATCATATCAGACACTTAAACGAAAGACGTTCCTTTTTAACAAACGGCGGCGGAGCGGAAAAAAATGAAAAACAGCACAAAAAAGGCAAGCTGACGGCAAGAGAAAGAATTGACTATTTATTGGACGAAGACAGTTTTTCAGAGCTGCAGACGTTTGCCAAGAGCCGCATGCCCGGGTGCCGGAATGCTCCGGGAGACGGAGTCGTTACCGGATACGGCACAATTGACGGACGGCCCGTGTATTTGTTTGCCCATGACTTTACCGTACTCGGCGGGACGCTCGGCGAGACACATGCGGAAAAAATCGCGGCGGTGATGGATCTGGCGGCGAAAAACAAAACCCCGATCATCGGGCTGAACGACTCAGGTGGTGCGAGAATTCAAGAGGGTGTGGTATCATTAAATGGATACGGTCATATCTTTAGGCGCAACGTCCTTTACTCGGGAGTGATTCCGCAAATTTCTGTCATCCTTGGGCCGTGTGCCGGCGGTGCTGTTTATTCACCCGCATTGACGGATTTTGTGATTATGGCGGAACATACGTCGCACATGTTTATTACAGGCCCGAAAGTCATTGAACAGGTTACGGGTGAACAGATTGACGCGGAAAGTTTAGGCGGTGCGGGAATACATAATGTGATAAGCGGAAGTGCCCACTATTCCGCACGAACGGAAAAAGAGGCTCTTTCCGCTGTGAAAACCCTGCTTTCTTATCTCCCGCACGGCGGACAGACGGCATTGCCCGTTAAAAAGGAAGACGCCAGACCGTTATTAAATACCCTCGTTCCCGCGGACAGTTCGAAACCTTACGATGTGTTACAGGTAATAAAAGAGCTGGCGGATGACGGAACGTTTTTTGACATTCAGCCGTATTTTGCCAAAAACATTGTTGTCGGTTTTCTGAAACTCGGACGGCGTACAGTCGGTGTTGTCGCAAACCAGCCGAAACACTTGGCGGGGAGCCTCACGATTGATGCCGCTGACAAAGCGTCGAGATTCATCCGTTTTTGCGACGCGTTTCATATTCCGTTATTGACAATCGCTGATGTTCCGGGATTTCTCCCGGGCTTTCAGCAGGAACATGCGGGAATCATCCGTCACGGAGCAAAATTGCTGTATGCTTTTGCCGAAGCGACGGTGCCGAAAGTGACGCTCATCATCAGAAAAGCTTACGGAGGCGCCTATGTCGCCATGAATTCGAAAGGGCTCGGGGCAGATCTTGTATTCGCCTGGCCCAATGCGGAAATCGCCGTGATGGGAGCGGAAGGCGCGGCGTCGATTTTATACAGCAGAGACATACAGGCTTCTGACGACCCGGAGAAAACGAAGCGCGAAAAAAAAGCCATATACGAAAAGGAAAACGCCGGTCCGTATAAAGCGGCGGCCTGCGGAATGGTGGATGATATCATCCGGCCGGAAGACTCGAGGAAAAAATTGATTCAGGCATTTGACATGCTTGCGCATAAGGAAGAGGAAAGACCGAAAAAAAAGCACGGTAATATACCGCTTTAAACGGAGGGAACTGAAAATGGTAAACGAAAAACGTCTGCTTGAAGAATTTCTTGAACTCGTTCAAATTGATTCAGAGACAAAACATGAAGCGGAAATCAGCAAGGTGCTCAAACAAAAATTCACTGATTTAGGGTTGAGCGTAAAAGAAGATGATACAAAAGAAGTGACGGGGCATGGAGCCGGCAACTTAATCTGTACGTTAAAGGGCACAAAAGATGCGGATACGATTTATTTCACATCGCACATGGACACGGTTGTCCCGGGCAAAGGCGTTAAGCCGATTGTGGAAGACGGCTATGTAAAATCCGACGGCACGACGATTCTCGGCGCTGATGATAAGACGGGACTTGCCGCAATGTTTGAAGCCATTAAAGTGCTGAAAGAACAAAACATCGAGCACGGCACCATTGAATTCATTATCACGGCCGGAGAAGAATCGGGATTAGTCGGGGCAAAAGCAATGGATCGTTCAGACATTACCGCGAAATACGGTTTTGCGCTTGATTCAGACGGAAAAGTCGGCAACATTATTGTAGCCGCGCCGACACAAGCGAAAGTGAGAGCAACCATTTTCGGGAAAACGGCTCATGCGGGAGTAGAACCGGAAAAAGGCATCTCCGCGATTACAATCGCGTCAAAAGCGATCTCTAAAATGCCGCTCGGCCGTATTGATAAAGAAACAACGGCTAATATCGGACGTTTCGAAGGCGGCACGCAAACCAATATCGTCTGCGACCAGGTTGATATTCTGGCTGAAGCGCGTTCATTAGTGCCTGAAAAAATGGAAGCGCAAGTGCAGAAAATGAAAGAAGCTTTCGAATCTGCTGCAGCTGAGATGGGAGGCCGCGCGGAAGTGGACATCGCGGTCATGTATCCGGGTTTCAAATATCAGGACGGCGATCAGGTTGTGGAAGTCGCGAAAAAAGCGGCGGCAAAAATCGGCCGGCCGAGCGAACTTCAGACAAGCGGCGGCGGAAGTGACGCAAACGTCATTGCCGGCCACGGCATTCCGACAGTCAACCTGTCAGTAGGCTATGAACAAATCCATACGAAAAATGAAAAAATGCCGATTGAAGAGCTCGTCAAAACGGCGGAAATGGTCGTTGCCATTATCGAAACAGCGGCCAACTAAAAACGAAGCACCCAGTTGATTGGGTGCTTTTTTCATTCTTCATAATAATTGGCTTAAAGCTTTGCAGATACAAGAAAAAAACCCTGCCGGATAGGTTCCGGCAGGGTTTCAGTATTATGATTTGGCGGGCTCCGCCTGAGCCGCAGCTTGTTTCTTTTTATGATGCGTCTGCTGTAAAAGTACATTCTGCACTGTCAAAAACAGTCCGCTTGTAAACCAGTAAAGCGGCAGCGCAGCCGGTACGTTAAGTGAAAAAATGGTCATCATGACAGGGAAAATAAAGACCATGATTTTTGCTGACTGCATCGTGGCCGGATTTTGAGCAGCCGGTGAATATTTCTCGTTTAATTTTTGGGAAATATAAGCCTGTAAGAAATACATGGCCCCCGCGCACAGTGATACAAGAATATCTGAATGCCCTAAGCTGAACCACAGAAATGAGTGTGAAGCGATTTCCGGCGTTGAGCGGATGGCGTAATAAAAACCGATCAAAATCGGGAATTGCACCAGCATCGGAAGACATCCCATTGCCATCGGATTCAGATTGTGCTCACGGTAAAGCTTCATCATTTCCATTTGCAGTTCTTTTTGTTTTTCCGCATCTTTCGTTTGTTTCATTTTAGCCTGAATGCTGTCGACCTGCGGTTTGATCACAGCCATTTTTTCCTGGAACACCCGCTGTTTCTTAAATTGGTTCACAAACAAAGGCAATACAACGATCCGGACGATAATCGTCACCAGAATAATCGACAGTCCGTACTCACCGTGGAACAGGCCCGCCACACCTTTTAAAAGTGCCGAAAACGGCTCGATCAGGTAATCGTGGAAAAAACCGATATTCCCGAGGCCTCCCGTCTGAGTCTGAGATGTCGCCGCAAAAGCCGAGCGGCCTGTGCACAGTACGATAAAAAATAATCCGAATGCGATCCATTTTTGATATGTTTTAGACAATTATGTTTCCTCCTTTTTATCTTCACTTGCCGTTATAAAAGGAGGAAGCTGACATCTTCATCATCATTCGCCGGTGAATTCATGCGGATGACTTTACGTATCCAAGTTGTAATGCGATGATATATAATAATAAGAAAGTCTGTTCGGTTCAGCTGAACGACTGCTTGATGTTCATCTATTCGTTTCGTTCTCCAATGCTCGCCTGCGCGGCGCTCACGCAAAAGAAAAGCGATGCCGATCGCGGTCAGAGCGGGAAGAATAATTGTGAAAAAATCGACTAAAAATAAAAAGTCATTCATTGACTCAAGAATCATTTTATCACATCCATTCAGCTCTTATTTTACTACATATATATAAGGTTGTCTATGAAAGGAAAGGAGGCGCCGGGAGTGGCCGGAAAAGGGAGAATTATATTTCATATCGATATGAACAGTTTTTATGCCTCCGTAGAAATGGCGTATGATCCGTCTTTAAGAGGAAAACCTATCGCCGTTGCCGGAAACGTGAAGGAACGGAAAGGGATCATCGTCACCTGCAGCTACGAAGCGAGAGCGCGGGGCGTAAAGACCACCATGCCGGTGTGGCGGGCAAAACGCCTCTGTCCGGAACTCATCGTCGTGCCTCCGAATTTTGACCGCTACCGGAGTTCGTCAAAAGAAATGTTCAGCATTCTGAGGGAGTATACGGATTTAGTCGAGCCTGTTTCTATTGATGAAGGATACATGGATATTACGGACACACCGCACAGACACAGGGCGTATGAGACAGCCGAAGACATTCAGGCGAGACTGCAAAAAGAGCTTTTGCTTCCGTCAAGCATCGGCATCGCCCCGAATAAATTTCTCGCCAAAATGGCGTCTGACATGAAAAAACCGCTCGGCATCACCATTTTAAGAAAAAGAGAGCTGCCGGACGTCTTATGGCCTCTTCCGATTGAAGAGATGCACGGTATAGGAACGAAAACTGCGGAAAAAATAAAAACGCTCGGCATCAAAACGATCGGTGATTTGGCAAAAGGAGATGAACATGCGCTGAAAACGCTTCTCGGCATAAACGGCCCGAGGCTGAAGGATAAAGCGAACGGCATCCATCCTGCAGAAGTCAATCCCGAGCGGATTTATGAATTTAAAAGCGTCGGCAACTCATCCACCCTGTCGCATGATTCGGCTGACTGGGATGAATTAACGGGCGTGTTTGACCGGCTCGCGCTGTCTGTGAGCGAACGGCTCCAGCGTAAGGAGGTCATGGCCTGCCGGCTGTTCATCATGATTCGGTATGCGGATTGGAAAACGGTCACAAGAAGCATGACCCTCAGCAATCCGGCTGATCAGAAAAAAGACATCATGGAAGCGGCGATGGAACTGTTTGACAAGCACTGGAACCAAAATCCGGTAAGGCTTCTCGGCATCACCGGGACGGAACTGGTTGAAAAACAGCAGGCGTATAAACAGCTTGATCTGTTTTCATTCAAGGAGGACGCAAAGGATGAGCCGATTTTTCAGATGATGAACGAGCTGAATGAAAAGTACGGCCAAAACCTGATCAGAAAAGGCGCCGTTATAAAAAAAGAAGAAAGCAAAACAAGGGGAACGAGCTTTAACAGAGACTTTTTTCAGGATGAAAAGAAAAGGTGAATAACTTGAAAAAAGGGGTTATGTATGATAATTTCTTTAGTATAAATATCATTTTATTTTAATTTAAATTTTAAAATGGTTAAACGTTTGAAGAAGGGACGTTAGAATATGTCAAAACAACAAATCGGAGTTATCGGTCTTGCGGTAATGGGTAAAAATCTGGCTCTTAACATCGAAAGCCGGGGATTTTCTGTGTCTGTATACAACAGATCAAGCAGCAAAACGGAAGAGTTTTTAGAAGAGGCAAAAGGCAAAAATGTTGTCGGTACATACAGCATTGAGGAGTTTGTCCAGTCTCTTGAAACACCCCGTAAAATTTTATTAATGGTTAAAGCGGGAACTGCAACGGATGCGACGATTCAATCTCTTCTTCCTCATCTGGAAAAAGACGATATTTTGATTGACGGCGGAAATACATACTATAAAGATACGCAGCGCCGGAACAAAGAGCTTGCCGAAAGCGGCATTCACTTTATCGGAACGGGTGTATCAGGCGGTGAAGAGGGAGCGCTGAAAGGGCCTTCTATTATGCCGGGCGGCCAAAAGGAAGCGCACGAACTCGTGAAACCGATTCTAGAAGCCATTTCTGCTAAAGTGGACGGAGAAGCTTGTACGACATACATCGGCCCGGACGGAGCGGGGCACTATGTAAAAATGGTGCACAACGGTATCGAATACGGTGACATGCAACTGATCTCTGAGTCATATTTCATTCTGAAACAGGTGCTCGGATTGTCTGCCGAAGAGCTTCACGAAGTATTCGCTGAGTGGAACAAAGGAGAGCTTGACAGCTATCTGATCGAAATCACGGCTGACATTTTCACTAAAAAAGATGAAGAAACGGGCAAACCGCTTGTTGACGTCATCCTTGATAAAGCAGGCCAAAAAGGAACGGGTAAATGGACAAGCCAAAGTGCTCTTGACTTAGGCGTTCCGCTTCCGATTATCACTGAATCTGTTTTTGCGCGTTTCATTTCCGCAATGAAAGAAGAGCGTGTGAAAGCAAGCGGCCTTCTGTCCGGACCGGACGTTAAGCCGGTCACTGAAAATAAAGAAGAGCTGATTGAAGCGGTCAGAAAAGCGCTCTTCATGAGTAAAATCTGTTCTTACGCACAAGGCTTCGCCCAAATGAAAGCCGCGTCTGAAGAATATAACTGGGATCTGAAATACGGTGAAATTGCAATGATCTTCCGCGGCGGCTGTATCATCCGCGCGGCGTTCCTGCAAAAGATCAAAGACGCATATGACCGTGAACCGGAGCTTGACAACCTGCTGTTAGACAGCTACTTCAAAAACATTGCAGAAAGCTACCAAGGCGCCCTTCGCCAAGTGATTTCACTTGCCGTAGCCCAAGGCGTGCCGGTACCTTCGTTCTCAAGCGCACTTGCGTATTACGACAGCTACCGTACGGCAGTGCTTCCTGCAAACTTGATTCAAGCGCAGCGTGATTACTTCGGCGCGCATACGTATGAACGCACAGATAAAGAAGGCATTTTCCATACTGAATGGATGAAGTAATGAAGAAGCCCCCGCAGTTATTGCGGGGGCTTTTCTGATATTAAAAACCGCGGGCCGTCATGAACGGCGCCGCGGTTTTTGATGTTTTCTTATATATTCCACCAGTGGAGACCGTCTTTTTCAAGAAGATCGTCCGAAGCTTTCGGTCCCATTGACCCGGCTTCATAATTCGGAGAAAGGGTTTTGTCGGCTGCCCAGGTTTCGGAAATCGCATCGACGAAATTCCATGAAAGCGCCACTTCGTCCCAATGGGCAAAGTTTGTCGCATCACCGAGCAGACAGTCATGGATTAATTTTTCATAAGCTTCCGGTGTGTTCATTTCATCACTGCAGTTGCTGCAGTAATCCAGCTTAATCGGTTGAGCATGAGCGGCTCCGCCTAATTTTTTAGCGTTCAGATATAGTGTGATGCCTTCATCCGGCTGAATATGGATGACAAGCAGGTTCGGATTTACATTCGTTGCATTGCCGTAATAAAGGTTCATCGGAATGTCTTTAAATTGAACGACGATTTTCGTTGATTTTTCTTTCATCCGTTTCCCTGTGCGGATATAAAACGGAACGCCGGCCCAGCGGAAGTTATCGATTAACAGCTTTCCGGACACGAATGTTTCCGTATTGGAATCCGGTGCTACATTTTGTTCATCTGTATAGCTCGGTACAGCGTTTCCGTCAATCGTTCCCGCTTGGTATTGTCCGCGGACGAAGAAGTCACTCACTTCGTTTGGAGCGACAGGGCGGAGAGCTCTCAGCACCTTCACTTTTTCGCTGCGGATTTCTTCCGTGTTCAGTTTAATCGGCGGTTCCATCGCCAAGAGAGCGACCATTTGTAAAATATGGTTTTGAACCATATCACGGAGTGCGCCTGATTTTTCGTAATATCTCGCGCGATCCTCAACGCCGAGATCCTCACTTGACGTAATCTGGATGTTTGAGATGTAGCGGTTATTCCACAGCGGCTCAAACAGCGCATTCGCAAACCGGATGACTTCGATATTTTGAACCATTTGTTTGCCTAAGTAATGGTCGATCCGGTAAATTTGATCTTCCGTGAAAGCTTCGCGTATTTCTTTGTTAAGCTCTTTCGCACTCGGCAGGTCATGGCCGAACGGTTTTTCAATGACGAGACGGGACCAGCCATTTGTCGCTGTGACGCCTTCGTTTTTAAGTGATTTTGCGATAGTGCCGAAAAACTCAGGAGCCATCGCCAAGTAAAACATTCTGTTGTTCGGGATTTCATATGTATGTTCAAGCTGATCAAGCAGGACATTCAGCTCCTGATAGGAACCCGGATTCGTTACATCAAACGGATGGTAATAAAAATGAGATGTGAAATCGTCTATGTCTTTTTGCCCGGCAGAAGAAACAGACGTTTTAACGGTTTCCCGGAGGTCCTCGTTTGACCAAGGTCTTCTTCCAACACCTACAACTGCAAACTCTTCACCAATTTGACCATTTTTATATAAACGGTGAATGGATGGGTAAAGTTTTCGTTTTGCCAAATCCCCTGTGGCACCAAATATTACAATTACTGCTTTTGGTTTGTCGTTTGTTTTCACTTAGAGTACCTCACTTTATCTGAAGCATGGTTTAAAACCCCGCATATTTCCTTCATTTTAAATCTAAAATTCGTTGAAAGCAAACATTTCAGCCTGTTTTTTGCGGTTTACGGAAAAAAATTAATCAGGCCGGAGAAGGCCCGGGTGAATTCACATTTTCAGCCTGATCCTGTATCCTTAGTAGTACAAAGATCTAGGAGGAAGCATTGTGGAATTATTATTTTTAGGGACGGGGGCCGGCATGCCGGCAAAGACGAGAAACGTAACGTCCGTCGCGCTGAAGCTTCTTGAAGAAAGGCGTTCCGTATGGCTGTTTGATTGCGGAGAAGCCACTCAGCATCAGATATTACATACAACAATCAAACCGAGGAAAATTGAGAAGATTTTCATCACCCACCTTCACGGCGACCATGTTTACGGTCTTCCGGGTCTGTTGGGGAGCCGTTCATTTCAGGGCGGTGAAGAAGAGCTGACGATTTACGGGCCAAAAGGCATTAAAGCCTTTATCGAAACAAGCCTGAACGTGACGGCGACTCATCTGACGTATTCTCTTACCGTACATGAAATCGAAGAGGGGACGGTTTTTGAAGATGAGCAATTCATTGTTACCGCAGTATCCGTCATTCACGGCGTGGAAGCGTTCGGCTACCGGGTTCAGGAAAAGGATATTCCCGGCGCATTGCAGGCCGGCAGATTAAAAGAAATGAATATCCCGCCCGGACCCGTCTATCAGAAAATCAAAAAAGGCGAAACGGTCACACTTGACGATGGCAGAATCATTAACGGGCGGGATTTTTTGGAACCGCCGAAAAAAGGGAGAATCGTCGCTTTTTCCGGGGATACGAGGGCATCAGAGCGGGTAACGGAGCTGGCGCGCAATGCGGATGTGCTTGTTCATGAAGCGACGTTTGCCAAGGAAGATGCAAAGCTCGCACATAATTATTATCACGCAACGACAGAACAGGCTGCGCAAACGGCAAAAAAAGCAGGCGCCAAACAGCTGATTTTAACTCATATCAGCGCAAGGTATCAGGGTGAATCGCCGATAGAGCGTCTCGAACATGAGGCGAAAGCGGTATTTGAAAACAGTAAGATCGCATTTGACTTCATGGAGGTCACTGTGGAGCGGTCTTAAAAAATGGACGCTTGACATTTTTTTCTGATGAGATATAATAAAACGAAATAATTACGATTTGTATAAGGGGTGAAAATGATGCGTGTGAATGTTACATTGGCCTGTACAGAGACAGGGGACAGAAATTATATTACGACGAAGAACAAACGGACGAATCCGGACCGGTTAGAAATGAAAAAGTATTCACCCCGGTTGAAAAAGTATACGTTGCATCGTGAGACAAAATAGATCACGATAACAAAAGCCATTGTGCCGCTGCACAATGGCTTTTGTTTAATCAGTTTACCGCCTGATAGGCAGGAGCATTCATTTGCTGGCGCACCGCGCACCAAACATCATAAATGGCAAGGTGGACGATGTGCGGTTCATCGTGGTGAATGGCATGAGAACTGTTTTTGGCCTGAATCCATCCGCTTTGATAAGAGACATCAAGCATGCTTCTGTGCAGTTTCACCCATTGTTCATGAGCGTGCTTTAAGTGCTCATCCCGCTCTCCCGATGATAAAATCAACAGCGGCATATCGCCGAAATGAATCTGCTGATGCTTGATCTGACGAAGGCTCGTCAAAAATTCCGCGTGTGATCCTTCCAATATGAACTGTTTCAAATAGGCGGCTTTCATTTCTTCGGGAAGAAGCGGAAGCACTTTCGTCTCCTGATCCTCAGAAACCGGATCAAGCATCACCATCCCGAGAATATCCCGGCGGTTCCGGCTCGCCCAGAGTCTGCTGATAATCGCGCCGTATGAATGCGAGACGACAAGATAAGGAGGCTTGACGCCGGCCTTCAGAAGAAGAGCGTTTAATTCCTGTACCATGTGGTCCGCCGTTCTCTTGTTTCGGCTTTGTCCGCTTTTGCCGATTCCGGCTCTGTCATATGTGAAAACCCCAAATTCTTCATCTATGTCAGCGAGTAATGATGTCCATGTTTCAGAAGAAGTGCCGTAGCCGGCTTCAAAGACGATCGTCACTTCGCCGGCGCCTTTACGGTGTTTCGTATAAAACGGACACCCGTCAATCAGATATGTCCTTTCCATCCATGCTGCTTTCATTGGAGTCATCCCCTCTAATTGGTTCTATAGGGAAGACGGAGAAGCTTCGGCAATCGTTTCTCAAAAAATAAAAAAAGAGACAGCCGGATCGAAAAACTCCGGCTGTCACTTCATCACCATGCTCTGTCGTATTGAACCGGTGACGGTATTTCAGTATTCAGCTGCTTCGCTGCACTCCTTGCAAAATGCGGATCGCGCAGAAGTTCTCTCGCGACAAAAATAAGGTCAGCGCGGTTGTTTTGCAGAATTTCTTCCGCCATTGTTCCCGTCGTTATCAAACCGACGGCGCCTGTTGCGATTTCGGCCTGTTCACGGATTTTCTCCGCAAAGCTCACTTGGTAGCCTGGGAAGACGTTAATATCAGCTTGAACGAGTGCGCCTGAGCTGCAATCAATGAGGTCGACTCCCTGTTCTTTCATCCACTTCGCAAAACCGATATGATCCGCAATGTCCAGCCCTTTGTCTGTATAATCCGATGCAGAAATACGGACAAATAACGGGCCGTCCCAGACTTCCTTGACGGCTTCAATGGTCTCGCCTAAGAAGCGGTAGCGATTTTCATGTGAGCCTCCGTATTCGTCTGTACGGTGATTGGACAGAGGGGACAAAAATTCGTGCATTAAGTAGCCGTGTGCCGCATGAAGTTCAATAATGTCAAAGCCCGCTTCTTTCGCGCGCGCCGCTGCCTGTTTGAATTCCTGAATGGTTTCTTTAATTTGTTCTGTCGTCATTTCAGCCGGTGTTTTGGACTGCTCATCGAACGGAATGGCTGACGGAGCGTAAATGTCTCCCTCAAGCTCAGCTTTACGTCCGGCGTGTGCAAGCTGAATGCCGATTTTAGATCCCTGCGCTTTCACTTGTTCCGTCAGTTTGGCAAAACCTTCGATATGATCATCGCTCCAAATGCCCAAATCCTGATCGGAAATGCGCCCCTGCGGATTAACGGCTGTCGCTTCCACGATAATCAGGCCGACCTGTCCGATTGCACGCGATATGTAGTGCGCCATATGAAAAGGCTGCAGTTTTCCGTCCTTCTCATGTGAGGAATACATGCACATCGGTGCCATAACAATACGGTTTTTGATCGTTACATCTTTAACGGTCCATGGTGTGAATAATTTTCTGGCCATTTATTTCGCCTCCCGGAATGTTTTAGACATTGATTATAACAATTCATGATCATTCAGTCATATAAACTGCTCACGACTGAGTGCATTGTTATTATTGTTCTGGAAGTGCATTTTTTTATACACATCGGTGCCGTATCTTCATAACAGGCATTTACAGCCGATCATATAGCAAATATAGATGAGAAACGCACCGATGACTGCGTGGCCTCCTTTGAACCAGTTTGTCAGAATGAAAATACTGCTGATGAAGATCACCGCGCCGAAGGCACCGAATATTCCGTTTTTTTGAGCGGCTCTGAAATCGTCGGGGCTCATATTTTTCAGCTGCAAGTGAATATTCAGTAACGTCATGATCGGAAGCAATGTAATAACGCCTGATAAAAATAAGTATTTCGATTTGCTTAAATACGCGGCGGCCGCCATAACAGTGCCGCCGATAAAAAATTGAATGAGAAAACTCATGCTGAAACGCTCACCTTCTGTTTGTTATCAAGTATAATGATGGAGACATTGCCATTTTATTTTTGAGTGATGTATAAGTAAACTAAATATAACTAATGCATTGGATAATAAAGAATGATATCTGGGAGATGAAGCCGGTTGGATTTAAAGAAGCATTTAGCCTTTATTAAAA
Source organism: Bacillus sp. EKM208B (assembly GCF_011800725.1). Taxonomy (NCBI): domain Bacteria; kingdom Bacillati; phylum Bacillota; class Bacilli; order Caryophanales; family Bacillaceae; genus Bacillus; species Bacillus sp. EKM208B. Next base: position 17,726 of record NZ_JAANHO010000002.1, on the reverse strand, counting down.
CGGTTGAAAGCGGCAGCCTGACCCAAGCCGCTGCCATATTGAATTACACACAGCCGAACATCAGCCAAATGATCAGTAAATTAGAGGAAGAGTACGGTTTTCCGCTTTTGATCAGACAGCGGCATGGAGTGAGGCCGACCGCAAATGGCTTGAAAGTGTTACATATTATGAAGGAAATTCAAAAAAACTATGAAAAACTGTCTGAAACCGTTGATAATATTAATGGGTTAGAAAGAGGGGAAGTCCGGCTCGGCACTGTTACGAGCGTGGCGGTAAAATGGCTGCCGAAAATTTTGAGGGAATTTAATGAGCTGTATCCTTCCATTAAGGTGCATTTGTTTGAAGGAAATTCTACTGAACTGGAAGAATGGCTGAAAGATGACCGGATTGATGCGGCGATCGGGACATCCCACAGCGAGAAGTGGCATTTTTACCCGTTGGCAGAGGACCCGATTGTAGCGGTGATGAGCCCGCAGCATGAATTGGCGCAATGTGAAACGGTTCCGTTACATGTCATGGAGTCCGTCAAATGTATCGTGCCTTATCCGGAGACACATTTTGATGTGCTGAAAGTGCTGAAGGAAGAAAAGATCACGCCGCGGGTCGCCTATCAAATCAGAGGGGATGAAGCGATTATTGCAATGGTGCGGAACAATCTGGGGATCAGCATATTGCCGCAGCTTTTGGTGAATGATTGTGATGTGCTCATCAAACGGTTCGACCGGTATGTCTCCAGGCAGCTCGGCATTTTGACAGCTCATGCAAAGGAGACGCAGACACCTTCTGTCCAGAAACTGATTCAATGTATACAAGAATGGGTTGCGGTCCATCAGGCTTCTGTCTGAAGAAGCCTGATATGCGTTTAAGCCGGTTCAGCATAATAGACCAGCATAAAATATGTCACCGGTTCATCCGAGGAATTAAAATAACTGCGGCGTCGCTCCGGCAAACTGAAGGGCATCGCCCGAAGTCAGCACATGCTTTTCGTCATAAAGCTCAACCGTCAATTCACCGCTTTTGATTAAAATGTATTCTTCCCCTAAATGTGATGTTGCCTCATGGGCGCAGCCCGGCTTCAGGTCAACTATGCCTTGAAAACAAAAAGTCTGACCGTGACGGTGGTGAGCGGGATTATTTTGGTGTCGGGCTTTCGTTTGTTTATATAAAAAGGGCATCAACGGCACATGCTGTTGATGCTTTTTTTGACATGCTAGGGTTTGGAGAGCACTTCAATTCCGACGTTGACCATTTTGTCCAGTCCCATAAAAGACAGGCAGATTTTGGCGCGTCTTTTCCTTTTATCGATCTTTTTAATAATGCCTTCCATTCCTTTAAGAGGCCCTGAGGCAACGGTTACTTTTGAATTTTCAATATAGACTTTTGAATAATCTACAGTGTCTCCTTCTCCGATCAGCCTGATAATAGGGAGGATTTCTTCATCCGTAATTGTCGTGAAATAGGTTTTACGCTCTTTGGAATAATATGCGCCGTTATTCACGATTCTGCATGAAATGGGGAGTTCTTTGATTTTATGAAATGTCCGCTCTGTCATCTTCGTTTTAAACAGCACATATCCCGGAAACATCTTTTTGAGTGCCTCGTATTTGATTCCGGCTTTTCGTTCTGTGACTTTTTTCTTGGGTATGATTGAGTAGAGAGCCTGCTCATCAAACTGCAGACGCAGAAATTTTTGAACTGCTTCTTCTTTTCCGGACTCTACAAAAAGTGCGTACCATTTCATGACTGGATCCTCCTTAGAATAATAAGAAATTATTATACAAAGAAAGTATTTAATGGATAGTATTTAAAGTGATTAAAAATTTTTCTAATTCGTCTTTTTTTTACATAATATATGAAAATGAAAAATAAGTATAGACCCAATTGACAGAGAAGCGATGAATTTTCTTTGACATGAAAAGGGTTCAGGGAATTATCTGACATTTACCCCGAAACAATTATGCCGACTGTCCACCGAACATAAAACTGTGGAATAAATGTCAGAAAATAACGAAATAAAGCCTTGACATTATTATCTATAAATTGATATTATTCTCTTTAAATAGCAACTATTTGTTAAATTTATTAAATTGATGTAAAGCACCTATTAAATTTCAATCGCTGTTTCGGCACGTTGAAGAGGAAATAGGGATTATAAAAATGATTGTAGTGTATATATCTACATATACATGATAAGGGAGAAGTGTGCCGTCATCGCTGTTTTCGGGCATATTGGCACTGCAGCTTGTCATGAGAAACATTCAGTAAACAAGCAATATGTTTTAATATAAATTATGTTAGAAAAGGAAAACACAATGCGTTTGCGATTTTTAAACCTGTGCTGAATCGCAAACGCGTTTGTGTTTTTATTTTTATGCCGGTGTTTACACCAGTCAATATATGAAAATAAGAGACGTTTTTGTATGGAGAACCACATGTGATGTGCAAAATTGGCGATGCGGAAAGGATGAGGATAAGATGCTTACGTTTGTGTTCCCGGGGCAGGGTTCTCAATTTAAAGGAATGGGAGCCGGACTGTTTGATGAATTTCAAGATCTGACACGTCAGGCTGATGACATATTAGGCTACTCTATAGAAGAATTGTGTCTGGAGGATCCGAATCACCAACTGGGGAAAACGCAATTTACCCAGCCGGCGTTATATACGGTGAGTGCACTCAGTTATTTAAAGAAAATGAAAGAGTCCGGCAGAGAGCCTGATTACGCCGCAGGGCACAGTTTAGGAGAATATAATGCGTTATTTGCGGCCGGCTGCTTTGATTTTGAGACCGGTTTGCAGCTTGTAAAAAAAAGAGGGGAGCTCATGAGCAAGGCAGCTCCCGGAGGCATGGCGGCGGTTTTGGGGTTTACGGCTGAACAAGTAAAAGAGGTTCTATCCGATTATCATCTGACCGGCATTGATATCGCTAACCACAATTCACCTTCGCAAATTGTGATCGCCGGAACGAAACAAGACATTGAAAAAGCGGGCCCCGTCTTTGAAAAAGCCGGCGTGAGAATGTACCTTCCTTTAAATGTGAGCGGCGCCTTCCATTCCCGCTATATGAAAGATGCTGAAAAAGAGTTTGCAGATTATTTAGAAGAAACGGCGTTTTTGCCTCTTCGTTTTCCGGTGATCTCAAATCTTCATGCCGCACCTTATAAGAATGATGAAATCAAAACAAATCTGACTCTGCAAATGACCAATCAGGTAAAGTGGACGGACACGATACGCCGTCTGATGGGACTTGAAAATAATGAAATTGCAGAAGTCGGGCCCGGGGAAGTGCTGACAAAACTGACGCGTCAGATTAAAAAAGATGCCGTCCCATTACCTATGCCGAAAGAAGAGTCTGATACTGCTGATGTTAAAGCATCGGCAGCTGATTCGCAAAAAACGGCGGGAATGAGATTAGGGAATGAAGATTTTAAAAAAGATTATAACATCCAATATGCTTACATGACGGGCTCCATGTACAGGGGAATTGCTTCGGAACAGATGGTCATTAAAGCGGCAAAAGCGGGAATGCTGGGCTTTTTCGGAACGGGCGGATTGAGTATCGAACGGATCGGACAGGCCATCGGAACCATCCGGTCTGCACTGCGGCAAGGGGAAACATTCGGAATGAATCTTCTTCATCATATGATGTCACCTGACAAGGAAGTCAGAATGATAGATTTATATTTGAAAAACGGCATTCATCTTATTGAAGCATCGGCATTTATGGGCATAACCCCCGCTCTCGTGATATACAGGGCAAAGGGATTAACCAGGAATCATGACGGGTCGGTGTCAGTTCAAAACAGAATCATCGCGAAAGTATCCCGGCCTGAAGTCGCTGAGGCCTTTCTAAGTCCGGCTCCGGCTCATGTGCTGGAAAGACTTGTGTCTGATAATCGGCTGACAGCCGGGGAAGCGGCGCTTGCCAAAGAAATTCCGATGGCTGATGACATTTGCGTTGAAGCGGATTCAGGAGGGCATACCGACCAAGGGATTCCGTATACATTAATGCCTGCCATGATCAGACTCAGAGACCGCATGATGGAGAAGCACGGTTATGCGAAAAAAGTAAGAATCGGCGCAGCCGGGGGCATCGGCACTCCGGAAGCGGCTGCTGCGGCGTTTCTGCTCGGCGCCGAATTTATCGGAACCGGTTCTATTAATCAATGCACGGTCGAAGCCGGGACAAGTGATTCAGTGAAAGATCTGCTTCAAGAAGCGAACGTGCAGGATACGTCATACGCTCCCGCGGGAGATATGTTTGAAGCGGGAGCAAGGGTGCAGGTGCTGAAAAAAGGCCTGTTTTTCCCGGCAAGAGCCAATAAACTTTTTGACTTGTACAGACAATACAATTCTTTAGATGAAATAGATGAAAAAACGAAAACATTAATTGAAGAAAAGTATTTCCAGCGCAGTTTTGAAGAGGTGTATGAGCAGTTGAAACGTGATAAATCTCCTGCACAGATCGCCAAAGCCGAACAGAATCCGAAACACAAAATGGCGATGGTATTTAAATGGTATTTTTCTCATACGACAAGGCTCGCTCTGGAAGGAAAAAGCGAAAGTAAAATAGATTACCAAATTCATTGCGGCCCTGCGCTCGGCGCGTTTAATCAATGGGTGAAAGGAACCCCGCTTGAAAATTGGAGAAACAGGCATGTCGATCTGATCGGCAAACAGCTCATGGAAGAAACAGCCGGCCTTCTTGCGCAAAGGCTGGTATCGATTACAGGCTGAGTATGACCAGCCATTACATTTTTTCTGCGGAGGACAGACCATGCTGATTGAAAATCATGAATTAACGATGAGCCATGTCGGGTTAGGGAATTTGAATGAGTACGCGCTGCTGCTGTTATTCGGCAACGCACACAGTCACCATTTAACGGACGGAACGGGATTCCGGCCTGATCAGATGGCCGATCACCAAGGGCTGATTTTGTATCCGGCTTATTTTATGACACATCTCAAAGTTCCTTCAGATAAGCCTCTTGATCAGTACCGATTATGGGACGAGGTTTCCGTCGGAGTCGATATCTCCCGGTTTGGAGAAACCATATTAGAATCTGATTATTTGTTCGGGCCGAAAGGAGCGGTCAGCTCTGATAAAAGCGAGTGGGACCGGGGACGGTTTCCTTCTATGAAAGCCAATAGTTTAATTGTCGTCGACGTCACACAAACAGAAGGTTCGACCCGAAAAGTCTCAGCGCCTAAGGCTGAATGCATTGCGGAACTTTCTAAGCTAGCCAAGCCGCCTTACGCGCTGATGCGGTCAAAGAAAATCAGAACGGACGCCTTCGGTATGAAGCCGGGCAATCTCAAAACAGCAGACCCCGTTTCATATCGGGTTCCTGTTGATCAGGATGCTGCGCCGGGGCATGCCATGGTGTTTGCGAAATTCAGCAAGATAATGGATGCGGCGGAATTTGAATGGATGACGCGCCGGTCGAAGCCGGGTTTTCCGGTTTCAATCGCGCGGCATTTATTTTTGCTTGAAAGAGAGACGTATTATTACGGAAATTGTTTTGCAGATGAAGAGCTTGATATTTATATGACGGGACACATTGAAGAATGCGATCCCGACTTTCACGGTGAGTCCCTCGGTATGATCTCAGTGGCGAAAATCAGCTATCAGATTGAAGTCTATATGAAAAGAAATCATACATTGCTGGCCATTTCCAAGGTGGATAAGCTGCTGGCGGTGCCGACCTCTTCACAAGATCATATTCCGGATTATAAACGGGTCATCAGGAGTTTATAAAATGAAGAATGGAGCTGAAAGTAAATGGAACAAACCAAGGAAATGAAGCAGATCATCGCTCAAATCATTCAGGACATTCAAGAACAGCAGTCATATCGGGCCGTCGAAGCGGGAGATGATGTGAGAGTCATAGAGGATCTGGGCTTCTCATCACTGGATATCGCTCAATTAGTCGCACAGATGGAGATGGAAACCGGAGTAGATCCTTTTTCCCAAGGAGAAACGATTTCCAGCATTACAACCGTCGGCAGCATTTGTGATATTTATCAAAAATATATGGACAGTGCTCAATCATGAAAACAGAAAGCGGGGGAGATATCAGCTGGGTGACTGATAAGCTTAGGGAAACGCAAGACAGTGAGTTTCTCATTTTTAAAGGGCAGACTTTTACGTATGATGATTTGCTGACACGAATCAGCTTTTTTCAGAAAGAACTTGAACAAAACGGAATACGTGAAGGAGAATGTGTGGCGCTTATCGGGGATTATTCCCCGAACGCCATTTTTTTGCTGATGGCGCTTTTGTTAAACCGAAATATCGTTGTCCCTCTCAGTAATGAGTCAAGGGAAAAGCATCTCGATATGTTTGAAGACGCGAAAGTGAATCAAATCATTGAAATAAATGAAAATGACAGCTGGACGCTTCGTGAAGGTTTTGAAAGCGCCTCTCACCCTCTGCTTGATGATCTGCGCGAGAGAGGGGAGTCAGGCATTATTATTTTCACATCGGGAACCTCCGGCAAAAGCAAAGCATCCGTGTTAAGCGCCGGCCGGCTGCTTGAAAAATATAAAACGGCGAAGAGAAAACCGCTGCGTACGCTTATTTTTCTGAAATTGGATCATATAGGCGGCATTAATACGCTGTTTGCGATTCTGTTTAACGGGGGGACGATCGTCACATCAGACAGCAGAACGCCGGAGTCCGTTTATCAGGCGGTCGACAAACATGCTGTCCAAGTGCTCCCCGCCACCCCGACCTTTTTAAACATGCTGCTGATGTCCAAGGCGGATGCCGGATATAACCTCTCTTCACTCCGGCTGATCACTTACGGCACAGAGCCGATGCCCCAATCAACGCTGCGCGGCATCCACCGGCTGTTTCCGGATGTACGGCTGAAACAAACATACGGATTAACTGAACTGGGTATATTCTCAACGAAATCAAAAGACAGCCAATCCACTTGGATGAAAGTGGGCGGTGCCGGAACAGAGACCAAAATTACCGGAGGCACGCTTTGGGTCCGTTCTGAGTCGGCGATGCTCGGCTATTTAAACGCACCGTCACCCTTCGATGAGGACGGCTGGTACGACACCGGTGACCAGGTGGAAACAGACGGCGAATATATAAGAATTCTCGGAAGAAAGAGTGAAATCATTAATGTGGGCGGAGAGAAAGTGTTTCCGGCAGAGGTGGAAAGCGTCTTTCTGGAGATACCGAATGTCCGGGATGTTCTCATAACGGGCAGAAAAAATCCGATTACGGGCGAGATTGTCGCGGCAGAGGCCGTGCTTGAAAAAGAGGAAGATATCAAATCTTTCAGAAAGCGGGCCGTAGCTCATTGCAGACAGAAGCTGCAGCCATATCAGATACCGCAGATCATCTCTGTTACAGATCGGAAACTGTCTAATGATCGATTTAAAAAAATAAGAAACGTGTAAAACAGGAGGCAAATATGAATAACGGAAAAGTAGCGGTCGTCAGCGGAGGAAGCCGGGGGCTGGGAAAAGCGATTGTACAGACGCTTTTGGATGAGGATTACAAAGTAGCCGCTTTCAGCCGCAGTGAATCTGATTTTATTAACACATTGAGAGAGAGTGAAAAGTACCGCGGCCGCTTTTATTGGGAAGCGGCGGATGCGGCGGATGCTGCCGCCATGAAACAGTTTGTTCTTCAAGTATACCGCAAGTTTTCCAGAATAGACGGCTTGGTCAATAACGCCGGTTTGAACCTTGATCAGCTTCTGCCCCTGACCAATGATGAAGACATTGACCGCATCCTCAATCTGAATATCGGTTCAGTCATCAAGCTGACCCGAAACGTTTCCCGGGTCATGCTGAAACAAAATTCCGGATCAATCGTTAACATAAGCTCCATTATCGGCTCAAGAGGATTTAAAGGCACTTCAGTCTACAGCGCATCCAAAGCGGCTCTTGACGGCTTGACGCGAAGCCTGGCCAGGGAGCTCGGGTCTAAAGGAATCCGTGTCAATTCACTTGCGCCCGGTTTTGTGGACACCGATATGACGAAAAATATGCCGGAAAAACAAAAATCGCAGATTATCAGAAGGACGCCGATGGGACGTTTAGGCGAAACAGACGATATGACCGGACTCGTTCGTTTCCTGCTTTCTCCTGAATCGTCCTTTATGACCGGACAGACAATTGCGATAGACGGCGGATTAACTTGTTAAAGCACAGAAAAATTCTTTTGTACAAGGGATGGTATCCTCATGAAATGTATTAACGAATTTTTAAGAACGGTAATAGCGCAAAAGCTGGGTGCCGAGGTGACCGAAGCAGAAGATAAAACCGCTTTTTTTACTCTTGGCGTGACGTCTCTCATCAGTGAAGAAATCATGACTATATTGCATAAAGAATTTACCGGCCTTTCTGAAACGCTGCTGTTTGAATATCCGAACATTGAGAAATTGAGTGAGTTTTTAAGTGCGCAGAAACGAAATCCCGAAAGCGTTCTTGAATTCAAAGAAACGGAGCCTGATACGGGAAGCCGGCAGGAAGAAGAATTGCTTCCTGTACAGGCGGCTGAAAAGGTGCCTGAACCGGGAACGGACGGGAGCTCTGATATTGCGGTTATCGGAATGAGCGGGATGTTTCCGAAAGCGGAAAACCAGCATGATTTTTGGAACAATTTAATAGAAAATAAAGATTGTGTCTCCGAAATCCCAGAGGATAGATGGGACAGCTCTTATTACTCGGAAGAGAAAACGGCAGAATACGCGTCATACAGTAAATGGGGGGGTTTTATTGATCATCCGGATCAATTTGACCCGCTGTTTTTTTCTGTTTCCCCGTGGGAAGCTGATTTAATGGACCCTCAGCAGAAATTGTATGTCACGTGCTGCTGGGAAGCGATGGAGGATGCCGGTTACGGGAACCCGGCGGCGAGGCCGACGGATCAAATCGGTGTATTCGCCGGAGTGACCTGGAATGAATATTCATTAATTGCACACGAAGAAGGTTTCCTCAAAGATCAGTACAAAGGCCCCGGCTCCTTATATTGGGGCATTCCGAACCGGGTTTCTTATTTCCTTGATCTCCATGGCCCGAGCATCGCTGTTGATACGGCGTGTTCTTCATCGCTTGTCGCCGTCCATCAGGCTTGTCAGGCCATTATGTCGGGCGACTGTGAAATGGCGCTGGCCGGAGGCGTCAACCTCAGCTTACATCCGCAAAAATACATGTTTTTAAGCCAATCGCATTTTCTGTCTTCTGAAGGAAAATGCCGCAGTTTCGGTGAAGGCGGAGACGGTTACGTGCCCGGCGAAGGCGCGGGAGCCGTTTTATTAAAACCATTGAAAAAAGCGATTGCGGACAAAGACCACATCTACGGTGTCATTAAGGGGTCCGCCACTAATCACGGCGGCAAAACGACCGGGTATACGGTGCCGAATCCGGAAGCGCACCGGGACCTGATTTTATCCGCTCTAAACAGAGCCGCGGTAAGTCCGGCGGATATCAGCTACATTGAAGCTCACGGAACCGGCACGGCGCTCGGCGATCCGATTGAGATACGCGGCCTGTCTATGGCATTTGATAAACAGACCGATGAGAAAAATGACTGCGGAATCGGCTCGGTGAAATCCAATATCGGACATTTGGAAGCGGCTGCAGGGATCGCCGGTTTAATCAAGGTGCTTTTAAGCATGAAACATGAAACGCTTCCCGCCAGTCTGCACTCCGAGGAACTGAACCGCAAGATTTCTTTTTCTGATTCGCCATTTTATGTCGTCCGAAACAACCGGCCGTGGCCGGCTGAAGGAGATAAACCGAGAATCGCCGCAATCAGTTCATTCGGCGCAGGAGGCTCTAATGCCCATCTGATCGTAGGTGCTTATCAGCCAAAACGGCAAGCGGACGGGAATACTGAGCAAAAACCTCATGCCGTCGTATTAAGCGCACATTCCGAACAGCAGCTGAAAGAATATGCCGGGAAATTGAGCTCTTTTCTTACCCGATTGGAAAACCCGTCTTCTGCCGGCGGATACAATCTGGAAAATATCGCTGCCACCCTATTGTCAGGCAGAGAGCCTTTCTCCTTCCGGCTTGCTGTCATTGCGTCATCCCTTTCTGAGCTGAAACAGCGATTGGACGGATTTGTAAGCGGTCACAGCGACGGCAGGCATATGTACTTCGGAAAAGCGTCACCCGGGCGGCCGGACGTTTCAGGCCAGACCGTTTCAGATCCTGAGAAATTTGCCGCGCTGTGGGTGAAAGGCCTTCAAGGTTGCAAAAAGCCGGAAACGCCGTATCAGAAAGTTCCGCTTCCTACGTACCCATTTTTAAAGGAAACGTCCTGGCTGACCGATCAAAAAAAGCGGTATACAAAAAAGCCCCAAAATACCAAAAGGCGTGAAGCGCTGCATCCTCTGCTTGATGAGAATATTTCATCCGCCCGGAAAGGGACGTTTCAAAAGATATTTTCCAAGGATGAATATTTCTTTAAAGATCATTTAGTGAACGAAAAATATGTGCTTCCCGGAGTCTGTCATCTGGAAATGGCGGCATACGGCGCGGGATTGTGGGGAGAACGCCCGGTCGTCTCTCTTCAAAGTGTGTGGTACATGGAGCCGATTGTGACAGGTACAGACCTAAGATCCGTCATGATAGAGTTTGAAGCGGAAAAAGAGCGTATAAGCTATGTCATTAAAGAAAAAGGAGCGGACGGCATCCTCTTTTCGCAAGGAGAAGTGATTTGTAAAGAAAAAGGAGCGTCTTTTGAGGCCCCGGCTTTTCAGCTCCCGGCGCCATTTGCGCAGAGAACGGAGCCGAAAGACATCTATCACTCGTTCTCTGAGGCGGGAATCGTGCAAAAGGACAGTTTTCAGGTCATCCGCGAATTCTCTTATACAGAAAGGAAAGCACTGGCCAAATTAACGCTCCCGTCACACTTGGAAGCCGATTTTAAACAGTACATCCTACATCCGTCCTTAATGGATGGCGCTGTTCAAACTGCAATGGCGCATGTGCTGCAATTTCAAAAAGAGCCTGCGCTTATCGTACCGTTTTCCTTCGGAGAAATACAGCTGCTTGAACCGTTAGCGAAAACCTTATTTGTGCATGCGGAGGTAAAAGCGGCCTCCGTTCACCAATTTGATCTGCATATTTGTGATGAGCGCGGCGTGCTGTTGGCGGCAGTGAAAGATTTTATCATAAAAGAGGTGCAGGAAAGCGCCGGATTTAACCAAAAAGCCGGCGTCACGCCGAAGAAAAGCCGTGAAACGGAATTGCTTATGACACCGGTTTGGAACACCGTCACCATTCCGGAAACCGGCATGCCTTTCATGCGTGAAGAAAAAATAATCGTCATCGGGGCCGGGCCGGATTTTCAGCAGGCTTTGAAAGAGATGTATTCCGATGTCCGTTTTCCGGACATCACTTCTTTGGACAGCGCGGAACAAATGGCTGAAACACTGAAAGCGCAAGGCTCTTTTCAACACATGATATGGGCGGCGCCGGATCATCCCATTCCATCCGTTTATGATGCGGATACGGCCGAGGGACAGGAGCACGGGGTCATGCAGCTTTTCCGGCTGGTAAAAGCGCTTCTGCTTCTGAATTTTGACACGGAACAACTATCATTGACAATCTGCACGTTTCAAGCACAGCCGATTCATGAACATGATGAGGTCAATCCGAGTCATGCAAGCATACACGGATTAGCGGGGGCGCTCGCAAAAGAATACACCAATTGGAGCATCCGGCTTCTTGATTTGGAATCTCAAAGGGGAGACCGGCATCTTCCTGATGTCTTCTCTTTACCGGCGGACCCCGAGGGAAATCCGTGGGTCTTTCGCGCAGGTCAGTGGCACCGCCAGCAATTGGCCGTCTGCCGGCCTTATGCAGATGAGCCTTCATTATACCGGCACGGCGGGGTTTATGTGATTATCGGCGGAGCAGGCGGAATAGGAGAAGTATGGACTGAATATATGATTCAGACCTATCAGGCGAAAATTGTCTGGATCGGGAGACGGAAAAAAGATACACAGATTGAAAGAAAGCTGAAAAGACTTGCAGCTTTAGGTCCCGCACCGCAATATTTCAGCGCGGATGCTGCGGATTATGACTCTCTCAAACGGGCGTATGACACCATTGTGAAGGAAAATGGAAAGGTCCGCGGAATCATTCATTCCGCCATCGTGTTATCAGACCGAAGTTTTGCCAATATGGAAGAGGATCAGTTCCGCGCTTCACTTTCTGCAAAAACTGATGTGAGCTTGCAGATTGCCCGGGTAGCTGAAGGGGAACCCCTGGATTTCTTGCTGTTTTTCTCTTCGATGATGTCGTTTCAAAAAGCGCCGGGACAGAGCAATTATGCCGCCGGGTGCACGTTTAAAGACGCTTTTGCTAAGCGGATCTCACAAAAAGCGCCGTATGCTGTAAAAGTTGTCAATTGGGGCTTTTGGGGAAGTGTCGGCGTTGTCGCTTCAGAACAATACCGGAAACGGATGGAGCGGGACGGAATCGCTTCTATTGAGGCGCCCGAAGCGATGAAAACGCTGGAAACCCTGCTTTCCGGACCTCATGACCAGTTGGCGCTGATTAAAACGACAGATCCGCTTTTTATGAAGGACGATCTGAAAGAACAAGTAACGGTTTATCCGGAAAAGATTCCTTCCGCACTCGGACAATTAGCGGTTAACATCATGCAGAATGACGAAGCTGAACGGTTAAAAGCATCAAGTGTCATGAGCTGCATGAGAGAGATGGAATCCCTTATTGAAAAAATGCTTGTATCAACCCTTTATGAGATGGGAGCCGGGCTTGATCAGGCTTTGCCGTTATTTCAATCGGCTGCCGGCATAACGGAACAATACAGCAGATGGCTGAAAGAGAGCTTTGTCCTCCTGAATACATTAGCGCTTGCTCCGGAAAAAACGGATTTAGGGCAGGTGTGGGAGGAATGGGAGCGGAAAAAAGAGACTTGGCTTCGCCAGAAAGACATGAAGGCGCATGTCAGATTGGCAGAAGAGACATTGCGTGTGCTTCCAGACATTTTAACCGGTAAGCTTCCGGCAACGGAAGTGATGTTCCCTGACTCCTCCTTCCGTCTTGTGGAAGGCATTTACCGCAATAATATCATTTCTGATTTTTTCAATGACAAGCTTGCTGACACATTGATTGCAGTTCTGCGGGAACGTCTGGCAAAAGACCCGCAGGCGAAAATCCGCATCTTAGAAATCGGAGCCGGAACGGGCGGGACGAGCGCCGCGGTCATGAGAAAATTGAAACCGTATGAAGCGCATATTGCCGAATATTGTTTCACGGATATTTCTAAAGCATTTCTTTTACATGCGGAAGACATATTCGGTCCGGAATATCCTTATGTCACTTATAAAATATTCAACGCTGAGCAGCCGGTATCAACAGAAGCGCCGGACATCGGCACGTATGACGCAGTGATCGCGACCAATGTGCTTCATGCGACAAAAAATATCCGTTCTGCGCTGCGCCATGCGAAAGCAATGCTGCAAAAAAACGGCCAGCTGTTTATAAATGAGATCAACAGCCGCACCATATTCAACCATGTGACGTTCGGCCTTCTTGAAGGCTGGTGGCTGTATGAGGATCATGATTTACGGATTCCGGGCTGTCCGGGGGTTGAGCCGGCCGGCTGGGCGGAAGCGCTTTCGCTTGAAGGATTCGTCCATCCTCTGTTTCCGGCTGAAGCCGCACACGACTTAGGCCAGCAGATTATAGCGGCTGAAAGTGACGGAACGGTCAGGCTTGCCCTCCCGCAGGCGTCAGAAGAAAAGCCGGAGCGCCGTCCGTATGACGCAGATGGTCTTTCGGATGATACCTTGCATTTCAGCCTGAGAGAAAAAAGCGTTGAACTGATGAAGAAGGTCATCGGTGAAGCGCTTAAAGTGCCGGCGCATCGTCTTTTATCCCATGAACCTTTAACCGCATACGGATTGGATTCCATACTGGTCGTCAGACTGACCAACGCGTTAAAAGACGTCTTCGGTTCTGTCAGCAGCACTTTGTTTTTTGAATATCAAACCATTGATGAGCTTGCTGATTACTTTCTGTCTTCCCGTAAAGAAGCACTCGAGCGGCAATTCGGGAATGGACCGGCTCATCCCGAAAACGCCGGACGGGTGCAGGCTCCCGCAGAAAGCGCCGCGCCGATTCCAAACGTAAGAGAACGGGGCATCACATATCTGACGGAATTAATAGGAAAAACGCTGAAGATTCCGAGCGGGAGAATGGATCCGTCGGTTTCCTTAACCGCATACGGTTTGGATTCTATTCTGGTCGTCCGGCTCACAAATGCCTTTCGTAACGTGTTTGACCAAATGACCAGCACCCTCTTTTTTGAATATCAGACGATAGAAGAAATCGCGGATTACCTGCTTCTTTCTCAGCGGGGAGCATTTATGAAAGCGATGGGTGTGCGTGAGGAGCAGCTGTCTGATCACACAGATAATCTGAATGTAAAACAAAACAAGATTCCTCAAAACGAGGAAGGCAGCAGGACGAACGGAGATCCCTCTATCCAGGATATCGCTGTCATCGGTCTGTCAGGCCGGTATCCGGGCGCCGATCACGTTGATGAGCTGTGGGAAAATGTAAAAGCCGGCAGGCATTCTATTACTGAAGTGCCGAAAGATCGCTGGGACTGGAAAACGTTTTATAACGAGGAACGCGGAAAATGGGGGTCCATTTATTCAAAATGGGGCGGTTTTCTCGATGACATTGATACATTTGATCCGCTGTTTTTCCGTATATCTCCCGCGGAAGCTGAAAGGATGGATCCGCAGGAAAGGTTGTTTCTGCAGACTGCTTATTCAAGCATTGAAGATGCGGGGTACACCCCGGCCACGCTTTGTGACAGCCGGAAAATCGGAGTCTTTGCCGGTGTGATGAACAGCAATTACCCGACAGTTCCCAGCGACTGGTCTATCGCAAACAGAGTATCGTTTTTGTTCAATTTCCAAGGGCCGAGTATGGCTGTGGATACCGCATGCTCTTCTTCTTTAACAGCTGTCCATCTCGCTATAGAAAGCCTGCGGAGCGGAATGAGTGAAACAGCGATTGCCGGCGGAGTCAATCTTATCGTTGATCCGGCCCACTATGAGCGGCTGTCCGCTTTTTCAATGCTGTCTCCCGGTGATAAATGCAAATCTTTCGGAGACAGTGCGGACGGTTTTGTTGACGGTGAAGGAGTAGGGGCGATTGTGTTAAAGCCGCTTGCTCAAGCGGAGAAAGACGGCGATCATATTTACGGCGTTATCAAAGGAAGCATGCTGAACGCAGCAGGCAGGACAAACGCTTATATGGTGCCGAATCCGAAAGCGCAGTTTGATCTGATCGCAGAGACGTTGAAACGGACAGACATTCACCCGAGAACGGTCAGTTACTTGGAAGCGCACGGAACGGGCACTGCGCTCGGTGATCCGATTGAAATCGACGGGTTAACGAAAGCTTTTCGCCTGACAACAGAAGACCGGCAGTTTTGTTCCATCGGTTCCATTAAATCAAATATCGGACATTTAGAAAGCGCTGCCGGGATTGCGGGGATCACCAAACTGCTTTTGCAATTGAAACATAAGACGATTGCCCCTTCGTTGCATGCGGCGGAATTGAATCCGAATATTGAGTTTGAGCACACTCCGTTTTTCGTACAGCAAAAAGAAACGGAATGGAAACGACCTGTCTTGAATATCACGGGTGAAATGAAGGAATATCCGAGAATTGCCGGCATTTCCTCGTTTGGAGCAGGAGGTTCAAACGCGCATGTCATCGTTCAGGAATATGTGCCGTCTGACAGCCTGAAACCAATGGAAAAAGTGCTCGTTTCTCCGCAAAAACCGGCTGTTATCATTTTATCAGCGCGAAATGAGCAGCAATTGACAGAGCGCGCCCGCCAGCTTCTGGATGATGTCATAAGAAAAAAACGTTCTGACGGGGATTTAGCCAAGATCGCCTACACGCTTCAGACGGGAAGAGAACCGATGGCTGAGCGGCTTGCATTTACGGCCGAGTCGATAGAAGAACTGAAAATGAAGCTTATGAGTTTCTCAAACGATCATAATATCGACCATGCTCATATCTGGCGGGGCAGGACAGCCAAACATCATTCATTGGCGGCTTCGCTCACTTCTGATGAAG
Source organism: Bacillus sp. EKM208B (assembly GCF_011800725.1). Classification (NCBI taxonomy): domain Bacteria; kingdom Bacillati; phylum Bacillota; class Bacilli; order Caryophanales; family Bacillaceae; genus Bacillus; species Bacillus sp. EKM208B. The sequence goes on along the minus strand of NZ_JAANHO010000002.1, from coordinate 1,619 downwards.
ATATGGCGCTTACCATAAATGCCTGGCTGAAAAAAGGGAAATACGGAAAGCTGCTTGACCTTTGGGTTAAAGGACTTGACGTCGATTGGTCAGCTCTTTATCAGCGCAACCCGGGCCGTATCAGTCTCCCGGCCTACCCTTTTGCCAAAGACCGATATTGGGTGACAAAAGCTGATGTGTCACTTGACAAAACAGGCTCAGCGGAAAGTGAGAAAGCAGCCAGACTTCACCCGCTGCTCCACGCGAATACATCGACCTTTACCGCCCAGCGTTTTACTTCTGTTTTTTCAGGGCATGAACCGTTTTTTGCCGATCATATCGTCAATGGAAAACCGGTGCTTCCGGGCGCAGCTGCTTTAGAAATGGCCCGGGCCGCCGTTACACTTGCCGCTGAAGACTTGCCCGGCGGGAAAACGGGTGTCCGGCTCAAACAGATTGTTTGGCTCCGGCCGGTGACGGCGCTTTCTGAAGGAGTGACGCTTCATGTAAAGCTTCAGCCGGAAGAAAACGGAGACATCGCTTTTGAAGCGTATGCCGAAGGGGAAGAGCCGCTTGTCTTTTTCCAGGGAAAGGCCGTGTTCGAAGAGACGGAGCGTGCTCCTGTTCTCGATGTGGAAGCGGTTCAGGCGCGCTGCGGCGGCCGGCGCATGTCAAAGGCTGAGTGTTATGAAGCGTTCGACAGCCTCGGCATCACCTACGGACCGTCGCATCAGGCGCTTGACGCCGTCTATGCCGGAAACGGAGAAGTGCTCGCGAAGCTCACTCTTCCGCCGTCCGCCCGCGAAGAAAAGGAGCCGTTCATCCTGCATCCAAGCATGCTGGACGCCGCCCTTCAGGCTTCTATCGGTCTTGTGCTCTCAGACGGTTCCGCGTCCGGACGGTCGTTTCTGCCGTTTGCCCTGCAGGATATGCAGGTGTTTTCTGCGTGCCGGGAGACGATGTGGGCGGTGCTTTCCTCAGCGGAAGGCGCCTATCATATTGAGCTGTGTGACGAAAACGGCGCGGTATGTGTCCGATTGACGGGGCTCACCGCCCGTTTTCTGGAAGAGGACACGGAGGAAAAACCGCTCTTGCTTCAGCCAAAGTGGCAGGAATCACCGCCGGGTGAGGGAGGCGGACAAGAAGCGTCTTTCAGATACGTGACGCTGTATGGCGGAATGAATGCTGAGGACATAAGCGGCGCCGTATGTGCGGCTGACGGCGAAGGACCGATTGAAGACCGTTATGACGCCTGCGCGGCGGAGCTGTCAGCGATCGTCACGCGTCTTATCAGAGAAAAACAGAAGGGAAAAACGCTGATCCAGCTTCTTGTCCCCGACAGGGGGGAAGACAATGTATTGGCGGGGCTGGCCGCTTTTCTGAAAACGGCTCACCTTGAACATCCGAAGCTGTACGGCCAAGTCATCCAAGCCGATCCGGACGAGTCAGCATCATCGCTTCTTGCCAAGCTGAAAGAAAACCGGGCCCATCCTGAACAAGCGGAAATCCGTTATGAAAACGGCAAACGTCTCGTCAGAAACTGGCGTCATCTGCCGGCCCCTCAAAGCGGTACCGTTCCGTGGAAAGACGAAGGGGTCTACCTCCTCACCGGGGGAGCGGGCGGCATCGGACTGATTTTC
>NZ_JAANHO010000019.1:0-16777 GCF_011800725.1 Bacillus sp. EKM208B | reverse complement strand
GCACATCGCTGTGCGATTTATTTAAAACTTTGAATTAACAGGTACGTTTTGTCTTGTTTAGTTTTCAAAGAACTTTGCCCATCGCTCTTGAAGCGACTTAATTATTGTAACATATCAACTTCAATGCCGTCAATAACTTTTTAAAATTTCTTTTTAAGAATTCGTTTCGTCATCAGCGACGTATATTAGAATACCACCATTGATCCAACATGTCAACAATAATCGACAAATTAAATGATGAAGCGTTTAATGACTATCAAAGCCGCAATGCCGGGAATCCCCAGAATCCCGCTGATGCCCGTTGTAATCAGGTTAACAGGGATATGAATACCGAGACTGCCCCCGAACAAGTTCACACCCACCAACAGAATCGCGCCGGCAATAAATTTAATGGCAGTCACACCAATCCATCTTAGCGGTTTTGAAGATACTCCCCATAAAAAAAGCAAAGCAACCAGACCGACAATCAAACCGATAATGAAAAAAGGCTCCATGAATCTTCCCCCTCGCTTGTTTAGTACAAGCTTATGAGAAGATCCCGGAGAATAGACCTCTTACTTCCATCTGCTCATTTTCAAATTCCGCTGCTTCGCTTCTTTCAAATAAAAAAAGTACTTAGATTCAGCGACTTTCAGCTCAAACAACACCTCAGCGGAGGGCTCGAGGCTTTTCTCGACCAGACTCTTCTGTCTGTTCCATTCTTCTTTTTGTTTAAAGAGCTGTTCTATCAGCTTCTCATCAAACTCTTTTCTTAATGTATTTCTGCGAAGAAAACCCATGCCTTGCCTTTTCCTCCCTTACAATTCACGTCTTCCTTCAAGAGCTTTTGAAAGAGTGACCTCATCAGCATATTCCAAATCACCGCCGACGGGCAGACCGTGGGCAATACGGGAGAGCTTGATGCCTGAGGGCTTTAACAGCCTTGATATATACATCGCTGTTGCTTCCCCTTCAATATTAGGGTTGGTTGCGAGAATAACTTCTGTCACTTGATCATCCTGAAGACGTTTCAGCAGCTCCGGAATCTTAATATCCTCCGGGCCGATGCCGTCCATTGGTGAAATCGCGCCGTGAAGAACATGATACTGGCCGTTATATTCCTTCATTTTCTCCATTGCGATCACATCCTTAGGGTCTTGCACGACACAAATAACAGACTTATCCCTCCTTGTGTCCTCACATATATAACAAGGGTCCTGATCTGTTATATGTCCGCAAATTGAGCAATATGTCAGATTCCGCTTCGCATTGACAAGCGCCTTAGCAAAATCCAATACTGTGTCTTCTTTCATACCTAGAACAAAAAAAGCCAGACGAACCGCTGTTTTCGGTCCGATCCCTGGCAATTTCATAAAGCTGTCAATCAGCTTTGATATTGGTTCAGGATACTGCATGTTTATTTATCCCCCTAGAATAAACCCGGTATGTTCATTCCTTTTGTAAATTGTCCCATTGTCTCATTCGTCATGTCATCCACTTTTTTGAGGGCGTCGTTTGTCGCAGCAAGAACCAGGTCCTGAAGCATTTCGATATCTTCCGGATCAACGACTTCTTCTTTAATGGCAACGTCTACAACTTCTTTTTGGCCGTTGACTTTTACAGTCACCATACCGCCGCCCGCTGTGCCTTCAAGCACTTTTTCAGCAAGCTCCTCCTGAGCCTTCGCCATATCCTTTTGCATTTTTTGCATTTGTTTCATCATTTTTTGCATGTTTCCCATTCCGCCACGCATATTCAATCACTCTCTTTCATCTTATTAGTCTTTTATTTCGATTAAATCCGATCCGACAAGTTTTTTCGCCTCTGCAATCAGCGGATCTTCTTCAGCCGGTTCGTTTGATCCTTCACTTTCCTGCTGGTGATCATTTAAAAATTCTTCTCTTATTTTACCCCATTGTGCTTCCGGAACGCCAATCAAATCCATTCTTTTCCCGAGCATTGATTCGAGAATCTGTTCAAGATTCGTACGGACTCCGTTATTGTCTTCTGCAACCATTTTACAATGGATTTCGTATTTAAATTTAAGCACAAATGCCTTTTGAGCAGCAGCCACCGGTTCACTGTCATTCAAAAGAGCCGCATGAGACACCTTATTCTGCTGTTTCAGGTGTGCCAGCAGCTTGCCCCAGCTGCTTTTAAGCTGTTCAAGATCAGGCCTTGTGGCTTCCTTCAATATCTCATGAATTCTTCCGACCGGAGCTTTATAATGGCTTTTTCCGCCTTTTTGAGGACGCGGAGCTTCTTTCGGAGCGCTTTCCATCTGAACCTTCACACCGGAGGTTTTCAGCCTTTCTACTTCCTGCTCAAGCTGCTGGATCTTATTCATCAGCATGCCGACCTCAGGGATGTCTCCGGCGGATTGCTGTGCCGTCTGGCATATTTTCACGACAGCCACTTCAAAAAAGATTCTTGGGTGGTTCGTCCACTTCATTTCCTGATGGCTTTTATTCAGGATATCAATCATCTCATATAAAGCGGGGGCCGGTATGTCACCGCTCAGATTCCGAAACGTTTCATCGACCTTCACCTTTTCCAGGACTCCTTCTAAACCGGGAGCGGCCTGGTACAAGAGCATATCCCTGAAATAGAAAATCATATCTTCAATCAGTTTGGCCGCATCTTTCCCCTGCTGGAGCAATTCATTCAGTGTTTCCAATGCCTCGGAAACCTGTTTGCGGTGAAGAGCAGATGCCAGTTTTCCAATATAGTGCTGAGAAACGGCTCCGGTAATGAGCAATGCGTCATCCACCGACAGCTCCTCGCCGCTGAATGATACGGCTTGATCGAGCAGGCTCAGCGCGTCCCTCATTCCTCCGTCCGCAGCACTCGCTATGATATCAAGGGCTTCTTCTTCCACCTTCAGCTGCTCTGCATCGACGATTGTCTTCATTCGTCCGACAATTGCTTTGGATGTAATCCGTTTGAAGTCAAAACGCTGACATCTGGAGATAATGGTTAAAGGAATCTTATGAGGCTCAGTCGTAGCTAATATGAAAATGCAATGTGCCGGCGGTTCTTCCAGCGTTTTCAGAAGCGCATTGAATGCGCCGATAGAGAGCATATGCACCTCATCTATAATATATACTTTGTAGGTGACGGCCGACGGGGCGAATTTTACTTTGTCACGGATGTCGCGGATTTCGTCTACGCCGTTATTCGACGCCGCATCTATTTCAATCACATCTGATATAGAGCCGTTTGTGATCCCCTTGCACGCCGCACATTCATTGCACGGTTCTTCTACGGGGGCGTGCTCACAGTTGACTGCTTTCGCAAATATTTTAGCTGCACTGGTTTTTCCCGTTCCCCGCGGTCCAGAAAACAGATATGCATGAGAAAATTTCTTTTGCAAAAGGGCATTTTGCAGCGTTTTCGTAATGTGTTCCTGTCCGACCACATCTTCAAACTGCTGAGGCCTAAATACTCGATATAAAGCTTGGTAACCCACAGGATGCGCCCTCCTCTGTTATTCATCATGTTTATTATACATGAACGTGCTTTTAACGCCAAAACCCGTTTTTCATATACGAAAAAACTCACCTGCCATAAACAGGTGAGTCTGAAATTTGATGATTGATTTACCGTGCACCTTCTGTCGATTCGCTACCCTAAGCGTTACTTAAGCAGTTAGCTCAGCCCAGGCAACCCTGCGGCACATGAGAGGTTTCACTTAATGCTGCTTCCTTCCGGACCTGACATGGTTCATGAATTCCCATTGCGCAGGACCCAGACGTCAACGCCACTTACTTAAGGCAGACCTTACAGTAAACGAACCTCGAGAAGGGATTCGGCCCCGCTAGAGCGGATTGCGGGTACAGGGCACCGCTACCTCCCCGCTTAGCACGGCAAAATAAATATCAAATTTTGATATGCGCACCATTCATGATGCACACATAAGTATATCTGCTTCAGGCAGAAAATGCAACCGTACTACTCAGACAACTTTTTCCTCATGTCTTTCTTTTGCCGGCGCAGCTTTCTGAAAAAAGCGCTGAGCATTTCTCCGCACTCTTCTCCGAGCACTCCGCTCACCACTTCCGCTTGGTGGTTGAACCGCTCTTCCTGCAAGAGGTTCATCAGCGTTCCTGTACAGCCCCCCTTGGGATCAAATGCGCCGAATACGACCTTATCGACTCTCGAAAGCACGACGGCTCCCGCGCACATCGGACACGGCTCCAAAGTGACATAAAGAACGGCATCCTCAAGTCTCCATGTCCCCAGCTTACGGCACGCTTCGTCTATCGCCAGCATTTCGGCGTGGGCAAGCGACCTCTGTTCAGTCTCCCGCAGATTATGCGCCCGCGCCACGATCTCATCGTGCAGAACAAGAACTGCTCCGATCGGCACTTCACCTTTCGCTTCGGCTTTCTTCGCTTCTTTTATGGCTTCTCTCATATAATATTCATCATTCATAGGTTCGAGCTCTCTTCTCAAGTTTTTTCATGTCTCATAAAGGTTAAAATAGGAATACCCCAGCAGAAAGGAGTTGCCGGTATTGTCTGAACCTAACAACACAGCCCTTCTGATTGTCGATATGATTAACAATTTTCAATTTGATATGGGCGAACGACTTGCTGAAAAAACCAAACAAATTGTCCCCCGTATTTTATCATTAAAGAAGCATGCAAAACAAAGCAACTGGCCGATTATTTATATTAATGATCATTACGGGCTTTGGAAGGCTGATATTGATGCCATCAGGGAGGAATGCAGCAACGACAGAAGCGCCCCCATTATAAAAGATATTTCGCCTCAGCTGGATGATTATTTTCTCATTAAACCGAAGCATTCCGCTTTTTACGAAACGGCGCTTCACACCCTTCTGACCGAATTACAAGTGAACCGATTAATTATCACGGGGATTGCCGGGAACATTTGTGTGCTGTTCACGGCCAACGACGCCTATATGAGAGAATACAGCATTACCATTCCGAAAGACTGCACCGCTTCCAATAACGACGAAGACAATGATTTCGCTTTGACCATGATGGAGAATGTTCTCTTCGCAGAAATAACCACGGAAAAACAAATTACCGCCGAAAAATAAACATGATCAGCCTCCTTTTTTCATACATTTAATAGCGGATATGAAAGGAGGCGTTTTTCATTCAGATCTATATAGTGAAACGGGGCGACACGCTTTCCGCTATTGCGGCGCGCTACCGGACAGCCGCAAATGTCATTGCGGAAGCAAATAAACTGCCTAATCCAAATACATTGGTTGTCGGACAAACCCTTGTCATCCCGATTGAGGGTCAATATTACGAAGTGAAACAAGGTGATACTCTCGCGTCAATCGCCGGCCGTTTTCATATATCGGCCGCGGAGCTTGCGAAGGTGAACGGAATTCAGCCCGGCACCACATTGAGAGTCGGAACCCGCCTTTACATTCCGCAGCAGGCGAATAAGCCCGATATCGAATCAAACGCATATATAGAACCGCGGGGAACGAGCGTAAGCGCTAATCTGCAGCAGGCGGCAAGGGAGGCCTCTCCTTATTTAACATACCTCGGCGCATTCAGTTTTCAAGTGCAGCGGAACGGGACTTTAAAGGAACCGCCTCTGACCAATTTAAAAAGCATCAGTGACAGGCACAACACCACACTGATGATGATCATCACCAACCTTGAAAATGACGCATTCAGCGATGAACTCGGGCGGCTCATCTTGAATGACAATACAGTGAAAACAAAACTTTTTCAGGAAATCGTCTCCACGGCTAAAAAGCACGGCTTTCGCGATATTCACTTTGATTTCGAATATTTACGTCCACAGGACAGAGAAGCCTACAATCGTTTTTTACGTGAAGCGAGGACGATTTTTCATCGGGAAGGCTGGAAGATTTCAACGGCGCTTGCTCCGAAAACGAGCGCGACTCAGGCCGGCAAATGGTACGAAGCACATGACTATAGGGCACATGGAGAAATCGTCGATTTTGTCGTGATCATGACATATGAGTGGGGGTACAGCGGAGGCCCGGCTCAGGCCGTATCACCTATCGGCCCTGTAAGAAATGTCATTGAGTACGCGCTGACGGAAATGCCTTCTTCAAAAATCGTCATGGGCCAGAATATGTACGGCTACGATTGGACACTGCCTTTCAAACAGGGAACGACAGCGAAAGCCGTCAGTCCTCAGCAGGCAATCGCTCTGGCAGCACGCCATAAAGTCGACATTCAATATGACGAAACCGCCCAGGCTCCATTCTTTCGTTACACGGATGAAAATCAGAGACGGCATGAAGTATGGTTTGAAGATGCCCGGTCCATTCAAGCGAAATTCAATTTAATTAAAGAACTGCATTTAAGAGGGATCAGCTATTGGAAACTCGGCCTTTCTTTCCCGCAAAACTGGCTTTTGCTCAACGATCAATTTCATATTGTAAAAGAGACGTTTCGTTAATTGGAAGCGTCTTTTTTCATGGGCTTTTCTGAGAGTGTGATACAATATATAGGCCGGCAGCTGACGGATGTTTGCAGAATTAAGGAGGATTTTCAATGAACAGAGCCCCTTTTATCGCGGTAGAAGGTCCTATCGGGGCAGGAAAAACGACACTCGCTACGATGCTTTCTGAAGAGCTCGGTTTTCCTATGATTAATGAGATTGTGGAAGACAATCCTTATCTCGATAAGTTTTATGACAATATCGAGGAGTGGAGTTTCCAGCTTGAAATGTTTTTTCTATGTCACAGGTATAAACAGCTTGAAGACACCGATCGAGATTATTTAGAACAAGGACAGCCCGTTTTGTCCGATTATCATATTTATAAAAATGTTATTTTCGCAGAGCGTACATTGCACGGCCAAAAGCTTGAGAAATATAAGCAGATTTATCATCTGCTCACTCACGACCTGCCGAAACCGAATGTTATTGTATACATAAAGGCAAGCCTGCCGACATTGCTTCAACGCATTGAAAAACGCGGGCGCCCATTTGAGAAAAATATCGAACATCAATATCTGGAACGTCTCATTGCAGATTACGACACAGCCATCAGACAGCTTCAGGAAGAAGATCCGAATATATCTGTACTGACCATTGACGGTGATACTGAAGACTTTGTTTTGAATAAGACAGACTATGAAAGAATTGCCCGTCAGGTAAAGGAGCTTATTAAATGAAAGACATTCATATTCCAAACAACGCCATTATAACAGTAGCGGGAACAGTAGGAGTCGGAAAATCGACTTTGACCAAAGCTTTAGCAAAACGGCTCGGGTTTTCTACCTCACTCGAGGAAGTGGATGAAAATCCTTATTTAGAGAAGTTTTATCACGATTTTGAACGCTGGAGCTTCCATTTGCAAATTTATTTTCTGGCTGAGCGGTTCAAAGAGCAGAAAAATATGTTTGAATCAGGCGGCGGATTCGTGCAGGACCGTTCGATTTATGAAGATACAGGCATATTCGCAAAAATGCATGCCGATAAAGGAACCATGTCGCTGACAGATTACACAACATACACAAGCCTATTTGAGGCGATGGTCATGACGCCGTACTTCCCGCATCCTGATGTTTTGATCTATTTAGAAGGCGACCTTGAAAACATTATAAACCGGATTGAAAAGCGGGGCCGCGAGATGGAGCTGCAGACAAACCGCTCCTATTGGGAAGAGATGTATACACGGTACGAAGACTGGATCAGCGGTTTTAACGCCTGCCCTGTGCTGAAAGTACGCATTGAAGATTATGACCTTGAAGCTGATGAACAGTCACTGGAACCTTTGATCGAAAAAATCAGTCACGTGATCAACGAAAACAGAAACAAATAAAAATAGCAAAGCGATTTTCCCCCGAACAGAGAAAATCGCTTTTTTTGCATATAAAAAATCCGCTGCATCACATGCAGCGGACAAAACAATCTCCAATATATGCTCGAGTTTCATTAGGTTTAAAATCAATATGGCGGAGGAAGAGGGATTCGAACCCCCGCGGGCTTTGACACCCCTGTCGGTTTTCAAGACCGATCCCTTCAGCCAGACTTGGGTATTCCTCCGTATCGACATTTAATAATATACCACATGACCTAAATTTCAGTCAAGCGCTTTTTCATATTTTTTATTTCATTTCTTAAACGGCTTGTCCGTCAGCTTTACTATCATACAAAAGTCTTGCGTCCAATTCAACCTCAGTATGCCATACGGGCAGGAAAACACAGTAAAAATCAAGAATAGCTTCAAACAGATAACCTGCTCATAAAGGTGGAGAACATAATGAAAATCATCATTGCACCCGATTCTTTCAAAGAAAGCATGACATCAAAAGAAGCCGCTGACAGCATAGAAAAAGGATTCAAAGCGGTCTTCCCTGACGCGGAATATATCAAGATACCCGCGGCCGACGGCGGAGAAGGAACCGTTCAGGCTTTGACGGATGCCACTGGCGGAAGCATCATCAAAAAAACTGTGACCGGTCCGCTGGGAACGCCGGTAAACGCCGCATATGGACTTCTGGGAGACGGACGCACGGCAGTCATTGAAATGGCGGAAGCATCGGGACTTCATCTCGTTCCCCGCCATCTCAGAGATCCATTGCACACAACGACAAGAGGAACGGGTGAACTGATAGCAGATGCAGCTTCCCGCGGGGCGGGTGAGATCATCATCGGTCTTGGCGGGAGCGCAACCAATGACGGCGGAACAGGAATGGCGAGCGCGCTCGGTGTGCGTTTCTTAAATGAGGAAGGTCAGGAGATACCTGACGGCGGAGGCGCTCTGCACACCCTAGCTTCTATTGATATAAGCGGTCTCTCTCCTGATCTGATACATATCCGTTTTCGCGCCGCATGTGATGTCGAAAATCCTCTGACCGGTGAAAACGGCGCGTCATATGTCTTCGGCCCGCAAAAAGGGGCGTCCGAGAAGACTAAAGTTGTATTGGATCGCAATTTACGCCATTTCGCTGACGTATTGAGACGTCAGCACGATATTGAAGCGGATACCGTAAAAGGCGCGGGCGCCGCAGGAGGACTCGGCGCCGGACTGATCGCTTTCTTACAGGCAGAACTTCAAAGCGGGATTGATGTTGTATTAGATACACTGTCCTTCTCAGATCAGATAAGAGGCGCTGACCTTGTCATTACCGGAGAGGGGCAGATAGACGGACAAACGATATTCGGCAAAACCCCCGCCGGGATCGCCGCACGCGCATCTGCTCAAGAAATTCCCGTTATCGCATTGGCGGGCTCCTTAGGCAAAAATTTCGAGCATGTTTACAGCGCAGGAATAACAGCTGTATTTTCTATCGTGCCGGGTGCTGTAAGTCTTGAAGACGCCTTAGCATCCGGCCGTTTTAACCTTGAAAGCACAGCCCGGAATGCCGCCGCTCTATACCGGGCAGCAAAAAAGGCGCGCCTCTAGGGCGCACCTTTTACGGTTTGATGACTTCTTTATTTCCCATATAAGGACGAAGCACTTTCGGAATAATGACACTTCCGTCCTCTTGCTGATAGTTTTCTAAGATGGCAGCTACTGTTCTGCCGACTGCAAGACCTGAACCGTTTAATGTATGCACATGCTCCGGCTTGCCTTTCGCTTCGCGTCTGAATCGAATGTTTGCGCGTCTCGCCTGGAAGGCCTCAAAGTTACTGCAAGAAGAAATTTCACGGTATGTGTCTTGGCTTGGAATCCATACCTCAATATCGTACTTTTTCGCGGCTGTAAAGCCGAGATCACCGGTACACATGCTCATGACACGATACGGCAGTTCGAGCAGCTGAAGCACCCGCTCGGCTTGATTTGTCAGTTTTTCAAGCTCCTCATAAGAATCTTCAGGCTTCACGAATTTCACAAGCTCAACCTTGTTGAACTGATGCTGGCGGATCAAACCGCGTGTATCACGGCCGGCAGATCCCGCTTCTGAACGGAAGCAAGCGCTGAATGCGGCATAATTGATCGGCAGGTTCTCACCGGATAAGATTTCATCGCGGTGCATATTTGTAATCGGCACTTCCGCCGTCGGAATTAAGAAATAATCCTCTTCTCTGATTTTAAAAGCATCCTCTTCAAATTTAGGAAGCTGTCCCGTACCTGTCATGCTCGTACGGTTTACCATATAAGGAGGAATGACTTCCGTGTAATCATATTCATCAACGTGAAGATCCAGCATAAAGTTGTAGAGCGCGCGTTCGAGGCGGGCGCCTAATCCTTTATAAAACACAAACCGGCTGCCTGTTACTTTTGAAGCGCGTTCAAAATCAAGAATGTTTAAATGGTCTGCGATATCCCAATGCGGTTTCGGCTCATATGAAAATGCCGGCGCCTCTCCCCACTTGCGAATTTCAATGTTATCATCTTCCGTTTCCCCGACGGGCACTGAATCGTGCGGGATGTTCGGAATAGACAGAAGGATGGTTTCGAGCGTCGTTTCGACAGTACGAAGCTCTTCATCAAGCTTCTTAATTTCTTCGCCCACTTCACGCATCTCTTTAATAATATGATCAGCGTCTTTTTTCTCCCGTTTCAAAACGGCGACCTGCTGAGACACTTCATTGCGTTTTCCCTTCAGTTCTTCTACTTTACCGATAAGCTCTCTTCTCTTTTCGTCCAGCTCTTCAAACTTATCAAAGTCAGATAAGTCTTCGCCTTTTGGAATGAGCTTCGCTTTTACCTCTTGAAAATTGGCTCTCAGCACCTTCGTATCAATCATGCCTAACAACTCCTATCTGTTTTTATCGAAAATAAAAAAGAGCCCTCATCCCCTAAAAGGGACGAGAGCTCTCGCGTTGCCACCCTGATTGAAAACAAGCTCACACTTGCTTCCCGCTTTAACACATAACGGTTTTCCCGTAAATGCCTACTTGTTTTCAGCATTTCGCTCAAGGACGGATTCGGACAGCATCTTTCACCGATTCGCACCACCCATCGGCTCTCTTTGAAAGAGAGGCTCCCTACTGCTTCCTGTCAACGCTTTTCGATCTTTATTTGTGTTTATAATGTACTATAAGTATCAGCGGTTTTCAACTGTTTTATACAGCTGTTTCCTGCTTATGCTTTTCCGCCATCTTCACAAACAGCTCTGTCACCCGGTGATCATCCGTCAGTTCAGGATGGAACGAACAGCCGAGGAAATTCCCCTGCTTTGCAGCCACGATGCGTCCGTTATGTTCACAAAGCACTTCAACATCTTCTCCGGCTTCTAAAATATGCGGCGCGCGAATAAATACACCCGTAAACGGCTCATCAAGGCCTTTAATCGTCAGATCAGCTTCAAAGCTGTCGACCTGACGGCCAAAGGAATTACGCTCGACGACAACGTTCAACAGCCCTAAATGAGCGTTATCCGTTCCCGCTATCTCTTTGGCTAAGATAATCAGACCGGCGCATGTGCCGAACATCGGCTTGCCTTGGGCGGCAAACTCGCGAAGCGGCTCCATAAAATGATACGTATCCATTAAACGCCGCATCGTCGTGCTTTCCCCGCCCGGCAGGATTAAGCCGTCGATGTCATTCAGCTGTTCAGGACGCTTAATGACGACACCTTTTGAACCACATGCTTCAATTGAACGAATATGTTCTCTTACTGCTCCTTGAAGTCCAAGTACACCAATTGTTAACATGCTTCCAGCTCTCCTATGGTTTTACCAGCCGCGTTCTTGCATACGCTGTTCCGGCAATAGATTTGAGATTTCGATTCCTTTCATTGCTGTGCCTAATTCTTTAGAAAGCTCAGCGATCAGTTTGTAGTCTGTGTAATGAGTCGTTGCTTCAACAATTGCTTTGGCGAATTTAGCAGGGTTGTCTGATTTGAAAATACCTGAACCGACAAATACGCCGTCAGCGCCAAGCTGCATCATCAATGCCGCGTCAGCAGGCGTCGCTACTCCGCCGGCAGCAAAGTTCACTACAGGCAGTTTGCCGTCACGCTTGATTTGAAGAAGCAGTTCATAAGGAGCGCCGAGGTTCTTAGCTTCAGTCATCAGCTCATCATCGCTCATCGCAACAACTTTGCGCACTTGCGCGTTTACTTTTCTCATATGGCGGACAGCTTCCACAATGTTTCCTGTTCCCGGTTCGCCTTTTGTACGAAGCATGGAAGCTCCTTCGGCGATACGGCGCGTTGCTTCGCCGAGATCACGGCAGCCGCATACGAACGGGACTGTATATTCATTTTTATTTAAATGAAATTCTTCGTCAGCCGGAGTCAGAACTTCACTTTCATCGATGTAATCTACTCCCATTGCTTCAAGGACACGCGCTTCAACGATATGTCCGATACGCGCTTTTGCCATTACGGGAATGGATACAGCATTCATTACTTCTTCAACGATTGTCGGATCAGCCATGCGGGCAACACCGCCGGCAGCGCGAATATCAGCCGGAACGCGTTCTAACGCCATTACGGCAACAGCTCCCGCCTCTTCCGCAATCTTCGCTTGTTCAGCATTTACAACGTCCATGATGACGCCGCCTTTTTGCATTTCCGCCATGCCGCGTTTTACACGATCAGTACCTGTTTGAGCCATTATTTGGTCCCCCTAGTCAATGTATAGTTAGATAATTTCCATCTCTTATTGTATCCCAGAAATACAATATTTCATATGGGTATTCTTATTTTACAGCGAGATGAATAAGATAGATATCATTTTTTTACTAATAATTTGGTTTTTTCAGTATATTAAGCAAAAGAGCCCTAACTTTCATCAGAGCTCTTTCTTATTTCTTAAAACCAGCCTGTTACCGTGTCAACGGCGCTGTTCCAGATTCCGGAGAAGAAGCCGCCGATGCCGCGCATCATCTGAACAAACCAGTTTGCTTTATCTACATCATTTTTCGTTACTAGATTCACGCTGAACTCTTTGGATTTGAGGAAGCCATAGTCTTTGTCACTGCCTTTGTATGTAACTGTCAGCGTTCCGACTTTCGTTCCCTTTTTCACAGGAGCCGTGATTTCTTTTTTATCTAAAGTCACTTCGGCTTTATAGTTCTTTTCATCCCCGCTTTTCACAGGAATAGAAAGCGCCTTGTCAGTAACAATATCGACTTGCTTGTCTTTCCCTTTTTCAACGTCAATCGTTTTGTGCCCTTTTACTTGAGAGCCTTCAGGGTAAAGATCTTTCATTGAGAAATTGCTGTTAAATGCGTAATCGAGCATTTTTTTCGTTTCATCAAAACGTCCGGTATGCAGGTTGCCTTTAGCGTTTAATACAACGGTGATGACCCGCATTCCGTTCCGCTGTGCTGTGCTTGTAAAACAAGATCCCGCAGAATCAGTAGAACCCGTTTTTAAGCCGTCAACGCCAGGGTATTCAGAAACAAGACCTTTTAACATGAAGTTCCAGTTCGGCATGTCCATTTCATCATCAGTGCCGGCTCTGAATTTCGTCTTAGCAATGCTTGTTGTTTTGAGAACTTCCGGATAATCAGTGATCAGGCGGTCTGCAAGAAGCGCCATGTCTTTAGCAGAAACTTCACTTTCTTCTTTAACGCCTTCTCCTTGCGGCTGCTTGCCGTGAAGGTCTTCATTCACAAGCCCTGTGGCATTTTTAAAATCATAGTTTGTCATACCTAATTCTTTGGCTTTCGCATTCATTTCAGCGACAAATTTCGTTTCAGTTCCGGCAAGAATTTCGGCAACTGCAATCGCGGCTCCGTTGGCAGAGTAAATCGCCATAGCCTGATACAGTTCTTTAACCGTGTATTTGCCGTCTTTTCGAAGGGGGACGTTTGATAAACTGTTGTCTTGAGAAATTTCATAGACATAATCATCAGGAGTATACGTTTGATCCCATTTCACTTTTCCTTCTTTAATGGCTTCCAGAAGCAGATATTCAGTCATCATTTTTGTCATGCTGGCAATCGGCAGTCTTTTGTCTGCATTTTTACTGTATAAAATTTTTCCCGATGAAGCCTCAATCATTATCGCAGCTGATGCGTTGACATCAATCGGGTCATTGCCGGCTGCCTCCGCTTTAGACATCGGAACAAAGCAAGTTGCGGCCAGTGCCAGTACCACTAATGACACCAACAGCTGTTTCCATTTCGTGATGTTCAATCTTACGACCTCCGTCATTCATTTTAAATCTATAATTAAGCCGTTAAGGACATATTCAAATTCAAAACACAACAGTATAAATTTTATCACACTCGATATAAAAAAAATAGACAGAGTCAGCGACCCTGTCAAATGTTTTTTATTTGTAACAATTATGAGATTGTGTAGTTTGGTGATTCTTTCGTAATTTGGACATCATGCGGATGACTTTCGCGAAGACCGGCACCTGTCATACGGATGAATTGAGCCTCTTCTCTTAAAGCACGCAAGTCTTTTGAACCGCAATATCCCATACCTGAACGAAGACCGCCGACAAGCTGATACACTGTTTCTTCTACAGGACCTTTGTACGGAGTCCGTCCTTCGATACCTTCAGGGACGAATTTCTTATTTTCTTCTTGGAAATATCGGTCTTTACTGCCTTTTTCCATGGCAGCGACAGATCCCATACCGCGATACACTTTAAATCTTCTGCCCTGATAGATTTCAGTCTCTCCCGGGCTTTCTGAAGTACCGGCAAGCAGGCTTCCGAGCATTACGGCATGTCCGCCTGAAGCCAACGCTTTCGTAATATCTCCTGAGAATTTAATACCGCCGTCTGCGATAATTGTCGCGCCGTGTTTTCTCGCTTCAGTGGCACAATCATAAATGGCAGTGATCTGCGGTACGCCTACACCTGCAACGACGCGTGTCGTACAGATAGAACCAGGTCCGATTCCCACTTTGACAATATTTGCTCCGGCTTCAATCAGAGCTTTTGTCGCTTCAGCCGTTGCAACATTTCCCGCGATAATGTTCAGTTCAGGATATGTTTCACGGATTTTCGCAACTGTGTTCAGTACGCCTCTGGAATGTCCGTGAGCCGTATCAACCACGATAACGTCGACATTCGCTTCAACAAGCTTGCTGACGCGTGTCATTGTATCGCCTGTCACGCCTACCGCAGCGCCGACAATAAGGCGTCCGTGTTCATCTTTAGATGAATTCGGGAATTCGATAACCTTTTCAATATCTTTGATCGTGATAAGACCTTTTAATTTGTTTTGGTCATCCACTAACGGAAGTTTTTCAATTTTATGTTTCTGTAAGATTTTTTCTGCTTCGTCTAATGTGGTTCCCACAGGAGCCGTAACCAGCTCTTCTTTTGTCATGACATCACTGATTTTCATTGAATAATCAGAGATAAAGCGAAGATCACGGTTTGTAATGATACCGACAAGCTTTTGATCGTCTTTATTATCTACGATCGGAACACCGGAAATTCTGTATTTCCCCATCAAATGCTCCGCATCGAATACTTGATGATCTGGTGTTAAAAAGAAGGGATTTGTAATAACGCCCCGTTCAGAACGTTTGACTTTGTCAACATGTTCAGCCTGCTGTTCGATGGACATGTTTTTATGGATAATGCCCAAGCCGCCCTGTCTGGCCATCGCAATCGCCATAGCTGATTCTGTTACTGTATCCATTCCCGCACTGATGACAGGAATATTAAGCTTTAACGTCTTTGTCAGTTCAACAGATAAATCCACATCACGCGGAAGTACGTCTGATTGAGCCGGTACGAGCAGTACATCATCGAACGTTAAGCCTTCTTTTGAAAATTTACTTTCCCACATTAGTAAATCCCCCTCTTTTCGGCAAAATATTATATGTAGATTATCAACTAGAAAACAGCATGTCAAGGAAGCGAAAAAGAGTTGAAATATTTAGATAAAGGAAAGGGTTTAAAAATACGTATGAGAGATCATGAGTGGAAAGAGTTATCATTATTTTATTCCGTAGAATCTTCCCAGAAATTTCTAAATAAAGTCTATACAGTAAGCGGCATGGAAGAAGCAAAACGATATGCGTTTAAGAACAGTGAGCGCTTCATATTCTTTATCAAACACGCCGAGTCCTTTTATAAGCAGGCATCTCTTTCCCCTTTAGAAATTAAGCCTATTCTGTTGTTTTACGGGATGTCACAATTGCTGAAAGCCTGTCTTCTGACCACAGATCCAAGCTACCCAAGCCATGCCTCAGTACTCGCGCATGGCGTGACTGCCCGGAAACGCAAAAAGCAAAATTACTCCTTTAGGGATGATGAAGTGAAGGTGCAGCGCAATGGCTTATGTATTCATGTAATGAAGCACTTATTCGGAATAGCTGGTCTTGAGGAGGAACGGTATACGATGAAGAAATTGCTGACAGCCATTCCTGAATTGCATACTGTCTTTTACTTCCAAGAGAAAAAGAATTGGCTGACCCGAGTAGAGCTGAAAGATGACCTTATTTCAGTGCCTGAGCATGCGGTGATTCATTACAATATGTCTGATTCCCGCTTTGCTGAATATATCAGCCATCATTTGAAGTGGTCTTTTCTGAGGAAAGACCATAACCACTTGGTTTTTGAGGCTGACCCGATAGACAGAGAACCTTGGTCTTCACCAAATTTATTGTTTCACTTGGAGAAAAACCAATATTACATTCCCTCTCAGCGTGATCACTTCCTGCATCTTCCGGAAATGATTATTCATTATTTGGTTCTCTACAATATCGGGATGATTGCGAGATATGAAACGGAGTGGTGGTATGAACTGCTGACACAGCATGTCAGTGATGATTATGTAATGATCCGCCGGTTCTTAGAGGTCACGGAACGCAAATTTCCGTATTACGTTTCTAATTTCCTGAAGCAATACTTATAAACAAAAAAGGCAGCTCATAATGAGCTGCCTTTACCGTAATGATAGCTTGGCGGCGTCCTACTCTCACAGGGGGAAACCCCCGACTACCATCGGCGC
>NZ_JAANHO010000018.1:0-24196 GCF_011800725.1 Bacillus sp. EKM208B | reverse complement strand
AGCGGTTTTTCCTCCGTGTCCTCTTCCAGAAAACGGGCGGTGAGCCCCGTCAATCGGACACATACCGCGCCGTTTTCATCACACAGCTCAATATGAAAGGCGCCGTCCGCTGAGGAAAGCACCGCCCACATCGTCTCACGGCACGCAGAAAACACCTGCATATCCTGGAGGGCAAACGGCAGGAACGGCCGTCCGGATGCAGAACCGTCTGAGAGCACGAGACCGATAGAAGCCTGAAGGGCGGCGTCCAGCATGCTCGGATGCAGGATGAACGTCTCCTTTTCTTCGCGGGCGGACGGCGGGAGAATGAGCTTTGCGAGCACTTCTCCGTTTCCGGCATAGACGGCGTCAAGCGCCTGATGAGACGGTCCGTAGGTGATGCCGAGGCTGTCGAACGCTTCATAGCACTCAGCCTTTGACATGCGCCGTCCGCCGCAGCGCGCCTGAACAGCTTCCACATCGAGAACAGGAGCACGCTCCGTCTCTTCGAGCACGGCCTTTCCCTGGAAAAAGACAAGCGGCTCTTCCCCTTCGGCATACGCTTCAAAAGCGATGTCTCCGTTTTCTTCCGGCTGAAGCTTTACATGAAGCGTAACCCCTTCAGAAAGCGCCGTCACCGGTCGGAGCCAAACAATCTGTTTGAGCCGGACACCCGTTTTCCCGCCGGGCAAGTCTTCGGCGGCAAGTGTAACGGCGGCCCGGGCCATTTCTAAAGCAGCCGTGCCCGGAAGCACCGGTTTTCCATTGACGATATGATCCGCAAAAAACGGTTCATGCCCTGAGAAAACAGAAGTAAAACGCTGGGCGATAAAGGTCGATGTATTCGCATGGAGCAGCGGGTGGAGCTTTTCGCGTTCAGCTGAATTCCGGCTTTCAAGCTCTCTCTGAAGACGATCGGACGCCCAATACGTCTGCCTGGCAAACGGGTAACCCGGCAGATTGCCGATTCGCGGCAAAGGTCCGCCATAAAGCAAGTCCCCTTCGATTTCATAACCTTGACAATAAAAATCTGCCAGCACGCATAACAGCTCCTGATATTTTCTATGGTCAGAATATGAGGCGCTGCACTTGCCGAGCACTTCTATTATGTGCTCCTGAATATGCTGACGGCCTGCAAAGTGCTGCGGTACTTTTCCCGAAAACACATAAGGATGATGTTCATTAAGCTTTGCCTGCTTCCATACATACACTGCGTCATCAGCATCTTGCACTACGATGGCGGCGCGATGGTTAAAGTGATGCCGTCCTTTTAACAACGTATAGCTGAGCTGGGCTAGATCATTTTCTTTCAGTCCGCCATTTTCCGCCCAAGTGATCATATCTTCGATTTTTTCCTGAAGGGCCTCCTTTGTTTTTGCAGACAAAGTCAGTAAATATGCAGGGGCATCCGGATGAGGTGAAGCGCTGCGCTTATAGCTTTCCATAACGATATGGGCATTTGTTCCGCTCATCCCGAATGCGCTGACTGCCCCCATTCGGTTTTTACCCGGCAGAGAAGGCCACGCTTTACCCGTTTTATTCACATAAAAAGGACTCTTCTCCCAGTTGATATAGCGGTTTTCCCCGCTGCAATGCAGACTGGCGGGAATCATTTCACGGGAGAACGCCTGTAAAAGACTGATCAAACTGACAATGCCTGACGCGGCAAACGTGTGGCCGATATTGGTTTTAATTGATGTGAGCGCGCAAAAAGCTTCTTCGTTTGTATAGGCAGAAAATGCGTCATAAAGCGCGTTAATTTCCACCGGATCACCGAGTTTTGTACCTGTGCCGTGTGTGACGATATATTCGATATCTTCAGGGTTGATACGCCCCCGGTCATAAACGGAAGTAAGCAGCCGGGTCTGCGCGACGCCGCTCGGAGCGGTAATTCCGTTTGTTTTCCCATCATAATTGATGCCGCTCGCCCGAATCACCCCGTAAATCGGATCACCATCTTTTTCCGCCTCTCTCAGCGGCTTAAGAACAACCGCCGCGGCCGCTTCCCCCGGAACCATGCCGTCAGCCCTTTTATCAAACGCGAAGCATTTCCCGTTTTCCGACAGCATTCCGGCTTTATCTATCGTTTCAAAAAAGTCCGGGGTATTCATGATATTCACCCCGGCCGCAACAGCTGTTGTGCACTCTTTATTCTGCAGGCTTAATACCGCCTGATGGACAGAAACGAGCCCCGAAGAACATGCTGTATTTATCGCCATCACAGGACCGGATAAATTCAAGTGATAAGCCAGCCGCGCCGCCAAAATACCGTTATGATGAGACGTGACATTGCCTTTGTCCCGTGTTAAAAGGTGATAATCTCCTTCTTCCGCCCCCACAAACATACCGATCGTCTGCTGCCTGATGTGACTGGCGCCGTAGCCGGCGTCCTCAAGGGCCCTCCACGCTTCCTGAAGAAGCAGCCGCTGCTTCGGATCCATCGTTTCAGCTTCCCTCGGCGATATTTCAAAAAATAAAGGGTCGAATTCGTCCGCCCCCGGGACAGCGCCGAGTTTCCATTTTGAACTTGTGAAGCCTTTTTTTGCGACCGGTGCGACAACGTCCTTTTCCTGAAACAGAATGTCCCACAGCTCGTCCGCCGTGCGCGCCTGAGGAAATCGGCCGCTCATGCCGATAATGGCAATGGAATCAGCTGCCTGACTGCCCTCGGTTCCGGCATTCAGCTTATTTCTTCCCCTCTGCTTCTTTCGCTTTTCCGTTCCTGCCTTTTCAAAGACAGATTGATCTGCGGACTCAGGTTTCTTTTCTTCATAGACATGCTCCATGACGGACTTGTGTTCCGTCAGAAAATAGCAGACGACCTTCTCCAGTGTGGAATGTCCGAAAAACAGGGCCGGTGTCACTTCAATTCCGTAATGAGCGGACAAAGAAGAGGCGAATTCCGCCAAACTGATAGAATCAAAGCCGAAATCAGCCAGATTGTCAGCGTCCGTCAGTCTGTTCTTGTCTATTTTCAAAAGCCCCGCCGCCAGTTCTTTCACATCCCAGCTTACGCATTCTTCCAGCGTGAAGCCTTTCATTTCACTCCGCCTTCCTGAAAACGGGACGTTCCTGTTTACAGAACCCGAAATCGGCCGTTCGCCTTGATCTATCTGCAGGAAGCGTTTGGCCCTCGACGGAAAACCGGCCAGGACGAGATACTGGCTGGACGGCTGGACTAACAATGTCTCAAAAGCTTCGAGTCCTTCCTCTGTGTATAAATAACGCTGTCCGCTTGATTTTAAATACATATCGGTGCTTTCCGCCGTGCCGACATGCATTCCCCCTTCTTTCCAAAGCGGCCAATTGATTGCAAGTGACTTGCCGCTTCTGAGTCCGAGGCTCACAAGTTTATCCCGATGACGGACAAAAGCCATTTGGAAGCGGTTCCCCATCGCGTAGTCACAAGAACCGAAGTCTCCTAAAATCGCTGAAGAAGAAGAGAAACAACAGAAGAAGTCAAGCGGCTCCCGTGACAGAACTTGATCTAACACCGCGGTGCCGTCCGCTTTTGGCGATAAGACTTGCTGAAAGGTTTGCAGATCTTTCTCCAGAATGCTTTCAGTGCCTTGAAGACCTGCAGCGTGAATGACACCGTGAATCGGCCCGCATCCTTTCTCTTTCGCTTCTTGCAAACCTTTCTCCATCTGAGCTTGATCTGCGGCATCCGCCTGCACGTAAAACACCTTGGCGCCTGATTCTTCCAATCTCTTTATCTTGTTCAGCACCGGGCCGTCTGCCGCTGATCTCCCCGTCAAAATGAGCGTAACCGGTCCTTTTTCAGCGAAATATCCGGCAAATAACAAGCCTAAACCCCCGCATCCGCCGGTAATCAAGTACGTTTTTCCGCTTTTTATCACACGCTTCTCAACAGGGGCAATATCCGTCTGCTTCATTTCCATGACGTGACGAATTTCCCCACTGTACATGACACTGCGGAACGACTCGCTGTGAAGTTCTTCACATACGTTATGGATCAGTTTTTCTAACGGTCCTTTTTGTTCAAAATAAACCGCGGCCGTATCCGTCTCCGGCAAGATCAGTTTCAGCGACCGTTCCAGCCCGATCCATGACTCGGCGTAACTGATATCGGTATCGGTCCCGCACTGAGCGGAAAGAAGGATTCGCCTCGGTTTAGAACGCAAAGAAGCAGCTGCGCGGATCACATGATACAGAATGGAATAGTCTTTCACGGCCTTTGCATCTTCAAGCGGCCATCCATATAAAACGGCATCCGCTTTGCCTGCAGCCGTTTCAATATGCCGAAACGTTTCTTGATATGCTTGTCCGTCAGTGATTTTAATTTGATAATGCGTGTTTGAAAGCTTTTGAGTTTCCTCACCCTGTGAAATAAAAAACACGCCGGCTCCCGGATAAAGGGATTGTAAAGACTGATAAGCATGCTTTCTGGCAGCTTCTCCCGTAAGAAAACAGATGACCGTTTTCAGCTCTTCATGAATGGATTTCTTCAGAGGCTGCTGCGTCCATATTTCTTCAAATATCATCATCTCGGATTGTTCCTCTTGCCCGTGATCCTGCTGAGACGGGTGTCTCATTCTTATCCCTTTGATTTCTGCGCAGACAGTGCCGGTTTCGTCACAAAATTGAATGTCACAGCCGGTTTGATTCTTTTTATTAATGTACATCCACATGCCGGATGAGCACGGACGCATGACGCGCAGTTCTTCAACCGTTTCAGGCACGATATGGACTGACGGCTCCGTTTTTGCCAGGACATGAAAAGCTGCGTCCAGAAATTCCGGCGGCAGATGATATCCCGGATTACAGCCGCTTTCATCTATAAGAGCAAGCTTCGCCCAAACCGCATTTTCTCCCGCATAAAGCTTTTCAACGGTGCGGAACTCCTTACTGATCGTTACACCTGACGTGCCTGGTGTTTCATAATCGAATGACAGCAAGCGGCAGTCTTTTTGTAAGGAGGCAATATCAAGCACGTGGGATGGCTGTATGTTCCCTTGCCCGATGATTCCATAATGATGCAGCTTCTCTTCGTCACTGTATATTTCATAATGGATGCCTTCCTCGTCTTCAGACAGAAGGGAGAGATTGACGCCCGCACCGTGATGTCCGCTGGTAATCGGGTCAGTCCATGCCGCCGTTCGGATCCATATCTCTTTTTCTTCAGAGCTGTCTGCCGCATGATGATAAGCCGCAAGCGCCATTTCTAAATAAACGGCTGCCGACAGAACCCGCTCCCCTCTCACATTCTGGAAAACGTGTTCCCGGCCTGTAAAAGATGTATGATAGCTTTGCTCCGCCAAGGTTGACGTATTTTCATGCAGGAAAGGATGCACATATTCAGTTGTTCCTGTTTTTGGTTCTGCCCGCTTCATCCAGTAGCTTTCTTTTGCAAATGGATAAGACGGCAGACTGATACGATGCGGCAGCGCGCCTTTATATAAAGATGCCCAATCGACGGGCGTCCCGTGAACCCAGGCATTCAAAAGACTGTCAAATTGATGTTTTTCCATCCAATCACTGACTGTGCCTTCCGTCTCCGTGACAGCACTATCACTCCGGCCTGTAAACACCCCGCTTACGGAACCAGCATGATTCAGAAAAGCAGTCAGCTTCTGTTCCAATTCAGAAACAGAGTCCGCTCTCATCGCCAGCCGTTCTTCCATCGGGACCCTGCCGACTTGAAGGGTAAATGCCGCGTCAAGCAGGTTCGCATCTGTAAGTGTTCCGTTTACGGCGGCATCCGCCACCAACAGAGCCCGCTCGCGCAAGCGGTCTTTATCTTTTGCCGATAAAACAAAAAGCGCCGGACGGCCGGAGTCCGCCGAAGTCATTTCAGCCGGTTCATACTCTTCTATCAGCAGGTGGGCATTTGCACCGCCCGCTCCGAAAGAAGATGTACCCGCGAGTCTCGGATATTCCCGTGTTACTCCTTCAGATTCTATGACCGGCCGTCTCCATTCCGCCGTTTCCTGCTGCACGATAAAAGGAGAAGTTTCAAAATCAATTTCCGGGTTCAGCTGCTTTGAATGCAGCGACGGCACCAGATATCCGTGTTTCATCTGAAGAAGAATTTTGGTGACCGCAGCAATGCCCGCCGCACTTTCCAGGTGTCCGATATTGGATTTAACAGAACCGATGGAACAAAATTGCTTTGCATCCGTGTAGCGTCGGAAAGCCTTGGTTAACCCTGCGATTTCAATCGGATCTCCCAAGGAAGTGCCGGTGCCGTGGGCTTCCAGATAGCTGATCGCTCTCGGATCAATCCCTGCCCGCTCCATCGCCTCTGCGATCACTTCTCCTTGTGCATTCGGATTCGGAACGGTGAACCCGTTCGTTTTGCCGCCGGCGTTCAGAGCGCTTCCTTTAATGACACCGTATATATGATCATGATCTTCAACAGCCTTTTTCAACGGCTTTAACACGATACAGCCGACGCCCTCTCCGTCAACAAACCCGTCAGCCTTATCACCGAACGCTTTGCACGCGTTTGACGGTGACAGCATTCTCATAGAAGAAAGTCCGATATAATGAACCGGATCTGTAATCAGGTTTACGCCGCCGGCAATCGCGCATTCAGATGCACCTGTTCTGATGCTTTCTGCGGCGAGATGAATGGCGGTTAAGGATGAGGAGCATGCGGTATCGACCGCGATGCTCGGACCGTGAAAATCAAACACATAGGATACGCGGTTCGGGATAAAGTGGTAGTGGGCCCCTGTCGGATAGTTGCCGTTCATGACACCCGCAAAGACACCAACCTTTTTACCGGCGCATAGTGAATCAGGGGTATATCCGGCATCCTCAAGGGCCGCATAAGCGGTTTCCAGAAACAGTCTCTCCTGCGGGTCCATGCGCTCCGCTTCTTTCGGGGAGATTTTAAAAAACAGCGGATCAAATTTATCAATATCTGTTAAAAAGCCGCCCCACTTTGTATACATCCGGCCTTCCTTACCTTTTGTCTCATCATAGTAGTCCCGCCAATCCCAACGGTCTTTCGGAATTTCGGTGATTCCGTGTTCACCGGTCTTTAACCGTTCCCAGAACTCATTAACATTTTCAGCTCCGGGATACCTCCCGGCAAGACCGACAATGGCCACTTCAAGGTGTTTTGACGGCGGTTCGGAAGCGGGCGGCGCTTTTTCAGAAAAAGATGCCGCTTGGCGCTTCGCCAATCCGGCGCTTTTTTTGCGGCTTTGCTTTTTCTGTAATGTGTGCGGCGCCTTTTCGGCTTCATTATTTGTCTTGAAAATCCCAGCCATATCATCCTGTCTTGAGCTGACGAGATATTCCGCTAATCCGCCGATTGTCGGATACTCGAAGAACAAAGTGCTGCTGATATCAGGTACGTCTTCCCGCACGCGGTTGGTCAGCTGTACGATTAAGATGGAATCGATTCCGTATTCTTCAAGGGGCGTATGGGCTTGAACGTCCTCAATCGGCATCTTTAAGATGGCGCTGACGATCTGTTTCAGATACTCTGTGCTTTTTTCAAGCAAAGAGCCGGATGATACCGCTTCAATATGACGGACTTCTTCAGAAAATCGCGCATGCAGTTCGCGCTCCTTCGTTTCAGCCAAGTATGCGGCAAGCTCTTCTATCGTCCGGTATTCAAAAAACAGCGTGCTGCTGATATCAGGGACGAGATCCCGCAGCTCATTCGTCAGCTGAACGATCAGAATAGAGTCAATGCCGTATTCATCCAGAGGAGCCAGCGGATTTATCTCTTCTGCCGGCATTTTTAATACGTTTGCCGCAGCCTTTATCAGAAAAGCCGCTGTCTTTTCCGAAAGCCCCTCTCCCGCTTGTTTGATGGGGAGCTGACGATCAGAGGATGTTTGCGGTACGTTTGATTGGCGCTTTTGCGCGGTGTAAGCTTCCCTGCTCTGCCTGATGACTCCGTTGCTTTTCGCCGTGATAATCTGCTGGGTGTGCAGACGTTCGTTTTCAGCCGGAAATTGAATGGAATGAAAGCCTTCAGCCATTAAAACGGATTTCCATGTTTCCGGATAAAGACCGGGGCACCCCGGAATCCGCAGCGCCTCGTCTTCGTACAGCCACCAGCCCTCTAATAAGCCGAATGTAACATGTGTAAACGGCGTATGCCCGCCCAGTTCATTAACGAGCAGCAAACCCTCCTTTTTCAATACGGCTTTTGCCGTCCGTAATGTTTTCCGAATATTTTTGGTGGCATGCAGCACGTTTGCGGCAATAGCGATATCGTAGGTTCTCAGATGGAATCCCTGGCCCGCCGCAGGCTGCTCCACATTAAACAGCTGATACGTCAAATACGGATTGTCCGCGCCGTATTCCTTTTCGGCATGCATTAAAAAAGCTTTTGACAAGTCGGTATAACAGTATTCCTGAATATGGTTTTGATAGGGGCGGAGCTTTTTAAACAGTGTGCTGCTCGTTCCGCCGGTGCCCGCTCCGATCTCCAGCAGACGGATGTTTGCCTCAGGATTGTTTTTAATTACATTTTCCACATAAATACACGCTTCATTTGCCAGCACATCGTTGTAATAATCAGCGAGAATGTTATGCTTATAGATTCCTTCAACAAGCTCCATTGAAGAATCGGGAAACATCACGTCCGTGGCTTTTATTTTGCCTGTTAAAATGTCAGGCAAAGCTTGAATGACGGTATCCGCCAGCAGAGCCTGCGCTTTCATATCCGGATCTTTCAGCCATTCGTTTTTCTTCTTATGCCACTCTTCCCAAACCGCGGCCGTTTCACCGCTTTTAAAATCGCTGTCTAAAAGACGGATACTTTCTTCCAGCCAGCGCTCATATAAAGGCAGACAGGAAGCCGCCGGCGCTTCGCCGGTCAGACCCATTGAACGCAGCGTCACCCGCAATACTTGCAGCAAAAGCCGATTCAATTCTTTCATTTGATTGCTTATTTCTGTTCTTAAGGATAACTGTGTACGGTCTTTTTGTTTGTCTCCCTTACCCAAAACCTTATCCTCCTAAGAAAATTAAATTTGCTCCGTCATTTTGACAGGCAATCAGATAGTCACAAATTCATGAGGGTTCATTCCCTCGATCGGAATCGGCTTGGTCAGCTTCATCAGCCCCATGCGGGAGATCGGCTGCGTCAGCAGAGTTTCCAGCGCCTGCATCCCTTCCGCCCGGCTGATCAGCCCGAGACCGATTGCACTCAGTCTGTCAAACTCTTCAGAAATGTGATTGTCAGCCCGCTCCCAATAACCCCAGTTCATCACTTTGACCGGGCATGACAGCCGTCCGGAAAGCTCATGGGCAAATGCGTCTTTAAATGCGCACCCCGCCGCATAATGACTTTGATTCGGATTCTTAATATATGAAATAACCGAAGAGAAAAAGAGAATAAAGTCCAAAGACTCTTTCGCAAATACTTCGGCAATGTTGACGGAAATATCCACTTTCGCCGCAAGACCGGCGTGAAACTGTGATTCTTCCATATCTTTTACGCTTTCATTCGCAAATACCATCGCTGAATGAACGACGCCGCTGATGGTGCCGTATGTGTTTTTAATCTGTTCATAGGCGCGCTGAAGCGATGGAAGATCAGAAGCATCTGCGGCTATATATTCGGGAGCCGGGCCTGATGGCCGGTACCGGTCTATTTTTTGGCGTATCCGGCTGTCCAGCGGCCGCCTCCCGATCCAGACGACTCGGGCTTTATACGTCGTCACTATATAATCTGTCCAAACCTCGCCGATGCCTCCCGCACCGCCGATGATGACATATACGCCTCCATAGCGGTAAGGAACACTTTCAGACGGCCCGCTTTGGACCGGAAGCAATTGAGGCCTGTACCATTCCTGATGTCTGCGCACCCATGCTTTACCCGTACGGTCGCGGGGCAGGCTGAATATGTCTTCTGCGGGGAAACCCCCCCCGTCTTCAAGATCGGCCAGACGGATGTGCCAGCTCGGATGTTCTTTTGCGAGAGACCCGACGAAACCGTGCACACCGGAATGAGCGGGACGCACCTCATCATATTGGGTGATAGGCTGTGCTTGGTGCGTAATCACCGTCATCCCGAGCTGCTCTTTTCCATACCCGAGACCGATAAGAGCTTTGGCCGCTCTGAAAATTTGCAGCACCCCGCTTTTTTGATCATGGCTGTCAGAATCAGCCGGCTGAGGGGCAAACCAGATCATATGCTGAATCTCACCGAGACGGCGGAGCCGATCGGATATCACTTCAACGGAAGCACTTTGGCCGATATCAAATCGCACAGCTTTAGGAAACAATCGTAAAACCGCGTCCGCCTGCCCGTCTGTACCGCCTATGATGACAGCTTTTGCTTCAGAAATGGGGAAGCCGGTTTGGTTGTCTATCGGTTCCGCGTCCCATACCTGCATCAGTTTGACGGCTCCGGTAAGGTTACCCGGCAGATCGTATTGCTTATTATCGGTTACGACCGGCGCACTTTCGGCCATCCGGGCAGAAAATCCTTTTATCCTTACACACACATTGCCGCGTTCATCACATATATCAATGTCCATTCTTCGCACGGCCGGTGTTTCATGCGTCACAAACACGGCCGCCCACATGTTTGGACTGCACGGATGAAAAACGGTCAGTTCATGTAATTCAAAAGGCATTAACGGCTGCTCCGGATAACCCGCTTGATCTTCATTCATAACGCCGATGGCCGCCTGAAAAGCGGAATCAATCAGACTCGGATGGAGCACAAACTGTTCGGCTTCATCAGAAACGGAAGCAGGGAGCACCAATTTAGCCAAGGCTTCTTTTTCCCCGCAATAAATGTGATCAATTCCTTGATGTGAAGGTCCGTATACAATTTCCGCCTTTGCAAACGCCGCATAGCAGTCTTCTTTTGACAGCACTTTTTTGCGGCAGCGCGCTTTCAGCTGTTCAATATGCAAAAACGGCGCCTCAGACAGCGGCTCAATCACAGCACTGCCTTCACAATAAATGTCTGAATCATTTTCATTGCTGTACACTTGAAATGAAACATTGCCGTTATCCTCCAAGGAAAGCCCTGTCGTCATACCCAGCGGCTCTTTTTTATGAACGGCCTGGCGTATCCAGCTGATATACCGCAGCGAAATGCCGGTTTTAGCCGTGTATTCAGCGGCTAACGGCGCGGCAGCCAGTTCAGCCGCGGCTCTCGCCATTTCAAGATAAGCCGCCCCGGGGAGAACACGCTTGTTTCGGACGATATGATCGGCTAAGAAGAATTCATCTCCGTTCAGTATCGTACTGAATTTTTGTTCTAACAAATCTGATGTATTGCGGTGAAGCAGCGGGTGAAGCCTGCTTTCTGTATTTACGGAAGTGACGGGATGATCGGGCTCCGGTATCCAATATCGTTCCTTTGCAAACGGATACGTCGGCAGACTCATCCTGCGCGGTTTCTCCTCCTGATACAGCCGCGTCCAGTCTATCTCAAACCCTTTTGACCACAGCTCCGCAAGTTTTTTGTAAGTGCCGCTGTCCGTCCATTTTCGGATCAGCTCCTCCGTATCCTGATCATCATTCAGGAAACCCCTGATTTCCGTTCCGCTATCAGACCGCCCTTGAAAGCTGCCGTCAATCTGCCGTTTTCGTTCTGTAAATTCAGTTAATTTCCTGATCAGGTCCGCTTGATCGTTCACTAAAAAAACAAGCCGTTCTTCCATTGCCAGCCGTCCCGTTTGCAGCGTATACGCCAGTGACCGCAGGGAAAAAGATTCATCAGGCTGCTTATCTAAACCGGACTGGCCGAAAAGACCGAAAAGAATATCCTTATGTTTCTCATCGTTTGTAAGACATTCTGCTAAAGTCCGGACGGAAGTATGCTGTATGAGATCAGTCATGTCTATTGCCAGCCCGTATTGATCCGTCATCAGCTCAGAAAACTGTGTCAGCTGCATGACATCCAAGCCGAATTCCTTCCAATCCTGTTCACCATCTACCGAGCCGGCCTCTACATGCAGAACATCCGCCAGAACACTGCGCAACGCATTTTCCAGCTGATTTTGCATTGTAACTCTTTTGTCATGAAGCGGCCCGCTTCCTTCAAGCGCTTTATCTTTGAGAAACATCAGCAGCCGGGCAGCGTATTCCTTCAGCCGCTCCGGATTTTTCGCTGATAGAGGCACGATATACGGTCTCTCTTGATTCTCCGTAATGCCGGGGTTTTTGGGCCTGTACTCTTCTAAAATGAGATGAACGTTTGAACCCGTCGCCCCGAATGAACTGATGCCTGCGCGTCTCGGACAGGAATGTTCACGGCCGTTCTCTGTATACACCGGCTTTTTCCATGACTCGGTTTTTTGCTGCACGTAAAATGGCGAGTCCTCTAAACGGAGATACGGATTAATCGTCTCTGAGTGCAAAGAAGGGACAAGCGTTTTGTGAAACAGCTGCAAAACCGTTTTATGAAGCCCGCTGATCCCGGCGGCTGATTCCGCATGTCCGATATTCGATTTAACGGAACCGATCGCACAAAATTGCCGATCCTCCGTAAACGTGCGGTAAGCTTTAACAAGGCCTTGTATTTCAATCGGATCCCCTAAAGAAGTTCCGGTTCCGTGCGCTTCCACATAAGAAATCGTCCGGGGATCAATCCCCGTCTTTTCAAGACATTCGGCTATCATATCCCCCTGCGCCACGGGGCTCGGCACGGTAATCCCGCTGACGGTTCCCACGTGATTGACGGCGCTGCCTTTTATCACCGCATAAATATGATCCTTATCTTCTTCGGCTTTGTGGAGCGGCTTCAGCAGCACGGCCCCGATGCCGTCAGCTGAGACATAGCCTGTGCCGCCTTCGCCGAACGTGCGGCACAGCCCGTCACTCGAATGCATATCCATCAAGCCGTATGTGATATATTTTGTCGGGTGCAATGATAAATTGACGCCTCCGGCAAGAGCTGCTTCACATTCACCGCGTCTCAGACTTTCCGCCGCCATATGGACGGCCGTCAAAGATGACGAACACACCGTGTCAACCGCCATGCTCGGCCCGTGAAAATTGCAAAAATATGAAACCCGGTTTGCGATCGGCGCATAGTTCAAGGGATAAGGAAAGACCAGCCCTTTCGCCGCAGCTTCAGCGCCGGCGAGAGAATAATCCATATGCATCACCCCGGCAAACACACCGACGTTCATTCTCTTATTCGGCCCTTTCGGCTGAACGATTGTTTCCGGGGTGTAGCCCGCATCCTCAATCGTTTCCCAGCATGTTTCTAAAAACAATCGTTCTTGCGGATCTTTAGCTTCTGCCTCCCGCGGAGAAATCCGGAAAAATTTCGCATCAAAACAATCCGGATCGTCTATAAAACCGCCCCATTTGGAAATCGGCTTGCCGGACGGCGATCGCAAATGCTCATATGTCCTCGTATCCCAGCGGGAACGAGGCACTTCCGTTACGCTGTTTTCTCCATTTTTTAGATTTGTCCAAAATTCACGAAGATTTTTGGCGCCGGGGTACCGTCCCGCCATCCCGACGATCGCAATATCTCCATTCTGCGTTCCGGCTGACGCCGACTTTTTCACGCGGATTTGGGTCGTCCTCTTTTTTTCCCGGGGCAAAGGCTCAGCACTTGAATGCCCGCTTTGAGCATGGCCGAAACCGGCTCCGTAATGTTCGCATAAATATCCCGCCAATTCCGCGATTGTCGTGTATTCAAATAACAGCGTCGGCAGTAGCTGCGTTCCGATTTTTTGTTCAATTTCCTTCACCATGTCCAACAGCCCCGGAGAATCCAGCCCCATTTCATAGTAGCCGATATCCGGGTCAATCTCTTTCACAGGTTTGTTCAATCGGGCGGCAAGCAATTCTTTTAAATAAAGGATGCACTGTTCAGTAAGGCCGGCGGAAGCCTCCGCACGGCGGGGCTCAGAAGGCGCCGGTTCCGCTTGCGGAGCCGGGACGGCATTCCGCCCGTCAGGTTCTTTCTTTTGCCGTTTCTGATTGATCAGTTCCGGGTCCCTCACCAGTTTATTGGCGAAGTTTTTCAGTTCGCCGACTTTTCTGCCTTCCTCATTGAAAAACTCCATTGTCACGTAAACGAGATCTTTCTTACGGGTGACGGATTCTTTTTTTATCTTGGTGATACATGTCGTCTGCAGCAATTCGGCGCAATAAAACGATTCATAAAACAGCGGCAGAAATAATTGCCCCTCCTCCCTCGTCAAAGGAGCGAGATATACATTGGAGCCGATGCTGCTCGCATCTATCAATGCGGGATGAAACATCGCCTCTTCTGCATGTTCCAGCTGATCCTTTTGCACCGACAGATCAATATAAATCTCTTTTTCAGTTTGGTAGACGCTTCCGCAGCCTTTCATCATTCCTGAATGAACCAGTTCTTGATCCCTGCATTCCGCGTAAATGTCCTCAAGCGGTATTTCTGCCGCCGTTTGTTTTACGGCATCCATCCGGACGCTCTCTTGGAAGCCGGCGGGCTTGACGGAATGCATTTGCGCCGCGGCATATACCTTTGTCTCTGCTGCTTCGTCACCTTGTTTTTGCCCTTTCACCTCTACCTTCCACTGCTCTTCGCCGTTCTCTGTACAGTCAACGGAAAGCAGGATTGATTCTCCCTGTTCAGGAGCTAAAGGGTGAAAAATCGATAAGTGCCTGAGTTCAAGGCCGGCATGAAAAAAACCGTTTTCTCTGAAAGTCTGATAGATCAGGTCAATATAAGCCAGACCCGGCAGCAGTTCCTTTCCATAGGCTTTATGATGTTTCAGAACGGGATGCAGATTGTTAATAAGAAGCTGCTCTTGCATATGAACTTCCTCCATATCGACGTTCAATTTTCAGCGCAATCAGTAAGTCTTCATTTGTTTCCAAAACGTATTTGGGCGGGACTTATGTGCGTTTTCATGCAGGCTTTCGGCTTTGTCCGGACGAATAGCCCGGCGTTTTAATTCCTGTCTCGGCAAAGGCTTTCTGACCGGGGTATACGCCTCTTGCTCCCAGGCTTCCACTATGACATGGGCATTCGTCCCTCCGTCAGCGAAACTGCTGACGGCGGCAATCCGCGGTGAATCCGTCCATTCACGCAGCGCGTGCGAAAAATAAAACGGCGAGGCGGACAGATCGTAATGCGTCATCGGCTCTTTGCCGGAAAGGAAAGGCACACGCATTCGGCGCGAGAGCATAAGCACTGTTTTAATGAAACCGGCAATCCCTTCAGCACATAACGGGTGCCCGATATTCGGCTTCATCGACCCTAATTCGCAAGGCGCGCTGTATTGCATACGGTATACCGCTTCAATCGCCCTCAGTTCCAAAAGATCGGTTACTTCAGAGCCTGAACCGTTTGCTTCAATGTAGCTGATATCCTCCGCTTTTCTGCCGCTTTTGGCAAGCGCCTTGGCCATCACTTCTTTCTGCGCCTGTATATTCGGTGTGGCAGGCCCCGCGGTTCTGCCGTCATTGTTTACGGAAATGCCTTTAATGACCGCATGAATCCGGTCTCCGTCTTTTACAGCCTGGGCCGCTGTTTTTAAATACACCATTCCGACGCCTTCTCCCAATACGATGCCGCCAGTGCGGCGGTCAAAAATATGAAACGCAGGCTCTTCGCTTAACAGATTGCGGAGTTCGAACATCCGGTGGGTTTGACCGGATTCCAGCAGACTGACTCCCCCGACCACCGCTGAGTCGATTTCACCGCAAGAAAGCGCCTGTATCGCCATATTCATACCGACAAGCGCTGAAGAACAGGCCGTATCCAAAACGAGACTCGGCCCCTTCAAATCAAAGAACTGAGAAAGATTGGCCGCTAAGTAATTCGGGCCGGCGGCGACTATCGGATTTTTTGCATGCTTCAGACGGTTTTCGTCAGGCATACTGCCCCCGCGTCCTCCTAAATAGACACCGGCTGACCTGCCTTTCATTTCTTGTAACGAGTAACCGCTGTCTCTGAACAGATGAAGCGCCTCTTCTAATATAAGAAAGGACTGGATATCCATTGCCTTGATGTCTTCTTCGGGAATAAGGAAAAACTCCGGGTCAAAATGCGTTACATTTTTTAAAAGGCCCGCATAATCCGCCTTCTCCGTTTTCCAGCGTTCTTTCGGCACCCTTTGAATGGCTGACGTTCCTTCAGACAGCAGCTTCCAATAAGCTTCAATTGATTCGGCTCCCGGAAAACGGCAGGACATTCCGACAACAGCGATATCTTGCGCCGCTGCACCGCCAGAAGGCTGAATAACAGCGGCTGCCGTTTGTTTGGGAACGTCCGGGATT
Source organism: Bacillus sp. EKM208B (assembly GCF_011800725.1). Taxonomy (NCBI): domain Bacteria; kingdom Bacillati; phylum Bacillota; class Bacilli; order Caryophanales; family Bacillaceae; genus Bacillus; species Bacillus sp. EKM208B. The sequence continues at coordinate 8,035 of NZ_JAANHO010000018.1, read as the reverse complement.
ACAGGCTGAACCGGTTTTGAAACGGCAGCTTTGATTTCCGGATATGCTGTTTCAAGCCATCCGGCCAGCGCAGCAACCGTAGGGTATTCATACAGCACCGCCGGGTCAAGGTCAGCTTTGATCCTCTTTCCGATCGCTCTGGACACTTGGGCAAGCATGATGGAATCGGCTCCGTAATCTTGAAACGGTGTATCAGATTCAAATCTTGACGGCTCCAGTCTTAATTCCCGGCAGCAAATGCCCGTCAGCCACTCCTCAACGCTTTCTGTATCGGCCTGTTCCTGCTTCTTTGTTTCGGTAAGGCCGGATGAAAGCAGCAGACGGCCAGGCTCCCATTTTTCCGGGTGAATGACGGCCGGCATAATAACAGACCCGCAATCGCCTGCCATAATGGCATCAAACAGGCTCAGCCCTTCTCTGTCAGTGATGCTCTTTAAACCGCTTTTCAGATAGGCCCGGCTTTTTGATTCGCCCATACCCGTTTCTTTCCAGCTCGGCCATTGGATGCTCAGCACCGGAAAACCTTTTGCGGCCGCAAAATAATCCATATAGGCGTTAGCCATGGCATAATCGCTTTGTCCCGATCCTAATTCCGGCACCACGCCGGACACTGAAGAAAACAGCGCAAAAAACCGGAGAGGCTCCTTATGCAGCGCTTGATACAAAAGGTCCAGTCCGTCTGTTTTAGGCTCAAGCACGGTCATCATCTGTTCTCTTGTTTTGCGGATAAAGGCCGGATGATCGAGATCTACGGCTCCCGCTGCGTGTATCACGCCTCCTATCGGCCCCATCTTCTCTTTCACCCGGCTGACGGCCTGCTCATATTCAGGGCCGGAAGATACAGACAGCACTTCCGTTCGGACACCTTTTTGTTCGAGCTCTCTGATTCTTCTCACTTTATCGGAAAACGGGGAATTCCGTTTGACATGATCATCCCACTCCGCTTTCGGAGGCATTGTTTCTTTTCCGGTAAGCACGAGTTTCGTGACTCCGTAACGTTCGGCAAAATGCCGGGCGAATAAATATCCGAGTCCCCGGGTTCCTCCGGTGATCCAGAGCACATGGTCTTTCGGAAATGAAAATCCTTTTTCAGCTAAGCTGTTTGTTTCCTTTAACCGCGCATAATAGCGCACACCGTTTCGGTAACACACTTCGATGTCTTCAGAATCGCGAAAAAACTCCTCTGCGATCTGGTTTGCCAGCTCAGGATCTTCGGCAGTCTGTTCTGCATCCATATGCCGCGAGCGGATATCCTTATACTCACTTTGGAGCATCCGGTACAATCCGGCCTTTTTTGCACCTGAGAGATTTATCGTTTCATTTGCAAAGGGTTCAAGCCCCTTTGTCACACAAAGCAGCTGAAGCTTTCGGCCGCGGTTTCTGTTGTCAATGAGAGACTGCAGACGATGAATCCAGCCGTCATCATGCTTGATTTCCGTCCCGCATCCGGTCACATCAATCAGACCGCCAAACCGGGCCGCGCCCCCGGATATTTCCGGTGATGCAGCGTCAATGATTTCAGACTCGGGGAAATAACGGGACAGCTCAACGGCCAAATTTCCTGTCTGGTGATCGGCGGCTATTCCGATGACGCCCCGCACTTCCTTAACCGGAACACTGCTGCTTTCTGCCCAGCTTTTCTGTAAAAAGCGGATTTCACGAAATGTTTCAGAATGTGTTTCAGCATCACGAACATTGTCCGGCGCTGCATCGTCCGGCCAATACCGATCCTTTATAAATGGATAACCGGGAAGGCTGATGCGATGCGGCAGGCTGCCGTTATAAAGCTCTGACCAATCAATCTTCAGCCCTTTTACCCAAAGTTCCAGAAGCTTCGCGAATTTTTTTCGTTTCATCCATTTACGGACGGCTTCCTGCATATCTTCATCCTTAAAAACGGCTAGAATGTCTTTATACTGTTTGCTTTTCCCTCTGAAGCAGCCGTCTGTCCCGCCGTCAATAAAACGCTGCAGTTTTTCCGCTAACTGCTCTGTCGACGTCACGATAAACGCCGCACGTTCTTCCATCGCTTCTCTTCCGGTTTGAAGGGTGTAAGCCGCATCCCGGAGGCTGCGGTCTGTGACGTCATTTTTTCTGATCGCTTGAAGAAGCTGCTGCGCCCGCTGCTTCAGGCTGGCCTCCTGTTTGGCGGATAATAAAATGACTGCGGGATCTTCATCTGTGAATGGCTCAGGAATCTCCCTATCAGGTTCAATATATTCTTCTATCAATATGTGGGCATTTGCCCCGCCCGCGCCAAAAGAAGAGATTCCCGCGATTCTCGGAATCTCCTTTTGCGCTCCGTTTTCCTCAATGACCGGCCGCTTCCAGTCTGCCAATTCACGCTGCACCACAAACGGCGTCCGGTCAAATGCAATATTCGGATTCAATTTTCGGCAATGTAATGAGGGGGCAAGCTTTCGTTTTTGAAACTGGAGCAGCAGTTTCGTTACTCCGGCAATGCCTGCCGCGGCTTCCAAATGCCCGATATTGGATTTAACTGAGCTGATGGCGCAAAAGCCTTTATCTGACGTTTTCGTTTGAAATGCGCGGGTCAAACCGTCAATTTCGATCGGATCTCCGAGTTCAGTGCCCGTGCCGTGGGCTTCGATACAGCTGATCATCCGCGGATGTATTCCTGATTTTTCAAGCGCGCCGGAAATCACGTCAGCCTGGGCGCTCGGACTCGGCACTGTATACCCGTTTGTTCTGCCGCCGTGATTGATATGAGTGCCGCGAATCACCCCGTAAATATGGTCCTTATCAGCTATCGCTTTTGACAGCGGCTTTAACAGCACGGCCCCGACGCCTTCCCCGGGAACAAATCCGTCCCCGCCTTCACCGAAACTTTTACACGTTCCGTCTTTTGAAAGCATTCGATAGGCGCTGAGCTCCGCATAAGCCGAAGGATGCGTATACACATTCACACCGCCGGCAATCGCCATGTCGCATTCGCCGCGAAGGATGTTTTCACACGCTTCATGAATTGCAGTCAGCGAAGACGAGCACATCGTGTCGACCGGCATGCTCGGCCCTTTCAGATTAAGAAAATAGGAAACTCTGTTGGCCGCTGAACTGAACGACGTTTTCGGCTGCAGGGCGCCGCCGTTTTTCCAGTACATTCCGTACCCGTTTTTCGTAATGCCCGCAAAAACGCCGACCCGGCCGTTATACAGATTCTCAAGCTGTTCCTTCGTATAACCGGCATCCTCCATCACCTGCCAGCACATTTCAATAAAGAGACGCTCCTGCGGGTCCATATTCAAAGCATCACGGGGTGAAATTTGAAAAAACAGCGGATCAAAGAAAGCGGCATCTTTCAGAAACCCGCCCCGCTTACTGTAACTTTTCCCTTCTTTCACGGCCGCTTCGGGATCAGGGTTGTAGTACTTGTCCTTTTCCCAGCGCTCTTCGGGAATTTCCGTCACACAGTCTTTTCCGGCTGCTAAGTTATCCCAGTACGCTTCAAGTGTTTCAGCTTGCGGATAACGTCCGCTGACTCCGATAATCGCAATCCTTTCTTTTGTCTGGTTCTCATTGGAAAAAGAAGGCCGTTTCTTTCGCTTGATAAACGACGGAAGCACCGGAAAATCTTCATTTGCCAAAACCTGTTCTGATACGCCTGAACGGTGCTCATCATCATTTGTCCATTTTCGGCATTCTTTTGGATAATCCGTGACAAAGTGAGCTGCCAGGGAGCCCAGTGTCTTATATTCGTAAAAAACCGTTTTGGAAAGGTCACCGAAAAGCAGAGACAATTCGCGGTTCAATTTCGTCACAGTGACTGAGTCGATTCCGTAGGTTTCCAGCGGCTCTTCAGTATCTATGTTGGAAACAGCAATTTTTGTAGTCAGGGCAAAAAGCGTTTTGAGCTGAAGAAGCGTTTGTTCATACAAACGTTCACTGCGGTGTTCGGCATTGATTTTTCCGGAAGCGCCCGTCTTGATGACAGGCTGCAGCTTCAACCCCGACAGGGAAGCCCATATTTTTCCTTCTCCGTCACATAAATCAATATAAAAGCTCCCCGCCTTCTCTTGTATCTCGGCCCATACCTTGTCAGGACAAGATTCATAAAACAAAAGCTCGTCCAATGAAACCGGGGCGAGCGTTTTATATTCTTTGCCTCCAAGCAGCGCGCATGCCTCTGTCACACTTTGCATCACACAGGGAGGGAGGCCGAATCGGGCGGATTCTTTTTGGTTTGTCAATGGGATTGATATATCTGCCAGCATCCGTCCTGCTGAGGCGTAAATACGCTCAATTCCTTTCATGTGCTCACTGTATTGAACGGTATCGTTCTGAGTGATGGCTACAATTTGCTGCTGATCCATCAGGGAACCGCTGTTTTCCTTCAAGCGGCTGATATCCAGCATGCCGGGCGCAGCATCAACTGGCTGAATCGTCCCTTGGCTGTACACATCATGATAACTGTAATCGGAAGAAAATGGATTATAAATCTCAAACCTTTTGGCTTCACCCTTTTCGGGTATCAGCCTGATTTCGATATGGAACGGCTCAGCCTCAGTCAGAATGGGCTTTGACCACACGATATGTGTCAGCCGGACAGCCTCAGTCTCCTTTACTGTCAAAACAGCCGCAGCTCTCGCCATTTCCAAAAGAAGTTCTCCGGGCATAAGCTTTTTACGCTGTAAAGAAACATCAGCGAGAAAAAATTCCCGGCCGCTGAAAGCTGCCGAGAATCCCAGTCCCGTTTCATCGGAAATATGCTGCTGAGCAAGCGGATGAAGGGAATCCGCTTGGCGAAGTCCCATCCGCATATCATAATCGCGCAAAATGCCGATCGCATCCTGTTTTGTCATTTTTTTATTTTTGACGTCAGAAAAAACCCGGTGCAGAAACTCTTTCATATGGTTTCCTCCATTACGCTAATCCCTGTAAAAACCGATCGTTCTTTTTACAGCGGCTTCTATGCTTATTTCGTTTCTCTCCAATTCATCAAGCAGGCGCTCATAAGTCTCAAACGGGGGCATATCAGTCTCGTAAGTCTCCCGGTGCCTTATATGCTGCGCTCTGTGCGGTATCCAGCAATGTGTTTTCGCAAAAGGATAGACGGGCAGGCTGACTTTTTTTGGCCTTTCGTCCGGATATAATTTATTCCAGTCGACATGTAAACCTTGCACCCATAATTTTGCAAGCATTGCATACTTTCCTGCTTCCATCCATTGATCTACGGTCCCGCTCATTTCTGCGTTGTCCGTCATCTCTGTAAACAGCTGTTTCATCGCTTTGTTCCGGCCTGTAAAGAAATTCTGCCCCGTCTCCTTGCCGCTGAGGAAATCATTCAGCGCGTTCGTAAGCTCTTCTTTTGTTTCAGCAATGACGGCAAGGCGCTCTTCCATTTCATCCCGGCCAAGCTGAAGCGTATAAGCGATACCCGCAAGAGCTCCGTCAGCTGAATGTGACTTTTCCAAATATCTGCGCAGCTGTTCCGCACGTTCCTTCAGCTGTTCCGCCGTCTTTGCCGAGAGAATGAATAAGGACGGCTGAAGTTCACCGGACGTCCATTGTTTCTCTTCAACAGGAGAAACATATTCTTCGAGCACGACATGAGCGTTGACACCGCCAAATCCGAACGAGCTGACACCCGCTCTCCGCGGCAGTTCATTTCCGCTATCATCAGTCGCCGCTTTCCACGGCTGGGTGTCGCGGACGAAATAAAACGGGCTGCCGTCGAGGCTGATATACGGATTAACGGTTTCACAATGCAGACTTTTAACGAGCGTTTTGTGCTGCATCTGCAAAATAATTTTTAAAAGCCCGGCCATGCCGGCGGCAAGCTCTGTGTGGCCGATATTCGTTTTGACGGAACCGAGGCCGCAATGAGGCTGCTTGGGCGCCGTTACTCCGGCTTTCTGATAAAGCGCTGCAAAAGCCGCTTTGAGTCCGTTGATTTCTATCGGATCTCCGAGCGCCGTTCCCGTGCCGTGGGCTTCAATATAACTCACTGTACGGGGGTCGATGTTCGCTTGCTGATACGCTTTTATCATGACTTCTGTCTGTGCTTTCGGATTCGGCGATGTAAGGGAAGCCGCCCGTCCGCCATGATTTTCCGCCGTTGCGCGAATAACGGCATAAATACGGTCGCCGTCACGTTCCGCAGCGGATAATGTTTTCAAAACAATCATGCCGGCACCTTCAGCTCTGACATACCCGTCCGCTTGATCGGAAAATGTTTTGCAGCGCCCGTCTTCACTGAGCATTCCCGCTTTATTAAAGCTGATATGCATATCCGGCGACACAATGGCATTGACGCCTCCTGCAATCGCGATGCCGCAGTCTCCGGCCTGAATTGCCCTGACCGCACGGTGAACAGCGACCAATGAGCTTGAACAGGCGGTTTCAATCGGTTCGCTCGGCCCATGTATATTCAGAAAATAGCTCATGCGGTTCGGACCGATTGACGGAACCGTTCCGGCGGCGGAAGAACCCTCAATCTCTATATGGAACTTTGAAGCTTCCTGAGCGTAACCGCTGTTTGTCGTGCCTGCAAAAATGCCTGTATTTGTACCTGAAAGGCTTTTGGCAGAGCAGCCGGCATCTTCAATCGCTTTCCATACATGCATCATTAAAAGTCTTTGCTGAGGATCCATCATCTCGGCTTCATGCGGAGAAATACCGAAAAATAAAGGATCAAATTGAGCGGTTTCATCAATGAAGCCGCCCCACTTTACATTGCTCGCATTTTTATCTTTCTGCGGATCTCCGTAATACTGTCTCCAGTCCCAGCGTTCCGGCGGTATTTCAGAAATGCAGTCCTTTTCTCCGGCTAAATTCTCCCAAAACATTTCCGGATTTTCAGCCATTGGAAATGCACAGCTGATTCCGATTATCGCCACGGGCTCAGGTGCAGCTGCGATTTTTGTTTTGGGAAGGCGGGACGGAATCGAGAATGGCTCCGTCTTCATTTTTTTACGCACAACCGGTTTCTCCGTTTCTGTTTCTGCCTGTGGGCCGAATGTATCCGGATGTTCCGTCAGCAAGTATTGGGCAAAACTAAAGACTGTCGGGTATTCAAAAAACACGGCCGGTGTCAGTTCAAGCCCATACGTTTTATTTAGTTCATTTGCAAACTGCGTGAATGAAACCGAATCAAAGCCATAATCTCTCATCTCTGATTCAGCATCTATCTCGTCTTCTTTCACCTTCAGAATGCCTGATATCATATGTTTGAGTTCCGCTTGTACTTTATTCGGCATATGGACGGGCGTCTTCCTTGACACATGAATGCGATTGGACGGTTCCGGCGTTTCAGGCATCAGGTTTTTTCGAATCCGTTTTTCGTCGCCCTCTGCCACCATGACCTGGTGTTCTCCGGAGGCAAAAGCGGCGTAAAGCGCCTGGATGCCTGAGGCTGATCGCATGGCTTTCATTCCGGTCTGTTCGTACATCAGCCGTTCTGTCTCTTTGTCCACACGCATACCGCCTTCTTCCCAAAGCGGCCAGTTGACGGACAGGGTCTGCCCGCTCCGCTTGTTGTCCCGCACGAGACGGTTTCGGCGGGCTGCATAAACATCCATAAATGCGTTGGCTGCCGCATAACCGGCCTGCCCCGGATTTCCCATGCCTCCCGCCAAGGAAGAAAACAGAATGAAAAAGTCCAGCCGCACATCTTTCGCTGCTTCATCAAGATTGATAAGCCCTTTCACCTTCGGCGCCATGACGGTCTTCCGTTCGTTTTCTGTCTGGTTCAGAATGTAGTTGTCAGCGATCACGCCTGCGCCGTGAATGATCCCGTCGAGTGTTCCATGCTCCTCCTGTATGCCGCGGACGAGGGCGGTGACCGCCGCCCTGTCTGTCACGTCAACCGGTTGATAAAATACGCGGGCACCCGACGCTTCCAAGCGCCGTAAGCGGGCGGAGCGGTCTTCATCAAGCGCTTCCGCCCTCCCCGTTAATACGAGGACGGCGTTTTTGACGCGGGAGGCTATTTCTTCAGCGAAAATCAGTCCGATGCCGCCCGCTCCCCCGGTGAGGAGGTAGACCCCTTCGTCTTTCCACGGAACGGTACCGCTTT
>NZ_JAANHO010000017.1:0-35561 GCF_011800725.1 Bacillus sp. EKM208B | reverse complement strand
AAAGCGCGGCGCGGCGGGTGAACAGCCCGTGAAGCGTCGGAGCCGGCGGTTCAACCGCTTCTGTACGGTTAAACGCAGTTAACACCCGTTTCTTTTCATTTTCATCCGCCATATCAATATGCCGAATCAGCTGGTTTGGATTTCTAACGGCATTTTCAACGATCGTCAGCAAATGAGTTTGAATTCGTTTAATCGATGTTTTAGTAAATAAAGCGGATTGATAATCAAAATTCAGCTCAATCAATCCCGTATCTGTCCGCTCCTTAATTAAAATGGACAGCTCATTTGCCGTATGTCCGCTGAAAAACATCGCCGTTTCATAATCGAAACCTTCTGCCTGACGCCACGCGAGAGGCTGGTATTGCATCGAAATCCCGATGATATTTTGCAGGTCGTGATGAGTCTGCCTTAATTCATTCACAAAAAGATTGTAAGGATATTTCTGGTGCCGCATAACAGACAGCTGCTCTTTTCCTACGCTGCGGACAAAGGACAGGAACTCCGCATCAGGATCTGCCGTCATTCTGATCGGCAGTGTGCTGACGAACATGCCGAGCATATCCTTTTCGAGCCTGGAGCCCCGGTTTCCGTAATAAGTGCCGATGGCAATATCCTTTTTAGCCGTCAGACGGCTGATGCATATGTATAACGAAGCCATAAACAGAGAGATGATGCTGATATTATTTTCTTTGCAAAAACGCCGGATAGATTGTTCTAAGGAGTGAGAAAGAGTGATTGTATCTCTGGAAGCCGCAGTGCTTTGTCTAAGATGAGAGGTTCGTTCCGCCAGTGAAAGGTGTTCCGGAACGGTTCGGTATGTTTCAGTCCAAAATGAACGGTCTTTTTGAAAACGGGAAGACTGTAAGTATTGCTGTTCTTTTTCCATGTAGCTGAGATAGGAAGGTCTGTGATGTTCAGCTAAATCCTCGCCCCGCATGATCTTTTGGTAGATATCAATGAGCTGGTTGCCGAGCAGGTTGAGCGAGATGCCGTCCATGATAATATGGTGAAATTTTGAATAAAGCCAAACTTCTTCGTCTGACATGACAAGCAGAGTAAATTGATACAGAGGTGAATGAAACAGCTTGAACGGAACACGGGTCTGCGTGTCAATCCATGCGTCCCGCTCTGCCTGATCAGTATGAGTAAAATCAACAGTCTCTAGAGAAATCGGCCGATGCCCCGCCAGATACAGCTGGGGTTCTGATCCGTCCCCTTCTGTCAGTTGAAACCTGAGTGAATCATTTTGCGAGATAGAAAAATCTAAAGCATGGCGCAGTACGTCAAAATCGATGTCCCCCCTGAATTTGACGCACGCCGCGAGATTGCAGATACTTGTGCCCGGCTCGAGCAGCTCTGTAAACCAGACTCTTCTTTGGGCGTGAGTTAAAGAATAAACAGTGTTCTTCAATGGAATCCCTCCATTTCAATTTAAGAGGATAAGAAAGTGAAATAATTACAATTAAATTTCGACAGCATATGACTAAATCATCCATATAAGCATTATTTTAAAACATATTTTAGAAATCACAATAAAAAATTAAATTTTCTCTAACATTTTTTAGAATATAGTATATATTCCTCACTTCATTTCTTCATTTCTATAATCTTTATACCATGTAAAACGGTATGTATGCACACTACAAACTGGTTCTTAAACACTATAATAAGGAATAAAATGTATAATTAATTGCGCTTTTAAAAAGGTTTTGCCTCCTTAAAAGAAGTTTTACGTTAAAAAATGAAAAATCGGTGAACAAGTAAGAAAGTATCATGTAAAAAAAAGGAAGGATATTGCCGATATTACTTTTTGAAAAGATTGATTCATAATCGCAATATAATGTTTTACAGACATCAAAAAAGCCGAATCCTCTAAGGATTCGGCCCTTCTTATTGATTTGCCAGCACGACTGCAATTTTGTCTTCAATGTCTTTTCCGTCATCTTCGTCAAGCAGCCCGTTTTGAAGCACGGAAAAAATAAGCGTATCTCCTGTTTTTGTGTCTGCATAGCCGGCAATCGAACTGACTGATGTTAGTGACCCGGTTTTCGCTTTAATTTTGCCCTCCGCCGGGGTGCCCTTCAGCCGGTTCCGAAGGGTTCCTCCCGTCATTCTGTCGCTTGCACCGGCGACAGGGAGCGACCGAAGGAAAGCCGGGTACCACTTTTCTTTCTGAACCGCATACAAAAGCTCTCCGATTTGGCCGGCGGATATGCCGTTAATATGAGAAACGCCGGATCCGTCTCTTGCAATCAATTCATCCGGATTCAGCCCGAACGATTTGAGCTCCGATTTCATCACGTCCAAGCCCTTTTCCCAGCTGCCCTCTCCTTTTTTCACTTTTCCCATTTCCTTGATCAGAATTTCGGCGTGCCCGTTGTTGCTCAGTTTCATAAACGGGATCAATAATTCTGAAAGAGGCATGGATGTCCGTGATGTGACAAGTTGGGTGCGGTGCGGCATTCGCCCTGTTCTGATTTTCCCTTTTACAGTTATACCCTGTTTAGTAAGCGCTTGTTTCCATAAATCTAAAGCATAGGACGACGGATCCCACACCGCCGCCCATTCTCTTGCCTGTGCCGAGCCGACAGGTATGGTTCCCTTTATCGTAATCACATTGCCACCGTGCTCCCGTTCAACCGTCAATTCTTTCTTTTCATCAGAAGCGACGGTTTTCACTTCATTTTTCACACGAACGACGTCCGTATGGGGAGAAATCGAAATGCGCGGCTTTTTACCGGGCTGTTTTGCCGGGCTGATTTCCGCAATCACCGTTCCGGTATCATAATCCTCATTTGGGGAAGCGGTAAGAGCTGATACTTGCGCACCATAATATTGGCCTTCATCGCTCCACGGAAGATCAACTGAATGCCTGGTATCGTCATACCACGAGTCATCCCCGACCAGATCTCCTTTAATGACATGGATGCCTCTGGCTTTGACCTGTTTAGCCATCTTCTCAAAATCAGAACCCAATAGGGTCGGATCGCCTTTTCCCCTGAGATAAAGGTTTCCGCGCAGCTGTTTTCCTTTCACGGCGCCGTCTGCCCGTACTTCTGTCTTAAAGGTGTAATCTTCTCCGAGAACGGAAAGCGCCGCAGATGCCGTCAGCAGCTTCATCAGTGATGCAGGCCTCAGCCGCATATCTTCCCGGCTGCCGAACAGCACCTCCCCTGTTTTTGCTGACCGGACACTGACTCCCGCTGAAGCCCCCTTTAAAGCAGGTTCTTCATCCAGAATGTGTTCCAGCTCTTTTTGCAAAGTATTTTTTTGTTCAGCCGCCTTAGCCGCATCATCAATATAAGGAACTGCGGCAATGATCAAAAGCAGAATCACCGCGCTCAAGCGTTTCACATATATTTTCAATGTTATCCCGCCTCTTTCCTATTCTTCGTCATGCAAAATGGTGATCCTGGATGACGCAGCCGCTTCTTCGCCCGGTTTCAGAATCTGAAGCCCTGTCAGTGATGCAGGCTGATTCAGATTAAATGCATCTGTAACGGAAGTATAAGGCTCAAGACTGACAAACCCCTGCTTTCCGTCACCGTTATATACCACCCAATGCTTGAAAGACGTGTCTGCCTGATACAAAACGGATAATTTCTCATCCGGATGAGAAATAACAGCTTCGTTATTGCCGCCGTTCCGTCCGGAAGAAAGAAAAACATCGTCAAACTGTTTATTTTTCAAAGACATCCCATGACGGAACGCTTCTTTATCAGGCACATCCAATAAACGGCCCGTCGGCACGAAACGTTCATTTAATTCCCACATGCGGTCAGCCGTCAGAAAAAGACGGGATCGCTCTTCATTGAAAACAAATGTGGAATGATAGCCGAGCCCCCAAGGAAAAGCCTCCGTTCCCTTGTTGGTAATCAGCGCCCGCTGCGTAAACACATTGTCTTTTAATGTATAGGTCATCCGGACAATGACATCGTGCGGAAATTGTTTATGAACACGGGGAATCTTTGAAAGATCAATTTCTGTTTCGACTGTCATTCCATCCCCCTCTTCTTTCGCTGCCGCCGCTTTCCAATGCTGATTGTGAAGAAAGCCGTGAATATGATTATGTTTATCCTCTTCGTTTATCTCGAATTGATACGCGCGGCCGTCAAAACGAAACGTCCCGTCCGTAATCCGGTTCGGCGGGAATAAAACGGGAATGCCGTACAGCATCGGTTTTGCGCGGAATTGCTCCGCAGTTTCCGGTTCTCTGAGAAGCCGCATACCGGTTCTTTTATCCCGAAGCGATATGACATTTGATCCCCACTCCGGCACAATGATGCATTCAGCCTGATCAGTCTCCGCTTTTATGGCTGAAACCCCTAAATAAGTCGTATGTTCAATCGTCATAAGCACCTGCCCTTTCCTTGTTTTCTAGCATGTATAGGAATTCCATTTTCTAAACTCATTTTCCTGCTCTAAAAAAACATCGCCCGTATGAACTGAGCGATGTGCGGTAAAACCTTATTGAATCAGCCGGGTAATCTGTTTTTTCTTCCATACAAACCGGTAATATCCGTATTGCAGCAGCAGGCTGACGACAAAAGCCGCCGGATAACCGACCCAAATGCCGAGAATGCCGAGATTCGTATAATGAGAAAGAATAAAGGCCACAGGCACTTCAATTCCCCAAATCGCAAAAATGCTGATAATCGTCGGCCATAACACCGTACCGCTCGCCCGCATTGTTGCTGAAACGATCTGAGCGTGACCGAAAATCAAATAGCTCCAAAGGGTAATCATAATCAGATTGCGGGCAATGTGGAGTGTATCCTGATCTGTTAAAAACAAAGCCAGTATCTGCCGGGAGAAGGTGTAAATCAGCAGGATCAACACCCCGCCGATCAAATAATTCAGGCCGATGCCGACTTTGATGACCTGTTTCAGCCGGCCGAATTGATTGGCGCCAATGGATTGGGCGGCAAAAATTGAAACGGCGATACCGAGGCTTACCGCCGGCATCTGCACATAACTCGCCACTTGGTTGACGACCCCGTAAGCAGCCGTCGCGTTTGATCCGTAATGATTGACAAATGAAATGACCGCAATTTCAGAAAGTGACACGAGAATCATATTGATGCTCGACGGAATACCGAGACGGAGTAAAAGCGCGAGCAGCTTTTTGTCCATTTTAAGAGAACGGAGCGCAGTCCGGTCAAATGCCAATGGATGTTTTCTTTTCCGTAAATAAACCATGAGTACGATAAATGTCACGATGTTTGAAATCACGGTTGCATACGCCGAACCGTAAATGCCGAACTTCGGAAGTCCGAAAAGCCCGAGAATCAATAAGGGCAAGAGCCCGATGTTTATGACTGTACTGACGATTAACGTATAAAACGGGGTCTTTGAATCTCCCGTTCCGCGTAAAAATGTCGTATACGCAAAATATAAAAACATCAGCGGCATTGCGCAAAACAAAATGCGCGCATATCGGACACTGACATCTATTACGTTTTCCGGCGTTCCCATCAGCCGCAGAATATCAAGCGTAAACACACTGCCGACAACTGCCAGAACAACACCGAGCATAAAGGTAAAAGTCAGTGTAGTGCCGACAATCGCCTTCATCCTCTCTTCGTTTTTCGCGCCGTAAGCCTGCCCGATCAGAATGGAACTTCCCGAACCGATTCCGATCGTAAAGGAGATCAGCAGAAAAAACAGCGGAAAAAAAGACGATACAGCGGCAAGCGCATCAACTCCGAGCCACCTTCCGACAAATACCATTCCGACCAATTGGCCGACAGATTGCAATACATTGCTTAAAAGCAGCGGCACTAAAAACAGTGACATCGATCGCCAGACAGACTGGCCGCGGCCTTCCGCTGTTTCTAAATGATCTTGTACTTCCATATGTAGGACTCCTTTTTTGATTTTCTTCCATTTTATTATTCAGCAGACAGCTTGTAAAAACCTTTTGTTCAATGAAACTCTTTATCTTTTTCTCACGTCTTACATGGAAATAAACCATAAAAATAAAAAGTCCGGAAAATATTTCTGAAAAGGTATTGTAATCTTACCGTAATTATTGTAACATTTGTAACATAAGAGAAAGAGATTGATTGAAGGAGAGATTATATCATGAAAAAATGGCTATTATTCCTCACTACTATTACATTGATTCTGTCATTGGGCACTGCGGCGACCGCAAAAAATGCACCTAATGACCTTACACAAAAACAAGCGCTTCAGCTGGCCCTGTCAGCGAGAGAACATTTCTGGAACACGATGAGCGGCGGTGCGCTTAAATCAAACGCAAATTGCACTTCTGAACCGTTTGAATATCAAAATCTGCAATATGTATTTATGTGCAAAGACCTCGGAACAAAAGCAAAAGCCGTAAAATATCTGACACCCGCTTTTACAAAGCAAGCGATTGACAAAGGGCTCAAAGATTACCACTTCACTGTAAAAGACGGCAAATTGGCTGTTCCGGTCGGCGACGGAGATAACCTCCTGAATTGGAAAAAAGCAAAAATGACTCTTCTTTCTAAAAAAGGAAGCGTCCAAACATACCGCTTCACTGTACCGACTCTTGACGGTTCTCCGTCAGCAAAACGCGATGTAACATTCGTAAAAGAAAACAACGTTTGGAAAGTCAATCAATTTGATGCTGTCATATAAGAAAAAGCCCGCTTACTTACAGCGGGCTTTTTTCACATCATTTCCACCAGGTTCTCACAAAATATTCAAAACAGAAACCCCCTTGTATAACAAGGGGGTTTCTGTTTTGCCGACATTATTAATCCGTGTCTATCTTATACAAAAAACGCTCTAGGAGAGATTCGAACTCCCGACCTGCAGTTTAGGAAACTGCTGCACTATCCGCTGTGCTACTAGAGCCTGCTTCTATTATAGTAACGCTGGCGGCCGTTTTTTTCAAGTCTACAGCCCTCCGAACACCTTATAGGCGGCTCTCGTTGTATCTTCATCTATTCCGATATAACGCATTGTAATAGACGGAGAAGAATGATTCAAAATCCTCTGCAGTTCAGCAATGTCTTTTGTCCTCTGATAAAAATGATACCCGAACGTCTTTCTAAGCGTATGCGTCCCGATTTCCTCCAACCCGCAAGCGGCAGCCGCTTCCTTTAATATTCTGTATGCCTGAATCCGGGATATGGGCTTATTCGTCCGTTTTGATTTAAACAAATAGTCATCCTCTTTCATGTCTTTTGTATAAGCGTATATGTCGGCCTTTAAAGACTCCAGTATCAGAATTTTTCTTTTCTTTCTCGTTTTGCTTTCGGTTGCCCACACATGGTCTTTGTTCCTTACATCCCTCACGCGAAGCGGCAGAACATCTGAAATCCGCAGTGCGCTGTTCATGCCGAAAATAAATAAAAAATAATCACGATCACTTTTTTTCATTAAATACTGTTTGACTTCCTGGATCTTCTCCAAACTTCGGATCGGCTGTACGATATGCATCAAAAAAACCCCTTATAATTGGTAAAGTAACATATTGAGCATTATGTTACTATTATAACCGAAACCCGTTGAATGATAAAGGATAAAGGGTCTTATGTAACATAATATACATAGTGTTACATAAGGTGAATCAGATAAGCAGTTTCAACGAATTCCTCAAAAACATCATTTTCAGCCCGTTGACAAGCTTTTAAACAAATAGAGACTCAAGGTATTAAAAAATGAAAAAAAGGCCTTAAAATGAAATCTGAGCATCCGTTTTTTTGTGAGCAACCGAAAAAAATGAAAAAAAAAGACACAATATGAAATTGTGTCCTAATCTTCATCTTTTACATCAATGTCTTCAGGAAGCGGCTCATTTAAAAACTCTTGAATCATTTCCTTATATTTTTCCAGCTGTTCGAGATGGGTTTGAAATTGTTCCTTGTTGATTAAATATTGCTGTCCGTCATGGACGGCTCTTATTTTATTCGTCAAAACAAGATTGTGCACATATTCTTCAGGAAGACTGGTAAACTCAGCTGTCTCTTTGATCGTTAAATACATGGCTCACGTTCCTTTCATATGTCATGTGAGTGAATTCTGTTTTGTTTATTGTAGCTTATTTTTTGTCTTTATGCTTGTTTCACAGCTTTTTCAGTCCGGTTTCCCATTTAGCCTATTTGCGACTGATTACATTCACACAGAAACCCCAACTTTTTGCACACCGGACTATTCCGTTTGTCACTTGTGAAAACAGCACATTTTACTTACTCTATAATTGTAAGCGGAAAACAAAGGAGGCAGACTATGAAAAAGAAAAAGTTTATGAATCTCTGTTTTATCGTTCTGCTCAGTACTTTGCTCGCGGCCGGAAGCATCCCTTATCACGCTCAGGCTAAGAAACACCCGTTTTCCTATGACGACTACAAACAGGTAGATGTCGGCAAAGACGGCATGGTTGCCACCGCCCATCCTCTCGCTTCACAAATCGGTGCCGACGTGCTGAAAAAAGGCGGCAATGCAATTGACGCCGCGGTTGCCATTCAATTCGCATTAAACGTAACTGAACCTATGATGTCAGGAATCGGCGGCGGCGGATTTATGATGGTTTATGATGCGAAGACGAAAGACACCACCATTATCGACAGCAGGGAACGCGCACCGGCAGGCGCAACACCGGATATGTTCCTTGACGAAAACGGCAAAGCCATTCCTTTCTCCGAACGCGTTACGAAAGGGACTGCAGTCGGTGTTCCGGGAACATTAAAAGGACTTGAAAAAGCGCTAGACAAATGGGGCACACGCTCCATGAAACAACTCATCACCCCTTCCATTAAACTTGCCTCAAAAGGCTTTCCGATCGATTCGGTTTTAGCTGATGCCATCTCAGATTATAAAGACAAATTATCACACACTGCTGCAAAAGACGTGTTTCTTCCGGACGGAGAACCTCTGAAAGAAGGAGACACACTCATCCAAAAAGACTTAGCCAAAACATTTACAGCTATTAAGTACAAAGGCACAAAAGCATTCTATGACGGTGCATTCTCCAAAAAGCTTGCAGAAACAGTGCAGGAATTCGGCGGCTCAATGACAGAAAAAGACATTAAAAACTTCAATGTGACGATTGACGAACCGATCTGGGGAGATTACCAGGGCTATCATATCGCAACTGCTCCTCCTCCAAGCTCGGGCGGTGTTTTCCTGTTGCAAATGCTGAACCTCCTGGATGATTTTAAGCTTTCTCAATATGATATCCGTTCTTGGCAAAAATATCAGCTTCTCGCAGAAACGATGCATTTGGCTTATGCTGACCGCGCCGCATTTGCCGGGGACCCAGAATTCGTCAACGTCCCTCTCAAAGGTCTCTTGAATCCAGATTATATCAATGCCCGCAGACAGCTGATAGATATTGATAAAGTCAATAAAAAACCGAAAGCCGGCGATCCTTGGGCCTATCAGGAAGGTTCTGCAAACTATAAACAAGTGGAGCAGCCGACTGACAAACAGGAAGGTCAAACGACTCACTTCACGGTAACCGACCGCTTCGGCAATGTCGTATCTTATACGACAACAATTGAACAGCTGTTCGGTTCCGGCATTATGGTTCCCGGATACGGCGTTGTGCTGAATAATGAGTTAACAGACTTCGATGCGGTGCCTGGCGGCGCAAATGAAGTGCAGCCGAATAAACGTCCGCTCAGCAGCATGACTCCGACTATTTTATTCAAAAATAACGAACCTGTCCTGACTGTCGGCTCCCCCGGCGGAGCAACGATTATTTCTTCCGTCCTGCAAACGATCCTGAACAAAGTTGAGTACGGCATGGATCTGAAAGCGGCAGTCGAAGAGCCGAGAATTTACACAAACAGCATGACATCCTATCGATATGAAAAAGGAGTGCCGGAAGAAGCCCGCACAAAACTGAACGAAATGGGGCATAAATTCGGCAGCAGCCCGGTTGATATCGGCAATGTGCAAAGCATCCTGATCGACCGTGAAAACGGCACCTTCACCGGAGTCGCCGACTCAAGCCGAAACGGAGCCGCAATCGGCGTAAACTTGAAAAATTATAAAAAATAACAAGACAAAAAGCCTCGTTTCTCAAGCTGAGAAATGAGGCTTTTGTTTATTCTGCACTGTATTCAGATGAGGTTTTTTCAGACGTTAATGATGCAAGCGAAAGCACGCCGCACATCGCGATGACAACACCCGCTGATCCGATCCATGTCACTGACGCAAGAGACAGATGAGTGACAACAATGCCCCCGATGCCCGCCCCGGCTGCCATAGCCAGCTGCATCACAGACTGGTTGAGGCCAAGTAATACACCCGATGATTCAGGCTCCATCGTTGCCAAATGATACTGCTGAGCAGGCCCAGATGACCAGGCGGCGAAGGACCAAAAAATAAGCACTGCCGCCGCTCCGAAAGCAGAATGTGTGACAAACGGCAATAACATGAGCATGATAGCATGAAGCGCCATTCCGCCGGTTAATGTCATACGCGCCCCCCATTTGTCTGCGCTGAAACCGCCTGCTTTAGAACCGGCAAGACTTGCAACACCGAAAATAAGCAGCAATGTACTCAGTATTCCGCTGCCGATATGAGTGACGTTCAGTAAATACGGAGAAAGGTACGTATACGCAACCGAATAGCCTCCGAGCCAAAAAAACGTAATGGCCAGCCCGACAGCCACCTTTCGTTTCTTCAAAAGAGAAAATTGCTGAATGAGCGGCACCGGTTTATCTCCTTTTATCTCAGGCAGCGCGAAACGTATAATAAGCATGGCAATGATTCCGATTGCCGCAATTCCGGCGAAAACCACCTTCCAGCCGAAAGCTTCAGACACGGTTCTTCCGATCGGAACACCGATAATGAGCGCCGCCGTAAACCCCATAATGACGGTTGCGAGAGAACTTGCCTGTTTTCCCGGGGGAGCGATTTTTGCTGCGATCGTAAGCGCGGTGACCACCACGGTTCCTGCTCCAAGCGCCATAATCACCCGCGCTCCCGCAAATAAGCCGAATCCCTGCACAAGGAAAGAAATGATATTTCCGATTACAAACAATCCAAGAGCATAGATCATGAGCTTCCTTCTGTCCAGTTTTGCTGTAAGGGCCATCATGACAGGCGTTCCGATTGCATAAACAAGTGAAAAAATTGTAATCAGCTGCCCTGCCGCTGCCACAGTAACTCCCAAGGACCCTGCAATTTTATCAAGCATCCCGGATATCACATATTCAGACGTCCCCACTAAAAAACTGATAATTGCCAAAATGTAAATCTTCCAGGTATTTTGCACCTGACACACTCCTTCATTGATGATTTATATAAAGATATATTGTGATATATCGATATAAAGGGTTGAACAAACAGAAACAAATCGCAATATGTCGATGTGTAGTCGGAAAAAGAAACTGAATCCCTCTTCTAAAGGATTCAGCCCTACATTTCGCGCTGAAAATAATCGGCCATCGCCTTTATCGCTTCTTCATCTCTTTTATAATAGGTGTATTTGCCAATCCGTTTTGTTTGGATAAGGCCCGCCCGCTGAAGAATGGAAAGATATTGAGACGCCGTTGACTGTGTCATCTGAAGCTTATCGGTGATCTGGCTGACACATACTCCGATCTCATTCATATCAATGCCATCATGCGGGGCGAAGTGACGGTCCGGCTCTTTCAGCCATTGTAAAATCTCAAGCCGTGACTCATTAGACAACGCTTTAAAAACATCAATAGGTTTCATACGCTTTATTATATCGTGATTTTACGATATGTCAATGTTGTTTTTCTTCAATCTCTATTTTTTGTTTTGCCTCTCTTATGATCCGGGACATAAAATCACTCACATTCTCTTCAAATGTGTCTTCCCGCCCGTATTGCCGTACATGTACAGATTGATGGCGGCACTCTTGATCTCCCACAACAGCAATATACGGTATTTTTTTCATTTGTGCTTCTCTGATTTTATAGCCGAGTTTTTCATCGCGCTGATCGAGCTCAGCCCGGATACCCGCTTTCTTCTGAGAAAAACCAGAACGAAAAAAATTGGCGCACACAGCTGTACTGTTTTCTCATCTTCCGTTCGGTAATGCTTTTAATCCATTCAGCAGTTCTTCAAACGCCGATGTCAAAAATAAATCACTCCGGTAGATGAATGATATATTCATATTCCGAAAATGTTCAGGGAGCTCATGAAGAAAAAGATTTTTCCTGTTTTGAAAATAACGGACGGCTGATGCAGGCAGAAAGGAAACCCCCATCCCCGCCTGCACCGCCCCAATAATGGCTTCCAACGTACCGAATTCAATGATTTTATATGCGGGCACTGCCTCTTCTTTCAGTATGTTTTTTATTTTGCGGCGGTGCGAACAGCCCGCGGCAAAATACAGAATCGGATCTCGAAACAAGTCTTGCAAACTGCCTTCCCGCTTATTTGAGACCAAGACCAATTCTTCTTGAAATACAGCGACTTGCTCAAGATCTTCGTATTCGACCGGTCCATAAACAAAAGCGCCGTCCAGCTCATAGTGTAAGACGCGCTGCACTAAGGTATGTGTATCACCGGTTGACAGAGACAGCTGTACTTTCGGGTAGCGGCTGCAATACTCTGTGAAAAATTGAGGGAGATGGACGGCTGCCGCCGTTTCAAGAGAACCGATTCGAAGCGGGCCGTTCGGATCGCCTGCCTCTTGCGCCGTTTTTTGCGCCTCATGCAGCAATTGAAGGATTCTGTCTGCGTCTTTCAATAAGTTTTCACCTGCGGGCGTCAGCGTCATCCCCCGATTTGTGCGGTAAAAAAGCTGTGTTTGTAATAGCCGTTCCAGCTGCTGAATCCGGTTTGTCACATTTGATTGAACATAATGCAGGCTTTCTGCCGCCTTAGAAATACTTCCTTTGCGGGCGACAGCCTGAAAAATCTTTAAGTCTCCGCTTTCCATGTAAGGACACCTTCTTGCTATGATTTTTATTGATAGCCGGCTATCAATTTTCATTTATTTACTGCAGCTGATACAGCCTGTAAAATCTTTCTCATCAATTATAAAGGAGAGAAGAATGATGAATGCCCTTATCATACACGAAAATGGCTTTGATTTCAGGCAGGCACCTGACAAACGGCCGGGAAACGGCGAAGTAAAAATAAAGCTGAAAACAGCCGGATTAAACCATCGCGATTTGTTTTTAATGAAAAACCACAAAACCGGAAACCATGAATTTACTCTCGGTTCAGACGGCGCGGGAATCGTAACCGAAATAGGACACGGCGTCCGGTCTCATTTACTGCATGCAGAAGTCATCATCAACCCGGTGCTGAATTGGAAGACTGTTGAGGACGTACCAGCCGTCCCTGATATTTTAGGTAGTCCGAGCGACGGAACATTTTCACCTTATGTCATCGTTCCTGAGGAAAATGCCGTTTTAAAACCCGAACACCTGACTTGGGAGGAAGCGGGCGTTCTGCCGTTATCAGCATTAACCGCTTATCGCGCCTTATTTACAAAAGGACAATTAAAAAAAGGCGAACACCTTATCCTTCCGGGCATCGGAAGCGGCGTGGCAACATATGCCTTATTAATGGCAAAAGCTATCGGAGCGACAGTCAGCGTCACTTCCCGCAGCGAAAACAAAAAACAAACCGCACTGTCATACGGTGCAGACCGGGCGATTGACAGCTACGGTGACTGGAATGAGGCGCTGAATGGCGAAAAAGCAGATATCATACTTGACGGTGTAGGCCCCGCCTTGTTTCAACACTATCTTGACATTATGAAACCGAATGGCCGGATCGTAACATTTGGCGCCAGTTCAGGCGATCAGCTCGGATTTCCTATTCGCTCGCTGTTTTTTCCGCAGATTCATATTCTCGGTACATCAATGGGAAGCAATGAGGAATTCGCGGATATGCTGGAATTGATAAACCGCTGCGGCATCCGTCCCATTATCGACCGTATGTATTCTCTCAGAGAAGCAGCTGCCGCTTTTAACAGAATGCGGGAAGGACGGCAGTTTGGCAATATCGGCTTTCGTTTGGATGTCTAAAAAAGAGGAGCGGACCCGTCCGTTTCCTTATGTGTTTATAAGCGTTTCCGCTCTGACATACTCTTGATAGGCTTCTTTCAAATAAACAAAAAAGTGTTTACCCCCGGCTTTTAAAACTTTTCGATGATAGAGCCACACGACGGGTAAAGTGCCCGTCAATAAAATAAAGCGGGAAAACACAGCACACGTATTGGTGATCTTTAAGCGGCGCCGGCCGAACTTGTGCAGTGCTTCCGCTTGAAATTCAATATGTTTTTCTTCATCAATTAAAATCTGCCCGCAAATTGATCGCAGACACACAGAGCCCGTCACGTTTTTTAAGGCGTCATAATAAACGGCGGCGATGATTTCCGCCGTCAGCAGCACCGTGAGCGACTGCTCAAGGCTTGCAAATCGTCTCAGTCTGCGGAAGACTTGATCAACCCAATGCTTTTTCAGCTTTGGGATATTGTGCCGGTTCATGAATATTTCCAATTCACCCGCATGCCTTTGTTCTTCCTGAATAAATAAAATCAGCGCTTCCAGATAACTTTTGTCAGCACAATCCTTTAAGAAACGTTTTGCAGCAGCTATCAAAAACAGACCTTCTGAACTTTCGCCGATTTGAAACTGCTGAACTGAAGAACAAATAACGCGGCGCTCAGTTTCAGAAAGCTGATCATATTTACAGTTCAGTTCCTTGACTGTTGATTGATTTCTACGAAAATAATCTCTCCACCCTGTAAAACAAAATTCCATTTGTTATCCTCCATTCCCATCACGTTACCCTTATATGACCAATACAGGAAGAAGGAGATTTTGTTTCAATACGAAAAACCGGCTGATCTCAGCCGGTTTTATAAATAAACCCCTTTATTTACGGTAAAACAGTGCTCCCCATTAAATAACTGTCGACTTCGCGCGCTGCTTCCCGGCCTTCATTAATCGCCCATACAATCAGGCTTTGGCCCCTTCTCGCATCCCCTGCGGCGAAAACACCGTCAACATTCGTTTTATAATCCCCATATGCCGCCTGAATTTTATGATTTGCCGAATCGACACCGAACTGTTTCAATAATGGCTGTTCTGTCCCTTCAAAACCGATGGCGATGAACACCAGCTGAGCAGGCCAGACTTTTTCTGTACCGGGCAGTTCATGAAATTCATACTTTCCGAATTCGTTTCTGACTTTTTCCATTTGAATGGTGTGAATCTCTTGTAAGCGGCCCTGCTTATCGGCCACCATTTTTGTCGTCTGAATTGAATATTCTCTCGGGTCTTTGCCGAACTTTGCCTGCGCTTCTTCATAGGCGTATTCAAGGGTAAAGACGTGCGGCTGTTCAGGCCACATATTGTCGTTCGTGCGCGTTTGAGGAAGTTTAGGATGTTTCCCGAACTGATGCACGCTGCGCGCTTTTTGACGCAACGCGGTTGCCACGCAATCAGCTCCTGTGTCTCCTCCGCCGATTACGATGACGTCTTTCCCTTTAGCGTCTATAAATTGTTTGTCTTTGAAGTTGGAATCTAAATAGCTTTTCGTCGCCAGTGTTAAATAGTCCATCGCATAATGGACGCCTTTTGCTTCCCGGCCTTCAATCAGCAGATTGCGCTGCTTTTGGGCGCCTGTGCACAAAATGACGGCATCAAATTGTTCTTTCAGCTCATCTGCCGTTATGTCAACGCCGATTTCGGTATTTGTTACAAAATCTATACCTTCCTGTGTCAAAAGCTTAATACGGCGTTCGACGACATTTTTCTCAAGCTTCATGCTCGGAATGCCGTACATCAGCAGGCCGCCGGCTCTGTCAGCACGCTCATAGACCGTTACGGAATGACCGGCTTGGTTCAGCTGATCAGCGCTTGCCAAACCTGCCGGGCCTGAACCGACGACAGCGACTTTTTTACCTGTGCGTTTCGCTGGAATTCTCGGCTGTATCCATCCATTTTCAAAACCTTTGTCAATGATCGTCCGCTCGATGTTTTTAATTGAAACAGCCGGATCTGAAATGGCCAGCGTACAAGATCCTTCACAAGGAGCGGGACAGACCCGCCCTGTGAATTCAGGAAAGTTATTCGTTTTCAGAAGACGCTCCAAGGCTTCTTTCCAGCGCCCCCGATAGGCGAGGTCATTCCACTCCGGTATCAGATTATAAATCGGGCAGCCGGACGTAAAACCGTTGATATCAGCGCCGATTTGGCAAAACGGTGTGCCGCAATCCATACACCGCGCCCCCTGCCGCTTTGACGCTTCATCTGAAAATGGAGCCGAATACTCTTTCCAATCCTTTAAGCGAGTGAGAGGGTCCCGCTCAGCCGGTTTTTCTCGTTTTTCTTCCATGAATCCAGTTGGTTTCCCCATGTTCCTCTCCCCTTTCTTACTGTACTACCGCTTGTTTATGATCTTTGGCAGGCGTTTGGTGAACCTTTGTATTGGCTTCAAAAGCATACATAATTGCGTCTTCTTCTGATAAACCCGCCGCTTTTTGTTCTTCGATGCTGAGGAGCATTTGTTTATAGTTTTTCGGAATAACTTTGATAAAGGTTTCTGCGGCTTTTTCCCAATTGTCCAGGAGGTCTGCGGCTTTTTTGCTGTTTGTCAGCGCTGCATGCCGTTTGACCATTTCTTCAACTTCTTTGATCTCCGCCTCATCCGACAGCTTTTCAAATGAAATCATTTCCATGTTGCATTTGCGTTTAAATGCCTTGGCATCATCACTCAGGACGTATGCGATACCGCCTGACATTCCCGCCCCGAAGTTTTTGCCAACTTCGCCGAGGACGACAACCCGGCCGCCTGTCATGTATTCACAGCCGTGGTCTCCGATACCTTCTACAACGACATTGACTCCGCTGTTACGGACTGCAAAACGTTCACCGGCGCGCCCGTTAATGTACGCTTCCCCGCTTGTTGCTCCGTAAAATGCGACGTTCCCGATAATAACGTTATCGTGTGTTTCACAATTGAAGGCATCAGGCGCTTTCACGATGATTTTTCCGCCTGAAAGCCCTTTGCCTACGTAGTCATTTGAATCCCCGTTCAAATGAAGCGTCATCCCCTTAGGGACAAATGCTCCGAAACTCTGTCCGGCTGATCCGGTAAAATGAAGTCTGATCGTATCATCCGGCAGGCCTTCCGCTCCGTAGCGTTTAGAAATTTCACTTCCCGTCACGGTTCCGGCTACGCGATTTGTATTATTGATCTTGATTTCAGCTTCCGCTTCCTGACCGGCTTCAATTGCAGCCTGAACCGCCGGAAGAATAACCGTCATATCAAGCGACTCGTCGATTTTATGATTTTGCGCCGTACGGAAAGTGCGTACGCCTTCAGGCTGGTACAGCAGTGTGGATAAATCAAGCTGGCCCGCTTTCCAATGCGCTTTTGCACGTTCACTGACATGAAGAACGTCTGTCCGTCCGATCATTTCATCAAGCGTCTTAAAGCCTAACTCTGCCATATATTCACGCACTTCTTCTGCGACAAACAGCATGTAATTTACGATATGGTCAGGATCGCCCATGAATTTCTTGCGGAGCTCCGGATTTTGCGTCGCGACACCTACAGGACATGTATCTAAATGGCAGGCGCGCATCATGACACAGCCGAGAACGACAAGCGGCGCTGTAGCAAAGCCGAATTCCTCCGCACCGAGCAAGGCGGCCATCACGACATCTCGGCCTGTCATCAGCTTACCGTCCGTTTCCAATACCACGCGATCCCGTAAACCGTTCAGCATCAGCGTTTGGTGAGCTTCTGCAAGACCAAGCTCCCACGGAAGACCCGTATGTTTAATACTCGTTTTCGGCGACGCGCCCGTTCCGCCATCGTAGCCGCTGATGACGATGACATCCGCAGTGCCTTTTGCCACACCGGCCGCAATCGTGCCGACACCGGCTTTTGACACGAGCTTGACGCTGATTCGCGCGCTTCGATTTGCATTTTTCAAATCATGGATCAGCTGCGCCAAATCTTCAATTGAATAAATATCATGGTGAGGAGGCGGTGAGATCAGCCCTACACCTGGTGTAGAACCGCGGACATCCGCGACCCAAGGATATACTTTGTTGCCCGGAAGCTGACCGCCTTCTCCCGGCTTCGCCCCTTGCGCCATTTTGATCTGCAATTCATCCGCATTGACGAGATAATGGCTCTTTACGCCGAAACGGCCGGAAGCGATCTGTTTAATCGCACTTCTTCTGTCGTCGCCATTTTCATCCGGAACGAAACGTTTCGGGTCCTCGCCGCCTTCTCCGCTGTTGCTTTTTCCGCCAAGCCTGTTCATCGCTATCGCTAAAGCCTCATGGGCTTCCTTGCTTAATGAACCGAATGACATCGCTCCTGTTTTAAAACGTTTCACAATGGACGCAGCTGATTCAACTTCCTCTAATTTTAAAGGCTTGCGGTCTTCTTTGAAGGCGAACAGATTGCGTAAAAATCCGATTCGTTCTTCATCCGCTGCATGAGAATACTGCTTAAACAGGCCGTAATCATTTTTGCGGCACGCCCATTGCAGAGTATGGATGGTTTTCGGATTGAAAGCGTGGTGCTCTCCCCCGTTTCGCCATTGGAATTCACTACCCGGCTCAAGGGTTTGGCTGTAATCATCCTTGTACGCCGCTTGGTGGCGCTTCTTCGCTTCTTGCGCAATCGTTTCGATATCGATTCCGCCAAGCTGAGATGCAGTACCGGTAAAGTATTTGGCGATAACGTCTTCACCGATGCCGACCGCTTCAAAAATTTGGGCGCCCCTGTAACTTTGCACAGTTGAAATTCCCATTTTTGACATCACTTTCACGACGCCTTCTGTTACGCTCTTTCCGTATTTGCTGACAGCTTCTTCATACGGAATATCAAGCCGGCCTTCATCGATTTCCTGCTTATACGTAGCGTAAGTCAAATACGGATTGACAGCATCGGCACCATATCCGATGAGAGCCGCAAAGTGATGAACTTCACGCGCTTCCCCGGATTCAACGATAATGCTTGCTTTTGTTCGCAGACCTTGGCGGATCAAATGCTGATGCAGCGCACTGACGGCCAAAAGCGGCGGAATCGGCGTCAACTCTTTACTCATTGCCCTGTCAGATAAAATTAACAGAGATACGCCTTCCTTGATCGCTTTTTCCGCCTGCTGAAACAAATCCTTCAGGCCTTTTTCTAGGTCATCGGAAAACAGCGTGCGGATGTTCTGGCTCTTAATGTCAGGGTGCACAAGTGTTTTCAGCGCATAAAACTGTTCGTTTGATAATACAGGAGTATACAATTTTATGCGGCGTGCATTTCTTTCACTCGGATGCAGCAGATCGCCTTCAGCTCCGAGCCATGTCACCGTGGAGGTCACAAGCTGCTCGCGGATCGCGTCAATCGGCGGGTTTGTGACTTGCGCAAACAGCTGTTTAAAGTAATGAAACAGTGATTGGGCGCGATCGGATAAAACGGCGAGCGGCGAATCATTTCCCATAGAGCCGAGCGGGTCCTTGCCTTCTTTAATAACAGGAATTAAATACTTCTGAATATCTTCATACGTATAGCCAAACGCTTTTTGACGGACGAGAAGATCATCGAATTGTTCCTCTTCCCGGATTTCCGGGTCAGGATTCACTTGAACCAATTCTTCTTCAAGCCATTTTTGATAAGGGAATTCATTGGCAATTTCTGTTTTCACTTCTTCATCTGAAATAATCCGGCCTTCCTCTAAGTCAATGAGCAGCATTTTTCCGGGCTCCAGACGTTTTTTATGAAGAATGTTCTCCTGCTCTACTTCAATAACGCCGACCTCAGATGAGAAAATAATATGGTCATCTTTTGTCACATAGTAACGTGCCGGACGCAGGCCGTTACGGTCAAGGATGGCGCCGATTTGTTTTCCGTCCGTAAACGAAATGGCGGTCGGCCCGTCCCACGGCTCCATTAAAGAGCTGTGATATTCATAAAAAGCCCGTTTCGCTTTAGACATGTGAGTGTTTTCCGTCCATGGTTCCGGAATCAGCATCATTGCCGTATGTGCCGGTTTCCGCCCCGCCATCACGAAAAATTCAAACGCATTATCAAGAATGGATGAGTCACTTCCCTCAGCATTTAAAATCGGCAGTACTTTGTGAAGATCGTCTCCGAAGCTTTCTGAAACGAACTGCTGCTCCCTCGCTCTCATCCAATTGATGTTGCCCCGGAGCGTATTGATTTCTCCGTTATGAATCAGATAGCGGTTCGGATGGGCACGTTCCCAAGTAGGAAAGGTATTTGTGCTGAATCTTGAATGCACGAGTGAAAATGCAGATACGAAGGTTTCATCCTGCAAATCCA
The DNA here is from genome assembly GCF_011800725.1 of Bacillus sp. EKM208B. Taxonomy (NCBI): domain Bacteria; kingdom Bacillati; phylum Bacillota; class Bacilli; order Caryophanales; family Bacillaceae; genus Bacillus; species Bacillus sp. EKM208B. The sequence continues at coordinate 15,320 of NZ_JAANHO010000017.1, read as the reverse complement.
AATAAAAAGCGTCAACCTGCTCAGGCGTTAACAATCCTTTATAAACAATAGTCTGGCTTGACAAGCTTGCGAAGTAAAAATCAAGCTGTTCTTGAACGCCCCAATTTTCCGCCTGCTTCCGGATGACATACAGTTTGCGTTCAAAAGCAAGGCTGTCTTTCAAATCGTTTGCGGCGCCGATGAATACTTGACGCACATACGGGCAAGTACTTTGTGCCACTGTTCCGATTTTTCCGACATTTACAGGGGCGGTTCTCCAGCCGAGAACGATCTGTCCTTCCTGCTCAATGAATGCATTCACCTGTTTTTCGATCTTTTTTCTTTCCTCTTCATTTTGCGAGAAAAAGACCATTCCTACCCCGTAACGGCCTTTTTCCGGCAGCTTCATTTCTCCGCACTCTTTCTTAAAAAAAGCATCAGGGATCTGAACCATCAGGCCGGCGCCGTCACCCGTATTCGGATCACTGCCCTGTCCTCCTCTGTGATCCAGCTGGCAAAGCATCTTCAGTCCTTTTTTGACAATGTCATGTGAAGGTTTCCCTTTTAAATGGGCATACAAGCCGATTCCGCATGCATCGTGCTCAAATTCCGGACGGTAGAGACCTTGTGCTTTCGGCATTTGATTGTAAGTCATAATTCCTCTCCCCCGATCAGTTTCCGTTAATTATCGGTCATAAAATCTGACAACTTTAAATTAATTGTAAGTTTTCAAAACAATATAAACAATATATAATTTAGATCAAATACATCTCAAAATGAGATAGATAGGTGTGAACGCAATGGAATTACGCCAGCTTCGGTATTTTATGGAGGTAGCAGAACGGGAACATGTGTCAGAAGCGGCTGATCATCTGCATGTCGCACAATCCGCCATCAGCAGGCAGATTGCAAATCTTGAAGAAGAGCTGAAAGTCACTTTATTTGAACGGGAAGGCAGAAATATTAAATTAACGCCGATCGGCAAGCAATTTTTAGAACATGTTAAAACGGCGATGAAAGCAATTGATTACGCGAAGGAACAAATTGATGAATATCTTGATCCGAATCGCGGAACCGTCAAAATAGGATTTCCGACGAGCCTTGCAAGCCAGCTTTTGCCGACGGTGATTTCGGCATTTAAAGAGGAATACCCGAACGTTGAGTTTTTGCTCCGCCAGGGGTCTTATAAGTTTTTAATTGAAGCCGTAAGAAACAGGGATATAGATGCGGCGCTGCTCGGCCCCGTTCCGACGGAATTCCCCGACATAACAGGCCATATCTTATTCACGGAAAAGATTTACGCGCTTGTTCCGCTGCATCATCCGCTTGCCAAACAGAAAAATATTCATTTAATTGATCTGCGCGGCGACCAATTCGTTTTATTTCCTGAAGGGTTTATTCTCCGAAACATGGCGATTGACGCTTGCAGACAGGCCGGCTTTGCGCCGCTTGTATCGACGGAGGGCGAGGATTTAGATGCCATTAAAGGATTAGTCTCCGCGGGGATGGGAGTGACTTTATTACCTGAAAGCACCTTTGCAGAAACCACACCCCGGTTCACGGTCAAAATTCCGATTGAATTTCCTCAAGTGAAGCGCACCGTAGGCATTATTAAACCAAAAGGAAGGGAACTGGCTCCGTCTGCAAATGATTTCTATCATTTTGTCATTCAATTTTTCTCCAAACTTGAACAATATCAATAAAAAACAAACCCGAGCTTCAAAACGAAGCCTCGGGCTTTTTCATATTTTTATAGTTCTTTCTCAGCCGATCGGAATGGATAGTTCAACGTGGCAGACAAATGCTTCCGGATCAATGACTGATTGATCGCCCTGTTTATGCGGCGTTTCTTTAAATGTCTTCAGCTGGGCTGAGGAATAGTTGACGATGCCGAGTCCGAGCTCTTCTCCCTGCTGATCAAGCAGCCTGACAACCGCTCCGCTGCTGAATCTGCCCTTAATCTGCTCGATGTCCTGCGGTGACAGCTCCATATTTCCGTTCGCGACATCGCGGCTGCTTTCTTTTTCCATCACAATTTCACCTTCGGGGCCGGAATTAAATGCAAGCCATTGTTCTTTGTGGTTTAACGGCAGGGTTCCTTCCGCTTCAAAATAAGTTCCTTCAGCCGCCTCATCTACCGCTTGAAGCAGAATGTCCGGAATGTTAGCCTGCCCGAGAAAGCCTTTAATACCGGAGGCCATCACAATTTTAAAAGCATCCAGTTTCGAACGCATTCCGCCGGTTCCCATTTCACTCCCGGCATCTCCCGCGCTTGCTTCTATTTCCGGAGTGATGTCACTTACATGTCTGATTCTTTTCGCCTTCGGGTTGCTGCGCGGATTATCATCATATAAACCGTCAATGTCTGATAAAATCACAAGCATGTCGGCATCAATTAAACCTGCCACCTTCGCTGCGAGTGTATCGTTATCTCCGAATTTCAGCCGGTTGACTGTGACCGTGTCATTTTCATTAATAATCGGAATAATGCCCCGTTCCAAAAGGACGTTCATCGTATTGCGCACATTATGGTAGCGGTATTCATCGGAAAAGTCGCTTCTTGTAATTAAAATTTGTGATGCGACATAACCGTGCGCTAAAAACAGCTTTGAATAAGCCTCCATTAATAATCCCTGCCCGATGGAAGCGGAAGCCTGTTTTTCAGGGAGGCTTTCCGGTTTCTGAATAAATCCGAGCTTCCGATAACCTGCCGCCACTGCGCCGGAAGATACTAAAATCACTTCATAGCCGCTGTCTTTCAGCTGTGCGATTTGATCCACCAATGCTTCCAGCTTTCTTCTGCTGATTTCCCCGTGCAGGCTCGTCAGTGAGCTGCTGCCGATTTTCACCGCGACTCTTTTGATCTTCGTCCGAGACGTCACTGTATCACTCCTGTTTTTTAACGATTATAGTGCTGCCGTTTTTTCAATTGTTTTGCTGATCTCAATAGAACGTTCGGTCGCGTGTTTAATGGCTTTGGCAATGGCTTCTCCGCCGCCTTCTGACCTGAGCGCATCGAGGCCGGCTTCCGTCGTGCCGTTTGGAGAGGTGATGTTTTCCCGAAGCACATCCGGTTTTTCACCCGTTTCCATCAGCATTTTAGCTGCGCCCAATAACGTTTGCGCGCCGATTTTGCGGGACAGCCGTTTGTCTAAGCCGGCTTCTTCACCTGCTTTTTCAATAAACTCCATTAAATAATAAAAGTACGCCGGTCCGCTGCCTGCGATGCCGGTGAAAATGTCCATCTGATCTTCTTTGATCACGTATACTTCCCCGAGGCATTCCAAAAGGGATACCGCGGTTTTTGCTGAACCGTAAGAGACATGGTCTCCGAAAGCCGCAGCTGTTGCCGATTCGCCGATCATGCTGGATGTGTTCGGCATCACTCTTACAACTGGCTGACGGTCATGTAATGATTGTTGTATAAATGAGGTTGTTATGCCTGCCAGAACAGACAGGATGATTTGATGAGGTTGAATACGCCGTTTCAGCGTAGCAAGAGCGATTTCAGCATCCTTCGGTTTCATGGCTAAAATAAAGACATCAATGTCTTCGGTTTTCATGCTGTCAAAAGCAATGCCTTGAATTCCGTATTGATGTTCCAATTCAGCGAGTCGCTCTGTATTGCGGCGGTTTGTCACGCAGATGTTTTGGTTGGGAATTTTTTTTGCGCGGACCATGCCTGATATCATTCCTTCAGCCATTGATCCTGCTCCGATAAAAGCAATTTTCTTTTGATCTAAGATCGGTAACATCTCCCTTGTTCGTATTTTGTTCGTATTTTTCACACGTTTTTTATGTTACCACTTCAGGAGTCGATGTCAAGTTTGAAGGTTTTATTGATATGTATTGTTCCGAGCCTGTTATTATGTATAATGAATCACAAAACAAACCTTACAAATCTTTTGAGCCCGGGAGGCCGGGTTCGTTCCGGCCGGATTTAAAAATTATCTGAAATGGCTTTTTCTATCAGCTTTTTGCAGCGGTCAAGCTCTGTCTTCAGCTGTTTTTTGTAAAGCTTCGCAGCTTCATAGTCTTTAAATTGATAGAGAACGACTTCCTGGAGTTTGGCTCCCTCTTTTTTCACTTTTACTTGCTTTAAAATCCCGTCATCCAAAAGTTCGTGAAGTGAACGGTACACCTCGGTATGATTCGGCTTAAAACCGATGGGTTTAAATTCCGAACGCAGCACCTCGAGAAGCTTCAGTCCGTAAAGCCGTTCCTGCTCTGTCATTGTAATCATGTAAAGCTTTAAAAAAGCTCTTTGTTTCACTAAAAAACCGGTTGAACTTCTTTTTTCTTCTTTCAATATGTGCACACCCTTCCTTCTAACAAATTATTCCATGTGCTAAATATTCTCTTTATATCCCGTTTTTCCTTTTTATCGTTCGGACAGTTTGATTTGTATTGATTTGTTTTTTGGAGAGCGGGGAAAAATAATTTTAATGAACATTTGGTACATAGTTTATTTAGTTTAATTATAACTGATATCGGTTTCTTTTTCACTCTTTTTTCTGCAAAAACGGATCTTTATGCCTATTTATTCGGGTTGCGGAAACAAAAAAAGACCCGTCACGAAGACAGGTCCCCTTTTGTTTAAGGATTAGTTGACCACAAACCGGCAGTTTTGATGAAAATGCGCGGATGTAATTTCAATTGAGCAACCATATATTCTGCAAGATCCTCAGGCTGCATGACTTTTTCCGGATTGCCGTCTGTCAGATTTAATTCAATAGACATGTCGCTGGCAACCGTGCTCGGCGTCATTGCGCTGACACGGATATTGTGTTTTCTGACTTCCTGCATGAGAGATTCAGTCAGACCGAGAACGGCAAATTTAGAAGCGCTGTACGCACTTGTCGCCGCGGCGCCTCTTTGGCCCGCCGTAGAAGAAATATTAATGATATCTCCTGATTTTCTCTCAATCATTTCAGGAAGAACGGCGCGTGTCACGTGGTATACACCCATTACATTAACTTGAATGATGTCTTCCCACTCTTCAGGCGTAAGATCCAAAAATCCGCCGAATTTGCTGATTCCGGCATTGTTAATCAAGATGTCAATCTCACCGAGTTCTTCTTTAATAGAGGAGACGGCTTGCTCAACCTCTTTTTGGTTTTTTACATCGGCAGCAGCGAATGATGCCTTTACACCAAGGGCTTTCACTTCTTCCGCAACCTTTTCGACATTTGCTTCTGTGCGGCCGATTAAACCGATATTGACTCCTTCTTTGGCTAAAGCGATAGCGGCGGCGCGGCCGATTCCTCTGCCCGCACCCGTGATAAGAGCCGTTTTGTTTTGTAAGCTTTCCACGTCTTTCACCCTTTCTGAATGTCCTTATGTACGATTTCACATTATAAGCAGAAAAAAAACAATTAGCAAATAAAATGATTCAACACGATCCGTAAAGGGTATCAACTGAAAAAAAGGAGTGAAAAGAAGATGATCATCATTTTGTATATCAGTGCTGCCGTTGCGGCTGCCGCATTAATTTATGCAGCCGTATCCGCCGTGCATTTTAAAAGAAACACAGCGCCTGATATAAAGAAGATTAACGCCGCGACAGCGTCCATGCAGACGGCCGTTGATGAAATCAAAACAGAAACCGATCTGTTATCGCAAAAGCAGAAAGAACTGCAGGAAGATTTTCTCACTAAAAAAACAGCCGTGCAAACGACGGCGGCCGAAGTTAAAGGAACGCCTCACGTCTTAAAAATGCTCTGGAACGCCGGTAAAAGTGATGTATGAGCCTGCATGTCATCCGACGTTTTTGATGACACTAAGAGAAACCGGCGGATTCAAGGAGGCATAACATGATTTGCGATCGTGAGCGGCTTGCGCGTTTTTTGCAGCAGCTTAAAGCACTATCATATTCGGGAGAATTTACAAAATCGGATTTGCTGACTCCGGCTTTCCATTTAGCCAAGGACGGAGATCTGGATTTGTATTATTCGCCTCATAATGAATATATTAACCCTCATGCAGTCGTTGCCATTTCCGGAATCACACCCGGTTTTTTTCAAATGCAGCTGGCTTACAAAAAAGCGGCACAGCTTTTAAAAGATGGCGAAACTCTTGAAACGATAGCGTATGAAACAAAAAAAGCGGCCGGACTTTCCGGTTCAATGAGACAGAACATCATCGAAATGCTTAATGAATGCGGTCTGCCGGCCGCGCTTCACGTTGAGGATTCATCCCGGTTATTTGATTCAAAACGGGAGCTTCTTCATACAACGTCCGTTATCAAACACCCTGTTTTTTATAAACAGAAAAACTATACGGGACATCGGCCGGCAATCAGCAGATCAGCTCTTCTCAGCCGTTACGCGCTGAGATGTTTTCCGGATGAAATAGAAATGATAGAAAAGGACATTCTGCTTATCCCTCTCGGTAAAGCAGCAGAATCAGCCTGCCGCATGCTGAAGAAGAACGGCAGAATGGGTCATGCGGTCATTCTGGAAGGCTTCCCGCATCCGTCCGGAGCAAACGGACATCGTTTCAAACAATTTCACGAAAACAAACAATCGTTACGTGAACAAATTCAGCGCTTTGCCGGGTTTCTTCAGCAGCTGTAAAAAACGCCCCGAATTTTCGGGGCGCTGCTGTTAAGAAGCGTATTCAGGCAATGCTTTATTGTGTTTTGCCGTTTTCTCTTCAGGTATTTTGATTTGATTTGTCAAGATTGCACTTACGAAATAGAGCGCTGCGAAAATCCATACAACGCCTTGTGCGCCGACAAGTCCGATGAACGCCCAGGCAAGCGCGGGGCCGACAAATGCCGACAGTCCCGCAGCCAGATTTAACACAGACATGGCAGCACCTTTATCGCTGCCGGCCGCCGTCGGCACGATAGCCCCGACCGGAACGAACCCGGCGAGGAGCCCTCCCCATATAAAACCGACAATGCTGACGAAAAGCAAGTTCCCATGTGATACAACAGGTGCATAATATAATAAAAGAGTAAAAATGCCGCAGCCCACTCCCCCGAACCACATGACAGTCTTTTTCCAGCCGAAGGCATCGCCGACTGCGCCGAAGATTAAGTTAAAGACGATATTTCCGAGAAAGATCGTTCCCCAAATTTGAAGCCATACATTTGTAGAAATGCCGTGCTGCGCCATATGCATCGGGAGGAATACCGGAAATCCGTATGTTCCGATGCTGTTAATGATCCGAATGATCCCCCCAGAGAGCACGCGCGGATTTTCAGCAAGGATGGTGATTCCCTTCATTAATTCCTGCGCCTTTTCCCGCTTATCTGCCTTTTTCTTTTCAAAGCGGTCCCTATTTAAAATCAAAGCAAAAAACGCGCCGAGGCAGACCCAGAAAATTGAACTCCACAGTGTATTCAAATAGCCGAAGGATTTGATGGCCCAGCTTGAATACCAAGCACCGAATACAAACATCCCGCAGCAATATGCAATCCAGAACCAGCCGACCGCCGTACTGAGCCTGTTTTTCGGCGACCGGTAAATCACCCATGTCAAAAATGAATAGGCAAACAGCGGATAACCCAGCCCTTTAATAAAATACGTGACATACATCACCGGCAAATTAAGATTTTCAAATCCGTATGCGATAAACGCGGCTGTTCCGATCACGTAAAACAACAGCCCCATAACCATCGTCCGCTTTGCGCCGAAGGCTTCGAGGCAGACCCCTGAAAACCAAGACGCCACAGCGAGAGAAATACCGTAAACCGTAAACAGGGATGCTGATTGCTGTACCGTCAAGCCGTTTTCAACTAAAAACGGGCTGAGCCAGCCTTGTTCAAGGCCGTCCCCCATCATAAACAGCACGACCCCTAAAAATCCCCAGGCGAGCTGTTTCGGAATTCCTATTTTATTAAGCATTTTTGTTCCTCCTCAGCAATCTTTCATGTTGTCATCTCATCCCCAAGTCAGGCTTTCACCGCCGGCTGAAAATGAGTAAATAATTCTTGCGTATGTTTCCATTCTTCATATAGGAAGAGATCCGTCTGATCCGCTTCCGGCTCAATTACCTTTGTGCGGCTCGAAAGCTCTGCTTTCACACCGAGAGCTTCGTTGCAAATCATTGCCGCTCCCATTGCGGATGCCTGGCTGAACCCCTCTCTCTTATAGATTTTCTTTTGGAGAAGGTTAGCAAGAAACTGCGTCAAAGCATCACTTTGGAAACCGCCGCCGCACACCTTCACATAATCTTGTGAAAAGGAAGCCACCTCTGTTAACGCCTCATAGTTCCATTTGATTGAAAAAGCGATTTCCAGCAGTGCGGCTTTGACAAAATGGGCTCTGCTTAAGTTTTGAGACAGCGGAGCGTCAAAAATAAATCCGCCTTTTGCCAGTGCGTTTTTCTCTGGCGATAAATAGGAGCCTAACGCAGAAATACAAGCATGATCATGTTTCGGCAGACTTGCGATTTCCCGTTCCATGACGCCGTAGGATTCATTCGGATAAAAAATGGATTTTAATTTTTGATAATTGAGTCCTGTTACACCCGGATTCGTTTCAAGGAGCCATTGACCTTCTTCTGTATGGCAATTCAGCCATGCATTCTTTAAACTTTCAGTTCCGGTCTCAGCTGTTATCTTTATAATCGGCGTCGTCGTGCCGGATACGATGACGATATCTCCCGGCTTTGCATCTGCACTTTTGATGGCAAGCTGTGTGTCTCCCCCGCCTGCAATCACAGGCACTCTTTCAGAAAGACCGAGAACCGCCGTTTTCTTAAACGTTAACATTCCGACAACCGTCCCAGATCGGACGAGTGAAGGAAGAATGGCAGAAGGCACACCGAAGATGTTGCATAATGTCTCTGACCACGCCTTTTTCCTTACGTCAAACAGCAGTGTTTCAGCAGCCTGTGACGGTTCATAGCTTAAAATACCGCTCAGCTCAAATGTCACCCAGTCACTGATGCTTGTGATGTACTTCACTTCTTTCCATAAAGACGGCTGTCTAGCTTTTAATCCGACAAGTTTCATGGCGGAAAATAAAGCGCTCGGAAGACGTCCGGTTTGCTGATGCACTTCTTCTTTTGCCTCAATCCCGTCTTTCCATTCACGGCCTCTGTTATCAATGTTGGGCAGACCGAGAAATGCCTTTTTATCTTTATTGATCAGAACAATTCCCTGCCTCTGGCTTGTTGAGGTGATTCCGATTAATGTAATATGAGGGCTTTTGGCAATAACCTTCCTTGCCATAGCGCTGATTTGCGTCCATAGCCCTTCCGGTGAGAAATATCGTCCGTCCGGATAAAGCGGATCCGTCACATATTCAATGTCTTCCCTTTCAAGCGCGGTCACTTCACCGCCGGCTGTCACGACCGCGACTCGCGCATTCCCCGTTCCGATGTCAAATACAAGGTAGCCTTTTTGTTCAGCCATTACAGCCTCCTCCTTCCGTTTCAAGTTCTCTTTTGTTATAAAGTTCACGTATTGAGCAGGTTTGGTCATGTTTCCATTTGAAAAGCGCTCCATTTAAAATCATCACATGATGATCTTCCACTTCAAATGTTGCACCCGCTAAATGGGGAGTCGCTAACACATTCGGCAAAGAGATCAATTCATAATCAGAAGATTCAGGCGGCTCGTGATAAAACACGTCAAGGATCGCTCCCTTAATCCGCCGTTCTTTCAGCACCCGCAGCAGCTCTTCCCTGTCTGTAACCGCCGCTCTTGACGTATTGACAAAAACAGCTCCCTGTTTCATCAATTGAAAGTGCCGGGCGCCGATAAGGCCGATGGTTTCTTCTGTGCGCGGCAAGTGAACGGAAACAATATCACTTTCAGAAAATACCCGTTCAATCGTCGTTTTTTCATACTCCCGGTTTTCATGACGGACAAATGGGTCATAGTAAAGCACCTTGCAGTCAAAAGCGGCCAATAGCCGGGCGATTCTCTGTCCGACAGCTCCGAAACCGATAAGGCCGACTGTTTTCCCCGTCAGCTCATTTCCTCTGAATTTGACGTAAGCCTGCAAATAATCACCATTCCACTTCCCGTCCTTCAGCCACTGATGGGAAGAATACGTATGACGCAAAAATGAAATCACATTTCCGATAAACATTTCAGCAACAGCCTGGGCATTGCGGGCCGGTGTAAAGAAAACGGGGATTTTTCTTTTAGTCGCCGCCGCAATATTCACATTAGACGGCATTCCTCGGCAGACACCGATAAAAGCGGTATCGGGCAATATGTCAATAACACGCTCAGACACCTCATCAAGTTCAGTAATAAGCCCCGACGCGTTTGTCTCTTGAATCATTCGGATCAATTCATCTTCCCGATAGGCCCGGCCGTGCTTCTTCCACGGCCGGTGCACAGTCCGGCCGAACAGCTCAGTCAGCTCCTTCAGCCCCTCGTCGTGATATGGTGCGGTAATTAAAACCGTCATGGTGCAAAACATCCTTTTCACATAAATTTTTTCATAAAAAAATCTCTTTCCCCAAAGAAGGAAAGAGATTCATATACCGTCTTTATGCGCTTGAAGCGCACAAATATGTATAGATCATCCTTTCCTATCTTTCAAGCATACGCTTGCTGGAATTGGCACAATAAATGTTGCCGAGGTTTCGTAGGGCCAGTCCCTCCACCTCTCTGGATAGAAAATAAAATGATGAAATTGTCAGGCTGTTTAAAAGAATAAACTCATCATAGAAAAGTCTTTCCGTGATGTCAACACTTTTTTCTGAATTGACGTTCGATTTTGAAATGTTATAATGCTTACAATATAAACAAAGAGGAGAAATGGGCTATGAATTCTGCTGCAACACAGCCGAACGGGGTATTTAAGTCGGTATGCTCACTAGACTGTCCCGATCAATGCGGCTTGCTTGTGACAAAAAAAGACGGAAAAATCGTTAACATTCAGGGAGACCCCGATCACCCGGTCACATCAGGGAATATTTGCAACAAAGTCAGACACATGGCTGAGCGTATTTATGATGAGAAGCGCGTAACCGTTCCGTTAAAACGGATCGGTAAAAAAGGTGAAGCCGCGTTTGCGCCTATTTCCTGGGAGGAAGCGATCAATACGATCAGTGCGCGCTGGAAAGAGCTTATTGCCGAAGAAGGAGAGGAAAGCATTCTTCCGTACAGCTTTTACGGCAATATGGGAAAACTGGCGGCAGAGGGAATGGACCGCCGTTTTTTCCATCGTCTCGGAGCGAGTCATCTCGAACGGACGATCTGCAGCAAAGCCGGTTCTGAAGGCTATAACTATACAATGGGTGAAGGAGCGGGTACTGATCCGGAGGAGACCATACATGCAAAGCTCTTTATTTTTTGGGGGATCAATGCCGTCAGCACGAATATGCATCAAGTCATGATTGCTCAAAAAGCCCGGAAAAAAGGAGCTAAAATTGTCGTTATCGATGTACATAAGAACCAAACCGGCCGGCTTGCCGATTGGTTTATTTCCATTCGCCCCGGCACAGATGCCGCACTCGCCCTCGGTATCATGCATGTCTTATTCGACGAAAACCTTCACGATGAAGCATTTCTCACAGAATACACCGAAGGCAGTGACGAATTAAAAGCGCATGTTAAACACTATGATCCGGAAACGGTTTCTGCTATTACAGGCGTTAAAGCCGACGATATCAGACGTCTTGCGAGAATGTACGGGGAAACCTCCCCTTCCCTTATCAGGATCGGAAACGGCATTCAGCACCATGACAACGGCGGAATGATCGTCCGCACCGTCGCCTGCCTTCCGGCTGTTACAGGACAGTGGCTCAACACCGGAGGAGGCGCAATCAAGCACAACAGCGCGGTATTAAACTATAACAGACAAGCGCTCCAGCGGCCTGATCTGCTTTACGGCAGGAAGCCGCGATCATTTAATATGAACAGGCTCGGAAGCGTTCTTTTAGAAACAAAACCGCCCGTACGCTCCCTGTTTATTTACGGTACGAATCCTGCAGTGGTTGCGCCGGAAGCGAATAAAGTCAGAAAAGGCCTGCTGCGGGAGGATTTATTTACAGTCGTTCACGATCTATTTTTAACGGAAACCGCCAAATATGCGGATATCGTGCTCCCTGCTGCATCCGCATTTGAAAACACAGATTTTTACACGTCTTACTGGCATCATTTTATTCAGCTGCAAAAACCGGTGATCGAACCCTACGGGGACAGCAAATCGAATACGGAAGTGTTCCGTTTGCTTGCCGGAGCAATGGGATTTACCGAGCAGGAGCTTCAGGATTCCGATGAAGAGTTGATCAGACAGGCGCTGGACTTTCCCGACAATCCGTATATCGAGGATATTGATTACGAAGCGCTCTCACGCCATTCCTTCATGAAAGCCAAACGGAAAAAACCGCTTTTTCCGGGAAAGCTCAAGACACCGAGCGGAAGAATTGAATTATATTCGGAAAAGATGAAACAGGACGGTTATCCGGCGCTGCCGACACACATCCCTCTTGAGAGCGATGATGATTTTCCGCTTTTATTTGTCCCGGGACCGAATCATAATTTTTTAAATTCAACATTTTCGAATAATGAAAAACACGTAAAATTAGAAAAAGCGCCAAAGCTTTTTATTCATACAGAGGATGCTGTACGCCGGAACATAGAAGACGGGGAAACCGTTAGAGTTTGGAATCACCGCGGCGAGTGTGAATTAACAGCTTCGGTCGGCGAACAGGTGCTTCCCGGCGTTGCAGTCAGCCAAGGTCTTTGGGCCGATATGGATGATAAAAAACAGCTTGTCAACTCGCTCACGCCCGATCGGCTGGCGGATATGGGCGGAGGCGCTGTTTTCTTCTCCGGAAAGGTGCAGGTGGAAAAGCTCAGCAATAAACGCCGGGCGGTTTTGATGAAGGCTGAATCCTTTCAGCCGGCTTCACCGTATAAAAAGTGATAACGTTTATTGGAGGTTTGCTGTATGGATATCATTACCGGCATCGGAATCGCTTTAGCCGGATATTTCATCGGAGACGGATTGAAAAACTTTAAATCACCTGATCCTCATGAACACACTGACCACATTCTCATTAAAGAAAAAGATCTGCACTTCTATATTGGTTATTATTTAGGAGTTACGAAGGAAGAAGCAAAACAAATCGTGCCCGACACCTCTGACATTCCGCATATCACGAGAAACGGAAAGCGGTATGTGCAGAAGAATACATTAAGAGAATGGCTGACTTCTATGCTGGAAAAAGAATAACAGCTGCCATGAAAAGCGGGAAGAGTTTTTCTCTTCCCGTTCATCAAGATACGCCGCCCTGCCTCTCTTCAACCCCAAACATACGAAGGATATCGTTCTTACTTAACGAAACCTCCCCTTCTTTAGATTTCAAATAAAACCCTTTCTTATATAACCGTATGACTTCCTCATATGTAAGCTCATGACGAAGGAGCGCCATTAAACGCCCGTCTTTTTCATCCTGTTTATTGAACCATTCATACTGTTCTGACCAGTTCACTTTCTGCATGTCAAACACCTTCTCACTTTGGATTAATGCCCTTTTCGCATTTATTATACTTATTTCCCCTTTTGTAAACACTCCGACTGCCTGTGACATTTTTGAAAACAGCCGCACCCGCTACTATTAGTCACCACGTTGACTTATTTTCTATTTCGATGTATATTGTAATTGTCAACATGGTGACAATTCAGATAGGAGATACCTTATGGATATTAATTTACTAATGAAGGAACTGCATGTTATGCAACAAAGTTACGCATCATTATTTTCGGTTGTCAATAAAGTGCAGGCTCGGGGGGACGAATACTTAGAAATGCTGACTTCCCGACAGCACATGACTCTTATTGCTATTGCCCATTTACCGACGGAAGATACCACACTTATGAATATCGCTAAAAAGCTGGGCACAACAAAACAAACCGCTAACAAATTAATTTCAAGCCTCGCGAAAAAAGGATATGTTCACACTGTGCCAAGCAAACTGGATAAACGTGCAATCAATATTGAGATTACCGCTGAAGGAAAAAAAGCGTTAATTTCCTGTTCAGAAAAATCCACCTATTTTTTAGTGGATATGTTTCAAGACTTCACAACTGATGAAATTGAAACATTCTGGAGGCTATTGCAAAAACTTTATCGTTTTGATGGTGAAGAACAGGATGGTTTTGAAGAAAAAGCACATTTAAAAGTTGAAGATCAGGCACAATTCATCTCAGATGACTATGAAGAAAAAATCATGGCTGAATTTTCAAAACGGCGATATGGGGGTGCAGACGATGAATAATATGCTTTATCGAAAAGTAAAAGAAACAGAGGATAAGATGAAGGAAAAATGCTATGAGCTGAAAGATAAAATTGATCAATTTATTTCTCATGCTAAATATAAAATTCATTGCAAACGTAAACTGGACCGAGCCGGCAATTATATATCAATTGCCATTGGACTCTTTATCCTAACTGCCTCATGGCTGACCGCAACACAATGGCTGCTTTGGATAGGCGCGGCGAGTATTTTGAGTAATGCCTGTTTGCTCATTATAAAGCCTGTTAAAAATTGAAAATCTGAAAAAAGCTCTCTAAAAGAGAGCTTTCTTTTATTAATCGTCCCAGTCTTCATCTTCTTCCCAGTCATCTTTCGCTTCCTGAATCTTATTATAAAAAAATTCGATAAAGCTTTCTGCAGCGATATCTTGATAGCCAATTATCCTATCCCATTCCACTACAGGGCATTCTCCGTCTTTCATTTTATTCGTATCTAGACAGTAAGCAAAAAAATCAACATCTTCTATGACAACAAGACCATCAGCAAGTCCATAATGTTGTTTATATTCTTTGGTTTTATCTGCAACTGACGCATGATCGAAGTTATAGCCTAAAACTAAAACCCCGAATAAACCACCAGCACCGTATTTTTCTAAGAACCATTTATAGCTAATAGGAAGTTCGCATTGGAGGATTTCTTCAATGCGAGTTATGTTTTCATGGCTTGCACCCTCTGTGAATATAGCATTTTGCTTGTTTTCATTAATAAAGTTTTCAACCTTTGAATAAATCATTTAATTTAAACACCTCAATTCTCATTCTCAAATTGTTTCGCTCTCCACTTCCAATATCTCTTTCGAAAGCTTTCATATTGTGCTTTTAAAACCTTATCATTTCTAAAACTTTCACCATCAGTCTTAAGCTTATGAATAACATCACTATATTTTGTATGTAAACTGTTTGGGATTTCAAGCATTGGGCCAGGTTCTTCTTGAATCAAGTGATGTAAATTAATCTGTGTGCCATCTTTTGCATAAGGAGCATTACCGTTTTTCATAAGCTGAAGATTTGTTACGCCAAATTCTGTTTTTTGGTTCATATCAATATCTTTCATAGTATACACTCTGCGGCTTATGTCTTTAACTTTTCCCTTTGCTTTTACC